>JBEKIZ010000058.1:0-32941 GCA_050011515.1 Terriglobia bacterium | reverse complement strand
ATTTCAGCCGTCGCCTCAAGCCCTCCCAGGTCCGGCATGGAGAGATCCATCACCACCACATCCGGCTTGAGCTCTTTGCACTGATCGATGGCCTCAAGGCCGGTGCGCGCTTCTCCCACCACGCTAATGCCCGGGTCATCCTCGAGGATGCGCCGGAATCCCTGGCGGACCAGAATATGATCTTCTGCAAGCAGGACCCGAATCTTCTTTTCCTTGCTGGGGGATGTCACAGTTCAACTCACCTCTTGGACAGTGTGGTTCAGGGACGGTCGATGGAGGGGAATGTGGACGCTAACCACCGTTCCCCCCTGTGGCGACGAGCGGAGGGAAAAGGACCCCTTCAAGTGCTCGGCTCGCTCCCGCATGCCCATCAATCCTATTCCCTGACCAGCCACGCGATTGTTGTCGAGGCCTACAACGAAGCCCGCACCGTTGTCCCGGATTTCGAGGCTCAAACTGCCCCCTTGCTCTTCGACCGTCACCCAGGCTTCCTTGGCGCCGGAGTGGCGTGCTACGTTGTTCAAAGCCTCCTGGACAATTCGATAAAGGTGAATGGCGTCCTCGAAAGGGAAAAAGCCGTCCGAGAACTTACCCTTATAGTGCACCTGAATGCCGGTCTGCCGCGAGAACTGTCCGACAAACCATTCCAGAGTTTGAGCTAGTCCGAAATCATCCAGAATCGCCGGCCTGAAAATCTGTGATTCCGAGCGAACCGACTGCAGGGTGTCTTCCACGATTTTCTTGACCGCCTTTACATCCTGGACGAACACGGGGTCCTTGTCCAGTGCCTTTTGACCGGCGCGGCCCAGGGTGACGCCGATGGCCGTCAGGATCTGGCCGAATTCGTCGTGCAGGTCGCGCGCCACTTGCCGGAGGGTCTTCTCCTGAACGTCAATCAATTTCCAGGAAAGCATGCGAAGTTGTTCGGACTGCGTTTGCAGTTTTTCGGCGATGTGGTGCAAGCGAGCAAACGTCTTGCGATTGGCCTGAAGCGTGTAGAGCCCCGTGCCAAGCGCCACCAGAAAAAGGATGCCGATCAGCACCAGAATGTCTTTCTTAACTTTGCCGTATACCAGGCTGACTCGCTGGCCTGCCTCGCTTTGGGCCTGATCGTTGAGCGCCAACAAACGGGAGACGATGGCGGAGATGATCTCCCGCTTATTCTCGGTCTGGGACCGGATCATGTATCGTGCGGTCGCCTCGTGGCCCTGGTCGGCCAATTGGAAAGCTTCATCGGCGCTGAGCCAGAAGTCGTCCAACACGTCGCGTAACTGCCGGCGCTTTTCGTCACCGGCGGGAGTGCTCGCAGAGTACTGCCCCTCCAGGCGCAGGGCTTCATCCATGTCCTGCCGCACCCGCGTGAACTCGCCCTTCCAATAAAACATGGGGTACCGGCTTTCGGGCAGCGTCATGTCACGGAGGGATACAGCCAGCTCGTAGGTGTCATCCTGTAACCGCAGGAGCTGCAGGGAAGCCTTGCGGTTCTTCTGCACCACGTTTATTTGAAAATCTTCCAGCCAGCGGAGTTCGTGAATAGTGTAACCGGCGAAAATAAGGAAAATCGCCAGACTGACACACAGGCCCAGCCCAAGGCCCGCGGAAGGGGAGGGAATCTCACTCAACACGTCGTGTTCAGTATGCGGTTGGCTCATTTCGCAACCAAAGTGAATCGGTAGGTGGTAGGTGGCATGTGGTAGGTGGGGACGGATGTTCTTCCCCACCTGCCATCTACTACCTACCACCTACCGACCCGCCTACGACCTACCGTCCTCAGCATCCTGCTCAATCTTGTCACTGAATGTGAGCAGGTTCAAGCCATCTGTCCCCTTTGCGGTGTGCAGCCGCGTGGGACAGACGCGCCACAGCTCACGCAGTGAGCTTAACCTCTTCATAAACGAGCGGAACTGGTTCTTGCTGTTCGACGACAAGTCCTCTCTTCCCGAGTTCGTAGGCCAGGCATGCCACATAAGCGGACTCCAGCAACTCCGGACCCAGCACCCGATGAACTTGGCTGGCTGCTCCGATGATGGATTCCGTGATCTTGTTCAACCGCTCCCACTCGGTCATTGAGGAAAGAGATTTAAACACGGAGGGCACAAAGAAGAACTCACGGAGAACACGGAGCGACCGCGAGCCGTCCCCCCACTCTTCTCCTCCGTGTTCTCCGTGTTGCAGCCCCAGAATGATCTCATGGATAAGTGGCTCTGGGGACTCTGTGTTAAAGGTTCTTGAAGCCGTTCCGCTCTCTCTGCAGGTGTGGCCACTTTGATGAACAACCCAGGCTAACAGGATTTCAAATGCGATCTGACATAATCCTTAAAGGAGTGTTCGATTGTCGCGGTTGTCTTTCCCGGGGCGTGGTAGCGCCACTGCGAGTCGATGCTTGCTACGGCGGCGACTTCGCGGGTGGTGGAGCTGATGAAGACTTCGGCCGCCGAGGAGAGGTCCTCCGTGGTCAGATTTTCCTCGACGAGCTCGAAACCGGCCCGCGGCACAACCTCACGCAGAACATCTCGGGTGACACCCGGCAGGCAGCCCGTAGAAAGTGGCGGGGTCAGAACCTTGCCTCCGCGAACCAGGAAAAAATTTGCCGACGTGCATTCCGCAATGTGGCCGTTCTCGTTGAGGAGCAAAACGTCGTCAAATCCCTCTGCGTGGGCCTGTTCAAGCAGCGCCACGTTCTGAACCCAGGATAACATCTTGACTCCCGCCAGCCGCGTCGCAGAGTAAATGGCGTGCGGTTGAAGCTTGAGGCGCTGTATCGCCGGCCACCGAACCAGTTCCCGCGTGAAGATCAGCAGGTCCGTCTCGGGACGGTCGCCCGCCTGCCCCCAAAGTCCTCCGTGGTTCTTCACGAACGACACCCGCGCCATGCCTTCAGGCCGATGATTGGCCTCTGCCAGATTGATGACTGCCAGGCGAACCGCCTCCTGCGCGTGGGTGAGGTTCATCCCCAGCCGTTCCGCGTCATGCGACATCCGGGCCCAATGGCGGTCGAAGGCGAATGGCCTTCCTTCGTATATTCGTAAAGTGGTGAACACGCCCCAGCCCATCAGCAATCCCATTTGGCCCGGCGAGAGATGCGCTTCTTGTAAGGGAATGAGGCGGTCATTGTGAAAGATCAAGCTGTCCATGAATTTGAGTAAGTCCTTCAAGTAGAAGTTTCAGCAACAGGCGAGAGCTTCGAGCAGTGGCTGGGCCTTGAGCATCAGCTCCGCATATTCTCCCTCGTCCTGCGAGTCAGCCACGATGCCTCCCCCCACATTGAACACGGCCCGGTCGTCTGCAATGCACATGGTGCGAATCGCAACGCTGAAATCCATTGTACAGTAATCCGACCCGGGAAGGCCGCGAATTAGGCCCAGCGCGCCCATGGACACGCCTCGCGCGGCCTGTTCGGTCTCCGCGAGGATTTGCATCGCCCGGATCTTGGGTGCGCCAGTGATCGAGCCGCAAGGAAACAACGCCCTCAGGATTTCGCAAATTCCGACTCCGCGTTGAAGCGTTCCCTCGACGTGAGAAACCAAGTGCAAAAGGTGGGGCAGACGTTCCGTCTCCCAAAGCCGCACCCGGATACTATTATAGTTGCAGATACGGCCCAGGTCGTTACGCAAAAGGTCAACAATCATCACATTCTCGCACCGGTCTTTGACGCTGGCGAGCAACCTCGATTTCACTTTGTCCTCCTCATCTCCCTGGCGGGCAATCGTGCCCTTGACGGGGCTGGCGAGGATCCGGTCGCCTGAAACTCGAAAGAATCTCTCCGGCGAGTTACTGATGATCGTTCGAGCCGGGCTCTTCAGGAAGGCACGAAACGGCGCGAGACTACGGCGCACTCGTTCGAAGATTCGCTCGGCGGTGGTTCCGCCGAGGTTCACCGTGAATTGTTGCGTCAGATTTGCCTGATAAATGTCTCCGGCGGCAATATAAGCCTTGATCTTCGCGAGCGCATTTCGGTAAGAGACACGATCAAAGTTAGCCGCGAATCTGGTGTTTCCAGCCGAGGGCTCTTCCTCCCCCCGGGTTTCCTCGAAGGGCAGCGCTTGAACGAATGGATAATAGGCGAAGGAGACATCTGGCAGGGAACTGTCCACCACGAGTGGGACAGGCTCGAAGTGACGGCCCAGCTCATAGGAAAGGAAACCGATCGCAGCCCCGGCGGGATACTTTTGCGCGTGCTTCGTAATCCAGGGCGCAAGCTCTTGGAATGCCTCGAGACCTCCTTCCAGCACACTGACCGGGTATGTCGCCAGCCAAGTCTGCCAGGTGCCGTCCCCCGCCCACCGGCCTTCCAGGATGGCAGGTCGCACAGCGGCAGGAGTGCTGAGTATTTGATGCAGAAGGCTATTCAACATCCTGGATTACGGGCCTGGAACTTAGTAAGATCCCCGCGCCCCTAAAACTGGGACGGCTCAGCTTGCGCCAGGGGCTGCCAGGTTACCAGGAAACACGAACCGTGAGCGGGTAGTTCAGGCGAATCAGGCAAAGAGTCTCGGGGGGCAGATTCACTTCGTGCCCTCTCGGCCACAGGATCTCGTAACCGATTGCTGCGGCGCCCGCGAGGGAGAGACCCATAGAAACGGCTGTAGCGCCGGACGCCACAGCTTTGATGGCACCGAAGCTTCCCAGTCCAACTCCACCTATAAGCGTCTTCCACGAAAGTGCGCGCCCGCCGGTCAAATGGCCTTCCGCGTCGATGTGCAGATCAAGTTTGCTGGACTTGTCCATCACCGCCAGAACACCTGCCATCGGCTCAGCTTGGCCGTCGGGCAAAACGATCTTGTCAAAACGGAGTCCAAGCTCCGCGGGACGGTGAACGTGGCCGGAATTGCGGATCATGGTGATGCGGCCATCGAGAATGCTGCCGGAAGGCAGCACGACGCGCCCCCCCACCAGGACGGGTTGCAGCAGACGGGCGGTGACGAGGTCGTTTGGGTGGTTGATCCGGGTGTGGATTCCGGAGAGCATCTGAATACTGACTTGGGTTTCTGCGGGGACGGTGACTCTATCCGAATGCATGGAGGATTCGGTGCTAGCTGGCCCCAGGCCGCTCCGGTGGGGCAGCGCCACGGGTGCCTCACCTTCCTGTGCCAATGCTGTGATGGCGAGAAAACCTATCACCGTGAATGCCGTGAGTGCCTTTTCCATGAAGTTTCACCTCATTAAAGGACTGCGCAGAAGCGCTTCCAGATCCACTTTCCCATCCGAATTAGAAAGGCGCTTCCCGGGCAAGATCCTTCACCCTCTCCCCGAACCGGCTGTTGAGTTAGTTGCTATTCTCCCCCTCCGCCGCTCAGAAATCAAGCTCTTGTTGGCAGGCGAAAGGAATGAGGCTCTCAGCTTTCAGCCGTCAGCGGTCAGTTAAGGAAAAGCCAGTGGGGTGCTTGCTGAGAGCTGAAAGCTGACGGCTGGCAGCCATGGGACGGGGGAAATAAAAAGGCCCAACCACTGGGGTTGGGCCAGGAATTGCACAAACGGATGCTGCTGATTACCCGACCTTTGTGACCTTGTCGGCCTGAGGTCCCTTTTGCCCCTGAATGATCTCGAACTCAACTGTGTCGCCTTCTTGCAAGGTCTTGAAGCCTTCACCTTGGATGGCCGAGTAATGAACAAAAACATCAGCTCCGCCCTCCTGGCCGATGAAGCCATATCCCTTGCTGTTGTTAAACCACTTTACCTTACCTTGAAGTCTTGCCACTTGCGTCCTCCTTAACTGGTCTTTGCGGTTACCACCTCGTCGGCGCGTCCAGGAACAGAAAAAGCCGAGAATCCCACAGGACCTCGGCTACCCTCTACGCACACCTACCCGACGAGACACTTTATCTGACTCCTTACCGCTTAGTGATATATTTTGCAGGGTAGGCTTGTCAAGAAAAATGTTACCGCCCAAGTCCTTGCGAAGTATTACGAATTAGTCGTGAGTTGATTTGGTAAGAAGTAACCAGAAAAGTCCCACCAGAGTCTTGGCGTCGCGAATGCGCCTGGACTTAATCATCCTCATAACCTGCACCGGGGTGAAATGCCCAACCTCGATCCGCTCGTCGGGGTCGGGTTGAGCTTTTGACCGTGTAAGTTCAGTCGCTTCGACCAGGAACATCTTCTCCGTGAGGATGCCTGGGCTGGGGAAGAAGTCGAATAAGAGCCGGAATTTCTTAGCGCGATAGCCGGTTTCTTCCAAGAGCTCGCGCCGCGCGGCGGCGAGGGGTCTTTCTCCAGGCTCGAGACCCCCGGCGATCAATTCCCAGAGAAACTGTTTCACGGCATAACGGTACTGCCTCACCAGTACAATGCGGCCATCATTCGAATGGGCCAGAATCACGACCGAGCCCGCGTGGTGAACTACCTCCCGCTCCGCCCTGACACCGCCCGGCTCGATGATGCGGTCAACTCTCAATCGGATAAGCCTGCCTCTGTAGATTTCTGTGCTTTTGAGGACATGAAGCTTAGGCACGAAAAGTACCCTCCGTCTTTGGTTTGCTCGGACAGGGTGAGAGGGCCGTGCAGAGATCGCAGATGTAACCCCCTGGCCAGTTCGCAAGGGCGGTCCGCGAAGAGCACGAACCCGAGGCTCGAATTAGCCCCCTCAACCAGTGAAAGCGAATTTCTCGATAAGGGCTTTGGCGTCCTTTTCAGTTTGCGCAGCCTTAAGCGCGTCGCGGTCCTGCTTTATCTTGTCCTTGAGCTTGTTGTAAGCGTCGATTTTGCCTTTCGCAGCATCTACATCCTCTTTCAGGGCGGTAGGGTCGCTGGCGCGTTTTTGCAGACAATCGAGCAACCTGTCCACCGTGCCGGCGAAGAGCGAAAGGTGGGTCACCATGACCTTTTGGTGAAAAGCCTTTTCGAAATCCTGAAGACTCTCCTTCTTTACGGTCTCCACCAAGTCCGTCACATTCTTCCTGTAATAGTTAACCATTCCTTCATCGTCACTGCAAACTTGGGCAGAGAGTTGCAACGAGCCGAGAGACAGTACGAAGGCACTTCCCAGAACGAGCGCGAAAACAGCCCAGCATTTCATACTCGCACCTCACCGGGTCTCTATCGAAATCTGTTGCGGCTTATCGCCTGTGCGGGCGATTGCCGCAGCGAACGTAGGACTTGTCGACAGCGGCAATGCTAGCACAAAGCGCGCGCGTTGTCGCTATACTGCGAATCTTCAAAAAGGCAAGTTCCTGTGTGAGTCGAGTAGGGACCGTTCCTATGTTCGCAGTCTGGGGACACCTCCGTTGAGGTTGCGCCAGATTCAAGGGCGGCATTTGCTGATTCGAGCCACGTCTGCCCTCCCCCCTTGTTTTTCTGGGCCCCAACGGGCAAAAGGTTGGGTATAATGGGCGCATTCATAGGGCGGAGCGCCACCGCGGCGCTTGTAGTCATGGTGCTTGCAGGGGTAAATTGTGTTTTATGAAGATTACGGCTTTGATTGTGGATGATGAACAGCCCGCGCGCGACGAATTGGCGTTTCTCCTGAAGGGGTTTCCGGAGGTGGAAGTCGTTGGGCAAGGGAAGAACGGCGTGGAAGCCGTGAACCTGATCCGCGAGTTGAATCCCCAGGTTACTTTTCTTGACGTCCAGATGCCCGGCCTGGATGGTTTCGGGGTCATCAAGAAGCTGCTTGAAAAGAAGGTCCGTCTTCCTTACTTTGTCTTCGCCACAGCCTATGATAACTACGCCGTGCAGGCCTTCGAGGTGAACGCCCTGGACTATTTGTTGAAGCCCATCGCCAAGCCGCGACTGGAGAAGGCCGTCGCCAAGCTGCGCCATATGAGCGAAACAGCGGCGTCAACCCATGACAAGCTCGACCGCCTGGTGCAAATGATGGAAGAGCGCCCTGCGGCACAGAAGAACAAGCTGCTCGTGAGAAGCCAGGGACGTTTGTTCTTGGTCGATTCCGAGGAAATCATCTTCGCCAGCATCGAGGACGGGGTCATCAGCATTGTTACGCGTGATCTCGAAGGCCAATCCAACTTCCGCACGGTGGAAGAACTGCAGGGCAACCTCGATCCCAAGGTTTTCTGGCGAGTCCACCGCTCCTACCTGGTTAACGTGAACCACATCAAGGAAGTCGTCCCCTGGTTCAAGAGTTCCTATCAACTCAAGATGCAGGATCGCAAGCAGACGGAAATCCCTGTCTCCCGAGCCCAAACCCGTAAGCTCCGCGAGTTGCTCAACCTTTAGGGGGTGGCTCCTGCTCGACATTTGTCACTGGAGCCTAAAGCACCACCGATTCCTCGATCAACCGCCCTTCGGCAAAACGCTCGACACTAAGAGCGCGCGTATCCACGAGGCTCGACGTTCCGTTCAGAATCAGGTCCGCCAGGATCTTTCCGGTCGCCGGCGAGTGCATGACGCCGTGGCCGCTGAAGCCATTGGCGAGGAAAAGGCCGGGCACCTGGGGAACCGGCCCGAGGATCGCGTGGTGATCGGGCGTCATCTCGTAGAGGCCAGCCCAGCCGCGCGCGGGATTCACCTGGAGGTCCTCGAAGCACGGCACTCGCTTCACCGCACACATCAGGATCTTCTCCACGAACGCCGAATCGAAAGTAGTTTTGAATCCCGGCTTCTCCTTCGGATCATTCCACGCCAGCAGCAGGCCCAGTCCCTCCGGGCGGAAGTGGAAACCCGTCGCCATATCGATGGTCATGGGCGCCTGGTGTGCGATCTGCGGGAAAGGTTCCGTGGGCACGAGCATGCGGCGCAGGGGTTCGACGGGTAACTGCACGCACGCCATGCGCGCCACCTGCGCAGCCCAGGGCCCGGCGGCGTTCACCACCGTCCGCGTCTGCACGCGCCCGCGCGTGGTTTCAACGCCAACCACTTCGCTGTCATCCCACAGGATGGCGGTGACCTCCACGCCTTTTTCGATTCTCGCCCCGCGCTCCACAGCCCGCGCCGCGAATCCGTTCATCACGCTGTAGGGGTCCACGAAGCCGTCCGTCGAGCAAAAACTCCCGCCCACCACGTCGTCTGCCCGCAGTTGCGGCACGATACGCAACACGTCCTCCGGCTTGAGCAACTCAGCCTGCTCGAAACCTAACTCCACCTGCCGCGCCTGGTTTGCCCGCAGGTACTCGAGGTGCCTCTCGCTGCTTGCCACAAACAAGTAGCCCTGCGGCCTGTAACCCGACGGGTGTCCAGTCAGTTCTTCGAACCTGGCAAGGAAGGGAATCGAGTAAAGCGACATTTGGATATTGACCTTGGTGGCGAACTGCGCCCGCACGCCGCCCATGCTCTTGCCTGTCGAGCCGAGCCCTTGGTGCGCCTCGCGCTCCAGCACCAGCACGTTGCTGCAACCCCCGTCCGTAAGGTGATAGGCAATGCTCGACCCGACGATCCC
The DNA here is from genome assembly GCA_050011515.1 of Terriglobia bacterium. Lineage (GTDB taxonomy): Bacteria > Acidobacteriota > Terriglobia > UBA7540 > UBA7540 > CAVROP01. Next base: position 23,610 of record JBEKIZ010000058.1, on the reverse strand, counting down.
TCCACCCACAATCACCACATCGGCCAATTCTGTCATCATTCCCCCGGCGTCTGGGCCCGGAAATGGTCCTCGATGGCCCGGACCAGCCCCGGCATGGTGGACTCCTTTGCTTCAATCGTCACAGTGAGTCCCAGCTTCCTGATCGTTTGCGAGGTGATTGGGCCAATTGAGGCGATGGCGACTGCGCGCAACAATTCGGCGACTTCGTTTTCGCCCGCCAGCTTGGCGAAATTGCTGGCGGTTGATGAGCTGGTGAAGGTAATGACATCCGGGGGCGGGGTAAGGAGGCGCTGCAATTCCCCACCGGGGAGTTGAGGAACGACGGTTTCATAAGCTTCGACGACTTCCACGCGCCCGCCCTTTTCCATTAGGACGCGCGGCACGACGTCGCGAGCAACTTTGGCGTGCGGGATCAGGAACGCTTTGCCTTGCAGGCCGCGATCGCCGAGGGCTTCAAGCAGACCCTCAGCCACGTAGGCGCGCGGCGTCAGGTCAACTTTCACCCCGCTTTTTACGAACTCCTCTGCTGTCGCAGGGCCGATGGCGCCGATAATCAAGCCTTTCAGATCGCGCGCACCGCGCCCGCAAGCTTCCAGCCGCCGCAGGAAATTGCGCGCCCCGTTGGCGGAGGTCAGGAGCAGGACATCGAACTCCTCGAGGCGCCGGATGGCCGAATCGAGGGGCTCCCATGAGGCCGGGTCACGGATTTCAAGGGTGGGGATCTCGATCACTTCTGCGCCCAGCGCCGTTAAATGCTCTCTTAACGCGCCGGCCTGCTCGCGGGTGCGGGTAATCGCGATACGCCTGCCGAAAAGCGGCAGGCGCTCGCAGCAATTAAGCTGTTCGGGAAGGCTCACCACTTCACCCACAACGACGGGCCGCTGACCACCTACTGCCGACAAGCGCCCTCGGATTGCCGACGATTCACTTTATGGATTCCAAAATCTCGCTTGCGCCCCCCTCGAGCAAATCCTCAGCCACCGCCGCGCCGAGGCTTTCAGGGTCTTTCTCCGAGCCAGCCGCGACGGCTCGAATCAAACGGCTGCCGTCCAGGCTGGCCACGATGCCACGCAGGCGCAACTGACCATCCTCGAAACTCGCGTGGGCCGCGATGGGGACCTGGCAACCTCCTCCCAGACGCCGCAGCATAGCACGTTCGGCGCGGACGGCGAGGTGTGTGGCCGGATCATCGAGCGGCGTCACCGCGCGTTCCAGTTCCGCATCGTCCCACCGAATTTCGATAGCCAGCGCGCCTTGCCCGACGGCGGGGCAGATTTGGTCGAAGCTGAAATAGCCGGTGATGTGCCCCCGCAGGCCAAGTCGGTGCACGCCCGCTGCCGCCAGAACCAGCGCCTCGCAATCGCCGCGTTCCAGCTTGCGTAGCCGTGTGTCCAGATTGCCGCGCATGGGGATAAGTTCCAGGTCCGGCCGAAGCCTCCTGAGCTGTGTCTGCCGGCGCAGGCTGCTGGTGCCCACGCGCGCGCCCGCCGGGAGCTGCTCGAAAGGTTTTCCGCTCGCAGAAACGAACACGTCGCGCGCATCTTCACGGGGCGGCACCGCAGCCAAAATCAGGCCTTCCGGCAAAATGGTCGGCAGGTCTTTGAGGCTGTGCACCGCCAGGTCCGCTTTGCCTGCCAGCAGTGCAGCCTCGATTTCCTTGATGAACAATCCCTTCGTTCCCGCATCGGCGATGCTCTGGGCAATAGAGGCGGGGAGGGGTTGCTCGGGCGGAAAGCTTTGCAGCTTGTCGCCGGTAGTCCGGATGATTTCAATGGCGATCTCGTGGCCGGCAGCAGTGAGCTGGCCCTTCACCCAGTTGGCTTGCCAGAGCGCTAGTTGGCTGCCGCGTGAACCGATGATGATGTTCATGATTCCAAAGTCCCAGGTGGCTTCAAGAAGTGACGAGTGACGAGTGACGAGCAAGAACCAATCCAGCCGCAGCTTCGTGCTGACTTTTTTCTCCACAGTGCTTGCTGGTCGCTCGTCACTTGTCACTGCCTTTTTAGTTTGCCAGGCCAAAGATCTTCCGGACGAGCCTGACGAGCGCCGCTTGTTCCGGCTGGCCGGCCCCGCTTTTGAGCTCGGTGATGGGCCCGTGCAGGATCTTGTTCATGATGCCGCGGGTGAGGGCGTCCACGGCCTGACGTTGCTCGGGCGTCAGATTGCCCAGCCGGGTGTTGTAGCGTTCCACTTCACCCTCGCGGATGGCGTTCAGCCGGTCTTCGAGCGCCACGATGGTGGGCACGAGGTCACGCGAAGCGAGCCGGCGCATAGTTTTCTGAACTTCCTCCTGGACAATCTCCTCGGCCCAAACGGCCTCGCGTTCGCGCTGTTTCTTGTTGGCCTCCACCACTTGTCCAAGGTCGTCAATATCGTAGACGAAGGCATTATCCAGCTCGTTGACCAGGGGATCGATGTCGCGCGGAACCGCGATATCCACGAAAAACACCGGACGGTTCCGGCGCGCAGAGAGGATTCTCGCGACATGCTCCTTGTTCACGACGTAGCCAGCCGCGCCCGTGGAACTGATGACGATGTCGGCCTTGGGGAGGTGCTCAAAGAGCTGTTCGAAGGCGACGGCAGTGCCGCGAAATGCCTCCGCAAGTTGCACGGCGCGCTCGTAAGTGCGATTGGTAACGTAGATGGCGCTGGCCCCGCTACTGAGAAGGTGCTTGGCGGCGAGTTCGCTCATCTTGCCCGCCCCGATCACGAAGATGGTCCTTCCTTCCAGGCTGCCAAAAATTTTCTTGGCCAGCTCGACGGCGGCGTAAGAGACGGAAACCGCGGCGCTCCCCAGTGCCGTCTCGCGCCGCACCCGCCGCCCTACTGCCAAGGCTTGGCTTACGATCTCCTTCAGGCTGCCGTTCAACCCACCCGCCTCGTGCGCCAGGGCATAGGCACGCTTCAACTGGCCGAGGATTTGCGGCTCGCCCAGAATCATCGAATCGAGACTGGAGGCCACGCGGAACAGGTGACGCACAACTTCCTGCTGCTGGTAACGATAAAAGAAGCGCTGGTACGGGCCAAGTTCGAAGCGGTGATGATCCGCCAGGAACTGCTGGATGATGGGCCCCGCATCGACCCTATCTTCTGCCGAAGTCATCACTTCAACGCGGTTGCAGGTGGAGAGGATCAGCCCCTCGCGGATACCCTCACGGTGAATCAGGTCGGAAACCGCTTGCGCCAGGCGCGACTCAGGGATGTGCATCCGCTCGCGGACCTCCACCGGAGCCGTGCGATGATTGACGCCAAGCAGGGTCAAGTTCATAGGGGCTGGGTTCTGGGGACTAGGGCAATTTCAAATTTCAGATTCCAAATTTCAAACTTCAGATTTCAAATTTCAATTCCAAATCTCAAGCTCCAGATTTCAAGCTTCACATTCCGCATTTCAACCCTCAGATTTCAAGCTTCTGATTCCAAATTTCAATCTTCAGATTTCAATCCTCAGATTTCAAATTTCAAGCTTCTGATTTCAAATATCAGATATCAAGCTTCTGATTCCAAGCTTCAGATTTCAAATTTCAATTCCAAATTTCAAACTTCAGATTTCAAGCTTCTGATTTCAAATTTCTGATTTCAAATTTCAAGTCGCTCTCTTCCTCCTCGCCGCTAACGACTGACTGCTGCCTACTGCGCAACAGTCGCAAACGTACAGGACCCGCCGCGACGGGAGCTACGACCCCGCTTTCACCCACCGCCCACTGCCGACTGCTCTCTGCCCACTGCCAACTGCTTTCCGCCTACTGCCTACTTTCTCTACGGTCCCTGCCGAAGGGTGGGCACGTACCCATGCGGTCCACTGAGCAGGCTCACTCCCAGGAACGTCGCCATGATGGCGACAAAGCCGAAGATCGCAACATAAGCCGCCCGACGGCCGCGCCAGCCGCCGCTCACACGAGTGGAAAAGAGCACGAGGTAAATCAGCCAGCTCAGCATCGATGCCAGTATTTTCGGGTCAAATTCCCAGGGTCCCTTCCAGGTCCGGCTCGCCCAAATGAAGCCGGTCAGAATGCCGAGGGTCAACAGGGGAAGGCCGAACAGCAGTGAGCGGTAGTAGAGCTCATCGCACAGTTCGAGCGACGGCAGGCGGTAATAGAACGCGTGCGGGGTTTTCGATTTCAGTTCCTTCTCCTGCATCAGGTACATGACCGCAGCCACGAAGGTCAGAAAGAATCCTGTGTAGCCCAGGATAGTTGAGCTGATATGGACTGCCAGCCAACCACCGCGAAACGCCGACAAATCAAAAGGCCGCACAGGACGAAACGCCGAGATCAGCGTCAACACAAAAACAAAAGGCAGCATGAAAAGACCAAGGGAAGTAATTCGGTAGCGCAAATAGAGAAAGAAGAAAGCCAGAGTCACTAGGAAAGCGTAAAAGGATAGAGCACTGCGGACGTCAGTTACCGGCAAGCGGTGTATGCGCGCAGCCTCTATGGCGATGGCGCCCGCGTGTGACAGCAGCCCGAGTCCCAACGCTGCCAGCGAGGCGGGGGAGATCGATGGGCGGCGATCAACAACGGAAGGGACGAGGAGAAGCGTTCCGAGCCCGTAGAGAACAAGGCCAACCCACAGAAGTAGGACCGGCATATGAACCTCGGCAGTCAAGCCTTATATTAACAAATTATAGCACCAGTGTTTCCAGAGCGAGATTCCTCGCTTCGCTCGGAATGACAACGTTCACAAAGGTTCTTCAGCATCCTGCTAGAGAGACTAACGGACTTGCTCCTCTGAGGTGATCACCTCAAGCTGCACTTGTTGTTGTTGCCCCTCCCCGATATGGACGGGTGTGCCGCGGTCCTCGAACGCCTTGAAGAAGTCGGGATCAGTGTAGTTCTTTCCTTGCACGGGCTCCCAAGCGAAGAGTTTAAAGTCGCCGGGGGACAGGCCCAGCAGGGAGAAGCGACCGAAAGCGTCGGTGGTCCTCATGCCGTACATCTCCTCCCGATCTCGGTGCGGTGGGTCCGGCACAAGCACGACCCAGGCCCCGCTGACCGGGTTATGCTCTTTCGACACAGTGCCGTCCACACGCCCACCATCCGGGGAGAGCACAATCTCGAGATGGGCCGGTGGTTGGCTGCGGCTGATGGTTAGTCCGGGTTCGAGCACATCGCTCCCGCCTTCTCGCGCCGATTTGACGTAGTACTGTTCGGGGAACCCTAAAATGCGCAGCCGGTAGTTTCCGTCATACACGTTCTCCACTACGAAAGTGCCATCCGCCTTGAGTTGTGAGCTTCCCCCACCCCTTGTGCTGTCGATGGGCTGCAGCCACAGGCCCAACCGTGTGAAATCGAATGGGTCGCTACCCTCGACACGAAACCTTCCCACGAGCGAAATTGGGCTGCCCAAGACGAAGGTGACACCGTCGAGGTTGGCGCTGCCGACCTCTACCGGGACTCTCCCGTAGAGTTGCCGTTTCCCGTCATTCCACATGGCTGAAAGGTCATAGGGCCCGGGCGGAACGCCGCGAATTTCAAAGTCACCTGAGTCGCTCTGGACCGGGGCGCCGTAATTTGAGAAGGAATAGCCTCCTTCGGCGGCGACGCGCGGCGCCAGCGAAACATAGACGCCCCGCAGCGATTTCACGGGACCATCGACCATGACGCGCCCCCGGACCATGACGGCGTGTGCCTGCCTAAGGTCCACATCAATGCCGGAGACTTCAGCGCCGGGCTGAACCTCAACAACCGTGGCCTGCGACGTATCCGCTGTACTGGGGTGGAAGGTGGGAAGATAGACGTCATCCATTTGCCGGTCCGGGTTGGTTTGCGGGCGCTGGTACGTTGCAGCCACGAGATACTGCCCCGCCTCCAGCCCCCAGATGCGGTACTCGCCGAGGTCATTGGTCTGTTGGGAGGCGCCACCGCCGATTTGCCGGTGCGTACCAGAGCCGCTGACACGCAAAGCTTGCACTTGTGCCGAAGTGACAGGCTCGCCATCTTCATCATAAACAGTCCCCGTGATGACACCGGGCGGCAGCAAGCGGAAGGCGATTCCGCTCACGTTTTTCCCCGGCGTGAGGTCGAGGATTCCGACTTGGGTGTTCCCCTTGCCCTTCCCGGAAGCTTGCGGCCTGTATCCGTTGCCCGATGCGATGATGGCGTACCGGCCTGGGGTGATGTCGCGAATGATGAAATAGCCGTTACTTTCAGTTAACGTGGAATATGCTTGCTGGCCCCCGCCTACGGGAATGAGTTGGACCGTCACTCTTTTTATGCCTTCGCCGTTAGTGGACTTAACCACCACGCCTGCAACACTGCAAAGGTCCGAGGGTTTTACGTTTGACTTCGGAGGAGCAGGATTGGGTTCCTGACCCCCAACCACCATCGCGCTGGCGAGGAGCAAACACAGGGCTCGGATGATCGACATAACAACCTCTTCTTTATCCGATGCGAGTTCGCCAGCCGGAGTTGACATCGCGCTTTCCCAAACCGTCAGACACCGGCAATGAGCTTCAAGTTCCTTGAGGTTCGGAAAAAACCAGGCCGTGAGTAGTATCTCGAGGGATGCCAAGGTGCACGGTACGGGTCAGTCGGAGAGCCCTTACCGAACCCCCTCGGGCCTCACGGCAAGCATCAGGAACATTCCCACCACGGCAGCCACCATGAGGGTCGCCATCATGTGGCTTGCAGAAAAGCGCGAGAGGGCGCCTGCCACTGCCCCCCCAACGAAGCTGCCTAGAAACTGTGCAGTGTTGTAAACCCCCAGCGCCGTCCCGTACGTGCTTTCGGGAGCGGATTTGCTCACCAGACTCGGCAGGATGGGTTCGAGTCCGGTAAATCCAATGTAGAAAAGCGTGCCTGCAACTAACACCCCCGCAAGACGGTTGGGATCCAGACCTGCCGCTTGGGGTCTGAAAAGCAGAAGAGAACTAGGGATAAACGAGAGGAAAGCAAGTGTGGCGAGTGGTCTTGCCCATCCGCGGTCCGCGCCCAGTGAGAACCCGAACATCGTGAAGCCGCTGATCAGCATCATGGGCAACAGGAGGGCGTAATAATGGTTCACCTTCACGTGGTGTTGGCCGGTGACGATGAGGGGGAAATAGAAGAAGAAAGTGGCCATGAAGAAGTTCATCAGGAAACCAGCGGAAGCAAAAGCCAGAAGTGGGTTGTTGGCCAGCATCTGGGACAGGGGTGCAGGAGCGCTGACCGAGGGAGGAGCGTCAGGAAGGTACTTGGCCAGCAAGAGGTCCGTCCCGAAACCCAAGCATCCGGTCAGCCAGAAGAGGAACGGGGTCCCCAGAATTCCGGCGAGGATCGGCCCGCCAATGATGCCGATGGCGAATGCCGCCCCGATGGGAATCCCCAAGACGGCCATTGCCGTAGACCGGCGTTGGGGCTCGATGAAATCGGCAACGGTGGCAAACGCGACGGAAACAATGGCACCGCCGCCCTGAACTAGACGACCAAAAATCAGAGCGCCAATTTGCAGGGAGTGAGGAAGCCAGTGGGGGACGGCGCAGAGGAAAGAACCCAGGCTGAAGAGCGTCATGCCCAGCAGCAGGACCTTGCGGCGCCCAATGCGGTCTGAAAGCCTGCCAAAAGGGATTTGCAGGATGGCCATGGTCAGGCCGTAGCTGCCGAAGGCGAAGCCCACCAGAAAACGTGAGTTTGTGAATTGCAGACCGTAAAGCGTAAAAACCGGAAGGACCAGGAAAAGTCCCAACATGCGCAAACCTACCACGCTGGCGAGCGCGAAAAGGACCTTCTTTTGCGTCGAGGTAAATGCCGCGCGGCTGGGTTTTGTGAGCTTAGACATTCAAGAGCAGTGACAAGTGACGAGTGACGAGTAAGGAGTCAGAAGTCAGGAGCCGGAAGTCGGTCGTTGCAAATTTCCCGCCTGCTCTTCACAGGCACCTGAAACCTGACACCTGGCACCTGGCACCTGTACTTCTGCTCGTCACTTGTCACTCGTCACTCTCAACTGAACTTCTGAGCGCCTTTGCGGCGGTCACCACAGATTGCATTTTGGCAATCGCCTCCTCCACGGTTCGCGTTTTCAGTCCGCAGTCCGGGTCCACCCAGATAGCTTCTTCGGGAAGGGTCTCAAGTGCTTGGCGCAGGCGCTGTTCGACCACCGGCTCGTCTTCGACGACGTGCGTATGGACGTCCACCACGCCAAAACTGATGTCCTTGGTGTAGCGGTGCTTCTTGAAAAGTTCGAGCATGTCGAGCCCACTGTTGGACATCTCCAGATCGAAGTTATCGACCGGGAGATCCAGCATGCCCGGGTAGATGTTTTCAAAGGCGCCATAACAAATATGGGTGATGAAGTATGCCGGCAGGCCATCCGTCACGATGTGCATGGCTTCGATGGCCACGGGCAATTCCTCGGGCCTCACGGAGAGGGCGGGTTCATCGATCTGGATGATTTTCGCCCCCTCCTCGATTAAGGCCTCAACCTCTTTGCGGATTTCCTTCGCGAGCGCCAGGCAAGCCGTGGGGCGATCCGGATAGTATTCAATGAAGGACCAATCCATCACCGTGTAAGGGCCGGTCAGCATACCTTTCACGGGTTTTGAGGTGAGGCCCCGCGCGTACTTCCACCACTCGACGGTGATGGGCCCTTTCCAGTGGACCTCGTCGGTAATCATGGGTTTGTGGTAATAGCGATTGCCGTAAGAGCGGACCAAACCGCCCTCCTCGAACCCTTTGAGGTGCTCGGCGAAATAGGCCACCATATCGCTCCGATACATTTCGCCGTCGACAAGCACGTCCACGCCCAATTCTTCCTGCGTGCGGATCCAGAACTCTGTCGCTTGGCGCTCCGCTTTCTCCAGCGCGCCGCGGCTGATCTTCTTCTTGGCGAAGTCCGCGCGCACTTTCATCAGGAAATCGGGCTTGGGGAAGCTTCCCACTGACGTGATGGGGAAAAGGGGCAGATCAATTCCCAACTCTTGAAGTTTCGCTCGGCTCATGCAGGGCTCCCTAAGAATGTCTTCCTGATTACGGCCAGGTGTCTTAGCTTTTGCCGTGCCCTGTCACGCGGGAGGAACTCAAGGCCGCAAGAAGGGCTGAGATAAGCACTGTTCAAATCAGCGCCGTGGGCGAGCTTCTCAAGCTGGCGGGCTGAGAATGCGGGATCTTCCAGCCTGGTATTGCGGCCGTCTACAAGGCCGAGGGCCAGTGTCCTGGCGGTACCATTTGAAGCTACCCTATCGACGAGACTCGGGTTGTAAGTGAAATCGAGTCCCAAGAGGTCCACCGGCAGCGTCTGGAGGTGGTCATAAATGGGCGCGGGATCTCCGAAGTAAAAGACCAGCGCCAGTTGCGCCGAAGCCTTGCTCATCGCCAGGGCTGTGATGTTCTGCTCGAAGCGCGGGAAATCATCGGGATATTTGAGCAGAGCAGGCTCCTCTATTTGGATCACGGTTGCCCCCGCCGCAGCCAGTGCGGCGACCTCGGCCGCCAGCGCGGCGGTGTATCCTCCGAGCATCTTATCGAACCCACCCGCGCCTCCGTTCTCCTCAACGGAGTGCCGGGCCAGGGTGTAGGGGCCCGTCAAAACCGCTTTCACCGGGCGCGTCGACTTCCCCTGCGCATACTTGAATTCTTCAAGCAGCAGAGGCTCGGTGCGTTCAAGCTTGCCGTGCACAACCGGCTGGCGAAAGTAAAAGTTCGTATCAAAGAACCTTAGCAGGCCGTTGATCCGAACACCGGAGAGCTTACCGGCGAGGTGGGAGATTGGATCGGACCAGCGGATTTGGCCGTCCGTCACGAGGTCGAGGCCTGCCTCCCCTTGCTCGGCAAGGGCCAGCTCCGTCATGCGGTTCTGGGCGGCCCGAACAGCGTCGTCGGTTTTCTCGCCTTTATCCCGCTGCGCAATCGTGCGGCGCAGGAGTTGATGCTCAGCATGGTCACCGATACGCGGGTAACTGCTGTGGTTGCACAGTTTCAATTCCATGTCGGGTCAGTTGCTCCCCTAACCGAAATTCGTCAGTAGTCCGAAGTCAGTCGTCAGTTGTCAGTTGTCCGTCGTCAGTGGTCAGTTGTGGAGATTGAAACCCGGGCTTCTGCGCCGCGTCGGCCAGAACATCTCGCTCGAGAGACGGAATCACGCGCCTCGGTCACACACCCGCACACAACTGACAACGGACAACGGACAACTGACTACTGAGAACTCTTCTACTCGACGTACTCAGCCTTCACTGCTTTGGGCAGAAGGCCCCTTTGGAAACCCCGGTCAAGCAACTCTTGGACGGCCAGGCGGCCACGTTGGCCGTAATCGAGGGTCCAGTCGTTGACGTACATGGAAACAAAGCGGTCGGCAGTGGCGGCGTCCAGGCCGCGCGAAAACTGTTGCGCGTACGACAAGGCCTCTTCGCGGTGATGCAGCGAATACTGAATACTCTTCTTCAATAATGCTGCTACCGCGTGCTTGGTGTGGCTGTCGAGCGCCCGGCGGACGGCGTTTCCCCCCAGTGGCAGAGGCAGCTTGGTTTCCTGGTACCACCATTCCCCCAGATCCAGCACCTTTCTGAGGCCGGTGTTTGCATAGGTCAGTTGGCCTTCATGAATCACCACGCCGGCGTCCGCTTCACCCCTGGCGACGGTATCCAGGATTTGGTCGAATGAGGTCACGACCGCGTCAATACCCGGCTCATAAAGCTGCAAAGCGAGGTAAGCAGTGGTCATCTTTCCGGGGACGGCCACGCGCTTTCCTTTCAGGGTGCCGAAGCCTAAACCGGCCCGCGCCACCACCACCGGCCCGTACCGGTCGCCGAAACTGGCGCCTGAAGGCAGAAGCACGTACTTATCCTCGATATAGGGGTAGGCGTGGAAAGAGATCGCCGTGATGTCGTAAATCCCCTCCAGGGCTTTCCGGTTGAGAGACTCAATATCCTCGAGCCGGTGAGTGAAGGAAGGGTCTCGCGCGCCGATCTTTTTCGTCGCCAGCGCGTAAAACATGAATGCGTCGTCGGAGTCAGGGCTGTGCGCCAACGTCAGCTCGACAGCGCGTGGCGTGGCTTGGTCTGCCCTCTGGACAAACGACGACGGCATTACTCCTCCCAAAAGATTCGCCTCGTGATGGACAACAAACATTCTACCATCGTTGCGGATTCTTCTCAACACTTTGGGGAGATAATACCAGGAATCATAAGACGTAAAAGTAGTGTTGCAATACTTTGGGCGCCCCCAATGCCAAGCCTGATGAAGAACTGAAATGGGGGTTGAGGCGCGTTTGGTGCAGTGGGCCGCGCCATGAGAATGCGGGAGAAAATGCAGGCAAGTCCCTGCCGGCGGCAAAGGAACAGGTCATACTCACTAATGCGAGCCGGTCGCGGGGGTTGTTCCGGCCACCTCGAGCCTTGCCCGGAGGGCGCGCTTGGCCCGCAGCGCCTGCGCGGAGACGTCCCGGTTCGGATCATGTGATAAGCGGTCGAGTTGGTCAAGACTGGTTTGATCCCCGCTGAACATGAGGACTGTGCATAGTCTCTTTTTCACGCCGGCATTAGGACTTTGAAAGTAAGGATACAACTTGGGCAGGAAGCCGGGGGTTCTTGCCAGTTCAATGAGGTAAGGCTGAGCCACATCCCCCCGCGTTGTCGAGGAAAGTTCATTCACGATGTCGCTCAAGTAGTCGAGTTTGCCGAGAGCCGTCATCGCATACTCGATGGCCAGCTTCGCGTCGGCGTCTCTTTCCGCCGTGATGGCCTTCTCCAGTTCTGGAAGGGTCTTGGGATCGGTGGTCCTCGCCAGACCTTCGGCAGCGGAAGTGCGGATAACCTTGTCACCGCTCCACAGTGCCTTGGTGAACAAGGCGCTGGAGGCCGGGGCGCCGAGGTAAGCAAGGCCTTCCAAGGCCTTTTCTTTGCTCTTTTGGTCCGTGTCGTTTTCGAAAATGGATTGTAGTTTCGGCGCGGCTTGGCCGGTTCGGAGGATGCCAATCGTAACGCACGCCTGTTGTTTGATGTCCTTATCCGGAGAGTCCAGCAAATCAACTAATTCCCCTCCGGCCGACCTATCCTCGATTTTCGAGAGGGCGTTGAGGGCTTCAAGAGACAGGGGTTCATCGGAGGAGTGCGCAGCTTTGATCAGGTCTGGAACCGCGGCTCGCGCTACCAGGATGCCAAGTCCTATCGCCGCTTGGCGGGAGGCGCGGTTCGAACGAGTGTCATTCAGGGTCGCATCCAGGGCCGTTATCACCTTGGGTTCCACAGATAGTCCGGGGTCGATTCGGGTGGTGTCCGGATTGAAGTGTGTCTTGGCGCGCTGCCAATTCTTCTTTACAAAGCCGGTAAAACCGGGGGTTGGGACGGTTCCGGTATAATAACCAACCAGCGATTGCACGGCCAGGACGCGACTCTCTTCATCTATATCCTGCGTAGCTTTGATGAGGGCGTCCAGGACCTCCGGTCGGTGTATTTGAGAAAGCGCCAGGAGTGCCTCGCGGCGGACTTTTTCGCTCGGGTCCGAGAGTGCCTCCGCCAGCGCGGGAATCGCCGACGCATCCTGGGCTTTGCCCAGTTCGTGCGCCGCCCTGGCGCGCTTCCCGGCATCGGAGCTTTTCTTCAATTCTTCGACCAGCACATTGGCCTCGAGGGCCGCAGGAGGGTTCGTCTGGGGATTCGAAGACTGTGCGGACGTGTTCGTCGCTGTCTGAGCATAGAGAAGCGCTGCGTTGAAGAAGACCAGAGAAAGTGTGAATGCCGAAGGAAATGTCAGGGATCGCCTCATTGCTGTCACCTGGGGATATCAAGATTTGTTGCCAGCGCACCCCGCCGCTCGTATACGCCGCCACTTCTGCGCGCACGGAAGGCCGGCCGAACCGGAACCCTTAGTATAGTACACGTAATAAATGATCTATTGGAAGCGGCACAGAGTCTGTCAGGCGTAGGACAGGGCAGTTGACGGTCGCCCCGCCACGGCGCGACGGACAGAGTTGGCGAATGTTCCTTTCGCCCTTTATATGCTACGGCCAGGTGAAGTAACGGAAGGCAGCCAGTAGTCGGCAGCAAACAGAGGGTAATGGCTGTGGGGAGAAGGCACAAGGCAATTCAGAATTCAAATCCAGGCTAAATTCTCGCAAACCACCACCGGGATCAAGTCGCTCCTCCTGAAACCGGTCAATCCGCTCTTCGACCGCGAGGGCGCGGGAACCGTCCTGCCCATCAAGATCACGGGAACGCGAGAAGAGCCGTCGTCTCGGCTCGAGATCGGCAAGGCGCTCAAGAGGGAAAAATGAGTGTGCATTCACGAAGACAATATCCCGCGCCGCGAGCACCCGCCGCTCAACGATTCCACCTGGGAATCGTATGAATCCTTTTGTCAGGTGGCTGGAGTTGGCGGTTGGAAAGTACTCAGAAGGACCCTGGCGTCCGGCCATGCTTTGTGTTGATCCATGGGAGGGGATCGAAGAACTCAAGCCCTGCTTGGCCTTCCACCTCCGAGGCCGGCTTCCCGACCCATACCACGCGACCAGTGACCGGGTCAGAGCCCTCACCGGGAACAACTTCCACCACTTGGCCCGGTGTGAGTGACGTGCCTACCTCTATTCTTGCCCCATACGCGGAAACGTCCAGGGTGACCGCGTCGCATTCTTCCCATTTCCTCTCCGTTTCGACAAACATGATTATGGCTATTTTTGCGATCCTGCGCTCGGACCGCCGAGGAACCGGCTGGGCAAAGGAGGCCACAGTGTCCGCAGATTACACTCCTCGAAGGTGAAAATCAAGTAGCCTTACAAGCAAGCGTAACCATTCAGTAAACTCGTTGAATGCCTCGACAATTTCCATTCTGAGTGATGGCGCTGCGTGCCAGGCCGAGCGACAGGGCAAACGTGAGGTGTTTCCCCATGTTTCCAGCTTCTTCTGCCTCTCCGCGTCTCAATGAGGTAAGCGCCTTTACGCGGACAACCGACTGCCCATTGCCAACCTCCGGCTACCGGCCGGCGCTGGTCATGGTAAACTTGGCAACCTTGTGAAGCACACGGCGTTTCAATTGAGAGTGTGCAAGCTGCAAGAAGCATCGAGTTCCATGGGGGGTAACTTGACGCAAATTGAACGAACTCATCCTGATCGTTTCTGCGCTGTGGTTCTGGCACTCGCGGTTCTTGGCGCCTTGGTCACGCCTTCGCGCGCATGGACGAAGACGCCGGTCTCAGATTTAAGATTTAAGGTCTCTTTTCCTGCCTCAACGCACGCCCAGCCGATCACCGGGCGCGTCTTCGTGATGATCTCGAACCGAGAAAAGCCTGAACCTCGCCTGCAAGTAGGTTTCTGGGGTGACACGGCACCGCTGTTCGGCGCCGACGTCGTCCAACTTAAGCCCGGCGACGCCGCGTGGATCAACGGCACGACGCTCGGTTACCCGCCAACGAGCCTCGCTGATATCCCCGCGGGCGATTATTACGTTCAGGCGCTCATCAACGTTTACACGGAGTGTCACCGCTCCGACGGCCACACCCTCTGGGTGCACCTTGACCAGTGGGAAGGCCAGCAGTTCAACCGCTCGCCAGGCAACCTGTATAGCGAAGTCGCGAAGGTGCACCTTGACCCCGCCGCTGGCTACGAGGTGAACCTGAGTCTGACCAAGGCGATCCCGCCGGTGGAAGTTCCCAAGGACACCGAGTGGGTAAAGCACATCAAGATTCAGAGCGACTTGCTGACGAAATTCTGGGGCCAGCCGATTTATCTCGGCGCCACGGTGCTGCTGCCCAAGGGATACGACTCACATCCGACCGTTTCCTATCCGGTGCTTTACGAACAGGGCCATTTCGGCCTCGGCGCTCCCATGCGATTCTCCACGCAGGATGAGCCGGTGCCGGAACGCGCCATGAAGAGGCTCAGTGACTACAATCTGGAAACCGGCTACCAGTTTTATCGGGCTTGGAACTCAGCCGATTTCCCGCGCCTGATCATCGTGAGGTTTCAGCACCCCACGCCTTATTTTGACGATTCGTACGCAGTGAACTCCGCCAACAACGGCCCTTACGGCGACGCGATCATGACCGAGCTGATCCCCTACCTTGAAACGCACTTCCGCATCATTCGCAAACCTTACGCGCGCGTGCTTTCGGGCGGCTCGACGGGTGGCTGGGAGTCCCTCGCGCTCCAGCTTTATCACGCGGACTTCTTTGGTGGCACCTGGACCTTTTACCCCGATCCAATCAGCTTTGAGCATTATCAGCTCGTGAATATCTACAAGGATGATAACGCCTTCTTGGAGCCTGGTCATACCTGGCTGCGGGCCTGGCGGCCCTTGATGCGGACGACCGAAGGTCAGGTGGAAGTGACCATTTCGCAGATGAGCCAGCTCGAGGCGGCGCTGGGCAGCCATGGGCGCTCCGCCCAACAACTGGAAATCTGGGAGGCGGCCTATGGCCCGGTGGGCGAGGACGGCTATCCAAAGCCGTTATGGGACAAGCTCACCGGCAAGATCGATCACAGCGTGGCGGACTACATGCGCGACCACGGCTACGACCTCACGGCTTACCTCAAGCAGAACTGGTCCCGCGCACGCTGGATCGGGCCGCAACTGGTGGGAAAGATCCACGTCGAGGTGGGCGACATGGACAACTTCTATCTGAACCTTGCCGTTTACGATCTCCAGGAGTTCCTCAAGACCACCCACGACCCGCATTACGAAGGGAGCTTCGAATTCGGCCGGCCCGAGAAGGGCCACGGCTGGCAATCGATGACCCAGGAGAAGCTGATCCGGACCATGGCCAGTCACATCACCAAGAACGCGCCGGCGGGCGAGGATACATCGGCATGGAAGTACAACTGAGGCCGGAGTGTCGCGCTTCCCGCACCTGTCGTGGTCTACCTTCCTTTGTCGGATTCACGCCCTGCCGCGCTATCTCTCGGGCGCAGAGAACCCAGGCGGCGCATGAACTTGCGCTCCTATTTCCATCTGCCTGGCCACGGTAAGGACGCGACTACGGAAGGCGGACACTCAAAGAGCATGAGTGAAATGCCAGCCCACCAGAATCGCGATGTAGCCAATCGATACCGCCAGGCAAATCCAGAACGTCTTTCCGAAGAGCTTCTCGGTGACCTGTTTGCGCCAGGCGCGGTAGCAAACAATGATAAGCACAATCTCCAGCAGGAGTGATAAGCCGTGGAGAGGCGTGCTCATGAGAGGCGAACCTTTTCCTGTGAGGGCGTTGAACAGACCTTTGAACTCGCCAAAGAAACCGCCCAACAGAATGTTCAGCACGAACCCTAAGATTGGCGCGACCATCCCCAGCATGTAACTGAAGCGGTCTTCGCCAAAAAAGACCAGCAAGGCGATGGCAAGAAAGATCAATGACTTCAAGAGCTCGAAGGTGAAATACTGGGGCATGGCGAAAGCCCCCGCGACAATCACGATCACGGTAAGAAATGCGATCAGGAAAACCCATCTGTCAGACATGGTTGCACTCCCTCTCGAGTCAGTGTGGAACCTGTTTCGAATTGGGTCGGGCGTGTGCTCATCCTGCGAAAGCCCGCTTTTGTTCCCACCCGTGCTGCCCGGGACTGACAAGTCTTCATAGGCCTACGCCAGATCTCAGACCGATGGTTCCCTTTCAAGTGGCGCTAGTATAACACAGGAAATCCCCTCCAATTCAGCCGCGGATGAACGCAGATCAACGCAGATAAGAAACCTGCTTTCATCAGCGTTTATCCGCGTCAATCAGCGGCTTGCACTTTCTTCACACCTTCTGACGGGCTGGTGAAAGCGCCGGCAGCAGGACACCCGCTCCCAGGGCAGAGGGCTAAGAAAAAAAAGTGATAAACTGTATATGCCCGGCTTCGGAATGGTCCTGTAGACGGGCATGATGAGTCCAGTATACGGCCTTGGACGGGGTGGAAACTTGCTGAAGCACCCCGATCTATCGGGGTGCCAGCCCGCCCTCATGCCCAGCAGCATTTTCGCCGCCGCGCCTATTCCTGCAGCTTTCGAATGCTGAGGCTACCGAGCCCGCTCGGCCTGCCGCCTGGAAAGCGAGTTTCCGTTATGGTAATGCAGCATATGCCCGAGGCAGAGGAAGAGAAAGTTCTGGCTGCGAACTTGGCTTTTTATGAAGCCATGCGGTCCCTGGACATGGCTCGTATGGAAGCAGTGTGGCTTCAAGAAGATTGGGTCAGGTGCTTGCACCCCGGCTGGGAGTTGCTCCTGGGTTGGGAGGAGGTTCAAAGAAGCTGGGCTGCCATCTTCCAGTCAACCGGGCAGATGTTGATTTCAATCAGCCGCCCCCTGGTTCAAATCGTGGGCGACACAGCTTGGGTGTCCTGTCTCGAAGACATCACCACCACACAAACGGACGGCTTCTCCTCCGCCCTGATCGAAACCACCAATATCTTTGTTCGTCACCGGGGCCGCTGGCTATTGGTTCACCGCCACACGACTCCGCTTCCCGGGAAGACGAACTCGCCGCATGATCAGATTCTGCAGTAAGTCCTTTCGTCGGGGCGCCCCCTGTGAACCGCCCGGTCCTGACTCGTAGCCCCGGCAGCTTGCCCAACCTGCGGGATCTCGCTCGTGATTTTCCTCGGAGTGCGCCCGCCGGCGGTGGACACAAAAGGCCGACCCTGAATTCAAAGGTAAATTGCTACATCCCAACTCTGGGCTCCATAAGAGTGACAGCCTGAAGTTCGAGCGGCTCAAATGGCCTCGTTCTGCCCGGCCAGAGGGTGGAGCGGTTCCTGGAGTTGGAGCTTGAGCTGTTCCTGGATTGCCTGTCGGATTGCCCGTCGGTACTCTTCTTTCGCAGCCATTTTCCCGCGCTCGCCAGGCCCTAGCCTCTCCAGTTCGACAGGCACAGTCTGCTCGTGCCGATCGCGCACGACAGTCAGGTTGACCTTTCGTTCTTCTTTTGAGGGTTTGATCTCGAGTGCCTGCCGCAGCTCCGTAACCGTGGCCACGCTCTTCCCATCCACAGCCACGATGACGTCTCCTGCCTTCAGCCCCGCTTTCTCGGCAGCACTGCCGACCACCACTTCGCGCACCAGAACTCCCTTGCCCTGCTTGACGCCGAAATAGCTTGCAAGCTGCGTCGTCAGTTCGTCTCCCGAGATTCCGAGGCTGGGTCTGCCGGCGCCGAATTGAAAGTTAAAACCCCGATAGTCAAAAAGCTGCGGGTTAATGGGAGGAATGTGTATTTCCGGAATCTGAATGTTGAAATGGTTGGTTCTAGACTGGAGCTTGGCGTTAAAGGCCCGAGCCTGACCGTCACGGATGACCTGCAAACTGACTGTACGGCCGGCAGGTGTCTCGCGAATCAGGCGACGCAACTGCGCTTCGCTTCGCACTCGCTCACCCGCGAACTCAACAATTACATCGCCCTTTTGCAGGCCTGCCTTGGCCGCCGGGCTGTCCGCCTCAACGCTCTCCACGAGGGCGCCATACTCGCCGGGCAATTTCAAGTCCCGCGCCTCATCAGCGGTCACATCCTTCAATGTAACACCCAACCAGGCGACTCCATCCAGAGCGAGGAGTTGCGACTCGAGCCCGCCAATTGCAGCTTCCGGCGCGTCCGGCGGCTCTGGAGGCTCGGGCGCCTCCTGGCTGCGGCAGTCACCCGCGCCAACCAGCAACATCAACGCTGATAGCAGTAACCCCATGGCAAACTTTCGATTCATAATTTTCCTCCCGGCGCCAACCCTGGCGCTTTCAATGGCTCGGAAATTCATTTTCAACCGGCGCTTCCTTAAAGGCACTCGGTCCATTGGACGTGAGTCCTCTGATTTCGTCACCAACGCAACTACAAAAGGTCGTCCCGCTCGGCGACGCGGATCGAGCCCCGGACAGTACGCAGAGAAATGGTCACACCGCCCAGCCCCACACGCGTCCGTCGTGTCGAATCGCCGGGGATGGAGCTGATTTGAAAGACGTAATTGCCTTCGATCGTCCCGGCCACCGTGCTCATTTCCAGGTCCGCATTCGAGCGGGGTGGAAGGAGCAGGACTACGTTGCCATTCACCGTGTCCAGGAGCAGCGGAGCCGTACCCGCCGGCAGGGCGCGCAGGGAGACGAAGATGCTTCCTGTAAGCGCCCGTGCCACTACTCGGCCCGTCACATTCATCTGCTCGATGTTCCCACTCAGAGTCCGCGCGTCCACAGATCCCTCGACATTGTGCACGGCGATATTCCCTTCCAGCGTGCGCAGTGAGGAGAGCCGGACCTGGCGCGGCACGCGCAAGCGGTAGTTCACCCGCACCGGTTCCTCCAGATGGGGTGGGTAGACGGTTCTAAACTTCAAGCTCCGGACCCCAAGCTCGGTCACCACACGCACGTCATCCAGGTGGTCGTCTTGCCCCGAGCCGATCTTTGCCGCCGTGATTTCCACTTCCGCCCGATCCCATCCCTCCACGCTGACCTCGCCCTGGACGTTCTCGACCGCCACGCTTCCTCCAGGAGGAAGTGGATAGCGCCCATACCAGGCTCGTTCAAGCTCCTGAGAAGCTGCAAGCGTGGCCGTGCATGCCATCCCGAGGCAAAAGAAAAGGCAGGTTCTCAAATGTCCTTGGAGTCGCGTGTGGTCAGTCCTGGTCACGGTCTTCCTCCTTCTCTCGCTGACGCTCACGGCGTTCTTGCTCGCGCTCGCGCTGCCGCTGGTTCTTTTCCGCCTGCCGCTCCTGCCAGCGATTCCAACTCGTCTCTTCGCGGCTCTTCAAATCCTCCAAGCTTCGCGAGTCGAGTTTTCGGATCTCGATGTTGCCGGCAACGGTCCGGATGCGCAAAACTTCGCCCCCGCCGTTCAAGGCTCCGTGGCCACGAATCGTGCGCTCGCCAAAATCTTCCTTATCACCCAGAATGCTGAGAGGAAAATCGGTGACAATGTGATGGCCGGCGGCCGCGTCGATGGCAGCGTCAATAGTCAATGACAAACCCACGGGCAGATACACGTAAACATCTCCCATGGAGGTCTCAAGCTGCGATGCCGCAAAGGTCTTCGCCGTTGCGTTGAACTGAGCCAGGATGCGTCCTGCGGAGGTGTTGGCTCGGACACCCGCCTCGAGCTGCAAGAGGTCAATGCTGCCACCCGCTGTTTCCACCACAACTCGGCCACGCGCCCCTTGAAGGCGGATGCTTCCTCCGGCGGTCTCCGCCCGCACACTGCCTCCCGTGGGCCCCACCTCGATCTGTCCTCCCGCAGTCTGCGCCACAACTTCACCGGCAGCCCCGGCGATGACCACATCGCCTCCCGCCGTCTCGGCCCGCAGCGTCCCGTCCACCTGCCCCACCTGGATCTCCCCCCCGCTGGTTTCAATCATCGCATCACCCCGGACGTTCCCGACGTGAATGCTGCCACCGGCAGTCCGGGCTTCCCCGCGGGCCCCAAGGTTCCCCAAGGTGATGCCTCCGCCGGCGGTTTCCACTCTGATTGGGCCGCTGATGTCCGTCGTGTGGATATCACCGCCTGCGGTGGTCAGCCGCGCTTCGCCCTGGAGGGCGCCTTCCACGCCAATGTCGCCACCCTGCGTCTCAACGTCCAGATTGAAACGAGCCGGAAGTTTGATGTCGAATTCCGCTCCCGCGGAGTGGTCGTGATGCCTCGAACCGGACAACTCCCCGCTCACATAAACGCCGCCACCCTCTATAGAGCGGGCGCTGAGGTGGTAAGCATCGAAAACGCGGCGCGCCTTCTCCTCGCTTCCCGTATAAACGCGCAGGACCACGCGACCCTCGAGCTGATTGCCGGCCCCGGGGGTGATTTCCACGGAGCCCATGTCCGCGCGCAGAATCAGCTTTCCACCCTCGCGCGCCGGAGCGGTCCATTCGTAGGTTTCCGACCAGGAGGCGTTCCCGTGACGCACGGGCGTGCCCCGCTTTACGATGGACTGGCCGAGCGCCTGTAGGGGCAGGGCAGCCAGCCAAAGCCATAATGCGGATTGCAAGACTCGTTTATTTCTCATGAGGTTGTTAGAACCCGGCGCTTCCCAGCTTTCTCAGCGCACTCGCGCACTTCAATCGCACATAGCGGTTCGGATCGTTTGCGGCAAGGCGCTCGAGCGCGCTCAGAATCGCTTCATCGCGTCCTTCCTTCTCAACGTGGTCAACCAGCACGTCAGCAGATTCGACCCTGACTCCCATGTTCCTGTCATGCTCCAGGACTTCAATCAAGCTCTGCTGCAGATCATCGCCGCCCGCCATGCCTCGAACCGCGTCCAAGGCTGCCAGGCGGTTCCCAACGTTCGAGTCGTGCTGCATGGTATAGAGCAGGGCGGCTCGGACGTTAGGACTCTTGGTCCGGGCACGCAAGGCGTCCAGTGTGTCACGGCGAATCCCCGCGTTGTCGTAACTCTTCACGGCATAGACCAGAAGCTGTTGGATGTGTGGATCGTCAAGTGACCCTTCGAGGGTGACACGGCGTTGCGCGTCCATGGTGATGCGCACGTCGCCTGTCTTCGGATCTGGAGCCACGCGGCTGATGTCGTTGATGCGCATGTTTTCAAAGTCCTCGCCGGCCAGGGAAGACGTGGTCACGTTTCCAGGCTCGGAAGGGACCACTCGAGCGGCTCGCGGGCGGAGCGTCCAACCTACCCCAAAACCGAAAACTATCAGGCTTAAAGCGAAGGCGATGCGCGGGCCCACGCGCCGCGGCGGGAGTTGCAGGAAAGGCAGCCACTCCCGGATCAGGCCGTGCCATCCCAGTCGTTCCCTGTCGAGCGCTTCCACCAGCGCTTGCCTGCACTCCACCAGAAAATCAGGAGAAGGTTCAATGCGTGGCCGTTGAGCCAGCACCTCATGAAGGCTGCGGACTTCCTCACGCGCAGCTTGGCAATGGACGCAGCCCGCAAGATGCGCCTCGTAGGCCGCCCGTTGCTCAGGCGGAAGGTCGCCATAAAGATCGAGCGTCAAGTTCTCTTCAAACTCCTTGCAGTTCATGACCACATCTCCTAAGGGCAGTGACGAGTGACGAGTGACGAGCAACTACCAGCTTACCGGTCACCGCGCCCTCGCCATTCGCCACTAAAGCAGCGACGAGTGACGAACGAAAAATACACCTTACCCGCCGCTGTCTTGTCGCCAGTCTTCATCGCCTTCGCCCACCTCTTTGGCTCGTCACTCATCACTTGTCACTCGTCACTGCCTTCTAAACAAGGTCTCCAAGCTCCAGGCGCAGTTTCTGGGTAGCGCGGAACAGACAGTTCTTGACCGTCTGCTCGCTGGTCTTGCAAAGCTCGCCAATGGCGCGGAGCTTGAGACCCTGGTAATGCTTCAATTCGAAGACCATGCGTTCGCGAGGGTTCAGGCGCTGGAGCGCTGCCTGGATGCGCCGCCCAATTTCCTTGGAGTGTACGGCGCGTTCCGGGTCGAGCACTGGCCTCTCGTCAGGCACCGTCTGAAAGTACTCCGGTTGACCGTCTTCGCTTTCGGGTCCCTGGACTTCCTTGCGCGTGTTTTGGCGGCGTAGATGGTCCAGGCAAACATTCATCACCACCCGATAGAGCCAAGTGGAAAAACGCGCCTCAAGGCGGAAAGTGCGGAGGGAGCGGTAAACCTTCAAAAACGCCTCCTGGTAAAGGTCTCGAGCCTCTTCCTGGGAGTGCACCACTTGCAATGCCAGGCGAAGCACGTTCTGATCGTATACCCGCACCAGCGCCTCGAAGGCTTCAGAGTCCCCTCCCTGGGCGCGGCGGATCAGCGCTGTCTCGTCCGCCCCGCTCGGTTGCCTCGGCTCTTCTGGTATGTTTCCGGCCAGCTCCAAGCAGCCTTCCATCACCGACTTCGCTTGAACCTCTCTACCCTTTACGACGTCTTGACAGGGAAAAGGTAAGCGCCAAAAAGCAGAAATCAGAAATCAGAAACTCGGAACTGCCAGCGTAGTATTCCAGTTTCTCGTTTCACTCAATCCCCCACATCTGTCATTCTGAGTGGCCATGGGCCTGCCGCCCACCCATAAAGATGAGAGTCAAGCCTTCGTCACCCCCGCGCAAGCGGGGGTCCACGTCGACAGAGCGAGCTGGATTCCCGCTTTCGCGGGAATGACGTGACTTTCGACGGAGCGCAGCGGAGCGGAGCGAAGAATCTCGCTCTGGACTCTTCTGCCGAGAAACAACAGGGCGATCCCGCTGTGGCGGGACCGCAAGGCGGGACCAGAGGGACAGAGCAGGGGCGCACGGCGTCTACTCGTGGATTTTTGGCCATATTCTTTGCTTTGATTGGGGTTTTTTGCACACAAAAAGCAGTTCGTTTTGAGGCCCTGAAAACGCTAAGTTCTTTATTTTCAGCAGAGTCTTCGGTTCGTTCCCTCTAAATAACATCTTTTTTGCAATTTCTCCACATCTTCCACCACCGGCGGGCCGATTTGGAACCCCTTGCGCGCGCGCTGTTGCGCCATGCACCATAGGACAACCAGGGTAGGCTATCATATCTCCGTCGTCCTGTCAAGCGGGAAAAGGCGGGATTCGGAAGTCAGGATTCAGGATCGGAGACAGCGCCAGGATAAACCAGCTTGGGGTTGCGGGTACAGGAACCGCAGTTGAACTGTAGCTCACTCTAACAATTTCGTTGAGTCGATGGCGGGAAAAGCGTACGATGCGCACGAGCAAGAGGTCCAAATCGGAAATTCGTGCGCCGGGATAAACCGGCATGAAGCAGAGAATGCAAGAGTCTCACGAGAAAGGGCTAGCGACCCGCTCGGCCCCGAGTTTTGCGCTGGATACCGCGAGGTGCCTAGCGA
>JBEKIZ010000057.1:0-33135 GCA_050011515.1 Terriglobia bacterium | reverse complement strand
CTGAAGGACACACTTGGTTTCACCCCGATTCCTCAGTGGGTTTGAGGGTGGGTGCGGATGCGCTGGTGGCGCGTGCCCTGGGTGCTGTGGAAAAGGTTGTGTTGCCGAAATTGGGCGAGCAGGTGAAGGCAGGTCAACCTCTATTTCAACTGCAATACCATGGCTGCGACCTGAAGATCCCAAGCTCGATCACCGGCCATGTGGCTGCGCTTAATCCAGGTCTCGGGAAGCGTCCGGAACTTGTTGCCCAAGACCCTTATGGTTCCGGTTGGGTTTGCGCTATCACCCCCACTCAATCGGATGGCGGTTCTGGCGCCATGCGCTCGGGTGAGAAGGCGGCCGCCTGGCTCGAGCAGGAGTTCCATCGTTTGCGAGAATTTCTCTCCCTGCAATTCTCTCCTGACCCAGCCCTGAGCGTGAGTTACCCGGACGGCGGTCTGCCTGCGGTGGGCTCCTTGACCCACCTCGGGAGCGGCGGTTGGCGCGCCTTCGAGGCGGAATTCTTGCGCCCCCAGCGAGCCCAGCGCACTCCGTGAAGGCCTAGCCAAACGGATTTGAAATTCTCCGCCCTCCTGAGGCAGTCGGGGGTCGAGAGTCGAAGGTCGAAAAGGGCGATACCGCAAAAATGTGTGCGATAACCTGCACAGAGTTTGGCGGTGAGAATCTGAGAATCTATAGTCGAGACAATCTTCAGGAAACCTCATCTTATTCAGGCAGGCTCAGAAACTCGGGACACTACTCGACATCATGTCGCACCCTGAGCCCCGCATCTCCTTAACCTATAATCCAGACAACAGGCCAAGTTGGGTGATTTCACCACAGTGGGAATAAGAGGCTAGGGAAGCCCAGGAAATAGAGACAAAACGTCTGGTTTTAGGCTCCGCCCTGCTGAATTTCTCGGCATCCCGCGTGCATAGAAATGCAGCGAGGCGTGCTGGTTGCGGCAGACTTCTTGTCGTTGCGCGCTCGTGCCCCGGATGTTGAAAAAATGAGCAAAGCGATTCTCATCGATACGACTCGCTGCATTGACTGCCAGCGTTGTGTGGCCGCGTGCAAGCTTGTGAATGGTTTGCTAAGAGCCAGCCGTAGCGACTTCATGACGACCGATTCATTGCGACCTCTCGGCCCTGACACCGACCTTGCGATGGACGAGACCGGTGATGAAGAGCTGTCCGCCAACGCACTTAACGTGGTGCAAACTCGCGGAGCCGTGTACGTCCGTCGCTTCTGTATGCACTGTCAGGATCCTACCTGTGTTTCCGTTTGCCCTGTCGGGGCATTCAGGAAAACCCCGGCGGGGCCTGTTGTGTACGCGGAAGAGCGTTGCATGGGTTGCCGGTACTGCATGATGGCTTGCCCATTTGGAGTCCCGCGCTACGAGTGGAACAAGGTCTGGGCGCCCAGAGTCAAGAAGTGCCACATGTGTGCTCCACGCCAGGCCAAAGGGCTCAAGCCCGCTTGCACGGAAGTGTGTCCGGTGCAGGCCGGGGTTTTTGGGGAACGGGAAGACCTGTTGCGGGAGGCCGAAAACCGGCTAAGACAGGAGCCTACAAAATACCTTCAAAATATCTACGGCAAGCAGGAAGTGGGCGGCACTTCCGTATTGTACCTCTCTGCTGTTCCCTTTGAAGCGCTTGGACTGCCCACCAACCTGCCGCACGATGCGCTGCCCATGTACACCTATCGCGTGCTCTCGGAAATACCCACCCTGGTCACGCTGGGCGGAGCCTTGTTAGGCGGAATCTGGTGGATCACCAAGCGGCGGGAGCAAGTGGCGGACGCGGGAAAGGAAGAGGGGAAGCGCAGATAGGAAGACGTCCGTGGTTCATTGTCCGTTGTGCGCGAGGCGGCGCTATTTGGGACCGGCAATGGACCACGGATTACAACCACGGAGATCATCCATGAGCTTTGAGAAATTACCCAAATTCACCTTCTGGCGAGCGGTGCTCTTGGTGATCCTTGCCGCAGGTTTCTATTCAACGCTGCTTCGTTTCACGAAAGGCTTGGGGGCTGCTACCCATCTGACCGACCGCTTCCCCTGGGGCTTGTGGATTAGCTTTGACGTGATCTGTGGAGTGGGGCTGGCGGCGGGTGGGTTCACCCTGGCGGCCATCGTTTATGTGTTCCATCTCCGGCGCTTCCATCCCATCCTGCGTCCCTCGATTCTGACGGCCTTCCTGGGCTACGCGCTGGTGGCGGTGGCGCTGCTCTATGACCTCGGCAAGCCCTATAACATCTGGCACCCACTGGTCATGTGGAACCCTCACTCCGTAATGTTCGAGGTGGCTTGGTGCGTGATGCTCTACCTGACGGTGCTGGCCCTGGAGTTCTCCCCTGCCGTCTTCGAGCGTTTTGGAATGCAGAAGCCACTCAAACTGCTCAAGGCCATCACCATGCCGCTGGTCATTGTGGGAGTGCTGCTCTCCACGCTGCACCAATCGTCCCTGGGAAGTCTGTTCCTGATCGTGCCTTCAAAGCTGCACCCCTACTGGTACTCACCGTTGCTGCCGCTGTTTTTCTTCATTTCGGCGGTGGCGACAGGGATGGCGATAGTGATTTTCGAATCGAACCTGAGCGCGCGGGCGTTTGGCCGGGAAATTGAGATGCCCCTCCTGGCAGCACTGGGGAGAGCGATGGCGGGGGTTCTGATAGTGTATGGAATCCTGCGCTTGCAGGACTTGTGGAAGAGAGGCGCGCTGGTCCACTTGCGCGAACCTTCTACGGAGACCTTTCTGTTCGTGCTTGAAATTGTGCTGGGACTCCTGATCCCCTTGTCCCTGTTGCTCATCCGCCGGGTGCGTGAGGACCGGGAGGGGCTCTTTGCGGCCGCCGTGCTGGTGATCACAGGTTTTCTGCTCAATCGCCTGAACGTCTCGATTACCGGTCTCGAGTACTCCGCCCACGCGCATTACTTTCCCAAATGGACGGAGGTTGCAGTAACGCTCTCAATGGTGGGCACCATGTTTCTCTGCTTCGCCCTGGCGGTGCGCTACCTCAATGTGTTTGAGGCCGAGCCGTCCGGGGAAATGCGCGGTGTTGAAGCCTGAGTGTCAACCAAAGATGCCCTATGCGTCGGTTCACTTACAGCCTGGCGACGAAATTGACGGCCTGCGTGGTCGGCAGCATGGCCCTCTTATTAGGGCTGTACGGGTATTGGAGCCTGCGGCTTTGGCGCCAATCTCAGCACGAGATGGTTTTTCAGAGCGCCGACCGAAACAGCGATATCATCTGGCGCAGCATCCGTTATTCGATGCTGCGCAACCAGCGCGAAGAAGTCTTCCACATCATCAACACCATCGGGCACGAAGCGGGCATCAGCCGCATTCGCATCTTCAATCAGGAAGGCCAAATCACTTTTTCCACTGAGCCGCAGGAGGTTGGGCAGTTCGTCGATAAGAAGGCGGAGGCCTGCTACGCCTGCCATGCTCAGGCGCAACCCCTCAAGCGCCTGAATCGCCCCGACCGCCTGCGCATTTACACGGCCGCGGACGGCACACGCATTCTGGGGCTGATCCGGCCCATCGAGAACGAGCCCGACTGCTCGAACGCCGCCTGCCACGCCCACGCCGTGGGCAACCAGGTACTCGGCGTATTGGACACCAACCTCTCCTTGGTCGCCGCGGATCAAGTCGTGGCCCGCAGCCAACGTCAGATTGTGGTCTTTACCATTGCTTCCATCATCATCCTCAGCTTGATTTCAGCGGGACTAATCCGGGTGACCGTGCACAAGCCCGTGCACCAACTCACCGAGGGCACCCGACATGTGGCTGAGGGCGAGTTGGACTATTCCTTGCCGGTGGGCAGTGGCGATGAGCTGGGCAGCTTGGCGGCTTCTTTCAATCGCATGACGGAGCAACTGAAGAGAGCGCAAGAGGAAAACCAGGAGTGGACCCGCACGCTGGAAGCGCGAGTCCATGACAAGACGGGAGAGCTCGAGCGTGCTTATCACCGCCTGGTGCAGTCCGAGAAGATGGCTTCGCTGGGAAAGCTCGCGGCGGTTGTCGCCCACGAGATCAATAACCCCCTGGCGGGCATTCTCACTTACAGCAAGCTGATTTCCCGTCTGGTGGACAAAGGTCTGGAGAACGAGGAGCGCCACAAGGAAGTGAAGAATGACCTGGCGGAGATTGAAGGGGAAAGCCGGCGTTGTGGAACCATCGTCAAGAACCTGCTGACGTTCGCCCGGCAGGCGCCGCTCAACCCGCAAAAGAACGATTTGGCCGGCGTCGTGGAACGCTGCCTGCTTTTGGTGGGGCACCAATGCGATCTACAACAGGTGGATGTGGAAAGTCATTTGGACCCCAAGATGCCTTCCATCTACTGTGACGCGGGCCAGATTCAGCAGGTTCTTCTGGCCTTGCTGATGAACGCCGTCGAGGCCATGCCGCACGGCGGGCGGTTGAGGGTGGAAACCGCTTACCATGCAGAGCATCGCGAGGCGCGCATCATGGTCAGCGATGACGGCATGGGAATTCCTGAAGACGTCCTGCCGCATATCTTTGAACCTTTCTTCACCACCAAGGCGGAGGGCAAAGGCGTTGGTTTAGGATTGGCCATCGCTCTCGGGATTGTCCAGCAACATGGAGGGAACATCGAGGTGTCTTCCCCACAGCAGAAGGGAACTGCTTTCACGGTAACTCTGCCGGAGGAGCCGAAACTGTAGCCGACGTCTGCCGGGGGAACAGTGACGAGTGATCCCGCAGAGCGGGAACGAGTGAGGAGCGGGAAGACAGAAGTCAGAAGTCAGAAGGTAGGCAATAAGCAGTCGGCAGTCGGAGGATTTTCCCCACCTGCCACCTACGACCTACCACCTACCACATCGGGAGTTGCGCATGGATTACAAAGCCAGCCTTTTGATCGTGGATGATGAAAACGTCGTCCGTGACTCGCTCGGCAAATGGTTCGAAGAAGAGGGCTACCTCGTTGAAACCGCCACCAGCGCCCGCGAGGCGCTGCTGAAGTTGCCCAGCCAGCGTTGGGATTTGGCCCTGGTGGATATCAAGATGCCCGGCATGGATGGTCTCGAGTTGCACCGCAAAATTCGCGAGGTCGATCCGGAGATTATTGTCATCATCATGACCGGCTACGCTTCGGTTGAGACTGCCGTCCAGGCGCTGAAAGACGGGGCGTACGACTACATCACCAAGCCTTTCGATCCCGATGATCTGGCTCATTTGGTTCGTAAGGCCCTCGAACACCGCAAAATCAAAGAGGAAAATGTGCGGCTGCGGGAAACCCTGGAGGAGGTTCAAGCGGTGGAATTGGTGGGGCAGAGCAAGCCGATGCAAAGGGTTATAGAACTCATCCGCACCGTTGCTCCCATGGATACCACCGTCCTGATCCGCGGGGAAAGCGGCACGGGCAAGGAATTGGTGGCGCGCGCCATTCACCACCTGAGCCCGCGCCGATTCATGCCCATGGTTACCATTCATTGTGGCGCCTTGACAGAGACCCTGCTCGAAAGCGAGCTTTTCGGGCACGAGAGGGGCGCCTTCACGGGCGCCCAGTATCGGAAGAAAGGCAAATTCGAAGTCGCCGAGGGTGGCACGGTCTTCCTGGATGAAATCTCTGATATCAGCCTGAAGACCCAGACGGATCTGCTGCGCGTTCTGCAAGAGAAGGAGATAACGCGCGTGGGTGGCAACCAGGCGCTCAAGGTTGACTTTCGTGCCGTCGCCGCAACCAACAAGGATTTGTCTGCCCTCGTGAAGGAAGGGACCTTCCGGCCCGACCTCTACTACCGCCTGAACGTTTTTGGGATTGAACTGCCTCCCTTGCGAGACCGCCGTGAAGACATCCCGCTTTTGGTGGACCATTTCATCAAGAAGTATGCGCGGGCCATGAACAAGCGGTTCGCTTCCATCAGCCGGGCGGCTCTGGACATCTTGATGAATTACAGTTGGCCCGGCAATGTGCGCGAGCTCGAGAATGCCATCGAGCGGGCTATGGTAATCGGTCGCGAGCCGGAAATTCAGGCTTCCGATTTCCCCTTGCAGATTGGCTCGACCCAGCGACCCGAGGTCGGCCTTTCGCTCGACGATGTGGAGCGCGGGCATATTCTTCGAGTTCTGGAGTCCTGCGATTGGAACCAGACTCGCGCGGCAAAAATCCTCGAGATTGACCGCGTCACCCTCTACAACAAGATCAAGAAATACGGCTTTCGGAAAGGTATGCCTGCCGCGTCATGAGAATCATCTCGCTGGTTCCCGTCGGGCGAGTCGAGCGGGGCCACCTCGAATCGCTTGCGGAAGGGCTGGCAGCGCGCTTGCGCGTAGCATGCTGGATTCGGCCGGATGGACTGGATGGCGAGTTTGCTTACAATCCTGTGCGCGGGCAATACCACTCCACGGAAATTCTTAAGAGGCTTTTGCAGGACCCGCCTGCGGATAGCTGGCGAATCCTGGGAGTGACCGACGCAGACCTTTACATCCCTATTCTGACCTTCGTTTTTGGCGAAGCCCAATTGGGCGACACCGGCGCCCTGGTTTCCTCCCACCGCCTGCGCCCGGAGTTCTATGGCATGCCCAAGGACCCTGGGCTACTCCAAGGGCGCCTTTTGAAGGAGGCCCTCCACGAATTGGGCCACACTTTTGGGCTTCGCCATTGCCCGGATTACCTTTGCGTGATGAGCGCCTCGCATGCCGTGGAGAGAATCGATTTGAAGCAGGCGGGTTTCTGCATAGCCTGCGCGGGCGCGGCAGGGCTTGAGTAGGGGTAGGGCTTGCCCTACCCTCGTCAATGACCGCACAACGGTCGGGGGACGGCGAGCCGTCCCCCCTGCAAGTCGTAGGGGTAGGGCTTGCCCTACCCTCGTCTACGACCGCACAACGGTCAGGGGACGGCAAGCCGTCCCCCCTGCAAGTCGTAGGGGTAGGGCTTGCCCTACCCCCGTCAATGACCGCACAACGGTCAGGGGACGGCAAGCCGTCCCCCTACAAAACGCTGCAGGGAGGAGTAGAATCATCTTTTGAGGTGTAACTGGAGGACTAAGCAATTGGCAGGCTTTAGCCAGTTTTTTACAAGCGAGCAGAGCCGCATCGAAGGCTTGGCGGCGATCTCGGAGCCCATGCAAGAGCCGGAGGAAGTCTTTCGGACTGCCGATAGGGGAAGGGGCCTCGTTGCCGAAGATGCAGCCTCTCTGTTTGCGGCAGCGCGCGATCGAAACCGTCGAATTGAAATCCAGGCAGCAGCGAACCGGGTGCGCGCGCGTTTTGCGGCGCCAAGCGTTGAATTCGTCATCCCCGTCTACTTGACAAGCTACTGCCGGAACGAATGCTTGTATTGCGGCTATCGACAAAGCAATTCCATCGCCGAGCGAGTACGGCTCAACCCTGAAGAGTTTGAAAAACAATTGGACCTGATTCTCTCCTGGGGTCACCGGCAGATCGAATTGGTGCTCTCCGATGACCCTGAATTCGGCCCGGAAACGGTGGCGCGCTACGTTGCCGCCACACGCCGGAAACTCGATGCCCTGGGTGGTGGAGTGGTGGCTCTGTGCTCTCCTGTTTACCAGCAAGAGGATTACGTCCGCTTGCGCGACGCCGGGTTGAATTGGGTGGTCGAGTGGCAGGAGACTTACCATCGCCCGCATTTCGACCGCTGGCACTTTGCAGGCTCGCCCAAGCGGAACTATGAGTCTCGCCTGGATCTCTGGGATCGCGTTATCGCCGCAGGCATTACCAAGATTGGGATGGGCGTGCTGTTGGGGCTTTACGATTTCCATTACGACGCCTTGGCGGCCATTGAGCACGGAAACTATTTGCGCCGGACTTATGGAATTGAGCCGCACGCGCTAGGAATCCCGCGATTGAAGCCGGCGCGCGGCGTCCTGGCCTCGCAGAAGCCAAATCGCTTCAGCGTCTCCGACGACGACTTCCGCCTGGTTGTTAGTGTTTATCACATGGCTTTTCCCACCTCCCGCCTGTTCTTCAATACCCGCGAGAGTTACGACTTGAATATCTCGATGGTGGCTGCCGGTGATCTCTTTACCGTGGATTGCGAAACGCTGCCGGGCGCCTACTTGCGCCGCCACCTGCCCGGCCAGTTTTCCACCCACGACTATCCGCCGCGCCGGGAAGTGGTTGCGACACTGGAGCAGCGTGGGCTTGCCTGCAAATATCTCGCCGAAGAAGTGCCGTGCGAGATAGCCCGTACGGCGCCGGCCACGGGAACGGCAATTGATGAGAAGCGCTGGATCGGCCAGCACGCTCAGGTGCGCGCCCGGCTGCAAGATTGGGAAATGGCGCTGGACCGGCTATCCATGAATGGCAGCCAACCCGTCGAGCGACAGGCGGCGGATGCCTCCTTGCACGAGATACTGAAGTACCTCGAAACGGTTCTGACCGCACATTGCCGGCAAGAGGAATCGGAGTTGTTCCCGGCCTTCCACCGCGACGCCGATATCACTTCAAAACTGGCGGCCTTTCGAGAAGACCACGAACGTTTTGGTGTGGACCTGGATAGATTCGAGAGGCAGATGGTCTCTTACGGTCTATCGAGAGACCCTACCGTGCTCTTGACCCTCGGCGCCCGCGTGATTCGTGAAATGCGCGCACACCTCGAGGCGGAAGAGCAGTTGTCGAGCCACCTGTTCCACGGCTCCCTTGCTTCTTCAGCGAAGGTTGCGGGGCAGACTACGAGTTGAGTCGTCCCCCACCAGCTTCCGATGAGTAGCACAGCGCGGCCTGAAGGCCGCAACCAAACGTGTAGGGGCCAGCGGCGCTGGCCCTGGGCCGAACGCCGTTCGGCCCTACGAAGTGCTTGAAAATCCTTGCTAGAAAAACAAGAATCTACGGTATTGCAATGCAGGACCCGCTGTTCGGTCCTGCGGCTCTTCGTGCTGGCTCCAAGGTCGCAAATTGTGACCTTGAAGCGTGGGCAGAATATCAAATATGCGCCTCATGTGTTCACGGAACACGGTGCGGTGATGCTTGCCAATGTGTTGAGGAATAGTGCCGGGCTAAACAGGCTGCGGAAATACCCGTTTGACCTGTCATTCCGAGGAGTCCCGATCTGATCGGGACGACGAGGAATCTTGCACTGCGTTGAAAATACTCAGAGCGAGATTCCTCGCTCCGCTCGGAATGACAGCTTGGAGGGGTTTTTCCGCAGCCTGTAAAGCCTGGCGCTACGTGTGTTGCTTAGTTCGTGCCGCGAGGGAGTCTTCGATGAGCGACCATTTCTGGCTTGGCATGGCGGTCATTTTCATCAGTGGAGCGTTGAATGGAAGCTTTCCGCTGCCCATGAAGTACACGCGTCAGTGGAAATGGGAAAACACTTGGCTGGTTTTTGCCGCCGCAGCGTTGCTGATTATACCGTGGCTACTGGCAGCGGGTTTCGTGCCCCACCTCGAGGATGTCTATCGAGGCGTTTCCAGCCGTGCACTCCTCGCCCCCCTGGTCTTCGGCTTTCTGTGGGGCATCGCTCAAGTGACCTTCGGCCTGGGTATTAGCGCCGTGGGCATGGCGCTGGCGTTCGCGGTGGTGGCCGGCCTGTCTTGTCTGTCGGGGTCCCTCGTACCCTTGTTGGTCCTTAACCCTGCGGACCTGCTCCGGCCGCGGGGCATCCTATTGCTCATCAGCATGCCCATCCTCTTTGCCGGCCTCACTCTCTATGGCATGGCAGGCCGCCGGAGAGAGAAGGAGCAGAGGCCTGCCAGCCCCTCCGCGAGCGCAGTCGCTTCGAGTTTTTTGACCGGGCTGGCCATTTGCATCTTCACCGGTATCTTTGGGTCAAACATTAATCTCGGCTTCGCTTTCAGCGGCCCAATCCTCGAAAAGGCCGTTGCCCTGGGAGCTTTCCCGGTCACCTCAACCTACGCCTCGTGGGCGCTGGTGCTGGGCGCCGGCTTCATTCCTAATCTGCTCTATTGCTTCCTGCTGCTTTTTCGTAACGGGACCTGGTCGCTTTTCCTGAAACCCGCCTGGGCAAGAGAAACCAGCCTGGCAATTGCCATGGGCTTGCTCTGGCTTTCGGGGATGGTAGGTTACGGCATCGGCGCGACGCTGGTAGGAAAGTATGGAACTTCCCTTGGCTATGCGCTGTTCGTTTCCGCAATGATTCTCTCTTCGAACTTCCTCGGCATCCTGACAGGAGAATGGCGAGCCACTTCCCCGGGAACCCGGAGGGTGCTGACGGCGGCGGTGGTGGTAATCCTGATTTCCGTGCTTGTCCTGAATCTTGGAGGACTCTTCTGAGGAGAGTGGTGCGTTGCCGGTGACCCTGCGTCAGCTCCGCAGGAGCGGCAGAGTTTAGCCCACGGTGCGAACCGCGGGTTCACGGCCACCCCTCACCCAGTGCCCCCCGCGCGGCGGGGAGAGGGGTGTCCGTCGACTGACGGACGCGCGTTCCCGCCCTGCGGGATGCTGGTGGTCAAATAATGCAGATAATTGAGGCCGTAATAGCGCTTTAGCTCGGACACCGGAGCATTATACCGCCCCTGGGTCGCATACATCCTGACAAAAACCGTCGGGAGGTATCCGCCACCCGCGACAGAATGTCTCTTGACAACTTCACTATTGTAGGCTAGCCTAAAGCTGTGAACCTGTCCATATGGCAACGCACGGGCGCTTGGCAAGAGTTGGAGCCGACGGCGCTGGCCCGTTCATCAGGGCATGCCGCCAGCCCGAAGGACACTCTGGAGGGCATGAGCTTGCCGCCGGCTTCCCCCGGTCTCGTTGCAGCCTTCACGCTAGGCCCCCCCGGAAACCAACTGTCCGCGCAAGAGGCCCTGGGAAAGGCTTCGGACTCCAGCAAGGCGCCCTTGGACGGAGGCAAAAACCAACCAGTGGAACTCACCACCACGGGCGGGTTTCCGTCCAACGAGACAATCGGGGGACCCTCTAGCCACGAGCCAATAACTTACTCTGTTGCTCACGGGCGGGGAGTGTTTCAAGCAGACAGTATTGAGAACACTCGGTCACCTCCGAAACAGCTAATCAGGGGACTCCGTCCCAAGGTTTCTAAAAGGCATCCGTTCGTGTGCGCTGGGGAGCTCGTGTCAGGTTAGGGGACCGCGATGAACCAGACCTCCCCAGAAGGTGGTGCTACGACAAAGGTAGTTCACTGGAGGTGGCTGTGCATTACACAACAAAAGAGGAGAGGGAGAAGCTGGTAGCCGATATTAACGCCATTCCGCTGTATGGCGACAAAGACTACGGCTGGGTGTGGGAGTACGCGAGATTTCGCTTCGCCACTAGCGCTTCAAACGTAAGGACTGCTGAAGAAAAAGCAGGATGGCTGCTCAAGCTCGTGTTGTCTGCAATCGCTGCTGCTTGGGTGCTGTTCCTGTATCTAGTAACTCAACTTTCTCTAAAGCCAAGTGATGTCCTAAACCACTGGATCTTTTTGGGCGGAGCCTTCACCGCTTCGGCAGCCGCCAGTGCATTGGTCGGCTTAGTCCCAAAGAAGAGGTTGGCACTTTTCAGGGAGGCAGTTGCCGTGAGATTCGTCAATGAAGCACAGGCCGAAAATGCGAAAGAGCCCATGGGGCGATTCGCATTGGGTCTCATGAAGTGCAGCGACCGCTGCGACCGGTACACCGTCTGGAAGTCCTATTGCGTTCTTCTGGGGCTCGTGCTCCTGGCGATCGCCATTTCTCTTTTCACTGTTGGGTTTTTCGCGTCCCTGTCTCGCTCAGGATGACAAAGTTCACGTCGTCGGTTCGAAACTGGATGGGCTTCTTTTCGGAGGCTTTGGCCGCGGAGCCGTCAGTCTGCGTCTGTGGCTCGACCTGCTGCTGTTGTTCGGTCGCCGCGGTCTTGTTCGTTTTCGGTTCGTCGGCCATCTTTCTTACTGTTATTTTACAACGGCGGCATCGCAATGTCCATGACTTATGCGCACAATGGGCAATGAGATTTTTTTCTGAAGGAACGAACCGGTGAAAAACAAAGGATGAGCTTTCCACGGCCCGGAACGAAGCGCGAATAGGGAAAGGGGCTAATTCTATTGTGAATTATGAATTGGTAGTTGTCTCCGTACTTCCGGCCCCCGCTGCGTTTGAGGGGAATTCGGGTTAGCAGGATGCTTGGCCCGTACCGCAGACTACGACATGATGTCACTGCCGACAGAGAAAGAAAGAGGCGGCAACTTTGAAATTCGACCGAACAATGCGGGAATGTCTCTGAAAACAAAGGGCCAGCTCTCAATAGCCTGGGGCTAAGCGGGAATGTTATAGAAAACAAAGGTAGTTACGCGTTGAAAGCGGGAATGTTGGTGAAAAGAAACAGGATTCAGGTCCGATTTCAGGACTCCGATGGAGTCCATCGGACTCCAGAGATCGGAGATTCAGGAGTCAGCAAAAAACTTCGAGAACGCGTCAGCGGGGCCGAGCAGGGCGACAAACTCCTTTGCTCCCTCTCGACAAGATGTCGCTCAGAAAAGGGAAAGGAAAAACGCAGTAACTTTAAAAACTGAACGACCGACGCGGGAATCTCTATGAAAACAAAGGACCGGCTTTCAACAGCCTGGGGCTAAGCGGGAATGCTATAGAAAACAAAGGTAGTTAAGCGTTGAAAGCGGGAATGTTGGTGAAAACAAAGGAGGTATGTGGTAGGTGGGGCAAGACTGAATGCTGAATTGTGAATTATGAATGGTGAATGGTGAATTGCCCGCTGGCCATTAGAATTCATGATTCACAATTGTTGGCAGCCCCGTCTTTCAGAGGCTGAAAGCTGACGGCTGATAGCTGAGGGCTGACTGCTGAGTTGGCGCGCCTGGAGGGATTCGAACCCCCGACCTTCAGCTTCGAAGGCTGCCGCTCTATCCATCTGAGCTACAGGCGCCTGATTGCAGTTTACCCTAACTCGCTTGTCAGACACGAGAGATTTCTTTGGCCACGCGCAGGAATTGCTGGGCGGCGGCGGAAAGGGCGCCACGGCGACGGTAGACCAGGCGTAGCTTGCGTTGGATACGCAGTTCCTTGACGTTCACGGCTACGAACTCCTTGCGCGCCAATTCCTCTTGCACGCACATGCGCGGGGCGAAGGCCACTCCCATGCCCATGCTGACGAACTTTTTGATGGTTTCCACCGTGGGCAGTTCCGCATCGATCCTTAAGGGCGTGCGCAAGCGCGCGAAGGTTTCAATCACGCTCTGCCGGTAGGGGGAAGCGATGCTATGAGCGATAAAGGATTCGCGGCCCAGATCGTGCACGCTGACTTCGTGCGTGTTGGCCAAGGCGTGCTGCGGGGGGACGATCATGCACAGCTCGTCCAGGCTGACCACGGTGGATTCCAGGTCAGGGTTGCGGGGGTTGTAGGAGAGCACGCCCAGGTCGATCTCGTGACGAACCAGGGTGCCGGGAATTTCGCGCGAAAGACAACGCTTGACGATCACCTGCACGGGCGGGTGGCGCTGGCGGAAACGTTTGAGTACGGGGAGCAGATAAAGAGCGGTGGTCTCATTGGCGCCCACGGTCAGCTTCCCACGCTCGAGGGCGCGGAGCTCATTGAGGGCGGCGCGCGTCTCAGCCCGGAGGTTCAAGACTCTTTCCGCGTTCTCGTACACCATGCGCCCGGCTTCGGTGAGGATGCCACTCCTGGAGGAGCGGTCCAGCAGGGGCTCTCCTGTCCACTCCTCGAGCCGGCGGATGGCCTGGCTGATTGCCGGCTGCGTTCTGAGGAGCTTGGCCGCCGCGCGGGAAAAACTCTTTTCTTCGACTACCGCCACGAAGGCTTCGAGTTGGGAGATTTCCATGGCTGATTCCTTCTACCGGGGATTGAGCACAATGGTAATGCGTCCGTTGTCCGTCGTTCGTTGTCCGTTGAAACGCAATCCAGTCGGGGTGAGTCTACTTGCCTGTTCAATCGGCCACGGACGACGGACCACTGACTACGGACAAGCTACCCAGGGCGCTTCGGGACGGAGCGCGAAGTCATAAGCATCGCTTATGATACCAGAAATATTATAAATTTGACTTTGCCGCCCGACCGGTCGGACAATTAGCGCGATTGGTTCATTGAATCATTGAGTCATTGGGTCATTGAATCATCGGGTCATTGAATCATTGAAAGGCAGGCGCAGACGTCGGCTCTTGGAGGCAATGAAGAAATGATCCAATGATTCAATGATTCAGTCATGCAGTGATTCAGTTCAATTCTGGAGGCGCGATGTCCGACCGAGTCTACATATTTGATACCACGCTGAGGGATGGCGAGCAATCCCCTGGTTGCAGCATGAATTTCGAGGAAAAGCTCGAAATGGCCCGGCAGTTGGAGCGCTTGCAAGTGGACATTCTCGAAGCTGGCTTTCCGATTGCTTCCCAGGGTGATTTTGATGCCGTGCGGGCCATCGCGGCGGAAATCAGGACGCCGGTCATTGCGGCGCTGGCGCGGGCCAGCCAACTGGACATCGACCGTGCCTGGGAGGCGGTTAAAGATGCCGCGCGACCGCGCCTCCACACTTTCCTCGCCACCTCGGATATCCACCTGAAATACAAGCTGCACAAGACACGCGAGGAAATCCTGGAGCAGATCAGTCGGGCGGTGGGGCACGCGAAGTCTCTGTGCGCCGACGTTGAATTCTCTCCGGAGGATGCGGGTCGCACCGACCGCAACTACTTGATCGAGTGCTGTCATGCGGCCGTGGAGGCCGGCGCCACAGTATTGAACCTTCCGGACACGGTTGGATACTGCCTGGAGCCTGAATACGAGCAGATGTTTGCCGACGTGAAATCGCGCCTGCCTGGAATGGACAAGGTGATCCTGAGCACCCACACGCACGACGACTTGGGCATGGCGGTGGCGAATACCCTGGCGGGGCTACGGGGTGGGGCGCGCCAAGTGGAGTGCGCGATCAACGGGATAGGTGAGCGAGCGGGTAATGCGGCCCTGGAAGAGGTAGTGATGGCCATTTACGTTCGCAAAGATGCCCTGCGGGTGCACACCGACATCCGAAAGGAAGAGCTGTACGCCTCCAGCCAGTTGTTGACGCGGCTGACCGGCGTTGCCGTGCAACGGAACAAGGCCATTGTGGGGCGTAATGCTTTTTCGCACGAGGCTGGGATTCACCAGGATGGCGTGCTGAAGAACACCATCACCTACGAGATCATCACGCCTCAAACGGTGGGCCTAGCCTCGAACCAGATTGTGCTGGGGAAGCACTCCGGCCGGCATGCCCTTGCCAAGCGCTATGAAGAGCTTGGTTACCAGTTGGCGAAGCCCGAACTGGAGCGTGCCTACCAATTGTTCAGTCAGCTCGCGGACCGCAAGAAAAACATCTACGATGAGGATCTCCTGGCGATTGTGCAGGAGGGTTTCCAGCACCTCCCGGAAATGTTCACTCTGAAACTCTTGCAGAGCGTGACCTCGAGCGAGGGGCGGTCCACGGCAACCGTCGAGTTGGAAAAGGACGGCGCCGTATTCCACGACTCGGCGACGGCGGAGGGGCCCTGCGATGCGGCTTTCCGCGCGGTGGACCGAATCATAGGCGTTCCGGGCATCATCGCTGATTTTTCGGTCCATACTGTGGGCCCTGGGACGGACGGTGTTGCAGAGGTTTCGATTCGGGCGCGATTTGAAGGACGCGAGTTCACGGGAAGGTCCACGAGCCACAGCGTGGTGGAAGCCGCCGCACGCGCCTACCTTCAGGCAGCCAACAAGGCGGCCTACGAACTGAAACGCCTCGAAGAGGAGGAGGCAGCCCTCGCTTCCAGTTCGGTGCACGAGAATGCGGCCGTGGACCGTCTCCTCCCCGGCGGCTACTAATCACAGTAGCCTTTCGTCGCGAAGCTTTGAGCGGATGTGAACTTCTCTCCAGAAGCCGACCGGGAATTCAGCTTATTCACCATGAGGGGAAGGGAAGTGCCAAAAGGGGGGGGCTTGCACTATTCTCTCCAGCGTAACTTATTTATTATGAATGCTTTAGCATTCGACGCCCGATTGGGATCGAGGCCACCACAGGCTTTGGACTTCAGGAAAATGGTAATCAGAATGTAGGGCCGCCTCTCCCGCAAGGCGGGACGGGGCGGCCAGGCCGGGGCAAGCCCCGGCCCTACGTCGCATATCAGATAATTCGCAAATTTGCGTGTTAATCCTGTATAATACCCACCAGAAGAGATATGCAAATTGTTTATAGGATAGCAGTGCTGCCCGGCGATGGTATAGGGCCTGAAGTCACGACCGAGGCGATAAAAGTCTTGCAAGCAGTGCAGGCAATCGCCGGGCCGACCTTCAGGTTTCAAACCGGTTTGATCGGTGGTTGCGCTTTGGATGCGACCGCCACACCACTTCCCACAGAGACCATTTCCATCTGCAACAACTCTCAGGCGGTATTGCTAGGGGCGGTGGGGGGGCCCAGATGGGATTCCGTTCGGCCGGAAGTCCGGCCGGAGCAGGGTTTGCTGCAGCTCCGGAAGAGGCTGGGGCTTTACGTGA
Source organism: Terriglobia bacterium (assembly GCA_050011515.1). GTDB lineage: Bacteria > Acidobacteriota > Terriglobia > UBA7540 > UBA7540 > CAVROP01. The sequence continues at coordinate 16,762 of JBEKIZ010000057.1, read as the reverse complement.
ACCTGCGCCCTGCTCGGGTGCTGGATTCGCTGGTAGGAATCTCGGCGCTCAAACCCGAGCGTGTTCGGGGCACTGACATGGTGATCGTCCGCGAGTTGACGGGGGGAATCTACTTTGGCAATCCACGGGGAATCTTCGCCAAGAACGGCGAACGAGTGGGAATCAATACGGAGATTTATCGAGAGCACGAAGTGGAACGTGTGGCGCACCGGGCCTTCCAGCTTGCGAGGCTGCGGCGGCGCAAGGTCACTTCGGTGGACAAGGCGAATGTCCTCGAGTCTTCCCGTCTTTGGCGCGAAGTAGTGTCGCGCGTGGCCAAGTCTTATCCTGAAGTCGAGCTCGAGAACATCTACGTGGATAACTGCGCCATGCGGCTCATTGATCGTCCAACGAGTTTCGACGTTGTCCTGACCACCAACATGTTCGGGGACATCTTGAGTGATGAAGCCGCCATGCTCACGGGGTCCATCGGCCTTTTGCCGTCGGCAAGCCTGGGTGAGCAACATGCCTTGTACGAACCCGTCCACGGGTCAGCGCCGGATATCGCGGGGCGCAATCGAGCCAACCCCATCGCGGCCATCGCCTCCGCCGCCCTGATGCTCCGGTATTCGTTCCGCCTGGAGATGGCGGCGAGCGCTATTGAGACCGCCATTGAAAAGGTTCTGAAACGCGGCCATCGGACGCCCGAGCTTCCGGGCAAATCCCACCCCATCACGACCTCCCGCATGGGCGACTTAATCGCTGAAACTACCCAGAAAGTCTTGAAATCCAGGAAATCCTAAGAGCAGCGCTGCCTGCACTCCATGGTGTCGTGGATACCCAGACCGCGAATTCTGGTTCGTGTGGATACGCGTCCTCCTAGATGAACAACTCGACGGGCACATAAAAGAATGCGGCCAGCTTCTTGGCTTGGCTCTTGCTGATCGAGCGCTTCCCGGTGATGATTTCCGAGACGCGGCTCTTCGAGCCGATGACGGGCCCGAGGTCGCTGCGTCTTAATTCCTTTTCAGCCAGCAGATGCCGCAACATCTTGTCGGGCCTGAAGCGGGGCAGGGAAATATTCCGGTCCTCGTACTCCTCCAGGAGCATTGCCAGAAGTTTCAAAAGGCGTCCTTCCTCCGGGCTTATCGAGGCGTCGTCTTTGTCCAAAAGGTGCTCGAAGCGAGCCAACATTCGCTTGTACTCTTCCTCGGTCTCAATCACTGCTGGCGCAGCCTTCCCCAGGAGCCGCACGTATTTTCTTGGGTCAATCTTCAGCGGTGTCCCGCCTGTTCCTGGCCGCGTGGACTGAACCCCGAACCTTACGACTGTACTCATAGCCACACTCCTTCATCGTACTCCGCATGAGTAAGGATTTGACGGATATAAACAACCTGCCATTTGTACTTGATCGTGGCAATCAGTCGGAACTTATTCCCGCCGATGTTGAGCACCGTGTAAGTTCCCATATTGGGAAAGATATGTTAACGGAGCGCTGGAACGGGTTGCGGGCCAGTTTGCGAGAAGCTACGCTTCGTTCATATGGCCATTCGCAGGAGCTTAAGGGGCTACGGCAGGTAGTTTACCGAGTCGACAGGAGATAATCGACTTCGATCCACGCTTCGCCGTTACACAGGGTCCACATTGGCCATCGGCCATCTTCCGGGTCCCGACTTATCAGGAGTAAGCCCAATAGACAAGCCGCCGTTCACTCGCAACTACTGCAATTTCACGTACTCCGCTTTGGCTTCTCTCAGTATGGGGATGTTGGGATCGGCGTCTTTCCAAAGTGCAAGGAAGTCCTTGTAAGCGGCAAGAGCCCTCACGCGGGCGGCATCGGCGTCTGCGTCCTGCGAAGTCTTCGACTGCAAAGCATTCGCGCGTGCCACGCCCAGATGCGCCAGCGCTCCCGTCCAGCAGTTCCAGACTATGCCGCTGTGGTCGAGGATTTTCTGAAACTCGGCCGCAGCCGCACTGCCCTGCCCGGCCGCCAGATACGCCTCGCCGCGAATGTGCGTTGGATAGAGACAGGAGATATTCTGGACAAACTGAATGAGCCCAAATTCGATCGGGCCAGTCGCCGATTGCAATTGGTCGAGAGCTTCCGTGGGATTCTGGCGATCGAGCGCCATGCGCGCGCGGGTGGCCGGCAACCACAGCGCCTGCATCTGCGTGTCCACGGGGTAGCGCTTGTTCAAGTCCTGGGCCAAGGTTTCGGCCCGCGCTGTATCGCCCGCCATCGCATAGGCCAGCGCCGCTTCCACTCCCGCGCCTTCACTCGCGGGAGCAAGCTTTAACCCCTCCGCCGCGTACTGTTTGGCTTCTACGGCATTGCCGAAGGCGGCTTCGCGGAGGGCGGTATTTTCCTGCCAGATCGCCGCGCCTTCCTTGCTGTCGGCGCGGATGGCGGAGTCGGTGGCCTGCCGGGTCAGTTGCCGCGCCTTGGTGAGACGCCCCCCATACGCTTCGGTGTCGGAGGCCAGCGCCAGCCCAATGTTCTCTTCCGGCCTGCCCGCAAACCACTTTTGCTGTTCCGCCATGCCCACCGCATCCGTCTTCAGAAAAGCCAAAGCATAGAGCTGGATATGGAGCAGGAAGTCGTCCAGTTGCCGTGCCTGGGCTTCCCGGATCGCCTGCCGCGCGTCCTCATACCGCTGCGAGGCAAGCAAATTATTACCGAGGTTCAGAGAGGGGGCGGATAAATCAGGCTGGAGGCGAATAGCATGGCGATAGGCCTCCAGCGACTTCTCATACCGGCCCTGCATCTCAAAGATGTTGCCCAGCGTGTTGTAGGTACGGCCGTCTTGCGGATAGCTACCGAGGAATTCCTGGTTTGCCTGTGTCGCTTTGTCGAGTTCTCCCATTACATCCAAGTAGTAAGTGGCCGCAATGAGCAACCCTTCGCGCTCGCTGGCATGCTCACGCAACTGGAACGCTTTCGTGAAGTACTCGCTGGCCCGCCCGAGCTCCTGGAGATTCCAATAGGAATTGCCTACTTCCCGATACCCCATGGCAAAGTTGGGATCGAGCTCAATGGCGCGTTGAAAGTAGGGCAGCGCAGCAGAAGGGCCTTTTTCGTTAACCGACTTTCTACCCAGGCTGTAAGCCTTCAGTGCCTCCAGCGAAGACGTGGTGGCCTGTTCGAGCGGCACGTCAAATCTCTCCACCGTCGCCAGCGATTCGCCCAGTTCCCCGCGCAGCTTCGCCGCCATGCCGCCCACCGCCTCCAGCACCTTCTCCTTGGCCGCAGCGGTGGCCTGCTCCTCGGCCAGCACGTCGCCACTCCGGCAATTCACCGCCTTGAGGCCCAGCACATATTGGCTGCCCAGATTGCTGATGGACCCGGCAATGTACGCCTTGCTCCCCGCCCGCTGGCACACTTCGCTCGCCACCTCGGGAGTCAGCGCCGTGTTCGCCGGGCGGGCCATCAGCTTCAGGGTTGCTGCCACTTTGTTCTCGGGCAGAACATTCAAGAATGGCGATTGGTTCAACGCAATACTCAGAGCGGTCTTCAGCGTGTCGTCAAAAACCGTGTCCCCCGTGCTGTTGGCAAAGTCGGCCAGGACTACGGTGTCCTTTTCGGTGAGCCCTCTCAAGTGCCGTTGGTGCGCAAAGAAATAAGCAATGCCGCACACGAGGGCAAGTAACGCTACCGCCCCAACTCCAAACCGGCCCCGCCTCTTTTTTCTGGGCTGAACGGTCAACGGCGGGACCGCTGTCGGTCGTGGACCCCTGCCGTCCCAGTCCGCCTCCCACAGGACCTCCCCGCCTATCCCCTTCAGCGTGAACTCGCCCAGCCGGTGAAACCGAACGTCGGTCATGTTGCGGACCAGTTCGTAGGTGGCGGAGGAAAGCAAGATCTGCTGCGCCGTGCCCAAGGCTTCCACCCGCGCTGCCGTGTCCACGTCCGTGCCGTGGTATGTTCCTTCGAACATCTCCGGGTAGCCAGAATGAATCCCAATGCGCAACTGCAAAGGCCCGCGCGGTGTCTCGATGGGCTCGGCAACCAGCTTTCTCTGAATCTCCATCGCGCAGCGCGTTGCCTGGAGAGGATCTTCAAACACGAGATAGAAGGCGTCGCCCATGGTGTTTACTTCCTTCCCCCCATGGGCACGGTAACAATCGCGGATCAGATTGAAATAGGGACTCTGGACTTTTTCCAGATAGGCGTGGTCGCGCTCGCGGCTATCCCGGCCCAGCGATACGTCGCGCTTCGTGGCGCTCGATTCCACCACGTCAATGAACACGATGGTCAGTAGGGAAGCCAATTCAGTCTCTCGAAACCGGAAGCAATTTTATGCACGTAAGAAGGGACCGGTCAAGTATCAGATTTCCGCATCTTCACGGTAATGATCGCCGCCGAGGTGCTCAGCGCGACAGAGCGCTGCAGGCGCGTGCCCTCGGCCTTGTAGACCACACCCATACCGCCACCCCCAGCTTTTCGAGAATGCAGAAGTACGAGATGGTCTGACCAATGAGAGAAGGGGGCTCCGCCATAGAGGGGCATTCTAGATACCAACCCGCGGCAAGTCAACCAAGACAGGTGGCTTATTCTCCGAACTCTGCAGCAAGCTGGGAGAAGTACCCGATAAACCCCCTACCCGGAAAATAATGCGACTGCACTTCGAAAACCGGCCGGACTCCTATCGGTCTTGGCATCACTAACGAGTGGTCGCTCAGCGTTTACCGATGAGTCCGCTGCGGACGGCCGTACTCGGAAGTAATCCACTTGGCTGCAAACGCCCATTCAGGAGTCTGACCCACTACCCTGGAATCAGCCACTTCGGAAGTGCATCCCCTGGCAGAGGGTTATGGGGCCAACGGATTCGTTGGTCTCGTGGTAGCTCGTTGAGGAGGCCTTCCGAATTCGTGATTGCCCCAGCGGCCCATAATATGAATAATCGCCTGCTGGGAGGGATCAATGAGTCGAACGCTTGGCGCATTCATCTTAGTCATGGGGTTTTCGATGGGGATGCCAACAAACGCAGGAAACCCGCAGTCGGGTGACGATAAGTTAAGAGGGACCGAGTTACCACATGGGGCTGATCTGATACTTCTGCACGGCAAGATCTGGACCGGAGAGCCTGTAGCAGCCAGAGGTGAAACTCCTGCTCCAGCGAGAATTGTTCAGGCTGTCGCTATTGCGAACGGGCGGATTCTTGCCGTGGGCAGCGATGAAGAAATCCGCACCTGCAAGGGCCTGAACACGGTGGTGGTCGATCTCAGGGGACGATTGGTGGTTCCGGGCTTGGCCGATAGCCATGTTCATTTCATCCAAGGTGGTTTTCAGCTTCTGGAGGTCGACTTGAAAGACGCGCCCAGCGAGGAGGTGTTCGTGCGCCGGATCGCGGATAAGGCGAGCACTCTACCTCCCGGAAGGTGGATGCGGGGCGGCAATTGGGATGAGGAGGCATGGCCTTCGGAGAAGCTGCCCGATCGCTGGTTGATTGATCCGGTTACCCTGCACACGCCCGTCTTCATAAGCCGCTACGACGGCCACGCCGGGCTGGCGAACTCATTGGCGTTGAAGCTCGCGGGTGTCACCAAGAACACGCGGGACCCGGCAGGGGGTGTGATTGTTCGCGATCCCAAGTCCGGCGAGCCCACCGGAATCTTGAAGGACAGAGCACAGGATCTGGTCGCAAAGGTGATTCCACGCCCCACCGAGAGTGAGATGGAGGAGGCCTTGCGGACTGCCCTCAAGGAAGCCGCGCGCGTCGGTCTGACTTCAGTGCATGACATTACCGTGGACACGGACTCGTGGAACGGGAGCTTCACGGGTGAGATCCGATTGCTGCGGCGCGCGGAACTCGAGGGCTGGCTTACCTGCCGCCTCTACGCGATCACTCCGATTGCCCAATGGGAGAAGCTGGCGGAGGCCGGAATCTCGCACGACATGGGCAGCGATTTCCTGAAGCTCGGAGCCGTGAAGGCTTTTGCGGACGGCTCCCTGGGCTCTCGGACCGGCTGGATGTTCAAGCCTTACGATGACGATCCCGGCAACGTTGGTCTACCTATGCCGCTCATGATTCCTCCCTCGAAGATGGAGGGGTTAGCACGCCAGGCGGACAATGCAGGGATTCAAATTTGCACCCATGCCATTGGAGACCGTGCGACATCGGCGATATTGAATATCTATGAGAGACTCGGCGGGGACCATCCGGCGGCGCACCGGTTTCGAGTCGAACACGCGCAACACGTCCGGCGGGAGGATTTTGCCCGCTTTGGCAAGCTGGGCGTCGTCGCCTCCATGCAGCCTTACCACGCTATTGATGACGGGCGCTGGGCCGAAAAGCGTATTGGACACGAGCGCGCGCGGACGAGCTACGCCTGGAGGTCGATGCTGGATGCCGGCGCGGTGCTGGCCTTCGGTTCGGACTGGCCTGTAGCGCCTCTCGACCCACTTTCGGGCATCGCTGCCGCAGTGACGCGCGCTACACTCGACGGCAAGAATCCTGGCGGATGGTTTCCAGAGCAGCGTTTGACGGTTGAGGAAGCCTTGCGCGCCTACACCCAGGGTTGTGCGTACGCGGCCTTTGAAGAGAAGGATAAGGGGACAATCTGGCCGGGGAAGTTTGCGGATCTGGATGTCCTCTCTGAAGACCTATTCCGAATCCCGCCTGCGAGAATCAAAGACGCGCGCGTGGAAATGACAATTGTGGGAGGTAGGGTGGTCTACCAAGCGGGCAATCGGTGATGTCCGTGGCTCCCTAGCCAACGCCTCGCTCCGAGTGGGGCTGCTTTCGATTGGGTTGCTTTTGGATTTGCTCTTCTGCCCGGCACATTGTAATATAAAAACCCGCAGGGATTGACCGAGGTGCCAGACGGGTATTCCGTCCCGGGCGCCTTGATGATGGATGGATCCGCAATGTGGTGGGAGAAGAAAACTCGCTCGGTGGCGTCCCTAAATGTGGAACCCGCGGCGCCGCCTCCGCCTCCCAGGATGGAAACGCCTATGAATGAGACGACTGTAAAGGTGCCAAGCACGACGCCCACCTCTCAGCACCAGACGGTTCTCGGTCAGACGGTGGTGCTGAAAGGCGAGTTATCGGCAAACGAGGATTTGCTCATCGAAGGGCAATTCGAGGGGACCATCTCTCTTGAAGACCATTGCCTGACGGTAGGAGCGGATGGGCAGGTCAAGGCAGAAGTCCGCGCGCGCCAAGTGGTGATCCTGGGTGCCGTCTCAGGCAATGTTGTGGCGCGGGAAAAGGTCGAGATTCGCCGCAGTGGGCACGTAGTTGGCGACCTCAAGGCAGGCGCTGTCGCCGTCGAGGAGGGCGCTTACTTCAAGGGGAGCATTGACATCCTCCGTGAGAAGGCTGAGGAGGGTTCCCGAAGCACATCCCCACAGGGCGCCTTGGAGACCAGCGCCTAGGTCCATTTGGGCAAGTGAAACGCGAAGGTCCGAAGAAAGCGGGAGGGCTTATCCCCCGCATTTCATGCCCCGTTGCAGGGTCATCCTGAGCCTGGAGCATTGCAAAGCACATGGGTTCTCATGTTGCAAACGAGAACACACCAAGACTCTCAAAAGTCCTCGGCAGCTCACCCAGCAACACCCAGTCGTGCACTCGAATGGTTGTGGCAGAACTTACGCGACGTACGGCGCCCCTATATTCTTGATTGTGGCCCCGTGTACCAAGCGACGCTCGATGTCCTCCTGAAGCGTGGCGCAAAACTCTATTTCACCGACCTGGTAACCCTTGCCCGGCAATCCGACTCCAAATTTATCCGCCGGCGTGGTAAGGGGACGGTTTTTCTGATCGACCAGTTCCTCGAAAACCTTCCTCCCATTCCTCCCGATGCCTTATGCGCGATTGCTTGCTGGCATCTTCTGGACTTGCTCCCACGCGATGCGCTTCCCGGTTTGGTGGCGAAGTTGTGGTCCTATATTCGGCCGGGAGGGGTACTGTTTTGCCTGCTACGTGAACCTTATCTGGCCAACGGAGCGGACACGCGCTGGTGGTTCGACAGCCTCATGGTCCTTGGGTCCGATGTCGAAAGCAAGGCTCCCTTCCCGCACCCCGCGCTCACCAATCGCGAGGTCGAACGGTTGGTTCCTGGTGGCAACGTCAAGACTTTCCTCACTCGCTCCGCACGCAGGGAGGTCCTCGCCATAAAGTAGGGCAGCCTCGCCTTCGAGCTTGAGACAGAACACGGGTCGTCCCCCTCGTCGTGATCTTGGTGGGAGGCTGCTGCTACCACTGCAACAATAGCAGTCAGCTTCTTCGCGCGCCACCAAGTTTTCCCCTCATGTCTTTAGCGCCTCCGTGTCCTCGGTGGCCGGAAGACCCTGAACATAGCGCGGCACCGCCGCAAGCAAAAACCAGCTTTTGATTGCCGATTGCTGATTGCCGATTTTCGATTGACTCGCAACGGTTATGCGTGGCTTGTTGGGGCGTCCTCGCGGCCTGCGGGTGATGGGTCGGTGTCCATCTTGGCGAGCCCAGACAGGATCACGGGCTGCCTCTCGGGAAACTCAGCAATGAGGGACAGTCTGCCGCCCATCGCCTCGATATAGCTTCGCAAGGTGGAAATGAGCAGGTCGCTCCGCTTTTCGAGGCGTGAAACGCCCTCCTGACCGATACCGAGCGTTTCGGCGATGCGGTCTTGGGTGAGTCTGAGCGCCCGGCGCAGATCCCGCAAGGACATCTCCTCAGCGATGAGTTCAGCGGCGCGCGCCTGGATTTTCTTACGCCGCGCAGGGCTGAGCTTCTTCATTTTGTCGTCTAGCGTGTTAGCCATGACTATTCCTTTTTGGCTCGTACCAGATAGTCGTCAAATCTCTTGTCGGCCTTGTGGATCAGTTTGCGGTAGAAGCGCTTTTCGCTGACGCCGGCTTTGTCGCCGCAAACCAGAAGCAGCGCGCGCCTTTGCGGATCGAAAGCAAAAGCGACGCGCCATACTCCGTCTGCGGCGTTAAACCTCAGCTCCTTCATGTTCGCGTGCCGCGAGCCGTCGAGCGTATCGACCCGGGGACGGCCGAGCTGAGGACCGAACTGCTCAAGCAGCTTGGCGTGCGCCAGAAGTTCGTCCTGCACCTCTTCCGGCAGGTCGTCGAATTCGGGGTCGAACTCCTCATGAAACCGGACTTTTCAAGTCACCAACATATTATACCTCAGAAACCATATGTTGTAAAGGGCATATTTCGTCTTCCGGGCGGGACAACCCACGTGCTGCGAAGAATATGACATAGCGCGGCCCCGCCCTGCTGCCCTTTAATACAAGGGCTTCTGTGTCTGTCCGAAAGTGGCACAGTCGAATCCCAAAATCGGACACACCGCACGTGACCATTGCTTAGGCAGATCCCATAACTCCTTCATAACGAATGAAGTACACATATTCCGCGATTGGTCACCTTCTTGCGGTGCTATAGCTGATGGCTAAAAGCTTGCCAAGTGCTGAGGTGTTCTAATGGAGACTCTGGTGCTAGATCCCAAGGAAAGCCGAACTTCTGCCACCGCGCGAATCTTGATTGCGGATGATCAGCCGGATGTGGTGGAGGCCCTTCGCTTCCTGCTCAAAGGGGAAGGCTACGAAACCGAAGGAGTGAACTCCCCGGCAGCGGTCTTGCAGGCTGTTGCGACTCAAGACTTCGATCTTCTGCTGCTGGACCTGAATTACACCCGAGACACCACCTCGGGCTTAGAGGGCCTGGATCTGCTTTCCCGCATCAAGGCCTCGGACAGCATGCTGCCCATCGTCGTCATGACGGCCTGGGGCAGCGTTGAGTTGGCCGTGGAAGCCATGCACCGGGGGGTCGGGGACTTTGTCTTGAAGCCGTGGAACAACCGGCTGCTTCTCGAAATCCTGCGAACCCAGATCGAGCAAGGAGCATCTCGTCGCCGGGAGTTGCAGGCCGAGGAGCGTGAACTGGAAGACGTGGAAGCTGTTCAGCGCGGATTTCTCCCCAAGGAAATCCCACAACTAGCGGGGTACGAGATTTCGGGCGCGTGGTTGCCCGCGCGCGTCGTGGGTGGCGATTATTTTGATATCTATGCGTTCAGCGAAACCAAACTCGCTATGTCCATCGCCGACGTTTCAGGCAAGGGAATGTCCGCCGCGCTCCTGATGTCCAACTTGCAGGCCGCGCTCAAGGCCACGGCGTCCGAGCAGGTACAGCCCGAGCAACTCTGCGCCAAAGTCAATCGGATCATTTGCGGCAATGTTTCGCCGGGCAAATTCATCACTGCTTTTTATGGCTTGCTTGACGGCTCGTGTAACCGGCTGGTCTTTACCAATGCGGGGCACAATGCGCCGATTCTGGCGCGGCGAAATGGTTCGTGGCTCCGCCTTGGCGAGGGCGGCCCGCCGCTGGGATTATTCCCCGATTGGAACTATGGAAGGGGCGAGGTTCAGTTCGCCGCCGGTGACCGGCTCGTGCTTTTCACCGATGGAGTGACAGAAGCCCGCAGCCCGGACGGGGAAGAATTCGGCGAAGAACGCCTGGTCACAGTGCTGTTGGAAAACCGCCGCCTCAGTGCTGGGGAGTTGCAGGAAAGAATTCTGGCCGAGGTGGCCAAATTCACTGGTGGGCGCTTCGAGGACGATGCCACGCTCGTCGTTCTGGCCGTGAAGTAGGCGACAGTTTTCAGATTTAAGACCGCAGGGGCAGCAGTTGGAGGTGCAGGATGAGCACGGTTTATCAAGACCTCAAATACGGCTTGCGGATGCTGGCCAAGAATCCGGGCTTCACCCTTGTGGCGGTGCTGACGCTCGCGCTCGGCATAGGAGCGAACACCGCGATCTTCACGCTGATTGATGCCGTTATGCTGAAGGCACTACCGGTCGAGAAGCCCGAGCAGCTTGCCCTCTTCGGTGACGGCGGCAGGCGCGGATTCGTAGGTCTTGGCTCTGGGCAGCATTACGACATCTTCTCCTATCCTCTTTACGAACACTTGCGCGACAACAATCCGTCCTTTGAAGGCGTCGCCGCATTCCGCACCGAGCTTGACCGGCTTAACCTCCGTCCGCAGGGGGTGGGAGAAAGTGAGCCGGGGCAGTTGGCCTGGGGAAGGTTGGTCTCGGGAAACTACTTTTCGGTCCTGGGCGTTCAGGCCGTGCTAGGACGAGTGCTCACACCGGAAGATGATCGGCCCGAAGCGCCTCCCGCTGCGGTTATCAGCTACGCCTATTGGAGGCGCCGATTCAACGACGACCAGTCGGTCGTCGGCCGAGTGCTCAACGTGAATGGCATTATGCTAGCCGTGGCCGGCGTGACCCCGCCCGAGTTCTTCGGAGAGAGCGTCGAAAGCCCCCTGGCAGATTTCTGGCTTCCCGTGAGCCTTCAGCCCCGATTGATGCCAGACCGGGGATCTGTCTTGAGAGACCCCTATGTCAACTGGCTCAACCTCATCGGCCGGCTCAGACGCGGACTCAGCTTGCAGCAGGCTCAGGCGAGCGTGGATGTAGCTTTTCGCCAGTTCCTGACGGAGCAAGCAGGGCCGCATCCCTCATCCGAAGCGCGACGCGACATTCAGCACTCCTACATCAAGCTAAGTCCGGGTGGCAGGGGAATTTCCTACTTACGTTTCCGCTACTCGCACCCGCTTCATATCTTGATGGCCGTCGTAGCCTTCGTGTTGTTGATTGCCTGCGCCAACGTAGCGAATATCTTGCTCGCGCGCGCAGCGGCCCGCCAGAAGGAGATTTCCATGCGCCTTGCTGTGGGGGCGAGCCGTGCCCGCTTGGTGCGGCAACTGCTCACCGAGAGTGTCCTGCTGGGGCTGCTGGGTGCCGTCTTGGGGGTGCTCCTTTCAGCCTGGGGTGTGACTGTACTTGTCAATATGGTGGCGGGCGGAACAAGCAGTCTTCCACTTGACGTTACTCCAGACGCGAGGGTTTTAGGCTTTACTCTCGCGGTTTCTCTCTTGACGGGTATCCTCTTTGGACTAGCCCCAGCGTACCGAACCACAGGAGTGGACCTGGCACACTCGCTGAAGGGTGGAACGTTGGGAACATCCCCCGGGGCACGATGGAGCCTGTCAAAAACCCTGGTGGTCTCTCAGGTGGCGTTGTCCTTGCTGTTGCTAGTGTGCGCAGGATTATTGGTCAGGACACTGCGGAACTTGGCGAGGCAGGATTTAGGTTTCAACCAGGAGCATGTGCTGGAGGTAGGGATCGATCCCCGCATCGCCGGCTATAAGCAGGATCAGCTTCACCCCTTGTACCAAGCACTCCTGGACAGGGTGAATGCCCTACCGGGTGTGCGCGTAGCAAGTCTCTCGCTCTACAGTCCAATGAGCGGCACCGGTTGGGGCGGCCAGATTTCTGTTCAGGGTTACTTCCCGCCACCGAATGAGGCGGCAGACTGCCAATGGGATTGGGTAGGGCCGAACTATGCGGAGACGGAAGGGATGACGCTGCTCTTGGGTCGCGATCTCGGCCCCGGTGACACAAAAGGCGCGCCCAAGGTTGCGCTGGTCAACGAGAGTTTCGCCCAGCGTTACCTGGCCAAGCAGAACCCCATTGGCCGAAGATTCTCCATGGAGGTTCCCGCCAAGACCTACGAGATCGAAATCGTGGGCGTGGTCAAGAATCTCAAGTTCAACGATCCGCGGGAGGACTATAGCCCTGTGGCCTTCTTGCCTCTGGCGCAAGTAGAAGGTCCAGCGTCCTACGCCGCTTATTTAGAGATTCGCGCGACAACCGACCCGACAAGCATAGCAGCTTCGGTTCGCCCCGCCATTCACGAAGTCGACAAGAACTTGCCTGTGACGAGCATCACTACGCTGAGCGAACAAGTGAATGAAAGTCTCAATAAGGAGCATCTGATTGCAAGGCTTTCAAGCTTCTTCGGCATCCTAGCGCTCGTGCTGGCGTGCGTGGGCCTCTACGGCGTCCTGGCTTACGGGGTGGCTCGCCGAACCAATGAAATCGGCATTCGTATGGCGCTGGGCGCTGACCAGATGCGGGTGCTCTGGATGGTGCTTCGCGAGTCGCTCGCGCTGGTTGGTGTCGGAGTCGCCGTCGGTCTACTCATGGCCTTCGCTGCGACACGATTCATTTCGAGCCAGCTTTACGGGGTGAAGCCTACAGACCCGGCGACGATCACTGCTGTGACCATAGTGCTCGCAGCCGTTGCCGTTTTCGCTGGCTACATCCCGGCGCGCCGGGCGACGAAGGTCGATCCCCTGGTGGCGCTGCGATACGAATGAAGCTGTCAGCTATCAGCCGTCAGCGGTCAGCAAATGAAAGGCCGGTAGGCTGCTTGCTGATAGCTGAAAGCTGACGGCTGACAGCTCGCGAATGAAGGAGGAATTATGGCTAAGGTAGAGCGAATTCGTGAGGTTTTGAGCAAGCCGCTCGAGCCGGAGTACGTCAAGCAGAGGGCGGAGGCTGGATGGAAATTGGTGGCCGTGGAGTGGGAACACGAGGTCGAAGCAGACGAGAAGGAGCCGCGCCGCGTCATCGAGGATGTGCCCTACGGCCTGCGCGTGGGGGATGACTGCGCGCACCTCATCGAGAATCCCGCCGAGACCCAGGTTCTCATTCGGATGCTGGACTGCATTGTTCAGGATTATCCTTTCTCCAAAGTCGCGGACGAGCTTAACCGTAGTGGCCTTCGGACCCGCAACGGGTCCAAGTGGGAGGCCGTATCCGTCTATAATATGCTGCCGCGCCTCATTCAGGTCGGCCCACGAATTTTCTCCAGCGAGGAATGGCAGGCACGGAGGAAGCACGCGTCCAAACTCGCCTGAGAACAGCCCGCGGTTGGGATATCTGAGGAGTGGTAAGGGATTATGGCAAGCCCTTTCCCGGACTTGCGCTACGCGTGATTGATGACTCCCGATCGTCGATTGCCGATTGAAGAGTCGGCGGGAACCCCGTGTTCGTTTTTGATCGACAATCGGCATTCGAAAAAAGGAAAAACCGGCGGGCTGCTTGCTGAGAGCTGGAAGCTGACGGCTGACAGCTTGCGAAGCAGAATCGCGGCTATAGGGGGCGTTTTTCGATATACTGTGAAATCATCTCACGAAACTTATGGCTTGCTGGCCACGTATGAATGAATTAAAGCCTGAAAGGAGCGCAAATCGTCATGAAGCTGCTAACAATCCGTAGTCTGGCCTCCATCCTGGGGGTAGGGGTCCTGGCTACTTTGATCCAAACTGCTGAGGTCTGGGGCCAACAGGCTGCAGACCTACGGCCGGCGGGAGGCGGCGCGAAACTGACCGCCCTTGACTACACAAAAACCCACTCATTTCCGAATATTTTCGATTCCTTCTCGCCCCTCTACGTTCCCCACCCAGGAATGGAGAACTCTCCACGGTTGCGCGACCTCATTCGCGAGGGGAAGCTATGGCTGTCCCTTGAGGATGCCATTGCGCTAACACTCGAAAACAATCTGGATATCGATGTAGCACGATTCACGATACCTTTAGCGCAGGCGGATTATCTCCGTGGCAAGTCAGGTTCGGCGGCACGCGGCGTGACGGGCGTTACTACGATCTCGACGGCGCTGTTTGCGGGGGCCATCGGCTCGAGCACGACCAGCGGAAGTAGTGGAAGTAGTAGCGGGGCGGGCGGCGCAGGCTTCTCCGGCGGCGGTGCGCTGAATGCCGGTTCTGTTGGGTGCTGCGACCCGGTTGCCGGTTTCTCCATGGGTTGGAACCAGAACATCACCCCCCTTGGAACAATCGCCCTCACGGGTGTTTCCTCCCTGACCAACCAGCAGACCGGTTACCAGGGCTATTTCGGCCAGGGTTTCATGACGGGGACCAGTTACGTGGTTGCATTGTATGGAGATCGCTCCACCACCACCGCCTTGACTGCGCTGCTCAACCCGCAAGTACCCTCGGGCATGTTGATTACTTTGAGTCAGAACCTTCTGAGTGGCTTTGGCTACCGTGCTAATGCCTCGTCCCTGCGCATCGCGAGGAACAACCTCCAGTTCACCGACAGCGTATTCAAGCAGCAGGTCATTACCACCATTGCCTCGGTCGTGAACCTGTATTCGGACCTCCTTTACTACCGCGAGAACGTCCGGGTGGCTGAAGAAGCGCTCAAATATGCCCAGACAGACATGAAAGATAACACGCGCCAAGTGGAAATCGGGGCGATGGCTGCTATCGAGATCACGCGCGCCAAGTCAGAAGTCGCAGCCCGCCGGCAGGACCTGATCGTTGCCCAAACGAGGTACCAACAGCAGGAAGAAACCTTGAAAACCGCGCTCGCCAAACATGTCGATGCCGACTTGGCGGGCATAGGGATCGAGCCCACTGATAAGCTGCCCGAACCAATGCCCAATGACATTCCGCCGCTGCAAGAGGCTCTCAGCGAGGCGCTCAAGAACCGGCCGGAAATCGAACAGGACAATCTGAACATGCGAAACCAGAACATCACAATTCAGGCGGTCCGGAACAGAATGCTGCCCACCTTGAACGTTTTTGCCACCTATGCGCCGTCGGGACTTTCCGGGCATTTCCTCTGCGGAGGCAATCCTGACACCCTTCAGTCCCCCTGCCCTCAGGGAGTAACGAGTTACATACCAGGAGGGGCTTCGGATGCGCTCTCGCAAGTGTTCCACGACAAGTATCCCAACTACTCTCTCGGAGTCAACCTGCAGATTCCGATTCGCAACCGTGCCGCTCAGGCTGACCAGGCGACAGCCCTTATCACGGAGCGACAGATGCGCGTTAAGTTGCAGCAGCAAATAAACAATATCGAGCAGGATGTGCGCACCGCGGTGATTGCCGTCACCCAGGCGCGGGCCCAAATCGATGCGGCCAAGGAGGCAACTGGGCTTGCAAAGGAAACTTTGGAGGGAGAACAGAAGAAGTTCCTCTTGGGAGAATCTACGCCGTTTCTGGTCATTCAGGCGCAGCGAGACCTGGCCAATGCAGAGGGCACCGAGGCTCAGGCACGCGACAATTACGCCAAGGCGCTAACCCAGTTTGCACAAGCCACAGCCACTGTCCTGGACAAGTACCATATTGAAATAGCTGAAGCCAAGAGCGGACAGGTCACTCACGCCATGAATATCCCGGGGACGGAAAAAGTACCAGCATCCTCGGGCCAGTAACGTGTAGGGGGACGGCTTGCCGTCCCCTCCGGCTGTTTGATCCCTTCTTGGTGCAACCGACCCCTCACCCGGCCCGCGGCGGCTGGTGAAAGCGCCGTCGCGGTCCACCCTCTCCCCGGGGGAGAGGGCAAAATGCCTTTTCGAGAATAGGGAACAACAACCAGGGACTTTGAAACCCGTTTCCTGTTGCCTATTACGGTTGGATTAGGCCTTTCTTGACCGCGAAGAGGACCAGTTCCGCCGTGCGGTGGAGATTGAGAGTCTCCATCAGGCGTGCGCGGTGTACGGCAACTGTATTGACGCTGATATTAAGTAGCGTAGCAATTTCCTTGTTAGATTTTCCCTGAGCGATTAGCTGCAGGACTTCCTTCTCTCGAAGCGTTAACTTTTCATACGGATCCTGGCTCGTACCTTGGAAGGTCCCGGCCTTCATACTCTCCAGGACAATATGGGAGACGCCGGGGCTGAAGTAGGCTTGGCCTTCCGCCAGCGCCATGACGGCTCGCGTCAGGTCGACCTCGATGGCGTTCTTCAGGATATAACCCTTGGCGCCCAGCTCGAACGCCTTGCGCACATACGCTTCGTTCGAATACATGCTGAGGATCAGGATTTTGATTTGCGGGTCGGCCTTGAGGATTTCAGCCGTCGCCTCAAGCCCTCCCAGGTCCGGCATGGAGAGATCCATCACCACCACATCCGGCTTGAGCTCTTTGCACTGATCGATGGCCTCAAGGCCGGTGCGCGCTTCTCCCACCACGCTAA
>JBEKIZ010000056.1:0-33428 GCA_050011515.1 Terriglobia bacterium | reverse complement strand
AGGATGTGGAGAATTTCTTTAGCGGCCGGTCGACGAAGTACACGGGAGGACCTCGCATCCTCACTCAAGTACTCGAGGGCATCGACCTGTGCGTCGCCTATAAGAACGCCCAGGAGGCAAGCGTCGCTGAATTCCTCGAGACATACAAACCCGCCCAGAGGGTGGGCGCCGGAAGCCCTTAAGAGTAGGCGGGCCAGTAGCCCGCATTTCTCACCACGGCTCTGGAAGGGCGGGGCTTCAGCCCCGCCGTTACAAGGCCTTCCTGATTATTCCTGTGTCCCATTAGCGAAACAGGTTGACCCTCATTGGGGGCCTTGGACAGCGCCTATAATCACCAAGCTTGATAGCGCCTGGGAGACGCCCTTCCATGCCGGCATCCGGCCCAGCGCAGCCCACCAAGCCAGTTGACGGCTAGCCGACTTTTCGTTCCCAATCCATTTTGCACGCGCCCAGCACCCATGACGCGCAGAGGCGCGCCTGGGGAAATCTCCGTCTGCAGCCGAGACCACTTTGCGGCTGATCCAGCACGCAGACGTGTTGCCGCAGACAGCACTCCTGCGAACTGTTCCGCTACTTGAACTGTCCCGGATAGTCGTATCGCGTTGACTTAGCTGCAACCGTGGCCTAAGATGACCACCAAAGGTGGAACCCTCGCTATGGTTGGCAAGACCGTTTCCCACTACCGCATCCTTTCGAAGCTCGGCGGCGGGGGCATGGGTGTGGTCTACAAGGCCAAGGACACCAAGCTCGGCCGCTTCGTGGCGCTCAAGTTCCTGCCCGAGGAATTGGCAAAGGATCATGAGGCCCTGGAGAGACTCAAGCGCGAGGCGCGCGCTGCTTCTGCCCTCGATCACCCCAACATCTGCACGATTCATGAGATTGGTGAGCAAGAGGGTCAGCCCTTCATCGTCATGCAGTACCTGGAGGGGCAGACCCTGAAGCAACGCCTTGCCGGGAAACCGCTCAAGACGGACGAACTGCTGGACCTGGCCATCCAGATTGCCGATGCGCTGGACACTGCCCACTCGAAGGGCATCATCCACCGCGACATCAAGCCAGCGAACATTTTCGTGACCCAGCGTGGCCAGGCGAAGGTCCTGGACTTTGGCTTGGCCAAGCTGGCACCAAAGCCCAGGCGGGCGGCGGAAACGGTGGGATTCTCTGCGCTGCCCACCGCCTCCATCGAGCCCGAGCAGCTCACCAGCCCCGGCGAGGTGATGGGAACGGTCGCCTACATGTCGCCGGAGCAGTCGCGGGGCGAGGAACTCGACGCACGTACTGACCTGTTTAGTTTCGGTGTGGTGCTCTACGAGATGGCGACAGGGCACCCGGCCTTTTCCGGGACAACTTCCGCCCTTATCTTTGACGCCATACTCCACCAAGCGCCGACTTCACCGGTACGTCTGAATCCGGAACTGTCCGCCGAGTTGGAGCGCACCATCAACAAGGCGCTGGAGAAAGACCGCGAGATGCGCTACCAGAGTGCGTCCGAAATGCGGACGGACCTGAAGCGCCTGAAGCGCGATAGCGAATCAGGCCGGAGCGCGGGCGTCTCGCCTGTTGTCGGGGCGGTCCATGACCGCCGAGGCGAACCGGCGCTCGCAGAGCGCCGCTGCAGCGCCGGGTGGCGTGCCGCGGCAATTGCGGTGGCAGGGCTGGCTCTCCTGGCAGCGCTCCTTGTCGGCTTAAACGTAGGCGGGTGGCGTGACCGACTGCTGGGTCGTGCCAGCGCCCCGCGCATCGAATCGCTGGCGGTGTTGCCGCTCGAAAACCTTATGGGCGACCCGGCGCAGGAATACTTCGTGGATGGGATGACCGAGGCGCTGATTGCGGACCTGGGCCAGATTGAGGCCCTGCGAGTGATTTCACGCACGTCCGTGATGCAGTACAAGGGAGTGAAGAAGCCCCTGCCGCAAATTGCGCGCGAGCTAAACGTAGACGCGGTCATAGAAGGCTCAGTCCTGCGTTCGGGGGATCGAGTGCGGATCACGGCGCAGCTAATCCAAGCAGCCACCGACCGGCACCTCTGGGCTCAGAGCTACGAGCGCGACCTGCGTGACGTCCTAGCTTTGCAGAGCGACGTGGCCGGTGCGATTGCCAACGAGATCAAGACCAAGCTGACGCCCCAGGAGCAGGAGCGCCTCGCCCGCGGCCGCTCCGTCAACCCGGAAGCCTATCGCCTTTACCTGCAAGGCCGCTACTACTTCAGCAAGAGGACCCTCCCCGCATTCGATAAGAGCATTCAGCTTTTCCAACAGGTGCTCGAAGAGGATCCCGACTCTGCTTTAGCTTACGCGGGGCTTGCCGAAAGCTACGGCATCCTCCCCTTCTACGGTGGGGCATTGCCCAAAGAGGCCTTTCCCAAGGCCAAGGCGGCCGCGCTGAAGGCACTCGAGCTTGACGGCTCGCTCGCGGAAGCCCACGCCGCCCTGGGATTTGTCCTGCTGTATTGGGACTGGGATTGGTCGGCTGCGGAAAGCGAACTGAAACGTGCAATTGAGCTCAACCCGAGCTATGTCGTCGGTCACCACTGGTACGCAGAATATCTGAGTGCGATGGGACGTCACGACAAGGCCATCGCCGAGGTCAAGCGGGCTCAGGAGCTCGACCCGCTCTCGCCTCTCATGCTTGTCATCGGAGGTGAGGTTTGCATCTTCGCGCGTCGTTACGATGAAGATATAGAGCAATGCCGGAAGGCGCTCGAGCTCGATTCAAACTACGCCCTGGCGCACAGCTATCTCGGCGACGCCTATCTAGGAAAAAGGATGTATAAGGAAGCCATTACCGAGTATGAGAATTATGCTCGACTCAGTAACCGTACACTGGGGCTAGCGTTCGCTTACGCCGCCGCGGGGAGGAGAGCTGAAGCCGTGCAGATACTCGACCGAGCCAGGGAGCAATTGAAGCCAGGGGAGATTCCCCTATGGTCGGTTGCCTGCCTCTATATAGGTTTGGGCGAGAACCAGAGAGCGCTTGACTGGCTGGAAAAGGCTTATGAGGAACGCGACCCAAATATGATATTCTTGAAGGTGGATTTTGGTCTTGACCCTCTGCGCTCCGACCCGCGCTTCCAGAACCTCCTGCGCCGCATGAACTTCCCGCCGTAACAACAGGTCTCAGGTGCCGGGCGCCAGGTGTCAGGGATTCGAGGTTCGGAGTCAGGGGAAAGGCAGTAGGCAGAAGGCAGGCAGAGACAACGAGAATGAATACCACGGCGGAGGTCCCCGTTCCCAAGCCGTTTATGCCTCATCCCAACTTCAGTGATGAGGTGAACCGGAACATCGTGCAGTCGGAGATCGAAGGCGGTGTGTACCTGGACGAGCTCTCCGAGGGTGCGGTGTTGGAAGTTGAGACGCAGCATCATGGGTACACCATCGTCATTCGTGGGCGCGGTGGGGACCTGATCTCCGGCCATCCGAAATACTGTCCTGATCCCGTACCGGTGAGGATCGAAGGATCAACGTGGGGTGGCTCGATGCTGAAGCTACGGTTTATCGGACGAGGCATGCGCCTGGAATTCGCGCACCCCGTATTTCGGACCATCATAACGTCACGGATTGTGGACATCCGGGCCTCGGGGCAGCTCGCAAGCGACGCTTGAGCGGCCAGGAAACCGACCGTGCGCCACACGCTTTCAGAAAGACTCATCCTCGATCTATGCGTCTAGCGGGCGTATCTACTTCGTCGGGAAATCAGGCTGCTTGGGCCTTAGAATCAGCAGGAAGATCGAGCCTCATTTCGCATTCATCGCCGTCACGGGTCGTGGTGCGGAAGCCGAGTTTCCGGAAAAGGCCGATAGCCCGATAGTTCGAAAGCTCCGTGGTAAGGAAAACCTTGGTGAGCCCCATCCCAAACGCCCAAGCCAAGGTCAACTCACTCATCACGGTTCCCAGCCCTTCCTCTCGGTAGTCCTGAAGGACAAAAATCGTGAATTCGACCTCATCCTGGCGAATCGGGCAGAGGAGGGTGTGAGCCACAATCTTCTTGCCAGCAAATGCGAGGAGTGCGTGAGAGCTATTCTGAAGCTGGTCCAACCAGTGGGCAATGCGCGGGACGTCCGGTGGAGGGAGTCCTTGTGCCACGCGCTTAGGTTCAAAGTTTGAGTACATTTCGACGAGTGTCCCGAAATCCTCGGGATTGTACACCCGCACCGTGAGTGTCCGCCCCTTTCGGGTTCGGACCTCTGTGGGCTTAAATCCAGCTTCTGGGGCGCTCGTCATAACCTGAATTCAGGTTGAGCACGCTCGCGGCCAAAAACCCTTATGTGAACTGCCATCCCCTGCCAACTGAAAGGAAAGGCTGTTGTTAACCCAACCCCCACAGGCTGGGGTTTGAAGTGCAGGAGCCGTCATGTCTTAATGGGGTGCCAAAAGGTTGCGGGAAAACTCGCATAATTCAAGGCGAATCCTGCGGTGGGCTGGGTAGTCTTTGATTTTTCTCAGGAAAAGAGGTAATGGTAGTGGGTCAGTTTGGAGTTGTAGCGGCGAGTTTACCTCGCCATGTGGCGGCGTAAAGCCGCCGCTACGTCAAACGGACCCACCACCGAGGTAATCCTTGGCTTGAGCCGATGCGCGTCAAAATGCTAAGCTCGACTGCATGGGTGAAGTGACGGCCAATCAACCAGAAAGAGTCTCCGCGGTTGAACAATATCGCGCCTTGCTCGAGATATCCGAGTCCATTGCCACACATCGGGACCTGCCTGCGCTCTTCCATGCCATTGCCCAGCGCCTTCATCGGCTTGTCACTTTCGACTTTATCGGGCTGACACTCCCCGATGCGGATCGCAATACAGTGCGCCTTCACGTGCTGGAGAGTTCTCTTCCCACCGAGGTGAAGGAAGGCTTCGAATTCCCCATCGAGGAGGCTACCCAGGAAATGGTCTGGGAACAGCAGAAGGCGCTGGTGGTTACCGACCTCGAATTCGAAACCCGTTTCCCCCGCAATGTGGAGTTGCTGCGCAAGGAAGGCATAAGCTCGTTCTGCCTGCTCCCTCTCACCACCGCCCAGCGGCGCGTGGGTGCGCTGGCCTTCGGGTCAGTAAAAAAGGGGGCTTACTGCGGAGCCGACCTCGAATTCCTGCAGCAGGTGGCTGCGCAAGTTGCGGTCGCCGTGGACAATGCTCTGAACTTCCAGGACGCCCAGGTCTATCAGGAACAGCTTTCTCGTGAACGTGACCGCTTGCGGTTGCTCCTCGAAGTAAACAACGCCCTGGTGTCAAACCTCGACCTGCGCGAACTCCTCAAGGAGATCGCCGCCTGCTTGCGGAGAGTCATACGCCACGACTACACCGCCCTGGCTTTATATGATCCGGCCACGAATGAGATGCGCCTTCGCGCTTTGGATTTCCCCGAAGGGAAAGGACTGATCCAGGAGGAAATGACCGTTCCCTTGGAAGGATCAGCCGGCGGCGAGGTGTTCGCCACACGTAAGCCCTTGCTGGTGGACGCGGCGAACGCAAACCGATACCAATCTCCCATCGCTCGCTTGGCGGAGGCAGAAGGCCTTAAGTGCTTTTGCATCCTCCCCTTATTCACATCCACTCGCGACCTCGGGATCTTGGCCCTTGGCACCCTCGCCGAAGACTCATTCCAGCAGGAAGATATCGATCTCCTGGCCCAGGTAGCCAACCAGATCGCCATTGCCGTTGAGAACGCGCTTGCCTACCGCGAGATAGCGGAACTAAAGAACAAGTTGGCGGAGGAAAAACTCTACCTGGAAGAGGAAATCCGGACCGAACACAACTTCGAAGAAGCAATCGGCGAAAGTGCGGCGCTGAAGCGGGCACTGAGCCAGGCGGAGACCGTTGCGCCCACCGACTCAACAGTCCTGATTCTGGGAGAGACAGGGACCGGCAAGGAGATGATCGCCCGGGCCATCCACGACCTGAGCCGGCGGCGGGAGGGCACCTTCGTCAAGATTAATTGCGCGGCGATCCCGACTGGCCTGCTGGAAAGCGAACTTTTCGGCCACGAAAAAGGCGCCTTTACCGGCGCTATCGCACAGAAAATCGGGCGCTTTGAACTGGCTCACCACGGAACCCTTTTCCTCGACGAAGTCGGCGATATTCCTCTCGAACTTCAGCCCAAGCTCTTGCGAGTATTGCAGGAAAGAGAGTTTGAGAGACTGGGTGGAACCCGCACCCTTCGGGTTGATGTTCGCGTCGTGGCGGCTACGAACCGCAACCTCGCTCCCATGGTTGAAGAGGGCCTTTTCCGCCGCGACCTTTACTATCGCCTGAACGTTTTCCCCATCATGATTCCACCCCTCCGCGAACGCAGCGAAGATATCCCCTTGCTGGTGCGCTATTTCGTGCAGAAATACGCGCGCCTGATGGACCGCCGTATTGAAACCATCTCGGCTGAGGAAATGGACGCCCTTACACGCTATCACTGGCCGGGTAACGTGCGGGAACTCGAAAACCTGATCGAGCGAGCCGTGATTCTTTCTCCCGGGCCCGAACTCCGCGTGCCCGTGGCTGAACTACAACAGCATCCCGAAATCCCCTCAAACCTTACCTTGCAAGCGGCGGAGCGCGAGCATATCATTCGAGTTCTCCGTGAGACAAACTGGGTGGTTGGCGGCCCTCGTGGCGCCGCGACTCGACTCGCTATGAAGCGAACCACGCTTCAATCCAAAATGCGGAAACTGGGCATATCGCCGCGGAATCTTTAGGTCCTCTTGCTATTTCCGGGTTCGAAACCGGATCGGCTGCCGGGAGTGAATCGCCTGAGCGACCTCTACCGACAACGGAGTGTCCTCCAGCATTTAGACTGATTTGTTCGCTGCTTCACCTGCGCGCAAGCAGCAACTGGCCGCCGCCGCGAGGCCGGAAAAGTGCCAGGAATTCCTCTGGTATTCCCACCTCGCGCGCGAACGGTTCAAAGTCGGGCCGCTCGACGCGCGCCTCTGTGAAACCTGCCCTTCGCGTAAGCTCTTCGAGTTCCTGGTCCTCGTAAAAATGCAGGCGCGAGGCCATGGGTTCGGGAGCGGCGGGTGTCCCTCGCAGCTCTTTTGAGCCCGTGAAGAGCACAAACCGCCCGCCGGGAGCGAGCACTCGCCAGACCTCTCGGAGAGCTTTCAAAGGGTCCGATATAAAACCAAAAACGCCGGTCATCACGGCGCAGGTGAAGATCCCATCGAGGTAAGGCAGTGAATCCGCTTCACCCTCGTGAATTTCGAGCCTGTTCTGCCGGATGGCGTCGCGGTTGACCTCGCGAGCCAGTCTGACCATGTCGGAACTGTGATCGATGGCCGCTGCTCTGCAGCCGCTCGTCAGCGCATCTTTGAGAAATGCCCCGCCCCCGCAACCGACCTCGATCAGGTAGTCGTCCGGCGTTAGTTCGAGCACCTTGAGTATGGCTTTGAAGTTGGGGCGATGATAAAGAGGGTCGCGATAGTAGGCGCGCGCTTCTGGCCCCGACGGCCGCCGCGTCCTGCGGTCGGTGATCCAATCACCCAAGCGGCTTGGCCCCAAGGCGCGAAGAAGCGGCGCCGCAACCTCACTCGCGAACCAGCCGGCAAGTTCATGGCCTTGCTCACCCAGCAGATTGCCGCACTCCGGGCGCTCGAGCGTGACACGAGTGCCATCCTCGATGCGTTGGAATTGCAGCCGAATCGAGGCTGCTTGAGCCGGTTGCCAATCAGCCCCGAGCCAGTCCAGTTCGATTTCTTCCGGCGGCTGCCAGCGGACGACCCGCCCCACTTCGACAACGCCTTCCATGAGGCGGCCATTGACTCCGGGCTGGAACTCGATTCCGAGGCGCGACAGCGCCGTGGACAGCTCCTCAACCAGCGCGTCGAAGGCAGCGGCTGGTTCAAGCTTCAAATCGATGCTGGTGCGGACGCCCATCTTTCCTCCAAGCGCTTGCCAGAAGCGTTTTGCGCGCTAACTAAATTCTCAATGCATCAACCCACGAGTTTCCATTTTCGCTCCTAAGCTCATTCAATTCAAGCATCGAAGGATTCCAGCGCACTTTTTTTCTTTGACTGGGTCCAGGGGCTCGGGACAGGTGATGTGCTAACAACAGGTCTGCGTTACCCGCTTTTCAAAATGAGGGTGAGTCATGTAGACTCAGAGAGGTCTACTGCGACCACGAGAATAGACCATTAGTGGGACACACCTCGCGCCCGGTGCAACGTCGGTGATGCCCGAAATCCAGTGCTGCACCAACTCGTTTGTCGTGCTGAACCCGCCGCTCTGATTAGCGAAGGGGCTTAGCGTTAAAAAAATGCGCAGATCCTTCCTGGTCCGCCAGGGCGCGGCTCCTCCGGATGACATGAGGACGGCTTTTGTCAGCAGGCTAGTATGAGCATATTTGCCGCGGTTGATATTGGGTCCAATTCCGTGCGCATCAAGATTGCGCGCGTGGTGCGCCACCGTCTCAAAACAGTTCACGAGGACCGCGTGGTGACGCGCCTGGGCGAATCCGTTTTCCGTTTCGGAACCCTTTCACCCGAAGCCATGGAGGACACGGTGAAAGTGCTGCGGCGCTTCTACCGCGACATCCAGAATTTCGGTGTAGACCAAGTGCGCCTGGTTGCCACCAGCGCCCTCCGCGACGCACGCAACGCCACGGCGTTTATCGCCTGGGTGCATTCTGCAACCGGCTGGAAGGTGGAAACGATTTCTGGGCTGGAAGAAGGGCGTCTTATCCACCTGGGGATCCTGGCCAATACCGCGCTGGGCGCCTCCCGCGCTCTCCTCATCGACCTCGGCGGGGGCAGTTGCGAGCTTACGCTTTCGGAAAAGGGCCACATCCGCAAGATGGTCAGCCTACCCTTAGGAGCGGTGCGCCTGACCGGGGAATTCCTGCCCCACGATCCTCCCCGGCCCGTGGAGATTCAAAGGCTCCGCGGAAGCATTGCGGAGGAACTCGACCGCGTCCGCGAGCCGATCGCCGGAATTAAGGTGAGAAATGTTTTGGCCACCTCGGGGACAGCCGCGGCAATTTCGAATGCGGCGCAGGTGGTCGAGCCCTTCGGCCCCAGGTTGAGAGCCGGGCACGTCTCACGCACAGCCCTCGTGCGCCTTGCTGAACACTTGGCAAAGCTGGACTTCAAGGACCGCAGTAAGGTACCTGGAATCGGACCTCGCCGGGCGGAGATCATTGTGGCTGGGGCCTGCGTCTTTGCAGAACTCATGGAGCGCTGCAACCTTCCCGGTTTTCAATACTCGCCTTTGGGACTTCGGGATGGGCTGCTGGCCCAAATGCTCGCTGACCACGACCGGGCCACCGTATCTCACCGGCAAATCGAGGCTGAACGTGACGACGCCATCCTTGCCATGTGCAAGCAGTACCGGGTAGACCTCAAAAGGGCGGAGGAGGTTCGCCGCCTGGCAGTACAACTCTTCCACGAACTGCGTCGGGTGCATGCACTCCCGCCCGAATACCAAGGCTGGCTCTCTGCCGCTGCGCTGCTGCACGAGGCGGGCACGTTTATCAATCGGAGCGGAAGCCACCGCCACACGTATTACCTGATCGCCAACTCGGAAATCTTCGGCTTCACCCCCGAACAACGCCACATCATCGCGGCCATTGCGCGCTATCTCGGGAAAACCCGCCCCAACCCGGCCGATGGCCCCATGAAGGCCCTCAACAGCGCAGACGAGGAACTCGTCCCCAAGGCCGTGGTGCTCTTGCGCCTTGCCAAGGCGATGAGCCACGGAACCGATGGCAGCATCGTCAATGTGGCAGCGGAAGTCTATCGCGAGCGTGTCCTGCTTAAACTGACGGCCAAGAATGGCGCAGACCTTGAAGTCTGGATGCTCAGCAAGGAAAGGGCCTATTTCCGCGAGGTGTTTGGCCGCGAATTGGATGTCGAGGTTTTTTAGGGCTGAGAACAAAGGGCTTGAAAGCGCGGCCAATGCCCGGTAGCCTTGCATCATGAACCTATAAAGAGCCCTGCCGCCTCGCGGCAGCGACTTAGGGAGCCGAATATGCGGAAGCCAAAGGGCATCGTAATCAATGGTGTTCGATTCAGGTATGGAGAGGTCGATTGGGAAGACGCGCACGGCGCCAGTCGCGATAAGCTGCCTGACTTCGCTGCCATGCGTCAAGGCGGTCAGTACATTGGTTCGAAGATTACTTCCACCGGCCTCATTGCCAAAATTGGAAAATACCTTCTGGTGATTACCGAGAAGGATGAAGCCCTGACGGAATTTGATTACACGTTGATTCCCCTACGCGCCAAGGTCCAGATTCGCTACAACTGACCCACTCAACCAAAAGCCTTTAGCGCCAAGCTTGACGGTATCATTTCAATACAGGAAGCTGAGCGCCGGATCGGGGAAGCGGTGTTGAAACCCAGCAAAATGGCCAAAATAGGGCGAGGTGACGTTGTTATAAACGTCGCGGGGGTTGGGGTAGTTCGTGACGTTGTAGACCCGCAAGATGCCGCGAAGCGGATGGTCCCGCACCCAGGGAATGAAGCGGATACGGAATTCCTTGTACATCTCGAGGTCGAGGGAAACGAAGGTGGGGAAACGCAAGGTGTCCGGGAAGCCAACATAGCGCTGCCGCTCGTCAAGGTCCGAATAGGGAAAGCCGCTGTGGATATCCAGCACCGGGCTGGCAACGATCTTCCAGGGGATGTTAAACCGTCCCCAGGTCACGAACCTGTCGGGAATGTTGGAAGGCAGACTGGCGAAGAAATTTGGGCGGATGACAGGTTCCTCAAATGGCACGTAAACGTCCCCGAGACTATTCAGGTCGCCGTGTGACACGCTGTGCACATAGGTGATGTTGATGTCCGTGTTCGAACGAGCGCGAATGCGTAATGTGGATTCGAACTCATGATAGCGGCCGGATCCCGTGTTGGAGAGTTCGAGCAGGGGGACGCCATACTGGTCAATCAAGGGATTGGTGATAAACATCTTGTGGGTCCCGCTGGAAAGATAGCTCAGACGAAGAGTGAAGTGGGGGAGAATCTCCCGGTCAGCTTCAACATTCCAGGTCACGTTATAAGGCGTACTATCCAGATCATGCCCCGGCGGGACGAATTGAGTTATCCTTCGTTCGGTCCTCGCGTAAACGTTCTGGAAAACCAAGGGCGGCCCCAGTGGGTTCCCCTGCGTATCATATTGGGTCACGATCCGTGTAGGATTGTCCGTGAAGTCGCTCGCCAGCAGCGGCAGGCGATCGTAGAAAACTCCTATACCACCGCGCAGGATAGTTTTGCCGCCCCTGCCGGGCGAATAGACTGCGCCAATCCGCGGTGCAAAAGCGGTGGGGTCTCCCGTGGTTTGGCCGGAGTAGCGCAGACCAAGATCGAGTCCCAGCCGCTCTTGGATGGCCCAGTGGTCCTGGACGAACGCTGCCACCTCAGTATCCTTTGCTGAAAGCAGACCTTTTCCCTGGAAGTCGATCTGCTCGGCAAGCGTTCCGTCCTGTCGCAGGACTTGCACGGGGCGCGAAACGCTGGTTCCGGAAAAGCTGCGGTGGACAAGGTCCCCGCCCACCGTGAACTCGTGCCGGCCTCGCCATTCCTTTCGAGGAGACTGATAGGTCTGGGAAGCCTCCTGCTGGGAGCCATCGCGGGCCCATGTATTGAAGAAATTTCCCCCCCAGCCGTTGGGAGTCACAAGCATATCCAAAGGCCCCTGGCCGTGCGCGTAGCTGGAGAAATTGGTGAACTGGAGAAAGGAGGTCAGAATTCCGCCGGCGGGGAACAGGTAGCGGTCCTTAACCCCGGCGGAGAAGCCGCGTTGTTCATAGTTGGACGATGCCGATTGCGGAACTAACGAGTTGATGTCAGCAAACTCAAGCCGCTCAGGGAAGACCTTGAGATTTCCCGTCAGCAGGTGCTGCGTGGAAATGATGTACTGGAGAGAAGTGAAGGAGTCGATGCCCTCCTTCTTGATTTCGTTCTTCGGCCAAGCAAGCCCGCGGACCGGCTGTTTGTGAAGGTCGTAGTTGAAGGCCTCAAAGAAGTCAAGCTTGCCGGGCAAAAGGGGGCCGGTGACGTCAATGCGCGGCGACTCCTCCGAAATGCCCACAAGGTGGCCGCTCTTACCGCGCATATTGGGGGTTAAATCGTTCAATTCAAAATGGAATTTGTCTGACGGCGCCTTGGTTTGCACGCTGGCCAGTCCCCCGGCAAAGCGGCCGTACTCAGCCTGGTAAGCCGTTTTGAAAACGTCAACTGAGCCTACTGCATCGATGGGCACCTCGATCGCAAACGCTCCGGTCACCGGGTCGACAGTCTCCGCACCGTCAACCAGCATCATCCCCTGGCTTTCGGCCGCACCTTTAATGTTTATTTTTCCATCGGGAGTTCGCACCACGCCCGGGACGAGCGGCAAAGCCGCTTTGAATCGCTGTTCGGTCAAGGGTAGCGTCATTAACTGGGTCGAAGTGATTTTTGCCGGGGCAGAGACGTTCTCAGGAGATATGACGGGGGCCTTCTCTCGGACCTCCACCTTTTGCCTGACTACAATTTCGGGGGGAAGAACCATCTGCACGAACGGCGGTGGGGTCTCACCAATCTGCAGGTCCTGCTTCATAACAGGTTCGTAATCCGCCGCGGCGCAGGTCAACCGATAAGTGGAAGGCAACAAGCCTGTAAAGTTAAACTCGCCTTTTTCTCCCGTGGCGACGGAGAGGCCAGTGTCGGGCAGAGGGCCCCCGGTGAGTGTGCAGACGGCCCCCACAAGAGGTTTACCCGCTTCGTTCAACACTTCGCCTTTCAGTTCCTGAGTCTGCGGAGTGCCCGCAAGAGCAGACACGGCGAAGGGGCCCCAAAAGAACAAAGCAAACGTTATGCGCGATTTCCTGGCAACTCGTACCATCTATTCCAAGATGATTAAGTTTACGCCAGCCTTGCGCTCACGTCATCTTTTTTCGAATCTTCGCGCAAGCTCTATGGGTCAGAACAACTTCCAGCCGGGGTCTTTTCAGTCTTTGGCGGGTGTAAGCTCGAACCAGAGCCGGAGAGGTGCCCGTTCTGGCAGCAGGCCGGCTCTTCGCCCAGGGGGTCCGAGCATTATTTGGGATTACAAAACTTAACAATCGTGTTAATTTATTATTACGGGCGTGCGCGCCCGGGGCATCCAACAACGGTGCAGCTAAGGTGTTGTTTGCCCAAAAAATCATTGAGGAGCGGAATTATGCTATTTAGACGTCTGGTGCTCGCCCTTGCCCTAGCCTGCGTGGTAGCATGGCCGGCGATCGCCGTTGGGCCTACGGGGACAATAGTTGGGACTGTCGCTGACCCCAGCGAGGCGGTTATTCCGAAAGCCCAAATCACGGTTCGCAACCAGGAGACGAACGCTACCCGCGAAGTGCAGACCGACGGTGACGGAGATTTCAGCGTCCCCCTGCTGCCTCCGGGAGTGTACGAGGTCTCGGCTGAAAAAGCCGGTTTCCGGCGCAGTGTCTATAGCGGCGTCAATCTACACGTTGACCAGACCGTGCGCGTTGATTTTGTGCTGCAAGTCGGCCGGCTGAGTGAACAGGTGGTCGTCACCGAGTCTGTCCCTATCGTGCAGACCGACACCTCAACTCTCGGCCAAGTCATCGAGCGCAAGCAAGTAAGCGAGTTACCTTTGAACGAGCGTAATTTCTTGACTTTTGCGCTTCTCGTCCCAGGTGGGCAGTTGCCTGTGGCAGGCTCGCAGAACTCCACCCAGGGCGGAGCCATCAGCGTCAACGGAGCGCGCGAGCAATCCAACGATTTTCTGCTCGACGGCGTGGACAACAACGACCTGTACATCAATCAATACAGCGTGCTTCCATCGGTCGACGCCATTCAGGAATTCAAGGTGCAATCCGGCGATTACTCGGCTGAATTCGGCCGCGGCGGCGGCGCCCAAGTCAATGTGGTGCTAAAGAGCGGCACTAACCTGTTCCACGGAAGCGGGTTTGAGTTCGTGCGTAACCGCAACCTGGACGCCAAGAATTTCTTCGATGAGCCCGATTGCACGCCCGATTCCATTCAGGGAACCTGTGCGCCCATCCCGCGCCTCGACCGGAACCAGTTCGGTGGGACGTTGGGTGGGCCCATCCAGAAGGATAAGACCTTCTTCTTTGCCTCTTATGAAGGGCTGCGCCTGCGCCAGGCAACGACGCGGGAAGCCAACGTACCTTCCCAAGTGGAACTCGAGGAGGCGAACGGCTTGTTGCAGGGTCTCGGTTTCCCTCAGAATCCTGCGGGCGTGGCCGCGCTCAACCTCATTCCGGCGGCCAACGTCGCCATGCCGGACTTGCCCGATTCTACTACCTACGTCTCCTCCCCGGTGATTCAGGACACTAACGACTTGCTGACCATCAAGCTGGACCGCCAGACCGGCTCCAACAACACCTTTTCAGCTCACTACTCGCTGTTCAATGAGAACCGCTTTAATCCTTTCGATCCCGTCAATGCTTTCACAAGCCTGCCTGGCTACGGCAGTTCCACCATCAACCGAGGGCAGAACGCCGGCTTCACCTGGACGCATGTCTTCAGCTCCCATTGGGTCAACGAAGCACGCTTGGGCTTTAACCGCCTGCGTGCCGCCGATTTTCAACAGGACTCTGGTAACAACGTCACGCAGCAACTGGGATTCCCGACCGTGTCCACTAATCCTGTGGACTGGGGATACCCCAACGTGAACCTCTATGGTTTCGACGGCATCGGCGAGCCCGTGAACTACCCTCAAGACCGCCACGACAACACCTATGAATTTGCGGATAACCTGGCTTGGAATTGGGGACGCCATCAATTCAAGTTCGGAACGGACATCCGCCGTTTTCAGTTGAATGACTACCTCGACTTCATTTCGCGCGGCGACTGGTTTTTCGATGGCCTTCAGCAGAATGGTGTCTGCCTCGGCACCCCTGGTCTCTCCTGCCAAGTCGCGGCCGTGGCTCTCCTCATGGCCGGCGTTCCGGACTATGTGGTGACGGAAACGGGCAATACCAACAACGGGCTGCGCACCACCGGCCTGGGAGCCTATGTGCAAGACGATATTCGCGTTCTGCCGCGATTCACCTTGAATGTCGGCCTGAGATGGGAGTTCAATAGCCCACCCATCGAAATCCACAACCGTTTCAGCGTTCCTGACCTGAGCGCCAATTCTGCCACCTGTTCACCTCAACCCGACTGCCAGTTCATTCAGGCGGGCACTGCTGGGATTCCGCGGGCCACCTACAGCAAGAATGTTCACGATTTCGCTCCACGCATCGGGCTCGCGTGGCGGCCCTTGAAGACTGAGCGCTTTGTGGTCCGGTCGGCCTACGGTATCTTTTATGATGAGAACATTCTTAACCTCAACATTCTGCCGCGTTTCAACCCACCTTTTGTCGACATTTCCGCGGCAGTCAACTACACCGGAACCAGTGTCATTCAGGACATCTTGAGCCAGCCGGGATTGCCGGAGCCCCAGGCCAATTTTGTTTCCCCAAACTTCCGCGACGCCTACATGCAGGATTGGAACGTTGACCTCCAGTACGAGGTGCAACCTAACTGGATGATTGACTTGGCTTACGTGGGTACCAAGGGCACTCACCTTCCCGCCACCCGCGACATAAACGAAGTGAATCCTTCCACCCAGGCTACTCCCTACTCGCAGTTCAACTCGATTCTGGAGGTGGAGCCGCGTGCCAATAGCATCTACAACGCCTTGCAGTTTCGTTCCGAGAAGCGCGTAAGCCAGGGCTTGGCTTTCCTGGCTGCTTACACTTGGTCGAGATCGATCGACGACGATTCAGCAGTCTTCAGCGGCAGCGTCAGTTCGGGCGTGCCGCAGAATTCCTATGATTTTCGCGCTGACCGGGGCCTTTCCGACTTCCAGGTCGAGCAGCGCCTAGTCTTCAGCTATCTATATGACCTGCCACTAGGGGCTGGCCGGAAGTGGCTCAATAATCCCGGCATAATCAACCACATATTTGGCTCCTGGCAAACGGCTGGAATTGCGACCATGCAGACCGGTAGTCCCTTTACGATCAGCATGCCGGCCTCAGAGAGTGGAACGTCTATCACAGCTTTTGGAGTCCCGTACCGACCGGACCAGGTGGGCGATCCAAACAAGGCTGGACCCGTAGCAGCAAACCCGGGGTGCTCGGCCCCAACTCAAATTCACACGCCGAATAGCTGGTTCAATACTTGCGCCTTTGCTACTCCCGAAAATCCCCTTTTGGGAACTGCCGGCCGGAACAACGTGATTGGGCCGGGACTGAACAACCTCGACTTTTCACTGCTCAAAGATGTTCCGTTCCGCCACGAAGGCCGCCGGCTTCAGCTTCGGTTTGAGTTCTTTAACCTATTCAATATTCCGCATTTCGATATTCCCGGGGGAGCTTTCTCAGGGTCTGGGTTTGGAGTGGTGCAGTCGGCAAGTAAATACGGCAGTAAGCCACCCCGGCAGATTCAGTTGGGCCTGAAGTACATCTTTTAAGAAGTTGACAGTCGAGAGTCTACAGTTGACAGTTCACGGGTGGCGCATATCCGCCGCGGCGGACTTTTCATGTATGCGCCCTCTTACCAGTGTCATTCCGAGCGTAGCGAGGAATCGCGCTCTGAGTCGTTTGTCCAGAGAGCAGGGCGAGATTCCTCTCCCGCGACTGCGGGATCGGAATGACACGCGGCTGCCATGGGAGTGATACTCGATGGATCGTTCAGAGGCCTGGAATCTTCTCTGTGAGTACGCCAAGAATGAGAACTTGCGCAAGCATGCGCTGGCCGTGGAGGCGTGTGTTCGCGCCTATGCGCGAAGATTTGGGGAGGACGAGGAGAAGTGGAGCGTAGTGGGCCTGATCCACGACTTCGATTACGAGGTGTATCCGAACGCGCCCGACCACCCGCTGAAAGGAAGCGAAATCCTGAAAGAGAAGGGCGTTTCAGAGGAAATCCGCCGCGCCATTCTCGGCCACGCCGACTACACCGGTGTACCGCGCGATACGCTGCTCGCCAAGGTCCTTTTCGCGTGTGACGAGCTTGCGGGATTCATCACGGCCTGCGCGCTGGTGCGGCCTGACAGGATCGCCACCCTCGAGGCAAAATCCGTTCGCAAGAGGATGAAAGACAAAGCCTTCGCCCGCTCCGTAAGCCGTGAGGATATCATCAAAAGCGCTGAGGAACTGGGCGTCCCCCTGGATGAGCACATCAGCTTCTGCGTCGCAGCTATGCGCGGCATCGCGGACCAACTCAGCCTCGCCCCCAGCGCGGCGGGGACTTCAATCAATCCGAGCGCGTCCGCCTCATCATCCCACCGTTGAGCTTCGTTGAGCACAGCGCGCGGGTCGTACCCTCAGGGCTACAACCACCACGTAACGCTGCCTAGGGTTGCGCACCCGTTAGCGAGAGCCCTGTGCCGAGGCTCCGCCCATGCACGGGCGGAACGCCGGTGCTACGTCGAGATGCCTAGCAATTAGAGTTGGACCTTTTGAAGGTATGAGCCGACTGAAACATCCCATTGCAGTTCTTGGGCGACCTTCTGCCGGAGCGATTCAGCAGCCTTGGGTTCTCCATGGACCAGAAACGTCTTTCCGGGAGGTTTCTGGAATTTGTGCAGCCAGCCCAGAATCTCCCCGTAATCCGCATGGCCGCTCAGGTGCTCGAGAGATTCGATGCGCGCCCGAATGTGCACGTACTGGCCGTGCATCTTGACAGGTTGACCTGCCTGGATGAGTCTGCCGCGCGTACCCGCCGCCTGAAAACCCACAAAGAGGATGGTGTTGCGATGGTCCGGGAGACAGCGCTCCAGGTGATGAACGACGCGCCCGCCGGTAGCCATGCCACTCGCCGAGATAATGACCATCGGATAACGCGCATCATTCAGAGCTTTGGAGTCTTCCACGCTCCTGTCAAAGTGCACGTCGGGCGGAGAGAAAGGTTTGATGCCCTGCGCTTCCAGCGCTTCGGTCTGGAGGTCATGGTCTTCCTCGTGACGGCGGTAAAGGTCGGTCACATCGATGGCCATGGGGCTGTCCACGTGAATGGGAAGAGAATGCATCCTCCCCAGCTCGATGAGCTCGCGAAAAAGGTAAAGCAGTTCCTGCGTCCGCCCCACCGCAAAAGAAGGAATCACCACGGTGCCGCCACGCTGAGCCGTCCCTTCCACTATGGATGCAAGGCGCGCACCGACATCATCCCGCGGGTGCAGGCGGTCGCCGTAAGTGGACTCGAGCAGCATGTAATCGAACCCATCCTCCGGCACGACGGGTTCCCGTAGAATGAGCTGCGGGAACCGGCCGAGGTCGCCCGAAAAGAGGATTCTCTTCACGCTCCCGTTCTCACGCACGGTGACCTCGATCATCCGCGCTCCCAGGATGTGCCCGGCGGAGAAGCAACGCAGCGTAAAGTGCGAGGAAAGCTCGAGCGGCTTCGATTCGTCGATGGCGCGGAACGACTCCAGCGATTTTACGGCCTCATCGTGGGTGTAGAGAGGCAGCGCGGGATCGTGTTTGCTGAATCCCTTCTTGTTGGCGTACGCCGCGTCTTCTTCCTGGAGGTGGCCCGAGTCCGGCAGGACGAGCTTCGACAAATCCACGGTGGCGGGCGAAGCATAAATCTGCCCTTTGAATCCGTCTTTCACCAGACGCGGAACGTAGCCCGTGTGGTCAAGATGCGCATGCGTCAACGCCAGCCACTGGATGCTCGAGGATGGAATGGGCAGTGGGTTCCAGTTGCGCAGGCGAAGCTCTTTTTCACCCTGAAAGAGCCCGCAATCGATCATCAGGCGCTCGCCGCCGGCTTCGAGCAAATACTTGGAGCCAGTTACCGTGCCGGTAGCACCGAGAAAGGTTAGAGTTGCCATGATGGTCAGGCTCCTGAGTGAAGGCAGTCGAGGGGTCGAGGAGTCGAGAGTCGAAAGTCGAAGAACGAAATACCTTGACTCTTAGACCTCTCGACTTCGCGATTCATCATCCGCGCTTCGGCCGGATGCGGCGCCTCGATGCCTTTTCCGCCTCGTGTCGCAACTTTCTCACCCAAGCGGCAGCACCGCCGGCCTCCTCGATATCCGGATGATCGGCAGGATCCCACACTGGGGCATCCCGGTTGAGGATCTCCAGCAAACGGCGGCGGCGCACCTCGCGCGCGGCCACTTCCGAGAGGCGCTTGCATTTCGCCATAGCTAAACCATACCAGATGCCCAGCGTGGCATCAAATCACGACGGACTCCTGGTATTCCCCGAACACCCTGCGCATGACGTCTGAAATCTCACCCACAGTGGCATAAGCCTTAACGGCCTCGAGAATGGCGGGCATCAGGTTTTGTTCAGAGCGCGCGGTCTCTTCCACCTGGCGCAGCGCAGCCTGAAGGCGCGAGGCGTCGCGGCGGGCGCGAAGTTTCTGGAGTCGTTCCACCTGAGCGCGTTCTGCCTCCGGGTCAATGCGAAGGAGGGGCAATGGCGTGCCTCGCTCGTCCCGGTAGCGGTTCACGCCCACAACCACTCGTTCCCCACTCTCGATGGACTTCTGATAGTCGTAGGCAGCCTGCTGGATTTCCCGCTGGATGTAACCATTTTCAATGGCGCGCAGCGTGCCCCCCATCGCATCAATCTTTCGCATGTACTCCTTGGCGGCCTCTTCGACCTGGGAAGTGAGCTTCTCGATGGCGTAAGAGCCGGCCAGGGGGTCAATGGTATTCGTCGTACCACTCTCTGCGGCGATGATCTGCTGGCTGCGGAGGGCGATGAGCGCTGAGCTCTCCGTAGGCAAGCCAAGGGCTTCATCGCGGGCGTTGGTGTGGAGGGATTGCGTCCCACCGAGTACCGCCGCCAGCGCCTGGAGTGTCACGCGCACGATGTTCACCTCCGGCTGCTGCGCAGTCAGGGTGGAGCCTGCGGTTTGGGTGTGGAAACGGAACATCCATGAGCGAGGATTCCGAGCTTTGAAGCGCTCGAGCATCAGGCGCGCCCACAGGCGGCGCGCGGCGCGGAATTTTGCAACCTCCTCCAGCAAATCGTTGTGCGCATTTAAGAAAAAAGAAAGGCGGGGGGCAAAGTCATCCACCGCGAGCCCGCGCGCGACAGCCGCCTCAACGTAGGCGGTGGCGTTGGCCAGCGTAAACGCCACTTCCTGGACCGCCGTCGAGCCTGCTTCCCGGATGTGATAACCGCTGATGGAGATGGTATTCCACTCCGGAGCACAATCATGGCAGAAGGCGAAAATATCCGTCACCAACCGCAGGGCGGGGCGGAGGGGATAGATGTACGTCCCACGTGCGATATATTCCTTCAGGATATCGTTCTGAACTGTCCCCGAAAGCTTCCGGGGGTCCACGCCCTGCTTTTCCGCCACCGCGAGGTAGAGCGCCAGGAGGATGGCCGCGGTCGCGTTAATGGTCATAGAGGTAGAGACACGTTCCAGCGGGATGTCCTTGAAAAGGGCTTCCATATCCTCCAGCGAATCAATGGCCACGCCCACGCGGCCCACTTCGCCACGGGAAAGAGGATGGTCCGAGTCCAAGCCAATCTGGGTGGGAAGATCGAAAGCCACCGAAAGGCCTGTCTGTCCCCGCTCCAAGAGATAACGGAACCGCGCATTAGACTCCGCCGCCGTCCCAAAGCCTGCGTACTGGCGCATCGTCCAGAGCCGGCTGCGGTAAAGGCTTGAATAGATTCCACGCGTGAAAGGGTACTGGCCTGGGTAGCCGGCCTCACGCTCATAGTCCCAATCGG
Source organism: Terriglobia bacterium (assembly GCA_050011515.1). GTDB lineage: Bacteria > Acidobacteriota > Terriglobia > UBA7540 > UBA7540 > CAVROP01. The sequence continues at coordinate 12,828 of JBEKIZ010000056.1, read as the reverse complement.
CAAGGTCTTCGGGCGTGTAACTGCTCTTCAGTTCCAGCCCGGAAGCGGTCGTGAACTTCCCCTTCAATTCTTTGTCTTGCCTAGAACCCATTGCGCTCCCAGCCCTCCCCCTCGAAATTCGAAAATCGAGAATCGAAATTGGCCGGCCACGTCCCCAATTTCGAGTTTCGCTCTTCGAATTTCGAACTTCGAGTTTCGAATTTCCGGCTACCGGATGCTTCGAGCCTTTGCAAAGGAGTAGAGGCAGAAAATAATCAAGAGCACCGTGAAACTTGCGAAGAGAACGAAACGTACCAAACCCACCGAGGGAGACTTGAGGTAGTAATGCCACTCCGAGAAGGAAACGGCTGCCCCGGCCACTGCAAGTATCAGAAACGCCAGTCCCACTAGCATGTGGAACACACGCTGCGCATTACGAAAACAGTGCGAAAACAGGTATCCGAGTTTACTCAATCGTTATCCTGCGACCTCGAAAGCCGGCACAAATCTCACCTTGGCTATCCTAACTCAAAACTTTGCACCTTGACACAGTTTTGCAGCGAATCATACAATGAGGCGAGCGTGAGGCATGGTGACTCGTGGAGCTGGACGATAACTTCAAACGTCTAATCAAAGAACTGGGCGACGCCATCAACGAGTCGTTATCTGAATCGGATAAGATTTCGGACGTCCTGGCCCGCATTCGCGCTTCTGGATACGACCTTTTCCTCGTCCTGGAAGTAACCATCGGGTTCAACAAGAGGGGCGAAGCTAATCTCATCCACCGCCAAAAGCTCAATGCCGACCTGCACCAGGAACCCGTCTTCAGGTTGACCACGCAAGACGCTCAGTTTCTCAGGGCCCTAAGAATCAGCATCCAAGATGAGGATTCCTGAACGCTTTTGACCCTTGTGGTTAGATCAGTTCACCTGTGCCTTCTGCGGGGCGTTTTCCAAACCGTTTTTTCCCCGCTCTCCATGCCAAGCGGAGGCAGGACTTTTCCAGACAGCAACTCGCTTGACATCGACCGAAATCGGGGAATAGGATTCATCCATGCCATCCCCCGCCATACGACCGCCTGCGGTTGCAGGCCGATTCTATCCTGGCCGGCCGGAGTCCCTGACGCGTCAGCTCGATCAGTACCTGGGTGACGAACAGGCGAAGATCGAAGGCGCGTTGGGATGTGTGGTACCTCACGCAGGCTACATGTACTCGGGGCACGTGGCCGGGGCGGTTTTCGGCAGGCTGCCCAAGCGGCCCACTTACATCATCCTTTGCCCGAACCATACCGGCCGCGGCGCGCCACTGGCGATCATGTCCAGCGGAGAGTGGTTAACCCCTTTAGGAAGGGTGCCGGTGGATTCCGCCCTGGCACGCCTGCTGCGTCGCTCCTGCCACTTACTCATGGAGGATGCCGAGGCGCATGAAGACGAGCACTCCCTGGAAGTCCAACTTCCCTTCCTCCAGCGCAGCGTGGGAGAGTTCAAGTTCGTTCCCATTGCCATCGGGGTGGGCGGGTATTCCGGGCTGGAATCTCTCGGCCACAGCATCGCCCAGGCAGCGGGACCCACCGCCGCCGTAATGATCATCGCTTCCAGCGATATGAACCATTATGAACCGGACAGCTTAACCCGCGAGAAGGACCGCAAGGCGATTGATAAGATCTTGGCGCTCGACCCGCCGGGCCTTTACGAGGTGCTGCGCCACGACGACATCTCGATGTGCGGCTACGGTCCCACCATCGCCATGCTGACGGCGGCGAAAGACCTTGGCGCCCAGCGCGCGGAACTTATCAAGTACGCCACTTCTGCCGATACTAGCGGCGACCGGGATGCTGTCGTTGGATACGCGGGTATCATCGTCTCACTGTAACGGATGTAGGGGTAGGGCTTGCCCTACCCTCGTCGATGGCCCACACGAACATCAGGGGACGGCAAGCCGTCCCCCTACAGATCGCCTACTTCGAGCGCACCTTCACCCCTGCCAATTCCTCCAGGAATGTAATAACAGCCGCATAGTCGAGGTCGCCTTTTCCCTGGGCCTTGGCGGCGCTATACACTTCTTTCACTGCCGCCAGGGTGGGCAGGGGCACGTTGTGCGCGAACCCGGCTTCCATGGCCAGCTCGAGGTCCTTGTGCATCAGCTTGAGCGGGAAGTAGGGAGTGAAATCGCCCTTGAAAATAAACGGCGCCTTAAAATCCGTGAGTCCAGCGCGGGCCAGGCTAGACTGAAGGATCTCCAACATAGTTTGTGGCGCCACGCCAGCCTTGGCGGCCAGGACTAAACCCTCACAAAAGATTTCGAGCATCGTGGCCTGAATGGCGTTCTGTGCCAGCTTGGCTGAAAGCCCCATACCATTTGGGCCACAGTAGATGTGCTTCTTTCCCAGCACTTGAAGGATAGGCAGGGCGCGTTCGAATACGGCGCGGTCGCCACCGACCATAAAAGTCAGTTCGCCTTTCTCCGCGCCGTGTTTGCTCCCGGTTACAGCAGCATCCAGCCAACTGGCGCCTTGGCCGGCGACGTGGCAGGCCATCTTGCGACTGACTAGGGGGCTGATGGTGCTCGAGTCGATGACCATGGCGCCCGAAGCGACGGTCCCGAGGATGCCGTCTCTGCCGAGCACAACGTCTTCCACCGCCGCACTGTCAGTCACGATTATGATGACGAAATCAGCGTCCTTCGCCGCTGCGGCAGGAGTCGAGGCCACTTGGGCCCCGGCCTGCTTCAGGGGTTCTGCCTTGCTGCCCGTGCGGTTATAGACCGCCAGCTTGTGTCCAGCCTTGAGCAGGTTCAGGGCCATGGGCTGGCCCATGATTCCGAGGCCGATGAAACCAATCGAATTCGGCATTGTTACCTCCTGTTAGCTCATGTACCAGCCGCCATTCACGTTAATCGTCTGCCCGGTGATGTAACCGTTGCGCGCCAGCATGACCGCCACGTCGGCCACTTCCTCGACGTCGCCAAAGCGCCCGACTGGTATGAGGTCCGCGCGGGCCTTTGGATTGACAGCCACCATCTCGCTGTAAATGAGCGCCGGAGCGATGGCGTTCACCGTGATGCCCTCTTTTGCGAGAAGCGCCGCGTAAGAGTGAGTGAGGCCTAAAATGCCGGCCTTGGAGGCAGCATAGTGGGGGCCCACCACTCCGCCCGTTTGCGCGGCCACGGAGGACAGGTTGATGATCCGTCCCCAGTGACGGGCGCGCATACCGGGGAGGACTTGCTGCGTTACCAGGAACATGGATTTCAGGTTGGTGTCCAGGAGCTCGTCCCAGTCTTTCTCAGTGATCTCGTTCAAGGGCTGGGGGCGCGTGATTCCGGAATTGTTCACCAGGATCTCCACCGGCCCCAGTTGCTCCTGGACGGTCTTCACCAACCGCGCAACCTCCGCCGCTTGAGAGACGTCCGCCCGGACGGCCACGGCGCGTCGTCTGTGGGCCCGGACCCGCTCGCAGGTTTCCTGGGCGGCGCCCTCCTGCGTGAGGTAATTCACGGCAACGTCAACGCCCGCCTCCCCTAGCGCGACGGCGATGGCCCGGCCGATGCCGCGGCTAGCGCCCGTCACGAGCGAAACCTTTCCATAGATTTCGTCCAAGCCCATTTGTGTTGCCTCGAAAAGACAGGTTTCAGGCGCCAGGTTCTGGGTGTCAGGAAACAGAAGGCGGGAAGCAATTCAGAATTCAAAATGAATTTCCCCAACCCCGTTTTTCCGACTGACCCGCCGTGGCGGAACAGCTTCTTCATCATCCTGCAATGGGTTGCTCAAGTCCAACCAGATCCGCACGTCGCGGAGGTTGTTTTCCATATAGCCAATGTCCACCGTATCTCCGAGCGTCCGGAAGAAGGAGTAGGAGTCGCTTTCAGCCAGGTACGCCGCGGGGTCCATTCCCAGGATCTGGGCGCGAGAAACAGTCTGGCCGTCCGCCACGGCGCCGCTGGTTGGGCTGTTGCCGTCGCGCCCGTCGGTACCTGCACTCAAGACCACCCGGTGCTGTCCGGCAATGGACTGGGCCGCGTAAAGCACGTAGGCTTGATTGCGCCCACCCACTCCCGGGCCGGTAACGCGGCAGGTGACTTCGCCGCCTACGATGGAGCAAACCGCATGTCCCTTGTGCGTGTCAGCCAGCGCTTTGAGCGAGACGAGGTTCGACTGGGCTACCTGCCGGTAGTCCGCGTCCCATGGGCTGGAATCAATCTCGCTCACAAATCCGAGTTTTTCCGCTGCTGTCCTGGCAGCCTCCACGGCGTCGCGGTTGGAGAGCAGGCAGAAGTAATGGGAATTCTTGAAGCGCTCGTCGCCCGGCTTGGGAGTTTCTTCCAGAGTGTGTTCCAGGAAACGTTTCCGGATGCTGGGTGGAAAGTGGGACACCAGCCCGTTTTGCTCCGCGAGCGCGTAAGCCTGCTCCGCCGTCGACTCATCGGGAAGGGTCGGGCCCGAGGCGACCATCGAAGAAAGCTGCTCCGGCACGTCGGAAATGTAAATGGTGAGCTGATGCGCGGGGTACGCCCGAACGGCGAGGCGCCCGCCTTTCACGGCCGAGGTGTGCTTACGGAGGACGTTGATTTGCTCAATGGGCAATCCGCAAGTGACCAACAGGCGGTTGAACTCGCGCAGGTCAGACAGTGAGACGGCGGAATCAAAAGGTTGCTCGAAGATGGCCGAACCACCGCCTGAAACAAGGAAGATGACGGCGTCATCCGGAGTCAGATTCGAAACCAGCTCCAGCGCGGCGCGCGCTCCCTCAAGAGTTCCCGCCAGCGGGTAGGGATGGCCTCCCAAAAAATAGCGGAAACGGTCAAGTTTCCTAGCAGGCTCTCCGGGCGAAACGCAGACGCCAGCTTCAACCCGGCCGCCCAGGATTTCATCCAGCAGAGCCGCCATCCGGTTGGCGGCTTTTCCGAAGGCCACCACGTGAGGAGGACGCGCCAGGAGAAGGGAGAATTCACCCGCCTTGAGCAGCTCGCCTTCGCGCTTCAGTTTGGCCAACATGGCGGAGCGAACGTCCAATGCGGCCATCGTGTCCAAGAAAACCTGAATAGCCAGTTGCTTTCCGTGGGAGTATTCAAGAGCGGAAAGCGTGGCGGATTGGGCAGCCTGGGTCATACGAGTTTCGCCAAAGCCTCCACGCCGGCCTGCGCCACTTGTACGTCCTCTTCCTCGGTGCCTGCGCTCACTCCAATTCCACCCACACATTGGCCGTCCACCATCAGCGGCAGGCCGCCTCGAATGCAAGTGAGCTTTCCGCCGGTCGCCAGCGGCAACCCCAGTGAAAGAAGGACGCTGGGTTCGGCGGACGAGGGCGCGGGACCTGTGGGAGAGCGGCGCAGGGCGGCGGCACGGGCCTTGGTGAGCGCCACCTCGACCGAGGAGAGCTTGGCGCCGTCCATGCGAGCGAAGATAAGCAGGTGACCGCCCTCATCCACAAGGGCGATATTCTGCGCGACGTTGATCTCCCGAGCTTTGCTTTCAGCAGCGGCCAGGATGGCGCGCGCCCCTTCAAGCGTCAAACGAATATTGTTGCGTGTAAGCATAAGAACATTATTGGGAAGTGGACGAGGAAAGGCAAGGGGCTGGAAAGGCAGTGACGAGTGAAAAGTGACCCGCCGTGGCAGGACGAGCAGAAAGTAGAAGTCAGAAATCGGAAGGCAGAAGACAGGGGGCAAGCAGTAGGTGGCAGATGGGGGAAGCGAGCGTAGCGCCCCGACTTGTCGGCGCAACTCTTCAGAAGCAGGAGGCAGCAGGTGGTAGGTGGGAACAATCCAAAATTGCCCTGGCCCGGCGTTTTCAACTGACCACGGACCACTGACTAGTTGGCTCAGAATGACACGGCAAGGGGAATATTCCGTATCGTGAATAGGTGTTCAGCTCTTTGATTCAAAAACCTCGGCATTCACAACATTGAAGGGCCTTCGACCATCTAACGCCGCGAGGAGATTATCCACCGCCAGCATCGCCATTTTCAGGCGAGGCTCTGCTGCGGCGCTGCCGATGTGCGGCAATAGGACCACGTTGGGCAACGTGGCCAGCCCCGGGTGAAGGTGCGGCTCATGTTCATACACGTCAAGGCCTGCCCCGGCGATTTTCCCTGCTCGGAGCGCCTGGACCAGCGCCTCTTCATCCACCACTTTTCCTCGCGCCGTATTGATGAGGAAAGCGCCCGGTTTCATCCGAGCCAATTCGGAAGCGCCAATCATGTGGTGCGTATGCGCGGTCAGGGGAGCGTGCAGGCTGAGGAAATCCGACTCGCGCAAGAGGGTTTCACGGTCGACGAATTGGGCGTTTAATTCCTTTTCGAGGGTGTGGGGCGCGCGGTGTCGCGTGTGGTAGAGAACTCGCATAGAAAAGCCCCGGGCACGACGCGCCATAGCCTGTCCGATCAGGCCGAAGCCATAAAGGCCCAAGGTTTTCCCATTGACTTCGGCGCCCCACATCGCTCCCCACTCCCAGTGGCGCCAACGGCCTTCGCGGACGTAACGGTCAAGGTCCGTAACACGCCGTGCCGCTGACAGCAGAAGTGCGAATGCAGTGTCGGCGGTGATTTCCGTGACCACGCCGGGAGTATTGGTGACCACAATCCTGCGGCGAGTGCAGGCTGGCACATCAATGTTGTCATAGCCGGCAGCAACGTTCGCCACCACGCGCAGTCTAGTGGCTTGGCGGAGGACTTCCTCGTTCACACGCACGCCGCAGGCCACCAAGCCGTCAACATCACGGCACGCCTCCGCCAGCGCTCCGGGGGTGAGCGCCACGTCCTCGGGATTCACTGTTACTTCGCAGTGCTCCGCAATGCGTTCAATTACAGCGGGCAAAAGCGGACGCGAAACAAACACCCTGGGTTTCATGGCCGGGCATCCCCTGAAAATGCATAATCCAAAGTTGATAGCACAACGATTGTAAGCGCGTCAAATCTGAAGAAACTCTTCGACCCGCTGAAGAGTGGGAGCCGAATCGCCACCGCCCATGCCCAAGGTTGAAAGCGCGGCTGCAGCGTTGGCGAAGCGGGCAGCATGCTGGGGGTTGTTGCCGCGGCAGAGAGCGGCGAGAAAGGCGGCATCAAAGCAATCGCCGGCGCCCGTGGTATCGATAGCGCGAACGGCGAAGCCGGGAGATGAGAACGCGCCTTCGGGGCCATCCACGTAACATCCCGCTGGTCCCAGCTTGACGATGATCGTCTTCACGCCTGTCTGGTGGAGGCGGTCCGCAATGGCCATGGGCTCCGTCTCGCCCGTGAGCTGCCGGCCTTCTTCCTGGTTGGGGCAAAAGTAATCCACATATGCCAAGGCCGGCTCGATCAGCGGCAGCCAGCGGCCCCGCGAGTCCCAGCAGGGATTCATGGAGGTCAGGCAACCAAGCTGCCGGGCACGAACCATAGTCTCCGCGAGGGGGGCGCCATCGAAGCTCGGCAGGGCGAAGGCGCTGGCGTAGTGAAAGACTCGCGCCCCTTTCACCAAGTCCCAGTTCAAGTGGCAGGCGGAAAAGTGCGCATTCGCGCCGCGAAAATGCAGGAGGCGTCGCTCGCCGCTCGACTCCACGAGCACCATGCTGACGGAGGTTCGGGCCTCCTTAACCGTGATCACGTTTGAATCATCCACTCCTTCGGAGCGCACTGACTGGCGAAGAATTTCTCCCAACCGGTCTTGGCCCACAGGCGCGGCGAGGGCAACCCGAACCCCCAGCCGCGCGAGCGCCATGGCAGTGTTGATGCCGTTGCCTCCCGGTGCGAGGACCACCTCTTCCAGACGCTGGCTGGCCCCTGGGGCGGGAAGTCCGTCCACGGGCCGCGCCAGGACATCCACCACGGCATTTCCGGCGCAGAACACTTCGCATCCCGGCTTCATGGATTGTTCACCTCCATACAGCATACAAAATTCGGCCCCAAACGCCGAGTTGGGCTTTCCAATCCGCCCGTCTTGCCGGAAGAACGCTCTACACCTCCTTGAATCGGCAGGCAATTATACCCGCATTTCCATTTTGAACCCCGCCGACGAATCTACGGAGGGCCTGAGCCAGGATGGCTAGGGGGCCAAAAGTAGGCAACTCGGTGTGTACTGCTTGGGAGCCGGGAGGCCAAACTGGAAATCGTGGTTTAAAGGAGCCCGCAAAATATGATTCGGCAAGAGACCCGGGTTGGTGCTAACAACAGGCCCCCGTAGGGCAATTGCGCGTTTAAGGTGTTTCGCCTATAATCAAGTCTCACCTCTGAAGGCAGGGTTTTTGATATGCCCACATCCGTTGTACAGAAACTTCAGGAAGAAATTCAGGCATTGGAACATGAACTTAATCACGAACTCCCACGGGAGTTGAAGCGCGCCCGCGCGCTCGGCGATTTGAGTGAAAACGCCGAGTTCCACATGGCGAAGCAACGCCAGGACTACGTTGGTGCGCGGCTTGTCCAGCTTAAGAAGAGGTTGGCAGAGCTCTCGCTGATCAATTTCAGCAATATCCCTAAGGACAGAATCGCTTTTGGGTCGAAAGTAGTCTTGTACGATGTTGACCGGGATTCCGAGATCGAGTACAAACTGGTCACAAGCGAAGAGGCGGAGGTCAGCAAGGGCTTAATCTCTACGACCTCGCCCATTGGTCGTGGCTTGATGGGGAAGAAGCTAGGGGATTCGGTCAGGATTGCGACGCCGAACGGGGTTCGGGAATTTGAAATCCGGGCCGTACAGACCATCCACGAGCAGTCCGAAGCCTAGCAAGGTTGGCATACCCACGTGATCACGGGGAAAATCGGCGATACGCTCGGGCGCGTACTGGATGCGATTGTCCGCGGCTTTGCGGCGAGCGGCATCAACCCTAATTTCCTTACCTTTACAGGGTTCGGCATCAACCTGCTGGCCGCGTACTTGTTCGCCTACGGCTATTTTCTCTCGGCGGGCGCCACCATCATCCTCGCCGGGATCTTCGACATGGCGGACGGCCGCGTGGCACGCCTCGCGGGCCGCGTGACGCCCTTCGGCGGCTTCTACGACTCAGTCATGGATCGTTACTCCGACCTCTGCTTGCTGATCGGACTGCTGATTTATTACGGGCGCATCAACCGGTTCTTGTATGTATCCCTCGTCGCCGTAGCCATGATCGGCTCCGTCATGGTGAGTTACAGCCGCGCACGAGCCGAAAACGTTATCCCGTCCTGCAAGGTGGGCTTCCTGGAGCGGCCTGAGCGTGTGGTGCTGATCATCATCGGCGCCTTGTTTGACCGCATGGCGCCGGTGCTCTGGCTCATCGCGGTGCTCTCCAATGTGACGGTGATCCACCGCATCCTCTACACTCGCCAGGTAGCGCGGAACCGCGCCGCCCACACCCACGAAGCCTAGCGGCAGTGCTGCATGGCGAGGTCGTCTCTTCAGGGAACAGGGAATAGGGAACAGGGAACAGCTTCCGGCCCCTGCTCTCTACTCCCTGTTCCCTGTACTCTCCCACCCGACACCTGCCCTTTCCAGCGTGAAATCCCCCTATTCGGCGAGGCCCAATTTGTCCCCCCTCCATCGCTGACCGTGACCTAAGTCACATGCAACTCGCTTGCGATAAGCTACTTTCCAATTTTGAGCCTCTGGACATTTTTTATGGGGGTCTGGAACGCCTTTTGCCCTATAATGGGATACGATGTTAAACAACGCGAAGTTTGACTCACCCTTAAGCCTCTACGAAGCTGAAGGTCAAGCGTCCCTCAAAGTATTGACAATACTTGGGGGTTGGGAGACCCGGCGTTCATTCAATCAGATTGGCATCCATGCCGGCGACCGGATCCGGGTTCTGCGCCGCGCGCCCTTCGGTGGCCCGCTGGTTGTTGACAACCGGGGAACGCATGTTGCAGTCGGGAAGCAACTGGCTGAGAAAATTAAGGTAGAAGTCCTGTCGTGAAGGTCGCTCTCGTCGGCCAACCCAATTGCGGCAAGAGCACGCTGTTTAATGCTGTCGCGGGATACCGATCCCTCACGTCCAACTTTGCCGGAACCACCGTTGAGTACACCCGTGGCCAGGCGCGGGTGGATGGTGTGGTAGTTGACCTGGTCGATTTGCCCGGCCTCTATTCACTGACCCCCACAAATCCCCTTGAAGCCATCGGCCGCGAATGTCTTCTCAGCGGCGACTGGGATGTGATTATAAACGTCATCGACGCTTCGCAACTGGCGCGAAGCCTGGAACTGACTTTGGAGCTCAAGGATCTGCAAGCGCCGCTTGTCGTCTGCCTGAACATGATGGACGAGGCGGCGCGAAAAGGCATCGTCATCGATTCCAAGGCCCTTTCCGTCGCGCTCGGGGTTCCGGTGGTGGAGACGATTGCCTCCCGCGGGCAAGGCATCCTCGACTCATTCCGCGCCGCGCTGGCTCTTTCCCGCCGGGCGCGGCGGATTCCTCCCAAACCGTTCATCTATGCGCCGGAGGTTGAAGACACGGTCGCGCGGCTGGGGCAAAGGCTCACCAGTTTTGCGACGCTGGGTGATGACCGCGATCGAGGAAGCGCCGGGATCGAGCAGGGAGAGCAAGCCAAAGCTGTCATTCCGAGCGTAGCGAGGAATCTCGCTCGAGGTCCTTCCTCGGGAGATCAGAGCCAGATTCCTCGCTACGCTCGGAATGACATTGTTGTTTCCAATGAGAATGTTGTTTCCACCGCCATTGCCACTGCGACAGCCCTTGTTGAATCCGCAACGGCATTCCCGCCGGCTCGTTTCGAGGCATTGCAGCTCGCACAGAGTGATCCCCGCGCGCTTGCCCGGCTCCCCACTTTGCAGGTGGCTGCGGCAGTTTCCGAGGCCCAGGGCGAGATCACGCGTCTTCTGGGCCAGCCTGCGGATGCGGCGATTTCCTCGGCGCGGCACGCCGCCTGTCTGAACCTCTTCGAGCGTGTCGCCCGGGTTACTCATCCCCGAAGGGATTGGCGGGAAAGGGTTGACCGGCTCGTGATGCATCCGGTGTGGGGATATGCAGTGCTGGGCCTGGTTTTCCTGGGCATCTTTCAGTTCATCTTCACAGTGGGCAAATTTGGTGAGGACCGCATTCTGGGTGTGTTCAGCGGCCTCATCGCCCGGATGTCCCGGTACATGGACCCGCAGAGCGTGCCGTTCGCAGCCGCCAAAGGCGCCCTGCTAGGAACGGCAGGCGCCGTGGCCATTGTGCTGCCCTACTTGTTGCCCTTCCTGGTATGCCTCGCCGTGCTTGAAGACCTTGGGTATCTGTCGCGGGTAGGCTATCTGATGGACGCGCTCATGCACCGCCTCGGCCTGCATGGCACAGCAACCCTGCCCGTGCTTCTCGGTTACGGGTGCAGCGTCCCGGCGGTGATGGCAACGCGTATCCTCAGTTCGCGGCGTGACCGCTTCATTGCAGCGTTCCTCGCAGTCCTGGTCCCCTGCTCGGCGCGCATGACGGTGATTCTGGCGCTGGTGGGTGTCTACTTGGGCGCCTATTACGCGCTGGGCATCTACGTTTTGAATCTGCTGGTAGTGGTCCTGGCCGGCCACATCCTGGCCCTGATCTGGCCGGAGATTTCGCCGGGGATGCTGATGGAGGTGCCGGCCTTCCGCGTGCCCGCGCCCAAGGTGGTCATGATGAAAACCTGGTGGCGGCTGCGCGAGTTCGTGATGGTGGCGCTCCCGCTGCTCGTGGCGGGCAGCGCCATTCTAAGTTTGATCGAATTCTATGGATGGCAACAATTCATCAATGCCGCGCTCTCACCGCTGACGGCGCTGCTCGGCCTGCCACGCGCTGTGGGCCTGACCCTGATTTTCGGCGTGTTGAGAAAAGAACTCTCCCTCCTGATGCTCATGCAGGCCCTGGGAACCACACATGTGGCTTCCGTGATGAGCGTTGCACAAATCCTGATCTTCACCCTCTTCGTGACTTTCTACCTTCCCTGCATGGCTACCCTTGCTTCCATGTTCCGCGAGCTGGGCTGGCGCCTCACCGCTGCCGCCGCGTCGGCGTTGCTGGTGCTGGCAGTGGGCATCAGCTTGGCGGCGCGCGGCATCCTCGCAGTTTTGTAGCCGCGCCCATGGTGGGCATTCGCATTAAACCCAAATTCCAAAGTTGAGCGAGGTTGCTGGTTTGACCGAATGGAAAAACCCCTCACTCGCCCTCCTCCGTCGGGCACCCTCTCCCCTGGGAGAGGGCCACCGTTTCTCTCGCGCGTCGAAGTTAGGAAAACCGCCCTCTCCCGAGGGGAGAGGGTGGCCCGCTGCCGGCGCTTTCACCAGCCGGAGCGGGACGGGTGAGGGGTTACTTGGGAGAGGCTCGAACACCAGAGTGAAGCAATCGTCAAGCGCACCGCTCTGTCCCTGCCCAGGTTTGGTGGAGGCGACTTCAATCTAACGTGTTGGAACGGACCAGGGCCCCTCAATCTGCGAATTCGGGTTCATTGAGAAGAATTTCTGCGATCATCGCTTCGCCCAGGATGACATGTCATTCTGAGCGGAGCGCAGCTGAGCGAAGAATCTGCTTTCGGTTGCGGCCAAGGGCCGTGCTGTACTACAGCGGGATATTGCCGTGCTTTTTGGGTGGGTTGGTGTCGCGCTTGCTTTCGAGCATGCGCAGGGCAGTAATCAGTTTGGGGCGGGTGTCGCGGGGCTGGATGACGGCGTCCACCCAGCCGCGTTCGGCGGCGATGTAAGGGTTGGCGAAGCGCTCGCGGAACTCCGCGACGTTCTCGCGGCGCAAGGTTTCCGGGTCTTCTGCCTTCTGAAGCTCGCGCCGATAGACGATATTCACCGCTCCTTCCGGCCCCATCACGGCGATTTCTGCGCTGGGGTAGGCCAGGTTCACATCCGTGCGGACGTGCTTTGATCCCATCACGCAGTAGGCGCCGCCGTAAGCCTTGCGGGTGATGACGGTGATCTTGGGGACGGTGG
>JBEKIZ010000055.1:0-36288 GCA_050011515.1 Terriglobia bacterium | reverse complement strand
GGACCCTGCCACAGACGCGTCGTGAGATCCAACGCCTGTTGTTTACCTGGACCGGAGAGTGCGCGTATTGTGGCAGCGTAATTCGCAAACGAAACCGTCCACCCTAACTTAACGTAGTAGTACTAGCACCTACTATCTACGACCTAACTTCGGATTCAGGCCCTTTTTCGCGGGAGGCTCCCTTTTTGGGGAAGCGTGGGGCCGAGGCTTCCGGTCGGAGAGGCTGGCGAATAGCCGAAAGGCTTGATTTGAGAAGGGCAATCTTGCGGCTGGCCCGCTTGCCGAGTTTCTGGTTCAAGAAGCGTCCTTTGTTCATGGAATGACGAGTGAAAGTCGGGAAGGCAGAATCGACAGAATCGCTAGGCTTTCGATTCCACACCTTCGCTCGGCGCCTCCTGATTCACGGGAGTTAAGAAAGTCCCAGATATCCAATCATGCCAGGTAAGGCCCTCACCATCTACTAGTGCCCAGAGGAATCCTATCATCAAGGCCGAGATCGACACTAAGTAACCAAAAGCGCGCAAGAGGGATTCCCGGGGTCCGGGTGGCCAACCTTCCATGTTCCGAACTTCAATACCCATCCAGATCAGGCCGGGCGTAGAGAAGGTGAGGGCCGTGAACAACCCAAAATATGCCCAAACGAAAATGACCGCGATAAGCGCGACGATGGCAAGGTTCAGAGGGACCGGAGTCAGATGGCCGCCGGCCCTCCAAAAAATGAGCGCGAAAAGTGCCGCCCCAAGCAGGAGAACCAGTCCATCCACCAAGCCCGCCAGGAACCTGCGGCCCAGGGGCGCCACGGGAAGGGCTTGGAGTTCTAGTTGTGAGGCAGCCGCTGGAGCGTCAACTTCCGGCGGCCCGACAACGATCTCCAAACGATTGCCTGCCGGCGATGCCGGTTCGATGGCGAATTCGTCTGCTTGAGCCAGCGCAGAATCGAGAATCTCCAATCCCTCGTCACCTTTTTCCAGGTTTTCCGCGTCCGAGTGTTTCACGTCATCCTCAAGCGCCGCAGGGGGGGTAATTTCCGCGTCAACGGCAAGAACGTTCTGCGGGAATTCCAAGATCTCTTCCACGCCCGGCTCCGGAGGCGGGCTCGCTTCTCTCGGCTCGAATTCAAAGTCGAGGGACTCCTCCCGGCCAGGTTCGTTTCGTAGACGGGCGCGACGCTGGCGAAAGCTCTGGACACGCTCTGAAAGCTCTTGCCTCCAGGGCGCAGCTTCTTCCGCTACGGGGGAGGTTGCTTTCTCTGCCAAGGGTTCGCGAAGATTCCTCACGAATTCAAGTTCGGTGTTATCTGGCATGGTCCGAGGTCCCTTGTCTTGCGGGGGTTCTTTGGTGGCTCCGCTCTGAGCTGGGTCCATATTGGCGGGCGGCGCACCTGTAGCTTCTTCCTCGAGTTGCGGCGCAGGCCCAGCCTGGGCGATGATGGTCGTTTTAGTGGCGACAGATGGCGGCTGCGGCGCGGGCACAAAACTGGCGCCGCACTTCTTACATTGTGCGAGTCCGTGGTAACTGACAAAGCCGCACTTAGGGCACTTCACCGGGTGCTTAAAATCCTCCGGGCAGCGTTATACGCTCTCTAACGCATCTTAGCAAATTGATTCGTTCGAGCAAAGCTGCTTCGGGTAAAATAAGGCGTCTGTGCTTGCTCATGAACTCTGTGAACGTTTCCTTCTCCCGCCGGAAAAGTAGCGCGCCTGTTCCTTTGGGGTTGTTCGTTGCACTGGGCATGGCCTTGATCTCATCGGCGCAACAGCAACCCTCCGTGCCGCTGGAATTAGGGAATCCCGACAAAATCATCACCCTCCGCGCCGATTCCCAGGAGAAAGACAAGGATATTGACCGTTTTCGCGGGCATGTGGAGGTGACTTACCGTGGCATGAAGCTCACGGCAGACGAGGTTACCTACGACGGAGTGTCAGGAGAAGTCGTGGGCACGGGGCATGTGCTTTTCATCGATCCTCGTAGCCATATTGCGGCCGACGAGGTCCACTACAATACCCGAACACAGAAGGGATGGTTTTCAAACGGCCGCGGCTACATCCACACCACGCGCGCCCGGCCTAAGGCGCCTAACACGGAGAATCCCTATTACATCCAGACTGACCGGTCTAAGGTGCTTTATTCGGAGAATCCCTTTTACATCCAGGGTGAGGAAATTGAGCGCCTGGATGAGAATACGTACACGGTGAAACATGGCAGGTTTACGACTTGCGATTGCGAAGCCAAGGGTTGGTCCTTTTCCGCCAGCGACGCCAAGGTGGAGTTGGACGACAAGGTCATAGCGCGTGGTTCGGTCATCCGTTTCCTGGGTGTCCCTCTTTTCTACCTCCCCTTCATGGGTACCTCCATCGCCCGCAAGCCTCGCCATACCGGCTTCTTGCTTCCACACGTTGGGACTTCTTCGCAGAAGGGGACCGTCGTCGGCGCAGGGTTTTTCTGGGCTATCAGTCCCAGCATGGACCTGTTGCTGGGTCTGGAGGATTACAGCCTCCGAGGGGTTGCCCGAAGGGCACAGTTCCGGGCGACACCCAGCGATAGCACCAAGCTCAGGGTGGACTATTTCGGGGTAAATGACAAGGACACGGTTAAGGCAAATCGCGCTCCCGGCCAGAGCCTCAAGGCGGTCGGGGACGCTGAGGATTTTTTCGACGGATTTCGCGGCGTCGCGGACGTGGACTACGTTTCCTCGCTGGCTTTCCGCGAAGTTTATTCGCCAACTTTCACCGAAGCGGTCAATTCCGAAGCCCACCAAATCGGTTTCGCAACCAAGGATTTCGGCGCTTACAGCTTCAACATCTACGCATCCCGCTATCAGGACTTTCTCTCCGCACAACTGCCGTATCAGTGCCAAGGAAGCGAGTGCCATTTGGTGCCGGCACCCTCCATTGTCATCCGGCAAACGCCCGAATTCTCGTTTTACGGAACGGACAAGCAGGTGGGTGAGAGCCCCTTCTACTTTTCGTTCGGGACCTCTGCTGGCGCCCTCGGGCGCACGGAACCAGGACTTGACCTTCCCTCACTCTCGGAGCGACTGGACTTTCACCCGGAGGTCACACTCCGCCTCAAGGAATTCTGGGGCTTTCACCTCACCCCTTCGGCGGGAGTCGATGCGGCCCGGTACGGCACCAGCCTGGACCCGAACCACGACCCCCTCACCAGGCTGCTGGGCGACTTCGCGCTCGATCTCCGGCCGCCTTCCCTCGAAAAAGTCCTCGCACGGTCCTTGTGGGGCCGGCGCCTTAAGCATGTTATTGAGCCGGACATAGTCTATCGTCTGGTCAAAGCCAGGGATCCGGAAGAGCTTGCCAACGTTGTTCGGTACGATGATCTGGACATCCTCTCCCAAACCAATGAAGTTGAGTATTCGCTGACCAACACTATCCTGGCCCGCAAAGACGTTCCTGCGGGAACAGCGGATACGCCGCAGGCTCAGGAGTTGGTTTCCTGGCGCATCTCGGAGAAGTATTATTTTGACCCCACGTTCGGCGGTGTCCGGGGACCAAACAACCCCATTGTTTGGGAGCCGACGCTCTCGCTCACGGGATTTCACTTCATTCCCGGCAAACGTTTGTCGCCGGTCGTTTCTGACCTGAAGATCGCTCCCTTCTCGTTTTACGACACCGAGCTGAAACTTGATTTAAGCCCGAACGGTGGAGGTATCCTTGACGCTGGCATTACCTCTCATGTCAGGCGCGGCGTTTATGGGCTGGCCTTCACCGACTTCTTCATCAATAAGAATTCGTATCCTAACCTTCTGAGCGGGTCCACAAGCTCCCCCTCAACAACAACGACTTCCACTTCCTCCTACCACCTTTTGAACCTCCTCGCAACCTATGGGGACTTCAACCGCAAAGGGTTGAGTGGCGCGTTTGGCGTGAACTACAATCTTGTTCAGAAGATTGCGGCTGGCGGAGTCGGCCAACTCAGCTATAATTTTGGATGCTTCGGGATAAATGTTGAGTATCAGCGGTTTTCATTAGGAACGACGACCGTAACCATTAGGAAAGAAAACGTCTTCCGGGTGGCAATCTCGTTAGCCAACATCGGGACGTTTGGAGACTTTAAACCGCGTGACAGACTGTATTAGCCCGAATTCCGAAGTTGGAGCTGCCTGTCACCCGGAGCACGTATAGCCGAAGACCGCTATCCGCGATGTCAGAAGATCGGCGCGAATGCGCCACGCTGTCATGCTGATCCCGCCCTGCGGGAGAAGCATCTCTGCAGTTCGTCGTAGGCTGCTGACCCCAAAAAGCAACTGCAGAGGTCCTTCGCCCCGACAAGTCGGGGCTCAGGATGACATGGATTTCAAGTTCCGTGAAAAACTCACGGCAACGAATTCCAGGCCACGGACGAAGGAGCATGCCATGTCTTTCCCAATCCATCGACCCCGCAGGTTGCGGCGCACCGAGACCCTGCGCAGCCTGGTGCGCGAGAACCAGCTCAACGCTCGCTCTCTTGTCTATCCGCTCTTTGTTTGTCCCGGATCGAAGGTTAAGGACGAAATCAAGTCCATGCCAGGAAACTACCGCTGGTCGGTCGATGGGCTGGTGGGCGAATGCAAGTCGGCACATGACCTGGGCGTTCCTGCCGTAATCCTGTTCGGCATCCCGGAAAGCAAGGACGAAGTGGGCTCAGGCGCCTACGACCCCAATGGCATCGTGCAACGGGCCGTGCGGGCGATCAAGAGAGAATTGCCGGATTTGCTGGTGATATGCGACGTGTGCCTGGACGAATATACGAGCCACGGTCACTGCGGCCTGATCAAGAACGGTGAAGTTGACAACGATTCCACGCTTCCACTTCTGGCAAAGACAGCCTTGACCCAGGTCGAGGCCGGCGCCGACATCGTGGCACCCTCCGATATGATGGACGGGCGCGTGGGGCGCATTCGCCGGGAGTTGGACGCCCGCGGCTTTACCCAGACACCTATTTTGGCTTATTCAGCCAAATACGCTTCGGCGTTCTACGGACCCTTTCGTGAGGCCGCAGACTCGGCGCCGAAGTTTGGGGACCGCAAGGCCTACCAAATGGATCCCGCCAACCAACGCGAAGCCATGCGCGAGATTGCCCTGGATGTGGAGGAAGGCGCGGACATCATCATGGTGAAACCCGCGCTTCCTTACCTCGATATTATCGCACTCGCCCGCCGCGAGTTCGATGTCCCCATCGCCGCCTACCAGGTGAGCGGCGAATTCTCCCTCATCGAGGCCGCGGCCAGGATGGGATGGATCGACCGCGAACGCACGATGATAGAAACCCTCACCTCAATCCGAAGGGCCGGCGCGGATATCATCCTGACCTACTATGCCAAAGAGGTCGCCCGCTTGCTGGGGTAGCGCGGACCTCCGTCCCGCGCCTGCGTGATCCGGTGCTCTTGTGGGGCGATTGCCTTCTCTCCAAAAAGTTCACGCGACGGTGTCATTCCGAGCGCAGCGAGGAATCTTGCTCTGATCTTTCTTCCGCATAACCTTTAGTCCGGCTCGAGCTCCCGATCCGCCTTGGCCCAGGGCGAGATTCCTCGCTTCGCTCGGAATGACACCGGGAAACGCTGGCTGGCGCAGAGCGTAGCTCTGTGTTTCCGCTTGCAATACGGCATAGTCCCCCTGCTGTGCCTGTCTCCAGACGCCATTTCGCCCCCGGCCAGTTGCAGTTTATCACCTCTAGCACCTATCGTCGCACGATGCTCTTTGATAGTCACCGCTTCCGCTGCGACTTCGTTGAGGTTCTACGGCAATTTCGGCGGGAGACGGGCTTTCTGCTGGTCGGTTGGGTTCTGATGCCAGAGCACTTTCAGAGGCTTGGTGCATTCGCCGGAGGAATGGCCCTGGTCGAGCTTCAGGTTCTACTACCTTAATGATTCATCCCTCTTGAGCATGGACAAGCTCGCTTGAGTTCCTTCGAGACTCCAGTCGCAGAGCTTCGCTCTGCGCCAGCCGGCGGTGTTGATTCCGCCATTGGCTGACCACCCGCTCAGTACCCTACTGATACCGCTGGGGAATGGCGGGCTACCACTCCACATCTTGGCAGCCGTGATTGGGCCGATGGCCGCGGTGCGCCCAACCGACGCGAGCCATCAACCAAGCCCGAGAAGAGAATTCTCCCTGACGGGGCCGACAACCTTAGATAGATGCGCTAGCTGCTGCTACCAAACAGCACGAAGCCAATTGTAGACGCCTGATGCCCCCCCGAGGATGGCAAACGCGCCCATTGCGCGGATGAAGAGTTTCAACAACGGCAATGCCGAGGCCTTAATCTCACGCGGAGGGTACATTCTTCCGGCCGACCACCGTAGAAATGACTCGGGGAGTAAGAGCAGATAGAGGCCCAGCAAAGTTACAACGGCGGGCACGGTCAACCCAAACCAGGAGTGGGATTGCGCAGCCGCCTCATTGTTGGGCAGAGGTGTTGCCGCCTTGTGTCGCCGAGCGTTAGGGGTTAGCAGCCCGTGCAAGACTGTTACAACAAAAAAGACTCCGACCGCTCCCATGAGCAGGCCGGCCACCCGAATTTCGATGCTTTCCCCGCGTTTCAGCGAACGCCGCGGGGACGACCACGTGCCTGCCAAGCTAGCGCGGTCCGTTAGGTTCTGCCACTTGGTCGGTGAGATCAACATCAACATTCCATATACCGCAGCCAACGCGCCTAAAACGAACATTCCGGCAACCGCAAGCCAAGTGCTCATTTACAGTTTGACCTCCCTCTTCCACCACAGCCCGGGTCGATTTGCAGTTCCTGCGCGCTGTCTTACCACGGGGCCGGACCACATGCTCCCCGGCTGCGGCTGAGGGCGACCCCGGGTCCCGAAATGGAGGGACCGCCGGCTGGCGCCCCGATAGATCGGGGCGTTTCAGCTTCCAATACGGTATACTGCCCTTGCTATGCCTGTCTCCAGACGCCATTTCGCACCCGGCCAGTTGCAGTTTATCACTTCTAGCACCTATCGTCGCACGAAGCTCTTTGATAGTCACCGCTTCCGCTGCGACTTCGTTGAGGTTCTGCGGCAATTTCGGCGGGAGGCGGGCTTTCTACTCGTCGGCTGGGTTCTGATGCCAGAGCACTTTCACCTACTGATCAAGCCCGAACCGGCTGAGAGCACCAGCCGCCTCATGCAAGAGCTGAAGAAACGAACCGCGCAAGGGATTGTCTCGGTCTTGACTGAGAATCAAACGCTTTCCTGGTGCCGCAAGATGTTGACCGGCGTGCGGCTGCCGCCCACCGTTCACAGCGACTCGCGCTATCGTGTCTGGCAGCGCCGTTTCTATCCCTATGGTGTTTATAGCGAGAAGAAACGCCTGGAAAAGCTGAGCTATATGCACAACAATCCGGTGAAGAGGGGCTTGGTGCATTCGCCGGAGGAATGGCCCTGGTCGAGCTTCAGGTTCTACTAACTTAATGATTCATCCCTCTTGAGCATGGATAAGCTGATTTGAGTTCCTTCTGGACTCCAGTCGCAGAGCTTCGCTCTGCGCCAGCCGGCGTCGGTATTGGCCCCTTCCCTCTTTGGTCAGCCGGCGCGCGCTTATTTTTGGGCCTCAACAAGCTCCCGAATCCAGATATTTCGGAAGCGGACCGGGTGGTTGTGGTCTTGCAGTTTCACAGGCAATTTGGTTGGGGTTTGCCTGTAGGGCTCATGCTCACCATCTGTCAGACCGAGGACGGTGACGTGGTCCTGGACCAGCACGCCGTTATGCAGCACCGTGAAAGTCGCGGGCCGGACGATTTTCCCTGCCGTGTCAAACCGCGGACCATGGAAAATAATGTCGTAGCTCTGCCACTGGCCGGGAGGCCGGCACGCATTGACCAAGGGCGCATACTGGCCGTAGATTGCCGCTGCCTGTCCGTCCGGGTAGGTTTTGCTTTCATAGGAATCAAGGACCTGGACTTCATAAAGGCTCATCAGGTAGACCCCACTATTTCCGCGATCCTGATCTTGGCCGTGAGGCGGGTTAGGCGCTGCCCATTCCACGTGCAGTTGGCAGTCGCCAAAGACCTGCTTGGTTTTGATGTCTCCCGTGTGCGGAGCTACCTCGAAATAACCCTTCTCAACTTTCCATAGGGCAGGCCCGCCTTTGACCGATTCCCAGCCGGCCAGATCTTTGCCGTTGAAAAGAATAACGGCGTCTGACGGAGGCTTTCCCGGTTGCTCTTGTGTACTTTCCACTCCAGGGGTGATAACGGGGGGTTGTGGCGCGTTTCGATTATGTTGCACCCACTGTTGAACCACGCCAGGGGAAGCCTGGCGAGAACATCCGCTCATACTCATCAGAGCTAGAATCACGCTCGCTGCTGTGGCAACAAAACACGCACCGATAAGAACCTTGCTTCGCATCGAGTTCCTCCTCCAGGGCTGCTGCCCGCGCTCCGGTGGGGCGCCTTCCGCTCACTCACACGGACCTTCAGAATCCCCGCAGGTTGGTGCTCTGCCGTTTGGGCAGGCCTTCTTTGGGGGTCCGTTTCAAAACGACGTATTCAATGCCGTGCTCTTTGCAAAAGGCGCGCTTTTCCGGCACATCACCATCTTCGTTCACCGCGTATATGTCCGGCTTGATGAGGGCGACCTCCGGTTCGGCATCCATCCAGCCACGTCCTGAAGATACCAGGGCAACCTTGACGAAACGCACGGACTGAATCATATAGCGCCGCTCGTCCTGTGGAAACATCGGGTGACCTTCGCCCTTCAGCAGCTTGATGTTGGCGTCATGCCCCACCACGACGTAGAGGTCGCCCAACCCGGAGACCTCCTCGAAAAACTTTACGTGGCCCGAGTGAAACCAATCGTAGCAACCGGTCACAACCACGCGCTTTGTTGACGACCGCTCACCCTTAGGATCGAACGGCAACGCCGGGAAGCCTCCCAGGTCTGTCTTCTTGAAAACACGATATTCAACACCGTGTGACTCGCCGTAGGCCCGCTTCCGAGGATTGTCGCTCGCCTCCTCCACAACCCAGATTTCAGGATTGATTCCGCCGACCTGTGGTATGGAGTCTTGGTCCACCTGCCCCGTCACCAGCCTTACATCTTTGACATACCTGTTAGCCTGGAGAAGATATAACCGCTCCTCTTGAGGAAACTGCGGGGGGTGGCCTTCTAGGGCGCGCACTGTCTCGTCCGACCAAAGGAGAACGCGCACGCCCCCGAGCTTCGAAGCCTCCTCGAGAAAGCGAACGTGCTGGGACTTGAAATCGTCAAAACCACCGGTCACCACAACTGTCTTCGCGTCAGCCATTCTTCTTTGAGTACCTGACCTTCACGCGGATTCCCCCAGGCACCGGCTCGTCCGACACAACGTAGAGATATCCGCCACCACACCCGGAGTACATGGCTCCGGCATACCGGGACTGGTAGTAACCCAGGATTCCCGCCAAGTCCACGGTGACGGTCGGGTGCCTTACGGTGTGGGGCAGAATCGTCTCCCAGCACTCCATGCACTCATTCATGGAGGCGCCCAGCGCCTTGCAGTCTTTCGTCACGATGGCATCAAAGCACTGCTTTCCCGTCGCGCCCAGCCTCTGGATCCACTTCGGGTCGAGGTTCCTTTTCCCGAGGGGATTGTAGTCGGCAGGACGCTGCGCGACCGGCACCATGTGCACCACGTCCTCCAACCAGTGGGCGACGTCCGGATCATTGTTGGATTCGACGTGCACGGGGAAGTGGCCGCCCTCGTAGCTGTAGTCATAGTCCAGCCTGTTCACTCCGGGGTAAATCAAGCCCGCCATGTCCTGCGAACCGGAGGGCTCCGGCTTGCCCTTGTTTTCTGCCTCATACAGCTCGCGGGTAAGCTCCCTGGGATCTCCATTCGGCAGTTTGCCGTTCCACAGCTTGCGCGCAACCTCGCGCGTACTGGTTGCCATTCCGCAGCGATCCATGTACCGGAAAGTGGGCTCCAAACCGACCACCACCATGGAACCCGGTGGAGTGGGGTTCAGTTTCGAAACGAAGGGTTGATCGATCCAACCGCCGGCAAATGCCATTCGGTAGGGAATTTCGCTGATGATCGAAGTGATTTCAATCACCTGTTGTGTGCGCATGGACTTACGCCGCTTGATAGTTTTCTCGCACCGTGACTTTGCCGGCCTTTCGGTCCTGATACTGCTGTTCGATCCAGGCGTAGGTCTTCGCCAGTCCCTCACGAAATGGGGTCCTGGGCTCCCAGTTCAGGATGTTCTTAATCATGGTGTTGTCACTGTTTCGGCCGGTGACTCCCTTGGGCGCAGCAAGGTCGTATTTGCGCTGGAGCTTTATCCCGCCAATTTCTTCCGCGATGCTGACCAGGTCGTTGACCGAAATGAGCTCATTGGAACCGAGGTTGATGGGTGTTGCGATCAGATCCTCGCAGTGTGTGATCATGTGAATGCCCTTGGTGCAGTCATCGATGTACATGAAGCTGCGGGTCCGCGTGCCATCACCCCAGACTACGATTTCGTTCTTGCCGGTATCCTTGGCTTCGATGACCTTCCGGCAAATGGCCGCAGGAGCCTTTTCTCGCCCGCCGTCCCAAGTGCCGTTGGGACCGTAGACGTTGTGGAAGCGGGCGATGAAGGTCTTCAAGCCGCGCTCCGCCCAGTATTCCTGGCAGAACATCTCGGAGATGAGTTTTTCCCAGCCGTAGCCCCTCTCCGCCATGGCGGGGTAGGCGTCCGACTCTTTCAGTGCCCGGCAGTGCGGATCTTTCTGTAGCTCGGTGTTGTAGGCGCAGGCGGAGGAGGAGAAGAAATACCTTTGCACGCCCGCCTGATAGGCCGCTTCGATCAGGTTGGTGTTGATCAGGATGCTGCGCAGGCATTCGATCCTGAACTTCTCGATGAAGCCCATGCCCCCCATGTCAGCAGCCATATTGTAAACCTCGACGGCGTCCTCGCACGCCTTTACACAATTCTCCCTCTCACTCAAGTCCATGCAGAGGCTTTCAACACGCGGCACTCTCTGGTACCAGTCCGGCAAAGGTTTCTTGTCAATGGCGCGGATCCTGGTGAAACCGCGGTCGTGGAAGTATCGGGTGAGCGAGCCGCCGATAAAGCCGCCCGCTCCGCCGATTACGATCGAATCGTCTTTCTTCGTGGTCTGTTGCGCACTCATTTCCATCCCCCTTTCGGGCATCGGATATTCCCTAACCTCGGCCGGCTCGACCAGGTCAGGCCCCACGGTATTCCGAACACCACGTTCTTTGCAAGAAGATTTGCCGAATTGTTCCCCCGGCCAGGAGCGACCGGTTGCCGCCTTCAAAATCTCGCTGCGGTACCCCTGACGAAATAGGAGTGGCGCCAAGCCCATTCACCTTTACCACTTCGCGCCTCAGGTGTTGTTTCGGACCTAAACGGGAAAACTCTGCCCACCACTTTGCCACCCATTGGATGTTGTTTGCAGAGGCATTTCGTTGCGGAGCGAAGGGAGCGTCGCCGATGTGCCAGTGCGACCTTGCCATTCAACTGTAGATGGTACCGCGACAAAGATGTGATTTCAATTCATGCTTCACACCGCAGCGGCGGCGCAGGCGCGCGATGCCTTCCACAACTCCAGATAAGGCCTGAGGTCGTTGGTCAAGGCCCGGAACTGGTCGAGGGTAAGAGATTGCGCGCCGTCGCTGAAGGCTTTTTCGGGAAAAGGATGCACTTCGATGAGCAGGCCGTCCGCGCCCACGGCCACGGCCGCGCGCGCCAGCGCCGGCACCAAGCTGCGCTTGCCGGTGGCGTGGCTGGGATCGACGATGACGGGCAAATGGGTTAGCTCGTTGAGCAGTGGCACGGCGGCGATATCCATGGTATTGCGCGTGGCGGTCTCGAAGGTCCGGATGCCGCGCTCGCAGAGCATGATGTTGGGGTTCCCGTGGGCGGTAATGTACTCGGCGGACATGAGGAGTTCCATGATGGTCGAGCTCATGCCGCGCTTCAGGAGAACCGGCCGGGGACATTCACCCAGCGCTTTGAGCAACATGAAATTCTGCATGTTGCGGGCGCCGACCTGCATGATGTTCGCATGCTCGGCAACCACCTCCACGTCCTGCTCGCTCATCACCTCGGTGACGATGGCCAAGCCGGTAGCCTGCCGCGCCTTGGCCAGGAGTTTCAATCCCTCGAGCTCCAGGCCCTGGAAGTCGTAAGGAGAGGTTCGGGGCTTGAAGGCGCCGCCCCGGAGAATCTTGGCCCCGGTAGCCGCCACGGCCTCGGCTGTTTCCATGATCTGCTTTTCGCTTTCCACCGAACACGGACCGGCCATGATGGCGAATTCGCTGCCGCCCACTTCCACGCCATTCACAGGGATGGTGGTACGCTCCTTCTTGAATTCCCGGCTCACGAACTTGTAAGGCGCGGATATGCGGACGGCGCTCTCGACTCCGGGCGCGGCCTCCAGGGACTCGAGGCAGGCGGTGACGTCTCCGACCCCCACGGCGCCGATCACCACGCGCTCCTCGCCCTGGATGGAGTGAACTTTGTAGCCAAACTCCCCGATGCGCTCACAAACGTGCTCAATCTCCTCTTTGGTGGCATGAAGTCTCATGGAAATAATCACCGCCAGCCTCCTTAAAATGAAAAACCCACTCCTTCGAGTGGGTTGGCTTATTACGACTTGTTTCCGGGTTCAGGCCAACACCACTCTACCCACTGGGGCTAAAGCCCCAAAAGCGGTAGCTAAACCAGTTGGCGTAAGCGCTGAACATCGGCCAGGAGTATACCGCAGGTTGAGAACACCCGCAAGGTTAATTTCCGCTTGTGCTATCCAGCCTGTTTAGGAATGCCCTCCTTCTTCGCTCTTTCCAGGTGTCCAGTTCCCTTGTGGCAACTTCAGGATGTGCAAACCTGAAGGCCGTCGATGGTTTCTTGACGGCGCCGCTGCACGAAACCCGAATCCCAGGAGCCTTTTTTCTGGTAGGATTCTAGCCGCTGGAGTCTGTGCAACTTGTCGCACACATTTCCAGTCGGTCCACTTTTGACCTTGGACCGTCGATTCTTGACTCGTGTCGAGCCGCAGCCAGAATTTTAAATACGTTTCATCAGGATTCCACCATGCGAACAACCATCACCACTGTTCTCGTTTTTCTTCTTTGCGCTTCGGCGCGCGCCGCCCAGACTTTGCAAGTGTATTTCATCGATGTGGAGGGCGGCCAGGCCACGCTCTTCGTCCCACCCGGGGGGGAAACGATGCTGGTGGACGCCGGCTGGCCGGATGCCGGTGGCCGCGACGCCGACCGCATCGTCTCCGCCGCCAAACTGGCGGGAGTGAAACAGATCGATTACCTGGTCGTGACGCACTACCACGCCGACCACGTGGGAGGCGTGCCGCAACTCGCAGCCCGGATCCCCATCCGCACCTTCGTGGACCACGGGCCGGGTGTCGAAATCGGTGTGGAAGCTGATATGCTTTTTTCGGCGTATTTGACAGTGCGCGACAAAGCCAAACATCTTCTGGCGAAACCCGGTGACTGGATTCCAATCCAGGGGATCAACGTTCAGGTCCTAACCGCCGCCGGCAATGAGATTTCAGAGCCCTTGGCGGGAGTGGATGCGCTCAACCCGCTATGTGCCGGAGTGAAACGAAAGGCCATAGACCCTTCAGAGAATGCCCAGTCGATTGGGATGCTCATCACCTATGGCAAGTTCCGCATGGTTGATCTGGGGGATTTGACGTGGAACAAGGAACTTGGACTGGCTTGTCCGTATAATGTGATCGGAACAGTCGATGTGTACCTGAGCACGCATCACGGCATGGATCTCTCCGGCGCACCTGCTTTAGTACAAGCTTTGCATCCCCTCGTAGCCATCATAAACAACGGCGCGAGGAAGGGTGGCTCAC
The DNA here is from genome assembly GCA_050011515.1 of Terriglobia bacterium. Taxonomy (GTDB): domain Bacteria; phylum Acidobacteriota; class Terriglobia; order UBA7540; family UBA7540; genus CAVROP01. Next base: position 22,493 of record JBEKIZ010000055.1, on the reverse strand, counting down.
CCGAAGCGTGGCAAACCATGCGCACTTCGCCCGGCCTGGAAGACATCTGGCAACTGCATTATGCGCTTGAAGCGGGCAAGGCGAACAACGCGCCCGAGGCCTTCATCGCCAACCTGGAAGAACATTGCCAGGGGAATTGGATCAGGCTTTCTGCGGAACCGGACGGCCAGTTCACCGTGACCAATGGCCGAAACGGAATGACGAAAGCCTATAAGCCGGCTGCCCAGTAAAGGCCTTACCGAGATCGCTGCCGGATTTCTTCTGCTCATAAGGGCGTCTTTCTCTCTTGCTCTTCCCAACAGGGAATCGCTTTCGTTTGATTGCAGTATTATCTTTACTGTAAGGAGGATCAGTAAAGATGGCGCATTCCAGTGTTATCAGCAGCAAAGGCCAGGTGACGGTGCCGCAGGAGATTCGCATCCGGTTGGGACTGAAGAAAGGCGACAGGGTCGAGTTTGTTGTCGAGGGAGTAAACATCATCATCCGGCCCGTCCGCGCCGCGGAGAATCCCTTTGAGGCCTATGCCGGAGTGCTAAGAGGAGCTTTTTCGCATGGCGTTCGTGCGATTAACACTTGGGTGGACGAAATGCGACGGGACAAGCGTTCGCTGCGACGAGAGCGGTGCGAAAGGCGCGTCGGCAGCTTGCTGAAAAAAGCCATTGGAGTGCCATCCTGAACATTGCAATTGTCCGGGAGCCTGCCCCGCCCGGTTAGATTCGGCCAGCCCCGAGTTGTCGAAGGGGTTGCTTTGCGCCTATGGAAAGAATGCCGCGCTCTTCTGCGTACCTACACAGGGACTATCGCCATCAAAAAGACGATGGGCAAGATCAAGCTGTTGAGCTTTGGGAGGAGTATCACGTCCAGATGAACAATCAACTCATGTCCAATTCAAATCCGCGCCGAAGGCGAAGGTTGGTGAACTGGATTCTGGCCGCCGCGTGTCTGCTGCTGACAACCGGGCTTCAGGCCCAAGCACCCCCAGAAAAGGAAGCCCCGGATATTCTCCGCCAATTGAGCGACTCCTTCGAGGCGCTGGCCAGGCGAGTTTCCCCCTCGGTGGTGCAAATACTTGTGACGGGTTTCGGACCTGTGGAAGAGGATGGGGCAACCGCTACCGCGTTGATCGCCAAGCAGCACATCACCGGCTCCGGCGTGATCGTTGACGCGAGTGGCTACATCATCACCAATGCTCATGTGGTGGAAGCGGCGCAACGGGTTCGGGTGATCATACCCTCGCAAACGGCCACCGGGTCACCTCGCTCGACGACCAGGCCTCCCGCCCCCGCTATTGATGCGCGCATCATCGGTTTGGATAAAGACATCGACCTCGCACTTCTGAAAGTTGAGGCTGAGGGATTACGGGCGCTCCCAATGGGTAACTATGCCGCGCTCCGGAAGGGTCAGTTGGTTCTGGCTTTTGGCAGCCCCGAGGGGCTAGAGAACTCCGTGACTATGGGGGTGGTCAGCTCCGTCGCCCGCCAACCCGATCCCGACCGCCCGATGGTGTATATTCAGACGGACGCTCCCATCAACCCGGGCAACAGCGGCGGCCCGCTCGTGGACGTGGAAGGAAACATCGTGGGGATCAACACATTCATTCTGACGAAGGGTGGTGGAAGTGAAGGCTTGGGCTTTGCCATTCCGAGCTCCGTGGTGAAGTTCGCCTACCCACAACTGCGCAAGTATGGGCACGTGCATCGCGGCGAGATCGGCATCAATGTTCAGACCGTCACCCCTGCACTGGCTGCGGGGCTGGGACTCGCGCAGGATCATGGTGTCATCGTATCAGACATCGCCCCCGGAGGCCCGGCGGACTCAGCCGGCCTGAAAATCCAGGACGTGATCGGGGCTGTAGACGGCAGATCGGTGGAAAGTCTGGCTCAGTTTGGCGCCATCATGTATCTGCGCAAGGGTGGCGAAGCCGTGAAGTTCGACGTCATCCGAGGCTCGCAAAGACTTATCTTGGAAATCCAGGTCGCTGAGCGCCGAGACGAAGTCCACCGCGTGGCGGACCTGGATCCGGAAGGGAATTTGATAGCCAAGCTGGGAATCCTGGGGGTCGCAATCAACAAGAATATTTCCGAAGCGCTGCCGGGACTTCGCATAGCCTCTGGGGTCATCGTGGCCGCCCGAGCCGCCTACGCCGCCACCGTGGAGACCGGTCTTCAATCGGGAGATATCATCCACGCGCTGAACCGCGTCGATATTATCAGTCTCGAAGGCCTTCGCCAGGCCCTGGACAAGCTGAAAACCGGCGACTCCGTCGTCCTGCAGATCGAACGCCAGGGTGAATTAATGTACCTGGCGGTCGATATGGAATGAGGATCCGCTGATCCGACGGGGAGAAGATAACACAGCCAGCGTAACCCAATGCGCAGGGCCAGAATCACCGGCCCTCGACGGCTCTCGTGTTTACCATGCCCAGAGGCGCAGGCCGATGATGTGCCGGCAAGCGAGGTAGGCAGTCACCCCGCAGCAGGCGAGTGCCACCAGCAGCGAATGCAGGCGGACGGCCGGTTTCATCTCGAGTGAATACGAGCGCAGCCCCGCCACCAGACCCCAGATCGAAAAGATCGCGAAGAGCCAGGTGAGGGCGCAGAAAGTCAGGCTGAAAGGACCTCGCAAACCCATGTTCGTCGTACTCATCGCCTCGAGGAATGGGACGACGGCGACAATCAATGAGACAACAGCAAGTAAGGGGAGCATCCTTGAGTGTCCAGACGCTGTCTTCCGCTGACCTTCTTGATGGCCACAGTTTCTTGTCTTTCCGCCCACGCGGAGGAGGAGCTTTTACGACCAGTGAATTTGCGCTGCGAGCATCACCAGAACCCGCTCGGCATCGATGTGCGGTGCGCTTCCCGTGCGGCAAAGGAGTCTACAATGAAGAGTCCAACTCTTGCAGGGGCGAAGACTAACTTGCGGTTTGCCATCTGCTGGGGAACAGCATTCGTAGCCGCTGTTCCTATCCTCATTTGGATTTCGAGAGGTTCAGGAGGACCTTTGCAAAAAGGGGAGAGCACCTTGCCCGCCGCCATCCACAAAACCTTCGGGACCGCCGGTAAGGAAGGACTGCTTTACCCTGACCGCGAGGTAGCGCTCTTCCAGCATGAAGGCGCCGGATGTTTGACGCATATGTGGTTTGGCGGCGACTGGCCGGGATATGACCGCACCCGAATTCGCTTCTATGTCGATGGAGAAACCAAACCCTCGATTGATATGGAGCTTTTTCTTGGCCACGGAATCGGCTGGGGCGATCCCTCCGCCCCCTGGGGTTCCGAGCGCCTGGGAAAGACCGGCCATCCCAGCGGTCTCTATAATACTTACCGAATCCCCTTTGGTAAGAGCATCCGGGTTACCGGGCAACTCGGCGCGGGCGTCGAGAAACCGCAAGTGTTCTGGTGGATCATCCGGGGAGTCGAGGACCTCCCGGTTTTCCTCGGGAATATCCGCCTGCCGGATAATGCACGGTTGCGGCTCCAAATACGCGACAATGTTGAGTTAGAGCCTCTCCAGTTTTTCGACATCTGCCAATCATCGCGCGCCGGCGCCCTTTACCAAGTGACCCTGGCAGTCGCCAGCAAGAATTTCAACTTTCTCGAAGCCGTCCTCAGGGCCTATTTGGATGGCGCAAAAGAGCCCCTTTTGCTCTCCTCGGGAACCGAGGACTACTTCCTTGGCACCTATTACTTCAACCGCGGCATGTACCACTTCCCTATCGCCGGCCTAACACACAAAGAGCAAGACGCCGACGGCACTTGCCGTTTTTCTGCCTATCGTTTTCATGAGGAGGATCCGATTCTCTTTCAAAAGGGACTTCGTCTGGCTTGGCGAAACGGCGAAGAAAAAGACGGGAAAGCTTATGGAATGCCGCAGCAGAGCCGGGCCACGAGCTATGTCTGGCTCTACGAATGGTGAGCGACCATGTTGACGTGCTCAAGGTAAGTGTATTACGTTTATGACATATGAGTGATACGATCACCGTACGTCTTCCCGAGGACCTGGCCGCTTGGCTGGCTGAGACGACGCGCCGCACGGGCATACCGGCCGGAAGGATTATTCGCGAGCAATTGGAGAGGGCGAAAGCCGAGGCGGGGGATCAGGGATTCCTCAGGCTAGCCGGAAAAATCAGCGGACCTGCCAGTCTTTCTTCGCGGAAAGGCTTCTCCCGACGATGAAGGGAATCGCGGACACAGGATTCATCGTGGCGTTTGGGAATCGCAACGACTTCCACCACGCCTGGGCGCTGGACGTTGCAAAAAGGATTTCTGAGCCGCTGCTGACTTGCGAAGCCGTTCTGGCCGAAGCCGCGTTTCACCTGGGTTCCAGTGGCTACGTTTTAGACCTCGTCCGGAACAAGATGCTTCGTGTGGCTTTCGACTGCTCGCGCAATCTCGAGCCCCTGGCGGACCTTGCCCGCCGTTACCTGAATCGCGGGCCGGACTTCGCGGACCTGTGTGTCATCAGGATGAGCGAGCTTTATCCCCGCCACCTCGTCATCACCGTTGATGAAAGCGACTTCCGCGTTTACCGGAGGAACAAGCGCGAGGTCATCCCTCTGCTGTGCCCTCCCAGCCGCCGAGTCTAGCTCAACATCGGAAGAGTGCGCTTCTTACCGTTTCCTCCGTCCGGGTGCTTAGAGCTTCTGCGGCGGCAGCAACCCCTGCGCGGCCAGCACCTTTTCAAGCTTGGCACGGTTTTCGGTTTTCATGGGAACCATGGGCAGGCGGTAAACTTCCTCGATCATGCCCATCATGGCGAGTGCGGCCTTGACGGGAATGGGATTGGTCTCGATGAAGTTCACTTGCATCAGGGGCAACAGGCTGAAGTGGAGTTGGCGCGCTGCCTCGAGTTTTCCCTCCAGAAGCAGGTGCGCGAGTCTGGTCATCTGGGCCGGGATTTCGTTGGAGATGACGGAGATGATACCCACGCCACCCAGCGCCATGAGCGGGAAGGTGAACGAGTCGTCGCCGGAAAGCACGCGGAAGCCCGGCGGTACGGCGGCAAGGACCTCCATTTGTTGCACGATACTCCCGGAGGCCTCCTTGATGCCGATGATGTTTGGGATTTTCGCGAGGCGGGCCACGGTGGGGGGCTCGATATTCGACGAGGTGCGTGCCGGAACGTTGTAAACAATGATCGGAAGGTCGGTAGATTCCGCCATGGCCTGGAAGTGCTGGTAAAGGCCTTCCTGGGTAGGCTTGTTGTAGTAAGGGGCTACGGAAAGAATTCCCTGCACGCCCAGCCCGCGCACCTCGGCGGCAAGATCGATCACTTTGCGGGTGTTATTTCCGCCGACTCCCGCAATCACCGGAACCCTCCCCGCCACTTCCTGGACCACGGCGCGGACGACGGCGAGGTACTCAGCGTGCTCGAGCGTGGGGGTTTCTCCCGTTGTACCGCAGGGGACAAGGAAGTCGATGCCGGCGCGGAGTTGGAACTGAACCAAACGCCGCAGGGCATCAAGGTCCAGGGAGCCATCCCTCCTGAAGGGGGTCACCAGCGCCGTGCCGCAACCACGAAGTTCCAGGCTCATAAAACCTCCTTGCCACAACCGAAAGCGGCGGCTTCTGCACCTTATAGTAGTTCAACCTAGGCCCGCCGCAACTCCTCCTGAAACTGCTCCGGCGTCAGTTCGATCTCGCGCAGGATCTCCCGAGGCAACGAACGCGCCAGGTTTCTTCCGGGGTAGTTGGGAACTATCATTGTCCTCCCGTCGGGCTGGCGGCAAAAGACGTGGCTGCCTTTCTGGCGAACGGCCTCAAAGCCCAGACGGAAAAGAACCCTCTCCATCTGCCGGAAGCCGACCGTTGGCAAGCGGCTCACGCCAGGACCTCAATCTGCTGCAGCCCCACGAAGTGAGGGAGCTCGTCGAGTGAGCCTTTGTATTCCTGGAGGCACAATTCCAGGACCTCTTTCAAATTCTTCTGCAACTCGTCGAGCGTAGCAGCCTGAGTATGCGCCCCAGGAATGCCGGGCACGATCCCAACATACAGCGCCGATTCAGGGTCCCATTCGACATACGCTGAAAACGTCTTCATAAACCGCCTTCTTCCTCCTAGCCTTGAGGGTGAATTCAAACTCCGTCAGGATCGCAAAATGGAAATCCTCCATGAAAAGGCTCAGCCTTTAACTGGGCTTCAACACCTCCGCGAAGCTGAAAAAGCCCTTCTTGCCCAGCACCCAGTGTGCCGCGTACAGTGCGCCTTCAGCAAACCCCTGGCGGCCGCGGGCCGTGTGCCGGAGGATAATTGTATCCGCCTCGGAGTCGAAGCCCAACTCGTGCGTGCCGGGAATGTAACCCGCGCGCACGCTGGTCACGGGAATCTCGCGGCTTTTGAATTCGGGTTGAATCTTGCGTTTGATTTCGAGCGCCGTGCCGGAGGGCGCGTCCTTCTTGAACTTGTGATGAGCCTCGGTGAGGCAAGGGTCGTACATCGCGAAGGGGGCAAAGATTTCCGCCGCCGCGCGGGCCAGCCGGTAGAACAGATTCACGCCGATGGAAAAATTCGCGGCGTAAACCATGCCGACGCCGGCGCTTTCGATGATCTTACGGACTTCCTCCAGCCGGTTATGCCAACCCGTAGTCCCCACCACGAGATTCACACCCAGCTCCGCGACACGACAGATGTTCTCGAAAGCCGCATCCGGCGTGGTGAAGTCCACGCAGACGTCGATACCCTGGAATTTCTCGCGCGTGATGCCCCGGCCTTGCGCGTTGACGTCAACATCCATCACCAGGCGCACTTCGAAGCCGCGCTGCGGCGCAAGCTGCGCCAGCGTCTTGCCCATTTTGCCGTAGCCGAGCAGTGCGAGGTTGATCATCATTCACCGCAGAGGGGCCTGAGACGGATGCGGTTCCTTTCAACAACCACAATCGAATTCTCGAGTACCTGCGGCAGGACCTTTTCAAAGACTTGGGCTAAGCGTTCGATGCACTCTCGCTCGCTAAAATCGCCACCCCTAAAGAGTATCAGCCCGGGTCCCTGAGCCCCGGTCAGGGTTAAGAGCCTGGGATAATCCAAGTCTGCCGTGAGCACCACTCGACCTTCAATACGGGCGCGTTCGAGAACCTCGCCGTCAGAAGCTCGATGTAATCCTACCTCCGTGGCATGCAGGGCGTCATGCCCTTGTTGCCTTAGCCAAGCGGCCAACGCAGGCGATAGAGGCATATCGATAAGGAATCTCATCGCGAGAATTCCACGGTTTCTTCCTCAGCAAGATACGCAGCGTACCGCAAAGCCTCGTCGATGTCCCCAGCCTCCAGGTAAGGATAGGCCTTAAGGATCGATTCTTTGCTCTCACCGGAAGCGAGTAGCCCGAGGAGGCGGGAGAGGGGAAAACGAAGTCCGCGGATACAGGGTTTCCCGGTGCATACATTGGGGTCAATCGTTATGCGTTCAAACTTCATTCGCTTCGTCCTCCTATTTTCTCCACTTCGGCAGTAAATAAGCTTCAAGGTGAGGGGGTTGACCCACAACTCACCGCTCACTCACGAGACTCGCCTCTGCAACCCTGCGGGGCCTAATCCAAATAGCCCTCGGACTTCATCAATTCCGCATTCAGTAGCGCCGCGCCGGCAGCGCCGCGTATGGTGTTGTGGCTGAGGGCGGTGTACTTGAACTGAAGCACTGGGCACAGCCGCACGCGACCCACCACGGTGGCCATCCCGTGCTCGACCGCGAGGTCGAACTTGGGCTGCGGGCGGTCCCGCTCTTCGCGAACGATAATGGGATGCTTGGGGGCAAACGGTAAACCTCGCTCCTGAGGCAGCGAACGAAATTTCCGCCACACCCCAATTAATTCCTCCACTGACGCCTTGGACTTCAGAGAAATCGATATCGACTCGGTGTGGCCGTCCTCGACTGGCACGCGGTTGCAGTGGGCGCTCACTACGAAGTCGCCGGGCTTGACCGTTTCATCCACGAATTTCCCCAGCAGCTTGCGCGTCTCGCGCTCCACCTTTTCCTCTTCCCCCAAAATATGAGGGATCACGTTGCCGAGAATATCCAGCGTGGGCACGCCTGGGTAACCGGCGCCGGAAACCGCCTGCATGCTGGTCATCAGCACCTTCTCGAGGCCGAAAGCCTTCTCTAACGGAGCCAACGACATCACCAGACCGACCGCCGTGCAGTTCGGGTTGGTGACGATCATGCCCTTCCACCCGCGCCGTTTTCTCTGGATTCGCACCAGGGCCAGATGGTCGGGGTTCACTTCCGGAATCAACAAGGGGACGTCCGGTTCCATGCGGTGATTGCTGGAATTCGAGACCACTAGGTGGCCCGCCTGCGCAAATTCCCTTTCGACTTCACCCGCAACCTTGGAATCAAGCGAGGAGAACAGCAACTGCGGCGCGTGGCCCGGTTTGCATTCATGCACGGGAAGCTCGCCTGCGGCTTTGGGCAGGGGTTCGCGCAAGCGCCAGTTGCAAGCCTCCGCATAAGTTCTCCCTGCCGACCGGTCCGAGGCTGCAAGCCATCGGGCTTCAAACCAGGGATGGTGTTCGAGCAAGCTCACGAAGCGCTGGCCGACCATTCCCGTCGCGCCCAGGATGCCGACTTCAATCTTCTTCATAGCTAAATTCGACTGCCTTTCTGCCAACGAGTCGAGAGTCGAAGGTCGAGGGACAAAAGTGAATCGTTCCGCCGGGACCTGTCGGGCCAACTCGGCGGCTCCTCACCGGCCCATCTCGAACGAATTGCGAACCTACAAATCAGCTTGGCGCTATCTCACTGTCGACTGTCGACTGTGGACTGTAAACTGTCTTTTTCAGCTCATGGACAAGCCGGCAATAAAGGTCGACGGCCTTGACCAACTCAGCCTTTGGAACACACTCATGCTCGGTGTGGGCTACCAGGATCGAACCCGGCCCCAGCAACACGGGCCGGCCCCATCGGGTCAAGGCCGGCAGGTCGGTAGTGAAGGACACCACGTCGGTCTCGTAGCCGTCCAGTTTCTCCATGCGCAGGGGCGGCGTATCGCGGACGAACTCAAACTCACACCGCCCTCCGAGCAACTCCGAAATCTTGCGCCGCAGCTCCTCCGAGCCGTTGACGGTCCGAATCAGGATCTGGGCCGCGGCCTGGTCAGGCACAACATTTGCAGCCCTGCCGCCGGAGATGACCCCGATGTTCAGCGTGGCAGGGCCCAGCAAGGGATCATGGGGCAGCGGAACCTTCCGCAAATCAACGAGCACATCGAGCAACTTATCAATTGCGGATTCACCGAGGTGCGGGTATGCCGAGTGCGCCATCTTACCTTTGAATCGAATGTCCAGCCGCAGGTTACCTTTCGACCCCACCACCAGTTTATTTTGCGTGGGCTCACCATTAATAATGTAGCGGGAGCCGGGTGGATGCAGGTTCGCCTCTCGCGCGCCGTCGCTCGTGGTTTCCTCTCCGACCAGGCAGAGCAGGCCGAAGTCAGTCACCCCTTCGCTCACCAGCCGTTCCGCCGCTACGATCTGCGCGGCCAGGATCCCCTTGGCGTCACATGCTCCGCGCCCATAAATGAGCTCCTCGTCCTCGCGGGCAAGAAGGAAAGGAGGGACGGTGTCGATGTGCGTGCTCAAAACGACATCCGGCTTTCCTGTCTTTGCGAACACGTTGGAGCGCTCTCGTGAGACCGGCTGGAACTCCACTTGGAAGTTTCTCGCCACAAGATAACCACGCAGGAACTCGGCGCAGGCGCGCTCGTGGCCCGTCACGGATTCGATGTTGATTAAGGCCTTAGCGAGCTCAAAAATCTCCATCACATTTGTCTTCCGCTTGTTTGATGCGGGACGCCACTCCAGGTCTCAAGTTTGTCAGGAGGCGCCCGCAAATAGCACCTCCGCTAGACCTTAGCTCACAAATGAAAAGAGCGTCAAGGCCATTCGCAACGAGGGTAGTGCAGGAAGTTGCGTCAGAAAGGCGTCTCCGATGCGCGGCGCGAATTCGGCTGGCAACCGAATTGCACGACGCATAGCGTGCTGTGAAATTCCACCATGATTGGGCGGGACTCGGACAAATGGGATGAGTCTCAGAGGGCAAGAGCGTCTTTTGGTCACTGTCGGCACTGTTGGAAGTATGAGGTGCTGTGAAATTCCGCCATGATTGCGCGGGGCCTCGGACAAATGTGATGAGCCTCAGAGGGCAAGAGCGTCTTTTGGTATCTATCGGCGCTGCTGGCCTCGCTGCTGTCCTCCTTGCTGTGTCCCTGGAAGCCCAGCAGGCCAAGCCCTTGCCGGGAAGCGAGCCGTGCAAGGGTTGCCACGAAACCGGCCCCCGCACAGGCAAGCGGCAGCCGGGAATGCCACCCCCCTTCAACGAGGCCACCCTGCGGGCCTCGCCGCACGCTACACTCGAGTGCACAAGTTGCCACGCTGATCTGGCTGGAAAGGAGTTCCCCCATCCCGAAAAGCTCCAGCCGGTTGATTGCGGCGCGTGCCACCCCGATGAAACAAAGCAGTATGGGGAAAGCTTGCACGGGAAGGCGGCGAGGCGTGGTGACGCGCTGGCCCCTCGTTGCACGGATTGTCACGGAACTCACAACATCCTGCGGCCTTCCGATCCGGGTTCTCCCACCGCGACCACCCAGATCCCCTTTTTGTGCGGCCGCTGTCACCATGAAGGCACTCCCGTCCAGCTTACTCACAACATCCCTCAGGACAAGATCCTGGAAAACTATACCGAAAGCATCCACGGCGAGGGCTTGTTGCGCCGTGGCCTGATCGTCACGGCGGTTTGTACCAGTTGCCATACTGCGCACTTCGTTTTGCCGCACACCGATCCCCGGTCTTCGATCTCCAAGCAGAACATCGCCCGTACCTGCACGAAGTGCCATGCGCTGATTGCGACGGTGCACCGCAAAGTCATCCGAGGCGAGTTGTGGGAGAAGCGGCCGGGCCTGATCCCCGCCTGCGTGGACTGCCACGAGCCGCACAAGATCCGGCGAGTCTTTTATGCGCAGGGGATGTCGGACTACGACTGCCAGCGCTGCCATGGCAACCCGGAGTTGAAAACCGCTGGTGGTGGCCACATGCGCTCCATGTTCGTCAACGAGCAGGAACTCTCCGCCTCACGGCATGCCCGGGTAGCTTGCGTGCAATGCCATACGGGCGGTGACCCGTCCCTGCTCCGGCCTTGCGCCACTATAACAGCCCGGGTCGATTGCTCGATTTGCCACGCCAATGAAGTCGAACAGTTTCAGCAGAGCATTCATGGGCAGTTGTTGGCCAAGGGCAGCCCGGATGGGCCCACCTGTGCGGACTGTCACGGCACTCATGCAGTCCTGAGCAGGAACAATTCCCGCTCGCCGACCTATTCCCGCAATGTTCCCGCTCTGTGCGGCAAGTGCCATCGCACGGGGCAGCGGGCGGCGGTCCGTTATAAAGGCACGCAAACCAACGTGGTGGAAAATTACGAGGAGAGCATCCACGGCAAGGGTCTGCTCCAAAGTGGTCTGACCGTGACGGCGAACTGTGCCGACTGCCATACGCCTCATGATGAGTTGCCCAGTCGCGATCCACGCTCCAGCGTGAATCCCAAGAATGTGGCCACGACCTGCGGTCGGTGCCACCAGGGGATCTACGAGGCCTTCACCGCCAGCGTCCACTCGGCAGCGGTGACCAAAACGGCCAAGCCCCTGCCGGTGTGCAGCGACTGCCACTCCGCGCACACCATCAAGCGGACCGACCTCTCGGACTTCCGCCTCCACATCATGGAGCAATGCGGTCGTTGTCATGAGGCCATCGCCAAGACCTACTTCGAGACCTACCACGGCAAGGTCTCCAAGCTGGGTTACGTAAAAACCGCCAGGTGCTACGACTGTCACGGAGCTCATGACGTCCGCGCGGTTACCGACCCCGCCTCCCGGCTCAGCCGAGCGAATGTCGTGAAGACTTGCGGCCAGTGCCATCCCGGCTCCAACCGCCGCTTTGCGGGATATCTGACGCACGCCACTCACCACGATCCCAAAAAGTATCCCATCTTGTTCCTCACCTTCTGGGGAATGACCTCGCTGTTGATGGGCACACTGGTGGTGGCCGGTATGCATACGGTGGCTTGGCTGCCGCGCTCGCTGAAGTACAGCCGGGAATTGAAGGCGAACGGCAATGCGAAGGGCGCGGCCTACGTGCGCCGCTTCCGGCCGTTCGAGCGCAACCTGCATCTCATGGTCATCGCCAGTTTCTTGGGCTTGGCCCTGACGGGCATGATGCTGAAGTTCTCCTACACGCGCTGGGCGCAGGTGTTGTCACACTTGCTGGGAGGGTTCGAGGCCGCCGGGGTCATCCACCGGTTCTGCGCTGTGCTCACCTTCACCTATTTCGGCTTGCACCTCTGGGACGTGGCCCGCCAGCGCCGGGCGAGCGGCAAAAGCTGGCGGCAGTTCATCTTCAATCGCGAGAGTACGGTGTTCACTCGCAACGACTGGCGGGAGTTCGTCGCTTCGCTCAAATGGTTCGTGGGCAGAGGGCCGCGCCCCGAATACGGCCGCTGGACCTACTGGGAGAAATTTGATTACTTCGCGGTGCTTTGGGGCGTGGCGGTCATCGGCGCCACGGGGTTATTCCTTTGGTTCCCGGAATTCTTCACGCGGCTGCTGCCCGGTCGGTTGATCAACGTGGCCACCATCATCCACAGTGACGAGGCGCTGCTGGCGGTGGGATTCATCTTCACCGTGCACTTCTTCAACACGCATTTCCGACCGGAGAGATTTCCCATCGATACGGTCGTGTTTACAGGCGGCGAGCCGCTGGAAAAGTTCAAGCTCGACCGGCCGCGCGAGTACCGGGAACTGCTCGAGCAGGGTGAACTGGAAAAACGTCTGATGCCCGCCCCGCCGCCGGTCGTCGTTCAGTTTTGGCGTCGTTTCGGCTTCACCGCCCTGACGATCGGGCTCGGCATCATCGCCCTCATCCTCTATGCCGAGATCTTTGCTTACAAGTAAGGTCCACTCTGCGATTGCCTGAAGGGACTTACTCGCTCGCCCTACAACCGCACAGCAAATCGGCAACCTAATTTACACCCTTGCCGCCCGCGACCGGCGTGCGGGGGATCGTAGGGCCGGGGCTTGCCCCATAAGCGTTAACTTAAGCTCTCTGGGCTGGAGGTCGACATCGAAGAAACGTCGCCGGTTTGAGACGGGATCACAGACAGTTGCTTACGAATAGGCGACCATTCGGGACTTGATCGGTACGGTCAACACTACGCCGTTAGGGGGGATCTATCGGTCCGGAACCTAGGAATTCCACACTTCCCACAGGGGACTTCTGGACCGGAATTGTTTCCGAGTGCCCCGTCATCAGGATACAATGCGTGGAGATCTCTGACTCCACCGACGAAACCGGAAGAGCCGCAGACCTCGGAGAGCATGAGGTCTGCGCTACCTACTCTTGCCTTAACAACTCGTCGATGGTCACGATATCAACCAGCCCAGAACAGCCATAGATTGCCGGTAGAATGTGATCCGCCGGGTGAATGCGTCGCAATTGCGCGACTCTCTCCGTTCCCGCCCGATAGGCCGGAAGATACATTCGGCCCAGTAACGGATGTTGACCCCATGCACCGGAGAGCTTGTCCGCGCGCTCTTCGGTGACCAGGAAATCCCTTCGAAGATTGGCAGCCACTTTCTCGCGCTGCACTCCTTCTCCCCACGTTAGGTATGAAGATTGATTCTTGGCATCGTCCTGCAGCAACGCCAGCAACACGCCGATCTGCAAATCCTCGTCGGGTAGTTGCTCGATCTCGGTTACGCCATGGGCGATGAGAATCGCATTGTTCGCGATTCCCTCGAACAGGGTGGCGGAGCGGGTGTTCATGGTCAATACCGTGGCTTCGAAGTTGGCCTTCCCGCGGATATAGAGATCCTGCAAGTAGGCAAACGTGGTGACGTGCCCGGGCACGACTTCATGGCTCACCAGTTGCTCGAACTCCGGCACAGAGATCATTAGCGAAGCGTTAATCTCATAGGTGGCTTCGTACAGCGGCCTGCCATCCGCCTTGCGCGCTCGCCCAAGGTAGTTCATCGAGCCCGAAAACCATGCGTCCTTAATGGGCAAGAATTCAATATTGGCCCGAGGTACCGACACGAGATCCTTGGGAAGATAGGGAAGCAAGTTGACCGCGCTGAGGCGGTCAAAGTGGGCAATCATGGCAGCGCCGAGGGCGCGGACAGAAGCCATCGGAACCAAGCGATCCCGTCGCCACGCATCGACCGCCCCAAGAAGGCCGGCAGAACCAGAGGTCGCGTAACCTGCCCGCCCCAACAGCTCAGCCACACGCTCCCGCTTGGCTTCCGGGTTGGAGGCTTCCGGTGGACGGCCGGTCGAGGCCTCAACACATCGGACGTATGGAACCGGTTTGCCTTTCCCCAGCACTTCCATGGCAAGGTCCCACATGGTCTCCAGGCAAAGCGACAGGCCAAGCAGATACTGAGCGCGCATGCCGCCCATCTTCCGTGCCTCATCTCGAACACCCGCGATGGCTTGCGGGAGATCCACCTCACCGAGATACTCCTCCACCGCCTGTCGATCCACCTTCTTGCCTGCAACCCCACCGCTGTCCCGCAGCCGCGCTGCCGCTGGAACCTTGTAGGCCGCAGGCAGTGGCTCATCCGAGAACCACGAGTCAGCAATAAATCGTCCCGTGCCCGAGGGACACATGACATCGCCACCCCAAAGCGTGTCGATACCGAGAACTGCATCTGCAACAAATCGTCCTATCGCGTCCATTGATCCCTCCTCACAGCAGGTAGCGCAGAGTTTGTGCTTTTCAAAATCTGCGGCTTCTAATCTTGGATAATCGCGTGTCTGTTATTGCTGACTACGAACATGCCATCCGGAAAAGCCGCAGAGTCTCTGGAAAGCGAGACTCTGCGCTACCTGCTGCATCTGCCACAAATCGTCCTATCGCGTCCATTGTTCCTCCTCCAACCGGGGCGCAGACATACAAACCAATGTCTGTGCCACCCCGCCGTTTCTCCCTCCTTTCACTGGCCGACGCGGAAGAATTCACGGTAAGTCTCGGCGAGCGACTCGCTCCATGGTGCGGGGCCAAAGCTCTCTGTATTTGGCTGAAACAGGAAGTCCAACCGGTGCTTCTGGGCCGACGCGTGCATGCCGTCCGAGCTGCAAGGTCCGTCTGCATTTGGAAAGGCGCCCCGGCCCGAGCTGAACCATACCGTCACGTCCGGCATACCGTCACCATTCAAGTCGTGCAGGAGCACTTTATCGATGGAACCGCAGATGGCACCGTGGCTGCGCATGCCTCGCGTATCGTGTACTTCGAAGATGGTTTCGGACCGCGACTGTGCTTCCTTGGAAAAGTCACACAGGTAGACCCACTGAACCATCTCTCCCTGGAAGTGGTCGACGTCTTCGCACAGCAAAAGGTCGCGGCCGGTCTTGAGGTGATAGGTCTGACAGGCTGAGGTGATCAGCGCCATCTGGTAATCGATCATAGCCCAAGAGCCGTGACTCTTGCGCAACAGAACAGTGCCACCGCCCCCGGTCGCGTGAGACTCGCAACCTTCGAAGCCTGCCACGGCCTCGCGGGCGCCAGGCCGGGTAAAGCTGCCATAGATCACCGTGTGAAGTTCAAACAAAAAGCCCATCGCCCGGCGAGGCTCCAGAGTTCCGACGCTGGTGTACTTTGGGCAGGGTTTACAGCCAGCAAGGGAATCTGGCGCAGTGCCGCCCGGTTGCACGGCGCCGGGACAGACAGCCCGCAACAACGCCGCCGCCTCCGCCGGGGTCGGGGACGGAGAATGCCAAAAGAAGGTTTCGCCGAGGCACGACGGGACTGCAAGAAAGAGGCTGGCCAAAAGCGGCAATGTTTCCATCCAACCGGGCAACACTCACCTCGCTTCGTCGCTCTAGCGACCGCACATTATATCCGAAAAGCAGGTAGCGCGGACCGCCGGTTTTGCGGTCCGCGTCTTTTCCGTAGCCATCGTCGCCGCCGTGCCGTATTCTATCGCGGCGTCGAAACTCCGGCGTGCTTTTCTTTCCGATCGGTATTTCTTTATGGCCGTGCGCAGGCCCAGGCGGTGAGAGCAGTCGCAGCCCCAAGGGGGCGCGCCAGCAAAGCCCAGGGCAACGCCCTGGGTCAGCGAATCCCCACCAATCTTCTTCGCAAGCCCTGAAGGGGCGGCACAACCCCCTTCAATCCCACACATACCGCTCGTCGTAGGCGATCCCGTGGGCTTCCAGCAACTTTCGGAATTCGTCTTGGAAGCTGACCCCACGGTGATGGGTTTCCTGTTGCGCGATGTATTCCACGACCTCTTCCACGTCCGCCGCGCTCACCGAAAACCCGCCATACCCGCTCTGCCAATGGAAGATTGGGTGCACGTAGAGTTGGGATAGGGATTGCGACATGGCGAAACACCTGTACCGCCCTTTCAGGGCTAACGGCTGAAATTTGGGATGCTATCTTGTCCCAGGCCGTTGGCCTGGGCTTTGTTAGATCGCCCCTTTGGGGCT
Organism: Terriglobia bacterium; assembly: GCA_050011515.1. Lineage (GTDB taxonomy): Bacteria > Acidobacteriota > Terriglobia > UBA7540 > UBA7540 > CAVROP01. Next base: position 6,031 of record JBEKIZ010000055.1, on the reverse strand, counting down.
CAAAGCGATATCGCCCTTTCAGGGCTGGGGGCTTAAATTTGGGATGCTATCTCGTCGCAGGCCGTTGGCCTGGGCTTTGTTAGTTCGCCCCCTTGGGGCTCAGCGAGCCGAACCATACGTACAGACACAGACCAACAAACACCAGGGCGGAAACGCTTTGCGACACCCCATCCTTCGCGTAGAAAGGCGTCTGAATCCACTCTTCCTTGAAGTGCGGCAACACGCGTAGCGCCGCCCCAATCACTCCGCCGAGTGCGCCGCCTGCCATCAAGCCGCCCGCAATGATGATGCCGCGCTCGCGGATGGTTTTGCCGTGCTGGCCGCCGACCTTCTCCCCGCGCTTGTTCACCAGGTGCGAGAGAAATCCGCCGACTAAGATCGGCGTGGTCAACTGCAGCGGCAAATAAACTCCCAGCGCGAAGACCATGGAAGAGAGGCCGAGCATCTCCAACACCACGGTGATCATGGCGCCGATGCCGAACAACATATAGGCGACCGGCTGGCCGCTCATGAATCCCGACACCACGGCTTTCAGTGCGGAGGCCTGGGGCGCGACCAGGACCTGCCGCAGGTCGCCGGGCACGGCCTCTCCGAATTGGAAGGCCTTGGCCAGCAGGATGATGGTTAAGCCCGCGGTGATTGCCGATGCGACGACCCCGATAAACTTCACCTTTTCCTGCGCCGAAGGCGTGGAACCGAGCCAGTAGCCAGCTTTCAGGTCGGTAATGAACTGTCCCGAGGCGCAGAGGGCTACACAGACCATGCCGGCGAGGACCATCACGAAGAACATGCCGGTGGTCCCGGAGAGCCCGAACTTCAGCAACACGATCGCGGAGACGATGATGGTCAGTAACGTCATGCCGCTGGCCGGGTTGTTGGCCGTGGTGGCAATGGCGTTGGCAGCCACCGTGGTGAAGAAGAATGAGAAGAGCAGCGTCAGCGCCAGGCCCACGGCGACCACGGTCCACGAAACATGAAGGTGTCTGAAGAGCGCGGCCACTGCGATTGCCCCCAGCACCACGCCGAGGAGGATGGTGATGATGGGAATGTCACGGTCGGTGCGTTCCATGTGTGGCGCTTCGCCGTGGCGGAAAGCGTGCAAAGCGATGCCGAACGATCCGGCAACCACGCGCAGCGACTTGAGGATGCCGACGAGGCCGGCGCTCGCGATGGCGCCCACGCCGATGAAGCGCACATAATTGCGGTAGATGTCGGAGGCCGCCATGTGCGAAATGGGGATGGTAGCAGGATACACCGTGACGTCGCCCATGTGGCTGCCGATGAACCAGATCATTGGGACGAGCACGAAGTTCACCAGAATGCCGCCGGCGCAAAAGATCATGGAAATGCGCAGGCCCATCACGTAGCCCAGGCCGAGGATGAAGCTGATCGCGTCGAAATTGAAGACCATGCGCCCGCGCTCGGCCAGTGACCGGACCACGGGTACGAACTGGAAGTTCAGGTACTCCTTCCAGACGTGGAACGTGGTGACCAAGAAGTCGTAAACCGCGGCGATGACGGTGGCCTGAATCAGCAGTCTGGCCTGAGAGCCGCCCTTCTCGCCGGTGACCAGGACTTCGGTGATCGCCGTGGCCTCCGGAAAGGGCAGCTTGCCGTGCATTTCGCGCACAAAGTAGCGCCGCAGCGGAATGAGGAAGAGGATGCCAAGGCAGCCGCCGGTCAGGCAGATGAAGATGGTCTGCACCGGATGCGGGTCGAGGTGGAGAATGTAGAGTGCCGGCACGGTGAAGACGGCGCCGGCCACCACGCTGCCAGAGGCGCCGCCCATGCCGGTGATGATCATGTTCTCCAGCACGCTGGAGCGCCGCCGGTAGACGCGCGCCAAGCCGATGGCGAGGATGGAGATGGGAATCGCCGCCTCCATTCCCTGGCCGACCTTGAGGGCGGAATAGGCCGACGCGACGCTGAAGACGATACACAGCAACGTGCCCCACAGCACCGCGCGCCAGGTCACCTCCGGTGGCGCCATGCTGGTGGGCACCAGCGGCATATAGATTTCGCCGTCCTTCAACGGCTGGTACGCGTTTTCCGAAAGCGACTTGGTTTCGACATCGGCCATGCGTAAACGAGCCTCCTGACCGGCTGTGGGAGCGCGGCCATCCTGGCCGCCGCCCTGCGATGCGGGCTGGAAGCCCGCGCTCCCAGTCCATCATTGCCCGGCTGCGGTCCCCCCTCGAACAAAACGGCAACCATTATCCCATAGGGAGTCAAACATCACTAGCGACGACACAGCAGTGACGGAGGTCACACCGTGAAGTGACTTGGAGGAGATCCATCATCGCGGACTGAGCCACCACGCGATAGCTCCCGGTTATGTCGGCGACTCGGAAAGTAAGCTTTGAGTAACTTTGAGTGGTCCGTTGGGCGGATCGTTGTCCCGAAATGGCATTCGGTGAAGTAAGTCCTGCCTTGTCGCCTTGTGTTTATCAACGAATCCGCAGGGGCAATGCGAAGTTCTGGCCGGGCGACAGCGAGCTCGGAAGCACCTTATTCCTTAGGTTAACGCTTATGGGGAGGTGCACTGGCCCCGGCCAATCCCGCATGGCGGGATTGGCCCTAAGGGGCTGTGGGCGAAGGCGGGTTCTTGCTCGCGGCCTTTGGATAGTAGGTCGATTTGATGGCGTAGCGGCGAGTTTACGTCGCCAAATGGCGGCGTCCCGATCAGATCGGGACTGGTTCCGCCGCCTCTACATCAAACTGACCCACTACCGGCCTTTGACTCCGGAGCAGCTTGGGGCGCGGCTTCTTCCTCTTCTTCTCTCACCTCGTGTTCAGGCGCGCGGCCGCTCACGAAGGTCCACTTTACGGGGTAGACATCCGGATCAAAGATGACGGTGTAGAAGTGCCAGATGACAATGGCGAGAGTGGCCAGGATGGCCTCGTAGTAGTGGACGGCCGTGGCGATGTCGAGCCAGACCTTGGAGAGGTATTCGAGCACGAAGTTGTGCGCCCAAAGGAAAATGCCCGTGACCGCCATGACCATGGTCCCCCAGACCAGCGCCCAGTACTCGAGCTTCTCCGCGTAATTAAACTTGGCGTAAAGCGGAGCCTCCCGGCGGTACCCCAAGTCGTAGCCCACGGTCTGGACTGCCTCGCGCACATCTCGGACCTTGGGCAACATGGCACGCAGGTCTCGCCGCCCCTCCCGAGTGAAGACGAGATAGAGAAGGTGATAGAAGCCTGCGCCGATCAACACTACCCCCGCGATGCGATGCACAAGGCCGCGTAACGGGAGGCCCTTCTCCCACCTCACCAGCGGCGCCGCCCAGAAGCTTTCCGGGAACTTCAACATGAAGCCCGTAATCACTAACGTCATGAAGCTGATCAGCAGCAGCGCATGCTGAACCCGCTCGCTCAGGGTTAAGCGGAGAGGTGTTTGGAGCAGGCGGTACCGGGCGACGTGGCGGCGCACCTTTCGCAGCCAGTCCAGAAGATTGTGCAGCAGCATGAACCCTACGACGGTGGGAATGGTAAAGAGATAGAACAGCCGCACGTAATAAAGCCAGCGACTTTCGGCCGCCGAGGCCGGCAGCACGTGGACCGGCCCGAGCGCAAACTCTTTGCCCGCGTCCGGGTGACACTTCCCGCAGGTCTGGGACAGATTGGCCTTGGCAATGGTGGAACGAGGATCGGCGGAGGGCAGAATGTTGTGCACACCGTGGCAGGACGCGCAATTGGCAACCGTCTGGGAACCGGCCTGCGCCGCCAAGCCATGGTAGCTGTTTTCATAGCTTGACACGCGGCCCGCGGGGAGGGCAAAGCGCGCATTCAGCCGCTGGTCCGCGTGGCAGTGCGAGCAGGTTACGCGGGAAATGTTGGCCACATAAACCGGAGAGTTGGGGTCGTTCGGAGCCAGGATTCGATGCTCACCGTGGCAGTCGGTACAGGTGGGAGCAGAATCAACGCCCGCCGCCACGGCGCGGCCGTGAATGCTTTCCTTGTATTGACCAAAAACCTGCGTGTGGCACTTCCCGCACGTCGAGGCTACCCGGAATTTGAAAATCGGCGAGCGCGGGTCATTCGCCGGAAGGATGTCGTGGACGCCGTGGCAGTCATTACACACCGCGGCATTCATCTTGCCGGCCCGGATGGCGCGCCCATGCACGCTCGACTCGTAGGCTTCCACGGGCTTGGCCACCGCGAACATGTATCTGGCTGCCAACGCGGGGTTCGAGTGGCATTGTCCGCAGGTCCGAGGCAGGTTCAGCTTGCTGACCGGCGAGTTTGGGGCGCTGGCGGCCACCACTTGGTGCGCGGGCCCGTGGCAGCTCTGGCAGGTCGGAGCATCCCCGTTCAGGTGAGCGTGCGCGCGGCCATGAATGCTGGACGCGAATTGTTTGACTTCATCTGCGTGGCATGTGGCGCAGAAGGCCGTGCCGCGAGTGGCGGGATCCACTATCTCGTGGGCGTTGCCATGGCAAGCCACGCAGGTTTCAGAATTATCCGGCTTTCCGAGCGCCGCGTGAGCGCTGGCCACCAACTCCCCGGAGACTTCTCCGTGGCAGGCGTGGCAAGAGGCCGATGCGCTCTTTGCCGTGTGCGGGAACTTGGCTGCCCCTGCGTGGCAATCCACGCAGCGAACGTCTTTGTGGACGCTATGCGCCAGCGCCTCCGCCTTCGCCGTGATGGGCTTGCCTTGCGAGTTCGTCAAACCAGTGGAGGGTCCGTGGCAGGAAAGACAATCGTCTGAAGCCCGAAGGCATGTGCTGCCTCCAAGGAGTAGAATGACCGAACTGAGAATGATCAACCTGCCCAGACTCATTTCAAGGGCCTTTCCGTGCAACGATTCCAGCCCCAAGCCATGTTTTGACTCCACATCAACCACGGCTAGTGATGAAATATCAAACTGCGAATTTCCACCCATAAAGGCGACCTACATGGGACACTTTGGAACTTCGCACACCTCTTCCAGATACTTACGGACATAGTGTTGCAGTTATCATGCCGTGGACGAGGAGTTTTTCAATACCGCAGAACTGACACAGTGTCACGTGTCAGTGACATGTCATCCTGAAATTCGAGGGCGCGCAATGCGCCTTGCTCCATTATTGCGAGACTTGGAAGCTGAACGCGGCGTCCGAGCCGATCTTGCTTCCAGCGGCAGGCGATTGCGTGAAGATGATGCCTCGAGGGCCACTTTCGGTTGTAATGGAAGTAACACCTGCCACTTTGAAGCCTGCCTTCTCGAGACCGCGACGGACTTCCGCAATGGGTTGGCCGACGAATCTCGGGCACAGGTATGCTTCAGGCGCTTCCCCGACAGAAACCAGAATATCCACGGCGGGGCTCCTCACCTCGGCGCTTTCCGGTGGCGGATCCTGTGCCACGACTAGATCGGGTTCAGACTGGGGCCAATGAACTCCCACGATATCGCCCAGCGTGAGGGTGCGCTGAATAGCTGTGATCCTTGCGGCGCGAATGCTGGTCCCCAAAAAGTTGGGGATGACGACCTGGGGGGGGCCCAGGCTCACCAGGACGTGCACATGCTGGCCGATCTTGATGCGGGTCCCTGGGGGAGGCATCTGGGACACTATCGTCTGGGGAGGGTATTGGGTGTTGAAGAGCTTATCTTCGACTTTCATTTCAAGACCTAATCCGGTGGCCATGCGTTGAGCATAGTCGAAAGATAATCCGACCATGTTCGGCATGGTCTCCTGGTGGCCCCGGATGGTGAACCGGATGGTCATGATGGCGCTGACCAGCGCCACGGTCACCAGGACCGTAAACAACAGAAAGAGGCGGAAAAGACTCCGAATGCGTTCCCGAAGGCTCATGTTGACGCCTCGATTCTATCACGCATCTTCCCATGCGGCGCACATTGATTGGTCACAGAGCGCTTCGTGGCCCACCCCGCGGCTGGAGTTCACCGCCCTCCAAACTCGCCTAGGGAAGTCGGGGTACATCGTATCCCCCCTGGCTGTCGAGACGGTAATCCAGGAAGGCAGGGGGAAGCAAGCAGAGTTTAAGGGGGAGGCGGGGATCGAGTTGGTGGATGATCTGCCATGGGGTG
>JBEKIZ010000054.1:0-36320 GCA_050011515.1 Terriglobia bacterium | reverse complement strand
TACGCTTCGCTAGGCACCTCGCGGTATCCAGCGCAAAACTCGGGGCCGAGCGGGTCGCTAGCCCTTTCTCGTGAGACTCTTGCATTCTCTGCTTCATGCCGGTTTATCCCGGCGCACGGATTTCCATCTTAGCACCCAGCTTACCGGTAATATACACCGACTCCTTGGCAGAACGCATCGAAACCGCTGAGCCGGGCCAGAGAAAGCAAAGCGGAAGATGTATTCATGCGCGGCGCGCTGGCTAGGCTCGAAGGGCGTCACCCCTGACCCAGGCGGGCATTGGCCTCCTCTCCAAATGTGCTTAGGTAGGCAACTCGTTGAATTTAGGGTAGCGATCTAGAGAGTGTCGATTTGCAATACGCTGTCGTTCGGGTCGGGAGCCGTGGAGGGGACGGCAATGATCAAGCGACCCTTCTCCTGCTTGAACTGAGCTTTCTGGCGAGTCCCAAGCACGGTGATTTGGGAGACGCGGCCCTTCGGCCCGGGCACCACCAATTCGGGTTTCGATGGCCAGTCGAACACGTGCAGGTAAATAGTCTTGCCCTTCGCGGTCGTCTTCCCAAACGGGAGGTTCTGCCACGGACCGTAAGTCGTCCCGTAGATGGAATCGCTATTAACCTTCATCCACTTTCCCATCGCCTGGAGCCGCTCAACGAACTCAGGCTGGATGGTGCCTTCTGGAGTTGGGCCAACATCCAAGAGGAAGTTCCCGCCCTTACTGGCTACATTTGCCAACTCCCGGAGGAGCTCTTTAACGGACTTGAAATTGCGATCATTCTTATTATAGGCCCAGGTATCATTGATTGTCTGGCACGTTTCCCAGAGCTGAAAATCGCCCGGCGCCGGCACGGAGGGCGGCGTTGACTCCGGGGTCTTCGTGGTGCCTTGCAGCTTGTTGGCGGCGCTTTTGGTGGGAATCCGGTCGGGGATGAATTGCTCGGGAGTGGCAAAATCGCCCGGCACACCGATCCGGTTGTTCACCAGCGTGGCGGGTTGCAGTTGGTGAATGAGGTTCACAACGTGCTCGCCTTTGTACTTCTCCTGATGACCGAGCCCGTCAAACCAGATCAGGGCCACCGGCCCGTACTTCGTGAGCAGCTCACGCAGTTGGCCCTCCATGTAATCGAGGTAGGTCGCCCACTCCGGCCTTGTCGGATCGCCGCGCCAGGTATCCTTAACGGGTTTGGAAGTGTTGCGAAAACCCGGGTGATGCATGTCCGGAGGTGAGTAGTACAGACCCAGCGGCATTCCGGCCTCGTGCGCTGCCTCCGCCAACATGGCCGTGACATCCTTGCCGTAGGGCGTGCTCGTGATCTTGTAGTCGGTCAGTGCCGAGTCAAACATGCAGAATCCGTCGTGATGCTTGGTCGTAAACACCATGTAACGCTGCCCGGCCTCTTTCGCCAATTCCACCCACGCCTTGGGATCATACTTTGTGGGGTTGAATCGCTTGAAGAGCGACACGTACTCAGGTTCGGTGATGTTCCATTGGGCCTCGGGTTCCATGATGGGCCACGAAGCCTCCACGCTGGCGACGGAATACGCGCCCCAATGGATGAACATCCCGAATTTTGCTGCCCTGTACCAGGCTGTCCTTTCGGCCTCCGATTTCTGCGCGCCCGGTGGCAGGGCTGCCTCTTCTGCCCCCTTCGCTGAGGATACCCCGATCAGCAAAGCACCTGCGGTCAGTCCGAAAAGAAAAATCAGCCTGCTCGCATAATCCTTCCGCATTGCGTCTCTCCCGGTGTCATCCGCCCTGGGACGACCCACCATGTGAATCACAGCTTGGGATTATTTCCCTTTCAGGAACTCCCGGATCTTTTCGAAGTCTTCGCGGAGAATCTTCTCTTCCCGGGCATTGCGAAGAACGTAGGCAGGGTGAACTGTGGCGAGTGCTTTCGAAGTGGCGAAATCGTAGAACTGGCCGTGTATTTTGGTGATGCCTTCCTTAATCCCCAAAACAGTCCTCACCGCGGGCGCCCCGAGGCAACAAATCAAACGGGGCTTCATGGCTTCAAGTTGACGGAAAAGGAACGGTGAGCACGTTTCGATTTCGTCCTTCTCCGGGGTGCGATTTCCGGGGGGACGGCACTTGACGACGTTGCAGATGTAGACCTCTTCGCGTTTCATGTCGATCATGTGGATCATGCGGTTCAGAAGTTGGCCGGCGCGCCCTACGAACGGCCGCCCCTGCTCGTCTTCGTCGGCTCCCGGACCTTCTCCAACAAACACCAATTCCGCGTGAGGATTCCCTTCCCCGAAAACTATGGTGTGGCGGCCGCCCGCCAGCTTGCAGCGGTGGCAATCCCCCAAGTCCGCGCGGATTTGCTCCAGCGTTTCGGGCCCACTTGGCTTTGGCGGCGGCGTTTCGAAAAGACCCAAGGAGGGTACGGGCGGCCTGATTGGCGCCCCAACGACTGCGGTTTGGGAAGCCCCGGCGCGGGGGAGCGGAAGAGGCGCGGTGGGACTGACGACAGGCTTGCTTTCAGTTAAAGCCGGCTTCGTCGCGGGCGCCGGGGGTGCTCCGCCCTGCACCATCCGGTCCGGTGCTCCGCCCTGCACCGTCCGGTGCGGAGGTCCGCCGCTCAATGCCGAATGGGTAATTCTGCCGCCGCTCGTAGTGGGTAAGAGCCCTCCCGACCCGGGCGCACGCCGATAGAATTCCTCAATGCCCAGTTCGCGATAGAACTCCAGCCAATCGGCAAGCTCCTGCCGTAAGCGCTCGTCCATAAGAAGTAGTCAGTTGTCAGTTGTCAGTTGTCAGTTCCCAGATCGGGTGATCGGGAGATCGGCTGATCGGGCGAACAAAGAACATGTTCTACCGATCGCCCGATCACCAGATCACCCGATTACTGACTTCTGACCCCTGACTCCTGACTCCTGAATCCTGAATCCTGTCTAATTGCGACGACCTCGTCGAGGATGCGATGAGCCAAATCCAATTTGCTCATCTTCTCGAGAGCTTTACTGCGGCCGTCGGGGAAGACCAGGGTCACAATATTCGTGTCCACATCAAAACCCGCGCCTTCCTGCAATACGTCATTGGCCACGATGAAGTCGAGGTGCTTCTCATGCAGTTTGGCGGTTGCATTAGCCGGCAAGTTCTCAGTCTCCGCCGCGAACCCAACCACTACTTGTCCAGGCCGCCGTCGCGGAGCGATCATCGCCAGGATATCAGTCGTCGGCTCAAGCCTTACGGTCGGGATCCCGTCTTGCTTCTTGATCTTCCCGGGATAAACTTCCGCAAACCGGAAGTCCGCCACCGCCGCGGCCATCAAGGTCACTGTCGCCTGCTCGAAATGACGCAGGACAGCCTGTGCCATCTGCTCGGTGGTGCGAACACGCTCCACCTTGGCTCCTGCTGGAGGATCGAGGTGCGTCGGCCCGCTCACCAGGACCACGTGAGCCCCGCGGCGGCGGCTGGCCTCAGCGAGCGCATAACCCATCTTCCCGGAAGACCTGTTGCTGAGGTAGCGCACGCCATCCAAAGGCTCTTCCGTTGGCCCGGCCGTCACCAGCACGCACTCACCGCTCAAATCGTCACTTACCCCGAGGGCCGCAAGGACCGCCTGGACGATACTCTGGACAGACGTGAGGCGGCCCGCGCCGGTCATTCCGCAGGCCAAGTAGCCCTCGTCAGGCTGCAAGAGCTTCACTCCGCGCTCCCGCAAAATCTCCAGATTCTTCTGCGTGGCAGGATGTTCCCACATATTCACATTCATGGCCGGCGCCACGATGAGGGGAGCCTTGGTGGCCAAGCAGAGGGTGGTCAGGAAGTCGTCGGCAATTCCATGGGCAATCTTCGCCAGCACGTTCGCCGTGGCGGGAACAATCACCAGGGCGTCAATCGACTGCGCCACGGCCATATGTTCGATGGCGCTTTCCACATTCGCCCCACCCTGCGGACCCTCAAACATTTCCGTGATGACTTTGCGGCCAGAGAGAGCCGCAAAGGTAAGGGGCGCGACGAACTCACGCGCATTCCGAGTCATCACCACCTGGACTTCCAGCCCGCGCTCTTGCAGCAGGCGTAGTAGCTCCGCTGCCTTGTAGGCCGCGATGCCGCCGGTGATCCCCAGTGCAACTCGCATGGTTAACCAGGATTCAGGAGTCAGGATCCAGGATTCAGGGACGAACCTGCCAGCGCAGACCTGTTCTGGAGGTCTGCGGTTCCTCCAAGGGTGCTCGGCAAAAGCCGTCCCGAGAGCTCCGGGCGCCGTTCTTTTCCCCACCTACCACATACCACCTACCACGTACGACCTGCTACCTACCCTTTTGTTTCTTGTTCTTGTCGTTCTCGCCTGTCGCAGGAGCAAACAACTCAAAAGGGACCAAGCCCGCCATTACTTCTTGCTGGGCTACTCTCGTCAGCCTCTTCGAAGTGCTCTGAATGAGCGGCCGGGCGCCGGCCTGAAGCTGCCGAGCCCTCTTGGCGGCGACAAGAATGTAGCGAAACTTGCTGTCGAGCTTCTGAGGTAATTCCATCCGATCTATCCTCCAAATGTCTTGCAAATTTCTTGAGCGCGCTCCGCCTGGTTCTGCCGTCGAAATCGCCCTGCCCGGACTACCGCTCGCAGAGCCTGTGTGGCTAGCGAAAGGCGGTCATTAACGACCAGGTAGTCATAATCGGGCCAATGGGAGATTTCCTGGCGGGCTGCCGCCAGCCGTCTTTCAATGACCTGGGGCGAATCCGAGTGCCGGTCCGCCAGCCGGCGTTTCAGTTCCCGGAAGGACGGCGGCAGGACGAAGACGCTGAGGGCTTCCGGCAAACGCTTCCTGACTTGTTGATGCCCCTGAACATCAATATCCAGCAAAATATCCCGTCCGGCCTTCAGAGCCCTGTCGATCTGTCCCTTCGAAGTACCATACAGGTGGCCGAAAATCTCGGCCCACTCAATGAAATCACCGGCAGCAATCATTCTTTCGAACCGCTTGCGCGTCACAAAAAAGTAGTCGCGCCCGTCTCTCTCGCCCTCACGCCGCGGCCGCGTGGTGTGCGAAACCGAAAAAGCCAAACCCGGCAGAGAAGCAATCAACCGTCTCACCAGGGTTGACTTCCCGGACCCCGACGGCGCTGAAATGACCAAAATGCTGGCACGCCCGCAGGACGGTTTAGATACCTTTTTCTCCATTACTCAATGTTCTGAGCCTGCTCGCGCAGCTTTTCGATTTCACTCTTCATTTCAATCGCCAAGCGCGCGACTTCCAGGCCAACCTCGGGCAAATCCGTGGTCTTTGACAGAAGTGTGTTCGCTTCCCGGTTCATCTCTTGCAGTAGGAAATCCAGCTTTTTCCCCACTTCCGGACTCTCCGCGAGCAGTTGCTTCACTTGGGCGACATGGCTTCGGAACCGTGTCAACTCTTCCGTGGTATCGGAACGGGAGGCCAGGTAAGCAACCTCCTCCGCCAGTCGCACCCCATCCAGTTCAGTGCTGCCCATCAACTCCCTGAGGCGGCCTTCAAGCCGACTTTGGTAGAACTTTGGCAGCCGTTCGGCGAGGCTTGCCACACTCTCAGTTAACGATTCAAGTCGGGCCAAGCGCGTCTTGAGATCACGCCCCAAATCTTCGCCTTCGCGGGCGCGCATCTCGTTCAGGCTCTCCAGGGCCTCCGTGGTCACACGTTCCAGGAGTTGGCGGACCCGCTCGAGGTCTTCCGGCGAAATCTCGCCGTTGCCCACCATGGCCAAGCCGGGGATTCGCAGCAGGGCCACCAGGTCCGGCTCGGACGCAGAACCAAACTCTTCTCGCAGCGTCCGATAGGCGGCAACGTAGCCAGCCACAAGCTTGCGGTCAAGTAGAAGTCCGGCATTGTCTGGTTGCTCGAAACTGACTGCCACCTCCACATGTCCTCGCTTGACGTGATCCTTGATGAGACGCCGCAGCATGGGATCCATGGATTCCAGCGCTGAGGGGAAGCGCACCTGAACATCCAGAAAGCGATGGTTCGTGCCACGAATACTGACCGAGAGAGAGTACCCCCCTTCCTCAGCTTGAGCCTTACTGTAACCCGTCATGCTTCGAATCATGGCATCTCGTCCACTTGCCAAGACCGGGAACTCGTCCTCTTCTGCTTCTGCTTCGCAATCCCGGCCGGCAAATCCCCTTCCGTAATCCTTCAGCCCGAACTCCCACCTATGGTTCCGCGTCCACGAATTGGAGATCGTGCAGCTTCTGGTACATACCCCCCCGGCTGATCAGGTCTTCGTGGCTCCCGACCTCACTGATGGTGCCGTGGTCGAGGACAATAATCCGTTCCGCGCGACGCACGGTGGAAAGGCGATGGGCAATCACCAGCACCGTGCGGCCCCTCATCAAGTTCGCCAGAGCCCTTTGAACCAGAAGTTCCGATTCCGTGTCGAGTTCCGAAGTAGCTTCGTCCAGGATGAGTATAGGTGGATTCTTGAGAAGCGCGCGCGCGATGGCAATTCGTTGCCGCTGCCCCCCGGAAAGACGCTGCCCACGCTCTCCGATCATCGTCTGGTAGCCCTCGGGCATCTCCAGGATGAAGTCTTCAGCCAGTGCGGCGCGCGCGGCCCTCCTGGCGGCCTCCTCGCCGGCAGGGTGGCTGCCGTAACAGATGTTATTGAAGACGGTATCGTTGAACAGGATTGTTTCCTGTGTGACGATACCGATCTGAGCGCGGAGTGAGTTGACCTTTACGCCCCTAACATCATGGCCGTCAATTAGGATTCGGCCTCGCGTCACATCAAAAAACCTGGGAATGAGACTGGCGAGGGTGGTCTTTCCTGCGCCACTTGAGCCCACAATGGCCACCACCTCGCCCTTGCGGATTCGCAGGTTGATATCGCGCAGCAACGGCAACGCCTCTTCGTAATCGAAATCCACGTTTTCGAACTCAATTTCACGCTCGAAGAGTGGCAACCGTGATGCCCCCGGCTCGTCGTGAATATCCGGATGAATATCGAGATAGTGGAAGACTTGCTCCGAGGCGCCCAGGGCCTGCTCGTAGGAGTTATGGACTCCCGTGAGCCGCTTAATGGGCTCGTAGGTCTTAATCAGGGCATACAGGAAAGCCACGAACCCTCCGGTGGTCTGCGCGTGGTGCATGATCTCCGTGCGGGCATAAAGGAGAAGACCGGCGACGGTGATTGCGCCCAGGACTTCCATGATCGGAGAGGTCGCTGCCTGGGCCCGCACCCATCGCAGACTGACGCGCAGCAGCCGCCGCGTGGCCGCCTTGAACTTCTCCACCTCGAACAATTCCATCCCAAAGGCCTTAACAATGCGGATTCCCGAGAACGTCTCCTGAAGGACGCTGTTCAACTCTGCCATCTTGTCTTGGCTGGAACGGCTCGAAATGCGAATGTAGCGCCCGATATTGTGGGATGGCAACACCACCAAGGGCACCAGGATCAGCGAGCCCAGTGCCAGCCGCCAGTCGACATAAAACAGAACACCGAGCAGCCCCGCCAGCGTAAAACTTTGCTTCAGGAAGTCTGCGGCAGTCTGCGAGACCGCATACTGAATTCTCTCAATATCACTGGTGACCGCTGACATCAGCCGCCCCGTGGAAGTCCTCGTAAAAAAAGCCATCGACTGCTGGATAATCCTCGAATAGAGAAGATTCCGAAGGTCCCTTACCACGGAATGGCCGATGAAGTTGATGAAGTAGGTTGCCAGAAACTCAGCAACCCCTTTGATCAGGGTCACCGAAACGATCGAAATCGCTACAATGGTCCATGCATTGTGGATCCAGGCCGGGAAAAAAGATTGGAGGTATATCGCCTGCCCTCCGAAGGGCCATTGGAACAAGACAATTTTGCCTGCGTCGGTGCCCGGAGCAAGAACACGGTCAAAGACCGGCTTGATGAGCAACGCCGTCAGAGCCTCACAAGCCCCCACCAAGGCCATCAAAATGAATGCGACCAGGAACCGGAAGGAGTAAGGCTTTAGAAAAGCGAGCAATCGTTGGACTTGGGTCATCACGCAAAGGCCCTCGGCTGACCAAGCCCGGAGGGTGCCCAGAATCGGTTAGTCTAGCCCCTACGGCTGAGCAAGTCAAGCAAAAGTCGTAGGCCACCCTGATTTGAGTTTGAATCGAGAGGGCGCAGGCGTATGCTGTCGGGTTCGCGTCTATTGGGGAGGAGGCACATCGATGCAACTTACTGAATTCAGGAATGAGCCGCTTTGCGACTTCAAGGGCAACCCGGAGCACGAGAGGCGGATGAAAGAGGCACTGGACGAAGTCCGGCAGGAGTTGGGCCAGGAATACGACCTTGTGATCAAAGGCGAGAGGATCAAGACTCAGGATAAGTTTTGCTCATACAATCCTGGGCAGAAAGATCAGGCGGTTGGCGTTTTTTCCAAAGCCGACGCGGAATTGGCGGACCGCGCCATCCGCGCGGCAGACGAGGCCCTCAAAACCTGGAGCCACACGCCGGCCGAACAGCGCGCTGAACTAGCGCTCGAGACCGCCAGGATCATACGGGAGCGCAAGTTCCATTTCGCGGCGTGGATGTGTTACGAAGTGGGCAAGACGTGGGCGGAGGCCGATGCGGACGTGGCGGAGGCCATCGACTTCGCGGAGTTTTACGGGCGCGAAATCCTCCGGCTTGACCCGCCGCAGCCCCTCACTTCAGTCTACGGTGAGAGGAATTCTCTGCGTTACCTCCCTCTTGGGGTGGGGGTTGTAATCCCGCCCTGGAACTTCCCGCTCGCGATCCTCACGGGGATGACCCTGGCATCCGTGGTGGCCGGTAACACCGTGGTCCTGAAGCCTTCCAGCGATTCCCCTGTGATCGGGCACAAACTGTTCGAAGCGTTGGAGGAGGTGGGAATGCCTCCAGGGGTCGTGAACTTTCTCCCCGGCCCGGGTGGTTCAGTCGGAGACGTCCTGGTGGGACATCCGCGAACACGTTTTGTGGCTTTCACGGGCTCGAAGGAGGTGGGGTTGCGTGTCAACCTGGTAGCGGCGAAGGCGGCGCCGGGGCAGATCTGGGTAAAGCGTGTCATTGCGGAAATGGGCGGCAAGAACTCCATCGTGGTGGATAGTGAGGCGGATTTGGAGGCGGCGGTGGAAGGCGTCACCGTCTCCGCCTTCGGCTACCAGGGCCAGAAATGTTCGGCGTGCTCGCGCGCCATCGTGGTGGAGTCGGTCTATGAAGCCTTTCTCGAAAAGCTACAGAGCCGGGTGGAGCAGATTAGGGTCGGTCCTGCGACGCACCCTAACAACTACATGGGTCCTGTGATTAACGCCCGGGCGAAGCAGTCCATCCTGGAATACATTGAGATCGGCAAGAAGGAGGGCCGCCTCATTACGGGCGGCGAGGAAGCTCCCGGCCCGGGACACTTCATCCAACCCACGGTGATTGCGGACGTCGCTCCCCGGGACCGCGTCGCACAGGAAGAGATCTTCGGCCCTGTGCTGGCGGTCCTCAAGGCCCGGAACTTTGATGAAGCACTGGAGATCGCCAACAACACGGAATACGGCCTGACGGGGGCCGTGTACACAAAGAACCGCTCGAAGATGGATAAGGCTGCTGAGGACTTCTTCGTGGGCAACCTCTATTTCAACCGGAAATGTACCGGCGCCCTGGTGGGTGGTCACCCCTTCGGCGGCTTCAACATGTCAGGCACAGACTCGAAAGCCGGCGGCCGCGACTACCTTTTGCTCTTCACACAGGCCAAAGTGGTCTCTGAGAAGCTGGCCCCGTAGGGTCGCCTTGCTGCGTACAGGTTTTCTTTGGCTTGCAGCCTCCCCCTGCGCATATGGATGACTCGGCTAAGATCAGGATGATGCCAAGAGAGTGTTTTCGGCGATCCGTTGCGTGCATAATGTGACCATGCCCGACGTAATGGTGCCGCTGCCACCCGATGTCCTGCGACGCATTCTTCGAATTCAGGCTTTCACGCTCATCTGGATGTTTCTGGAAGCGGCGGTGTCCCTGATTGCGGCCTGGCGGGCTCACAGTCCGGCCTTGCTCGCCTTTGGTGGCGATAGCGCAATCGAGCTGGTTTCTGCTCTGGTGGTTTACTGGCGGTTCCGCTTCTATTCCACGGCAATGAACGCCGAGGAGTCAGCCACTCGAATCGCCGGCGGCCTGCTCTTTGCCTTGGCGGCATACGTGCTCCTCGGTTCAGGGGCGGCACTACTCGGGAAGCGGGAAGTCCACCCCAGTCTTGCAGGAATAGCTCTCCTACTTGTTGCTGCTATGGTGATGCCCTGGCTGGCGGTTCAAAAGCGGAAGTTGTCAGCCACCGCTTCAAGCGCTGCGTTGAGAGCCGATGCGGCGGAATCTGCGGTCTGTGGTTACATGGCTTGGATTGCCCTGGCCGGACTGTCAGTCAACGCCGTCTGGGGAATAAAGTGGGCAGACCCCGTCGCAGCTTTATGCCTCACTCCTTTCATCTTGCACGAAGGGTGGGAAGCGGTAAGGGCGTAGCGCGGACCTCCGTTCTTGAGGTCCGCGGCTCTTGTCTGGTGATCTGGCGCTGGCCTTCCGTCGCGGGGTCGTAATATACCCCTTCTTATCGACCGCTTGGGTCTTTCTTGCCGATCACTGGCAGGTCATCTGCACGCCAAAGCTTCAGAGCCGCGGACCTCAAGAACGGAGGTCCGCGCTACCTGCCATTGAGACATCATTTCCCCACGCTCGCCACGTCAAAATCGTTTTGTAAAGCAGCTATTTTGGAGAGCCATGATTTGTATTGAGCGAGTGAGAAGGGCGGCATACCCTGCAAGTAGTGATTCACGTACCTCTTGCCGTTGGCCGTCCACTCCATCAGGAAGAGTCGCTTGCCGGAATGAAAGACTGGGATGGCGCCCACTTCCAGGTTCGCATTAGCCTTCGCCGCGTAGTCTCCTTCCAACAAAGTTTCTCCGGAGTCCGCGTCCCAGACGCGGTAATGGCCGCTGGCGTCTTCCCTCGAATCATTTCCGACCACCACCCTGACGCGCCACTCTTGGGGCTCATCCACCATGACGCAGACGGGTTGCTGCACCCTGCGAATATAGTAATAGGCAAGCTTCTTGTTGAAATAATAGTCCACGATGGCATCCGAGAATTGCGGCCAGCCGTCCATGACGTTCCACCAGATCAGGCCGGTGCTCTGCCACTTTTTCAAGCGTGTCATCTCGACGAAGAACTTTTTCGCTTCGGCCTGGGAGACCTGGGAAGCCAGAATAAAGTCCTCGATGTTGTCCGGCAGCGCGCCGAACAATTCCTTCACCTGGTTGGCCATCAGGTTGATGCGGTACGGATTTCCCGTCATGTCGGTGGAGTGAAAAACCCATTGGGGATTGTCCTGCCAGGGCCACACGTGGTGCTCGTCGATGAAGCGTTTCATCGAGGAGAGACCCGGGCAACCGTGGTAACCGATCTCGCTCACAAAATGCGCCGTGCGTTCTGTGTAATAAGGGCTCTTGAAGTAATCTCTCGGGCCCCACAAATGGTCTTCAGGCATGAGCTTCCTTTGTCCCGTGGCAATGACTTCCGGGGACATGTAGGGAGAGCTGGGAAGATAAGGTCGATAAGGATCGCACTGGAAAACCACTTGCGGCAGCACCTCCCGCGTGATTTTGTTGTGCGCAGGATCCAGCCCGGAGAAAAAGTAGGATTCATCCACTTCGTTGTCACCTGACCAGAGAGCGATGGAGGGGTGGTTCCGCAGCTTTCGCACCACCGATATGGCCTCCTGCCTCATGACTTCTAGAAACTCCGGCGTCTGTGGGTAAATCGCGCAAGCCATGGCAAAGTCCTGCCACACCATGATCCCGTTCCGGTCGCAGATATCAAAGAAGGTGTCGTCTTCGTAAACGTTCCCTCCCCAGCTTCGCAAAAAGTTGCATCCCAGGTCGACGAACAACGCGAGAATCTTCTCATAGCGCCCGGCGTCGCGGCTATGAAATGCATCCGCAGGCACCCAATTGGAGCCCTTGACCAATATTGGTACTCCGTTAACCTTGAAAAGGAATTGGCCGGGCTTCTCGATACTTGTCGTCTCCGTCCGAATCAACTCCAGCTTGCGGATTCCCACCAAGTCCTGGCGCGACGCCATCACTTTGTCGTTCTGCAAGAGCTGGGTCGTCACCTTGTAGAGATTGGGATTGCCGTAGCCGCTGGGCCACCACAACAGGGGGTTCGGCACCTCGATGAGGAACCGTCCCGCGGTGAATTCCACTTTGTGGACATAGGTGAAGGTGGATTCGCCGCAGCGGCCCTGCACCCGCAGCCGGAGCTGGGGAAGCAGCGCGAGATCCGTGGTGAGTTCGTACGAAACTGCCAGCGTGGCATGGCCCGGCTCAGCAGAGAGAGTCGCGAAATACATGTCCGTGATTTCGTGCTTGGAGTGGACGATGAGTTCCACTGGACGCCAGAGGCCAGCCGAAACCGCGCGCGGCATGATGTCCCACCCGTACGAGTGCGCAGCCTTCCTTATCCAGATCGCCTCTTGATTCGTGCGCCCGGCGTTGATGGTGTAGGCTGGGTCATACTGCTTGCTGGCTGCTTCAATCACTGGCGACTTTAACCTGACCGTCAGAATGTTTGGCCCAGCCAAGTTCAACTTCCCCGTCACGTCGAAGTACTGCTCAACTAGTGCATCCGACGAGGTCCCCAATTCCTTCCCGTTTAGCCAATAGGTGGCGAGACAATCTACACCCCGGAAGCGAAGTTCCACCCGCCCTCCGGCAATCCGCGCCGGCGTTGGAAATTCCCGCTGATACCACCATTCGTACAGCTCGTAGGGCTTCAACTTCGCGAGGTTATCGGCGAAGAACAGGTCTGCTGGTAACTCGCCCTTCCCTGACAAATCGAGCTCAACGTTGCCGGGCACGGAAGCTTCGATCCATGTCAGCCTTTGCGTCCTAAGTTGGTCGGGGTGGGTTATTTGATATTCTCCTTGAGGAAAATAAAAGAGCTTCCATTTGCCTTCGAGGCTCAAGCGGGTCGTTTCTGAGGCTGGCTTGGCGCTTGCAGCCTTCACCTGTGCCCGCGCCTGAAGCCACGATGCCGCTACAACAAAACACAACAATAAAGAAAATGGCCGAGCTCGTTTCATACTGGTAATCCTCCTGGCGTGGTGCTCGAAACCTGCCTGCTTTGCCCCGTTGCGCGTTCGTGGATTGAAATGAAGTGAAAACTCGGGCGTGCCCGCATTGACGGTAAACGACTCGGCGCTCTAATTTCGGAACTTGGGTTAGTCCTCGACGGATCAGAGACACCTCTCTACAGGCCCGCTGAACAAAGGATACCCTGGTGGGAACCTTTCAGCAACTTAATCTCCGATAAATCGCTGTCGGTGTGCGGTCGGCCACTTTTTCTTTCTGGCTTCCTAGGGATGGAAGTGATAGATTAGGAGCACCTGGGGCATTTTGAAAGGATACGGTCTGACGCGAGGTTCCTCCGTGGAGGCTGCGTTTTTGTGCGAACGTAAGGGCCTGCCCCGGTGGAGTGCCCCTTGGAGAAACGTGAAAGCGGGCACGAGGCGCGGCGCTCATGAGAGTTGCGTGGCCTATTTGACATCCACGCTGATGGAGCTCTGCCGCGCATTACGTGAGGCACGCGGGTTCCCAGCGGGGAGGAGAATGTCATGAATGTCCTGATGGTCTATCCCGAATTCCCTGACACCTTCTGGAGCTTCAAGCACGCTCTCCCTTTCCAGGGAAAGCGCTCGGCTTATCCGCCCCTCGGCCTATTGACCATCTCATCCCTTCTTCCCCAGCGCTGGCAGAAACGTCTCGTTGACCTGAATGTCAGGCGGCTGAGAGATTCCGACCTCGACTGGGCAGACTTGGTTTTCTTGAGCGGCATGTTGGTTCAGGGCCCCTCGATGAAGGCGCAGATTGCGCGTTGCAAAGCCCGCGGCTTGCGCACCGTGGTGGGTGGCCCCATCGCCAGTGCGAAGGATAGCGCTATCGCCCAGGCGGATCATGTCGTGGAAGGAGAATCAGAAGAAATCATCCACGAGCTGGCTGCCGAGCTCGAGCGCGGCACGGCGCGGTCTCATTACATCAAGCCGCAACTTCCCGACGTCACTCGCGTCCCGCTACCTGATTTGCAGCTAGCCGAATTGGGCCGCTACAGCTCGATGGCGGTGCAATATTCGCGCGGTTGCCCTTTCACCTGCGAGTTTTGCGACATCATCGAGATCTATGGCCGCCGCCCGCGCACAAAGACACCCGAGCAGATGTGCGCCGAACTCGAGCAGCTCTACCGCGCGGGCTGGCGGGGACCGGTATTCATGGTGGACGACAATTTCATCGGCAACAAGAAGAACGTGAAGATTCTGCTCCCGCACCTGGTCAAGTGGATGCGTGACCATAAATTCCCTTTTTCACTCTACACCGAGGCTTCTTTGAACCTGGCCGAGGAAGAGGATCTGCTGGGGCTGATGCGCCAGGCTCATTTCACGCGTGTATTCCTGGGCATCGAAACACCGGTTGTCGAGAGTCTTAAGGAGACAACAAAATTCCAAAACCTGCGCATGGATCTGCTGGAAAGTGTAAAACTCATCCAATCTCATGGCATTGAGGTAATGGCAGGTTTTATCGTGGGCTTCGACAACGATCCGCCCAATGTTTTTGAGCGGCAGATTCAATTTATTCGCGAAGCGGCCATCCCGCTTTCCATGGTCGGCCTTCTCACCGCCCTGCCGAATACGCAATTGTGGCGCCGGTTGAAAACCGAAGGCCGGCTCCTAAAAGAGAGCCTCGGGAACAACACTCTCGTCGATCTGAACTTTATTCCCAAGATGGATAAACAGCAGCTCCTCGATGGCTACAAGCGAATCCTGCAAACGATTTACAGCCCCAAGGAGTATTTCGAGCGGGCTTCCGCCTTTCTCTCCCAACTGGGGGAGGCGGCCCGTACGCCGGTGGTGTTCTCCGACGTCATGGCACTGGGCAGATCGCTCTGGCGCCAGGGATTGGTCTGCAACTACCGCAAGGAGTACTGGAAGTTTCTTGCTCAGACAGTGCGCCGCCATCGTCACCATTTTAGCAAGGCCATCACCCTTGCCATTATGGGCCACCACTTCTTCGAGCTGATTTCGACGGAGGGGAGTGTTAGTTGCGACAGCAGTGCGGCCCTGGGGTGAAATGAGGCCAAAATCCTGGGTTGGGAATTGCCGATTTTCGATTGCCGACTGCTGATTGACAGGAGAGGAAGTTGCCACACCACTTTTTCAATCAACAATCGGCAATCAGCAATCGGCAATCACAAGATCGGGTTGTCAACAATTAAGCGTGACAGGGCCCTAGCCTTTCTTCAGTTCACTTAAGACCATGCGCCCGCATGTCTTGAGGGTTTCAAACACACCCACCCCCTTGTAAGCGATCGCTTCAAAAACGGGCTCGTCCTTCCTCATGAGCTCCTTTTTCAGTGTCTCGACCGGGAGTGCATTGGGCAGGTCGCGTTTGTTGAGCTGGAGCACGTAGGGGATTTTCATGAAGTCGTGCTTCTGCTCCTTGAGGTTGTCCATCAAGTTCTCCAGCGCTTCCAGGTTTGCGTCCAGTCGCTCTGCCTCGGAGTCAGCAACGAGAATCACACCATCCACGCCGCGCAGGATCAATTTTCGGCTGGCATCGTAGAAGATTTGGCCGGGAACGGTGTAAAGATGAAACCTGGTTTTGAACCCTCGTATCGAGCCCAGGTCGAGGGGAAGGAAATCAAAGAAGAGTGTGCGGTCGGTCTCGGTGGCGAGCGAGATCATCTTTCCCCCCGCCTTCCCCAACGTCTGGTCAAAGATCCAGCGCAGGTTGGTCGTCTTGCCGCCCAAGCCTGCGCCGTAATAGACAATCTTGCAGTTTATTTCCCGTGCAGCAAAGTTGATGAAACTCACGCGGTCTGCTTCCCTTCTTCGAGGCCACCGCCCCGCCCGCCAAAGTCCCAGCCAGTTCGGGTGAAGCCTTCTAGTTTGCTGATCCCCAGCGCCCAAGCCCTCCGGTGTTCACGGTTTCTTCTGTTAATCCACCCAGGACTTCACGCAGATTCAATAGGGCAAGGGTCCACGCCGTTTCTGCCTCATTTTCAGTCGCGCCGTAGGCGTGAATGAAAAGTGTTAGATAGTATCCCCAGTTTTCCTCCGCATGAAACAAGCAGCGTCTCACCGCAATGTCCATCTGAGCCTGCAACCGCGTCTCCTTCATGCCGCGCGCAATCTCTTCCGCCAATCGCAAGTGTGGCGCCAGGTTCGCGTTCAAGTCTGGTGAATCGAATAGCAGGTCGAGGTAACTGGCAACCTTCACGGGAAAATCGAAGTCCCAGCGCTCCTCCTCGGCCAGTTCATGTGTAATCCAGACGTGGCATTTTGCGCTGCGCAGGAGAGAATCCGGACGGTTGATCGCACGCAGCAGGCTCCCCAACACAGGGCGGCTCCTGCACTCATCAAGTTCTTCCGCATGGTCGGGAAATGTCTTCAGATCAACATAGGCCAGCGTTGGATCGTCGGCGCTGGCCCAAGGGATTTCCAGCCTGGCGTCGTCAGGGCCGAGTTCCTGAAGGATTTCAACGCGCATCACACCCTTAGAATATCATTCTGTAACCATCGGCTTCTACTCTGGCGTGAAGCGGTACCAATTCGCAGGCAAGTTTCCTATGATGGTTCTTTGGAGGTGTTCGTGAATCATTTGAGGTCACTTGCCTGTGCTTTCCTTCTGGCAGGGACCTGCTTTGCCATTCCCTCGGCGCCCGACGCGGCCGATCAAGCGGCTATCAATGAGGCGGTGAACTGGATTCGGGCAACGCCCCGCATTCGCGCAGAATACGACTACATCATGACCTGCCGCCTCAGGCTCCTGTTCTTTTGGGTGGGTCGGGATGACTTGGGAGGCGGATACATCAAGGCCGGCCAGGCGCTTGACGACCCAAGTCTCCGGATGATCCAGTTGCTTTTTGGTTCTGATCCTGCCAAGGCCCCGCGCGCCATCAACCGTTGGGGTGCAGGAACTGAAGTTCTAAGATCAGATGGCAGTAAAACTCCGGAGTCGAGCGCTTTTGTAGGCTTCATGAAGTCTTCAAAAGGTGAATCTGTATCAGCCATGCGGCGGGAACTCTCCCACGAGAAAAGCACCGGAAAGCATCTGTTTGAAGCCATTATCAGCCGGGTAGACGGCGCGCAAGCCATCTCCACGACGGTTCCCTTTTACAGCGACAAGGACTATGACATGCACCAGCTCGCGGACGCCCAGAAGCTGGCCCTGGGTCAATTGGGCGACGGCCAAGCGCGAAAGTTCCGTCGTTTGGACGGCCCGGCGCGTGGCGAGTGCAGCAGGCCCGGGGGGTTTCTATCTACAACTGAGGAGCTGCTCGAACGATCCCTGACCGGGGAGAAAACCCCTGTCTCTTTATGTTATATTTACAACGCCCGCCCTTATACACTGACTTTACAGCGTGTGATTCCCATTACCACAAAGGACGTCCGCATTACGCTGAAGGAGAAGGGCCGGAAAATCGACCAGTCATACCGCGACCTCAAAGAATCACAGTTCCAGATCTACAACCAGGAGTCCGGCGCCAAAACTGACTTCAGTGTTTTGCTTGGAACTACCGGTGAGCTGCGGGGGGTTCCGGTCCAGATCAACTACCAGCCCAATTGGTGGTTCCAGATAGTCCTGAACCTCAAAACCCAACCCCGGGGCGGGGCGGGCCGGGCCGGTGATTTGGGCCGCTTCGAGGGAAGAACCACGGCTTTGGGAACAGGAGATCCACCGGAACATTCTACAGCAGCCAGCCCCTGCAAACGACGCGCTGCTGCTACGCGAGGCACTTAGCAGGCCCTCGGTCACAAGCGGCGAAAATAGTCAATGGTCCGGCCCAGACCTTCTTCCAGGCTGACGTGCGGCTCCCAACTCAAAAGGTCTCGAGCTCGCGAGATATCCGGGCGGCGGCATTTAGGATCATCCACTGGCAAGGGGTGGTGGGCCATTCGACTCGAACTCTGTGTGAGCCGGATGATCAGCGCGGCGGTGTCAGCGACGCTAATTTCTGCTGGGTTTCCCAGGTTGATGGGCTGGTGAATGGCATCGGAGGGTCCTGGCGAGGGTTCCTCGCTTTCGGCGTTGTGAATGAGCAAGCGGGTAATCCCTTCCACGAGGTCCGAGACGTAGCAAAAGCTGCGGGTCTGAGTCCCGCCTCCATAGATAGTGAGGTCCTTGCCCTGCAAAGCCTGGACGATGAAATTGGAGATGACCCGGCCGTCGTAAGGTCGCATCCGAGGGCCGTAGGTATTGAAGATGCGAGCGATGCGTGTATCCAGGCGGTGAGTGCGATAATACGCCAGGGTTAAGGCCTCAGCGAACCGTTTTGCTTCGTCGTAGACCCCACGAGGCCCCACCGGGTTTACACGACCCCAGTAGTCCTCCGCTTGCGGGCTCACCTCTGGATCGCCGTAGACTTCTGAGGTGCTGGCCAGCAGGAACCTGGCGCCCCTGGCTTTCGCAAGCCCCAGAGCGTTATGGGTGCCGAGCGATCCCACCTTTAATGTCTGGATGGGCAGCCTGAGGTAATCAACGGGGCTGGCGGGAGAAGCAAAGTGCATCACCGCATCGACGGCCCCTTCCACTTCTATCGGCTTGGTGACATCGTGGCGGAGGAAGTTGAATCCCGGGTGGCTTTCAAAGGCGGCAATGTTCTCCAGGCGTCCGGTAATAAGGCTATCCACGCAGCAAACCTGGTGCCCCAGGGCAAGTAATTGCTCGCAGAGATGACTTCCCAGGAAACCCGCCCCCCCTGTAATGACAACCCTCATCAAAGTCCCTCGTTATCCAGTCAAACAGTTTTCGGATCGGGGAGGCGCTCACGAGCCGGCGATCCGCTGCCGATGTCCACGTATTCAAAACCATGTCCGGCCATCGTGGCACGGGAAAACATGTTGCGACCATCGAGAATCAGTGGCCGCGCCATGATTTGGCGAACCTTCGCCCAATCAAGGCGCAGGAATTCTTCCCACTCGGTGAGAACCAAGACAGCTTCCGCGCCTTCGGCCGCTGCGTAAGCATCTGCACAATACTCAATCTCGGGGAGCTCCGCTTTAGCCTTTTCCATCGCCTGTGGATCGTGCGCACGCACAAGAGCGCCTTCCGCAAGCAATCTCCGGATTACCGCCAGCGATGGGGAAGATCGAACGTCATCCGTGCGGGGTTTGAAGGCGAGTCCCCAAACTCCGATCCGTTTTCCGCGTACCACCCAAAGCTCCTCCTTGACCTTCTTAACGAACAAATCGATGCGGCTCTGGTTGATTCTTTCCACTTCGCGCAGAAGCGTGAAGTCGCATCCGGCATTCTGGCCTACCCGGACGAAGGCTTGGAGGTCCTTGGGAAAGCAGGAACCACCAAATCCCACGCCCGGTCTGAGAAAGCTGCCGCCGATCCTTTTATCCATGCCCACTGCCTCCGCCACTTTTCCGGCGTCCGCTCCCACGGCTTCGCACAGGTCGGCGATCATGTTAATGAAGGAGATTTTCATGGCCAGGAAGGAATTCGAAGCATGCTTGATCAGCTCGGCACTGTTGATGTCCGTGACGACGAAAGGCACGCGCGGGCTGTTGTGGCAATTCTCGTGAACGGGACAGGCAAAGCTCTGCTCCAGCACCGGCCGGTAAATTTCCTCCAGGAGTCCAGCCGCTCTTTCCGAGTCAACGCCTACAACAATACGGTCGGGATGAAAAAAATCCTCCACGCCCGATCCTTCACGCAAGAACTCGGGGTTGGAGGCCACGTCACACTGGAACTGGGAGTTGCTCCTGTATATGCAGAAGTGCTTCTGAAGCCGGCGGCCGGTCTGTACGGGGACAGTGCTTTTTTCAATTACCAGGCGGTAGCCACGGGCATGTTCGGAAATTCTTCGCGCCACCAACTCCACGGAGGAAAGGTCCGCTTCACCACTCTCGAGGGGTGGAGTCCCCACGCAGATAAAGATGACCTGGCACTTGGCCACGGCGTCTTCTATTTGAGAATTGAACTCGAGCCGCTTCGCCTGCTGGTTTCGCTTGACCAGGTCTCCCAGGATCGGTTCGTAGAACGGCATTCCTCCCCGGTTTAAGAGCTCGATCTTCCGCGCGTCGTCGTCAACACCGATAACCCGATGGCCAATTTCGGCCAAGCCCGCGGCGGTGATAAGCCCCACATACCCGGTTCCAATGACCGCGATATTCATAAGAATACAATCCTCCTCGAGAATGGCTTTGAACTCCGCCCACTGGAGAGAGTACCACAAGAATATCCTTGCAGTGTCACTCGTAGTTGCTTGAAAATCTCAGAGAGATATGAGTAAGGGAAAGAGCCAGGGCGCAAGAGTAAGAAGGCGCAATTCAGGGAGCCAAGACGGAGTGGGGAGGAGGCTTCATGATCGTTGGAGTTCCAAAGGAGAGCTTTCCAGGGGAGCGGCGCGTAGCGCTGGTGCCCGCGGTAATTCCGAGTTTGCTCAAAGCGGGTTTTGAGGTGGTTGTGGAGTCGGGCGCCGGAGCCGGCGCCGGCTACCCGGATGCAGAATACGTCGGGAAGGGCGGCAAGATTCTCCTCAAGCGAGCCGAGGTGTTCAAAGCTGCCGATGTCGTGCTCCAAGTGCTCTGCTACGGATCGAACGACGTAACTGGCAAGGCCGACATGCCTCTGCTTCGACCCGGCCAACTGCTTATCGGATTTCTGCGCCCTCTGGGGTCTGTGGAAACTGTTCAGGAAATTGCCTCCACGGGAGTTGCGGCATTCTCCATCGAGCTCATGCCGCGCACCACGCGCGCGCAGAGTATGGACGCTCTCTCTTCCATGGCGACGATCTGCGGCTACAAGGCGGTGCTGCTGGCTGCGGACAGGCTTCCGCGGCTCTTCCCCATGCTCACCACCGCAGCAGGCACCATTACCCCGGCGCGTGTACTCATCATCGGGGCAGGTGTGGCAGGTCTTCAGGCCATCGCGACGGCGCGGAGGTTGGGCGCCGTCACCTCTGCCTATGATATGCGGCCTGCGGCAAAGGAGCAGGTGCAGAGCCTGGGAGGGCGCTTTGTGGAACTACCCGTCGAGGCGAAGGATGCCCAGGATTCCCGTGGCTACGCGCGGGCACAAGACGAGTCGTTTTATCTGCGCCAGCGGGAGTTACTCAGCCGCGTGGTGGCCGAGAGCGATGTCGTGATTACAGCGGCGGTCATCCCCGGCAAGAAGGCGCCGGTGCTGGTGACGCGCGACATGGTGGAGAAGATGGCGCCCGGGTCGGTCATCGTGGACGTGGCCGGCGAGAGGGGTGGGAATTGCGAACTGACCCGGGCAAACCAAGTCGTCGTCGAGCACGATGTTACCATCATCGGTTACATCAATCTGGCGAGCACCGTTCCTTATCATGCCAGCCAGATGTATGCTCGAAACGTGGCGGCGTTTCTTCTTCACCTGACTAAAGACAAGAGGATTGAGATCAAGACAGATGACGAGATTACCCGCGAAACCCTCGTGACAGAGGGGGGCGAGGTGGTCAACGCGCGGGTGCGGGAATTCTTCTCGCTCCCGGCGAAGATCGCTTAGCAGGATGCTGAAAACCTTTTTCAATGCTGCCGGAGGAGGAAAACGTGACGTCAAACCTGATCACCAGCCTCTACGTGTTCATGCTGGCAGGCTTTCTCGGTTTCCAGGTGATTCGACGAGTCTCTCCACTTCTTCACACACCGCTCATGTCCCTGACGAACGCCCTGGATGCCATCGCTGTGGTGGGCGCCATCGTGCTTGTCGGCGAGCATAAGAGCACGTTTGCGACAGTCCTTGGGACAGTGGCGGTAGTGGCCGCAATGAGCAACGTGGTCGGCGGTTTCCTGATTACGGACCGCATGCTAAGAATGTTCAAAACCAGTAAACCGAAAAAGCCATGACGCCACTCATTAACGAGACTTTTATCCAGATCACTTACCTTGTCGCCACCGCCCTGTTCATCCTTGCACTCAAGTGGCTGAGCGCGCCAAGCACTGCACGACGTGGTGTTTGGGCCGGTGAACTTGGGATGGTCCTGGCGATTGGCGGGACGCTGTTCTATCAGGGGATTGTTGACTACAAGTGGATCGTGATTGCCCTCGTCCTGGGGTCGATCATCGGCGTCCCCCTTGGCCTTGTCCACATGACGGCGGTCCCGCAGCGGACGGCTCTCAGCCACGCTTGTGGCGCCCTGTGCGTAGCGCTCGTCGGTACGGCAGAATACTATCTGCGCGCGCCCAACGTCCCGCCCTTCGTGATGGCGGTGCTCTCGATGGAAGTTATTCTCGGCTCGCTGACCTTCACCGGCAGTTTGATGGCCACAGGGAAGCTGCAAGAAATCCTGCCGCAACGCCCCATCACCTATAAAGGGCAGAACATGGTGAATCTATCGCTGCTGGCGGTAGCGGTGATAGCCGCAGTCATCCTGGTGCTTCACCCTGGGCAGAAGCACCTCTTCCCGCTGCTCATAGGTATTCCGCTGGTCTTTGGCGTCCTGATGATCGTTCCCATCGGCGGCGCAGACATGCCCACCGTGATCTCGCTGCTGAATTCTTACGCCGGCCTTTCTGCGGCGGCGATGGGGTTCGTCCTGGACAGCAAGCTGCTGATCATCGCGGGCGCGCTGGACGGCTCTTCGGGGTTCATCCTTTCGGTGATCATGTCCAAAGCGATGAACCGCTCCTTCACGAATGTTCTGTTCGGCGCGTTCGGGCAGGTGCAGGCTTCTGCCGTGGCAGGTGAGGAAGCGCGAACCGTGCGCAGCGCTACAGCCGAGGAGGCTGCCTCGATTCTTGCGGCTGCTAACTCCGTTGTGATCGTTCCAGGGTATGGGATGGCGGTGGCGCAGGCGCAGCACAAGGTCAGGGAACTTTATGATGCCCTCAGCAAACGCGGCGTGGATGTGAAGTTCGGCATTCACCCCGTGGCGGGACGCATGCCCGGTCACATGAATGTTCTGCTGGCCGAGGCCGACATCCCTTACGACAAGTTGATGGATATGGATGCCATCAATCCGGAGTTCCCCCAGACCGACGTGGCCTTGGTGATCGGGGCGAACGACGTGACCAATCCTGCCGCGAGGACCGATCAGGGCAGCCCCATCTACGGCATGCCCATCCTCGACGTGGATAAGGCCCGAACCGTCATGGTGATTAAAAGGAGCATGAGCCCCGGCTTCGCGGGCATCGACAACCCTCTCTATTACTTGGATAAGACCTTGATGCTCTTTGGGGATGCCAAATCATTTGTCGGCGACATCGTGCGCGAGTTGGCGGGAAGCGGGCACGCGTAGCAAGGGCAGGATTCAGGATTCAGGATTCGGGATTCAGGGAAGACGAAAACAGCAGGACTTTGCCGCAAGAGAATGAAACCCTCTGCGTCCTCCGTGCCTCTCAAGCTTTAAGGCAGAGTGCACGGAGAGGCTCAGTGACCTCCGTGTTGAAGCCTTCCTGCTCACGGAGCACACGGAGAAATTTCCGCGGCTTGAGAAGGAAGTGAGAACTAGTGCTGGAGATAGCGGGATTCGGGTTTGGAACACCGCGCTTGTGGTTCTTCCTTGAATCCTGACTCCTGAATCCTGAATCCTATTTCTTCTTCAGCGAGCGGACGTAGGCGATCACAGCCGAGATCTCTCCGTCCTTAAGCTGTCCGCCAAAGGCCGGCATCGCCGTCCCTTTCTTGCCATTCTTGATGACTTCCCTCATTCCCTTCTCATTAGTGGAAGACTGCCACTTGGGGTCGGTGAAGTTCGGGGTTTTGAGGGCGGGAAATCCCTTTCCGTCAGTGCCGTGGCACACCGCGCAATTCTTCGTGAAAATCGCCGCGCCGTTGACCCCCGGAACTGCAGCTTGAAAAGTGAGAGACGAAACAAGCACGCCCGCTCCAATCAGTAAGCATTTTGAGCCCAAGCCTGTGTCAAGTTTCATAAACCTCCTGAATGCTGGGACGCCTATTCGGCAGAAGCCAGCTAAAGCAAACTCCACATTCGAAGTGGGCCTGCTCCCTGAGAATCGAGTGCGGCGGTATTCAAGGCTGGCACCGTAACCTTGTTGAGAGAAGCCTATTCTATCGTTGAGGTGGAACGTATCCAGGAGGAGGAGCGGACGCTTCGCCGAAGAAAAACTGTTCCATCTGTTGGGCGATAAACTCCTGAGCTTCCTTGCTAGCGGGAGCCAGGCGATACTCGTTGATGAGCATCCTCAAATAGTCTAGCCAGCGATTCCAGGCTTCTTGCGAGACATGGTCGTATATCCGCTGGCCCAGTTCACCGCTCCAGGGGGGCTCCTCGAGACCCGGAAGTTCTCTGCCAAGCTTCACACATTTCACCATTCGCTGTGACATTGTTTATTCCTTCCGGTAGATTTCCAAATTTACCACTTCGCCTTCGAAAAGCGAAAGCTGTCCGTGGGGTTCAAGGAGCCCTTTGTGAAAGGTAGCGGAGGCGCGCAACGGCTTGGCGACCTTCGACCCAGAGCCGGGCGATACGTCTTGGACAAGGCCTCCCTGCCCTTCTGCCCGATCCCTTTTCCATGCTCGCTCCGCCGCCTCCAGGGCCTGGTTTGCAAGCTGATCGGCTTCGTGATTCTGTTCGCGCGGCACATGCTGAATCGAGAACGATTCCAGGCGCGCGATCATTTGCCGCGCCTGCTGTTGCAGGGGTTTCAATCCCGGACTCTTTACCTTGTAGACGCCCTCGATTTGGCGCGCCAACAACTCTGAATCCGTTTGCACGTGAACCCGCAGGTAATGGTTGCTGAGAGCGTATTCGAGGGCCGCGAGAAGAGCCTGGTATTCGGCAAAGTTATTAGTGGCTCTGCCGAGATATCCTGAAAATCCAGCAAGTTTGGAGCCGTCGGAAGATTCCACGACCACGGCATAAGCTGCCGGGCCGGGATTACCACGGGAGGCGCCGTCGATATGCGCTATAACCTCAGAGGATTTGGCCATGCTGAAAAATCGAAACTCGAAATCCGAAAAGCGAAATCCGAAACCCGAGATTCGAAATCGAAGGAATCGAAATTCAAAAATAGCGGATCGAAATTCGAGACTTAGAGCGATTGGCGATCGTCGAATTTCGAGTTTCGAATTTCGAGTTTCGAATTTCGATTTTCGAGTTTCGGATTTCGAGTTCCCTCAAGCCGTTGCCTCTGCGCCTTGGCCGTTGGACTCGCCCGTCTGGGCTGGGGCGGGCTCCACGTAATGAATGATGCGACCGCAGTTTTCGCAGGTCAAAAGGACCTCGTTGGTCCGCACGTCGTTATAGACTTGGGGGCGCAGCAGGACATTGCAGGCCATGCAGAGGCCTTCGCGGACTTCCGCCACCGCAAGGCCGCGTCTCGCCTGGCGGATGCGCTGGTAGAGATTCCGCGTGGATTCGCTCAAGCCATCCTGGATTCGGTTGCGCAGGGCCTGCAACCGAACGCGCTCGTCGTCGTCGGCCTTCCGCTCTGATTCCAATCGCGCGATCTCCGCCGCCACGCGCGCTTCTTCACCCTGCAACCGCGCTGCGGCCTCCTGAATGTGTTGCTGAATCTCCTCCGCTTCCAGCATCTCCTCCAGAATCTCGTCCTCGATGACCCGAACTTTGGCTTCTTCACCCTCGATCTCTTTCGTCATCGCACGGAATTGCTCGTTCGTTTTGACCTGGTAAAGCTGGTCCTTGTGCCGGGCGATTTTCTCCTGAATGACCTTGATTTCGCCATCCAGCCCCTTCCGCTCGTGCTGATTTGCAGCCAGACGCTTCTTGCGCTCCTCCTGGGCATGAATGAACTCATCAAGCCGGGACTGGAGGGATTGAATCTGCGCAGGCAATGACTCGATCTGCTTTGTCAGTTCGGCAACCTTCAGATCTGCCTGCTGAAGCTCGATGACATTCTTGAGATCCGGATGCACTTCCTCTCCTAATCTGAAGCGTGCGACCCTGATGGAAATCTCAATGCTCGGTAGTTCCGCCGCCGCGCCCTTCGGCCCATTTTCATTCTTGCACATTCCGGGCCAGCGCGGCAAGAAATCAGTCGCCAGTTGTCCCGCCGCGGCGGGTCAGTTGTCAGTGGTCAGTAGTCAGTTGTCAGTAGGCAATTCATAATTCAGAATTGGCCTGGCAGTTGTCACTTGGCATCAAAAAGCTTGCCTACTTGCGCACGATCCTTTGGATGGATGCAGCGCGGCCGGTTAGGGGGTCGGCTTCAATCAGCACGGCATTCAGGCGGACGTCGCCTTTGGCGACTTCAAAGCGAACGGGGAGTTGGCTGAGGAACTTCTGAATCACCGATTGCTTTTCAATTCCGATTACAGAATCGTAAGGACCTGTCATCCCGAGGTCAGTAATATAGGCGGCGCCGCGTGGAAGGATCGTCTCATCCGCGGTTGGGATATGGGTGTGCGTGCCCACCACCGCCGTCACGCGGCCATCGAGGTACCAGCCCATGGATACCTTTTCGGAAGTGGCCTCCGCATGCATGTCCACGATTCGGATCTTGACTTCAGCAGGAATCTTGGCAAGCTGTTCGTCCGCCGTCCGAAACGGGCAATCGATGGGGCTCATAAAGACCCGCCCTTGAAGATTCAAGACAGCGTAGCCGAATCCGGATCGAGTCTTGCCCAAGTACAGCCCGTGGCCGGGAGCGCTGTGAGGATAATTGGCGGGCCGCAGCAGGCGGCCGTCGGAATGCTCATTCAAATAAGCATAGATCTCTTTCTTGTCCCAGATGTGATTTCCCGAAGTCAAAACGGCAATCCCCATATCGAGTAACTCTTCAACAATGGGAGGCGTGATGCCAAAACCGCCGGCAGCATTTTCGCCGTTGGCCAGCACCAGGTCAGGGTCGTACTCCCCAACCAGCGTGGGGAGCATTTCCTTTACAATGCGCCGACCGGGTTGGCCGAAAACATCACCGATGAAGAGTATTCTCATGCCTTGATTCAAACCGCTTCCTTCAGGAACCGGTCGAGTATCCGGGAGCACTCCTCCACCTTCTCGTCGACGCGTTGGGTTGTTTCCTCGTACTTCGCCTTCACCTGGTGGTACTCGTCAGCGACATTGAGCGCCGCCAGCACCGCGACGCGCAGCGAATCCACCGTCCGCGTGCGACCGGCGATAGCACGCATCTTGACATCCAGATATTTCGCTAGCTTTTGGATGTATTCTTCGTTGAGGTCGCCCCGCACGAAGTATTCCTGATCGTATATAACCACCCGGATCCCTTCGGCATCCTTGGCCACGTTGGCGACCTGCCTCCTGCGCTGGGTCTGAGCCTCGACCCCCGCACTATTGGAAAAGGAGATTCCGCCTCCATTATCCGCTGGATTCCCGGGTTGTCAACGCATCGATCCGCTGGAGAAGCTTCTCGACGCGAATTCGCACCTCTTCCCGTTCCCGCCGAAGTGCGACGAGCTGCTGTTCGTGTGCGTCAATCACTTTGACTCGTTCCCTGGATTCCGCCCCGAGCTTTTCGAGATCCTGTCGCAAGGCGAGCCTCTCCGCCTGGGCTTGCTTGAAAAGCTCGATGGCCTTCAGGACTCTCTCTTCAAGTTTTTGCAGTTGATCTTCAGTGTCGCCCAAGAAGCTTCCTCATTCCAGAATTGCGGCCGATGGTTTTGTAGGGGGACGGCTTGCCGTCCCCTGACTGTTATGCGCTTCGTTCATTGACAGCGTAGCAAGACCTACCCCTGCAGCCAATCTCCTCATTGACAGGGTAGGGCAAGCCCTACCCCTACGTCATCCATCGCCTCGCAAACACACGCCCAACGGTTCGAGCGCAGCCATGACCCTTTGACCGGCGGCTGAGATTTCCTCACTCGTCATTGTATGCGCCTGGCTTTGAAAAGTAACACGCAAAAGAAGGCTGTAATGACCCGCCGGTATTGAGCCACCCCGGAAAAGGTCTACAGGGCGGAGACTTTGAATTTCCTTCAAAGTCAAGCGTTGGAGAGCGGCTTCGAGACGCGCAAACGTCACTGCCTCAGGAACCACCAGCGAGAAATCGCGTTCCACCGCAGGAAACTTCGAAAAAGGGCGGAAGGCGCGGGAGCGAAGGGGAAAAGCCAAAAGGCGTTCGAAGTCCACTTCTGCGAGCCATGCCGGCTGGCGCAATTTGTAATCGTGTTCGATCTCGCGGCTGAGCCGTCCGAACATCACGAGCGTCTCGCCTTGCGATGTGAATCGGCCACTCTGGCTGACTTCGTAGTGCCCGCATCCCGCCGTTCCAAATTCGATTCCTGCGATCTCAAAAAGTCCCAACAAGGCTTCGAGATCACCTTTAAGGTCGAAGAGGTCGAGGGCCCTTTCGCTATCGTGGACGGAGGCCGGGCGCCGGTGCCCGGTAAGACCCAGGGTCAGAACACGCCGCTCCTCCGGCGTCCCACTCCCCGACAACGCATACGTCTTCCCCAGCTCGAACAGACGCACGTCGTTTTGATCCCGATCGAGATTCCAGCGCAGGGCGTGGACCATGCTCGGACCCGCTGACGAGCGCAAGGCGGAGGCATCCTGGCTAAGCGGATTGGCCAGGACAACCGGAGGCTGATCAGTGAAGCGGGAGTTCTCCTCCGGATCCACCATCGAAAACTGGATCGTCTCACAGTATCCAAGGCTGCAGAGAAGATTCGAAACCGCTAATTCTTTTTCCCGGGTGGCGTCGCGCTCCACCCGCGGGAGGGCAGGACGCAGTCGCGCCGGGAGGCGGTCGTAGCCGAAATGGCGTGCGACTTCTTCAATCAGGTCGACCTCGCGTGTGACGTCCAGGCGAAATGAAGGTGGGGTCACCCGCCAGCCTTCCGTTCCTCGCCGCTCGGTCATGAACCCCAGAGATCGAAGGGTTCGCTCGACCTCTTCCCACAAGATTTCCGCGCCCAGAATGCGCTGTATTTCGCTGCGCCGCAGAACGAGGTCTTCGCGAAGCCTCGGCCTCGGGTAAACGTCCACGAGGCCACGAAGGATTTCGCCGCCGGCCAAGTCAGCAATCAGCCTGGCGGCAGCATCGATGGCCATAGGGGCCATTTCGATGTCCGCTCCGCGCTCGAAGCGATGCGAAGCCTCCGTGTGCATTCCATGCGCCTTCGCGGTACGCCGGATCGAAAGCGGGTCAAACCAGGCGCTCTCCAGCAATACGGAATACGTGGAGGAAGAAATCTGTGAATCTTCGCCACCCATGACGCCGGCCAGCGCCATAGGGCGCTGGGCATCGGCGATGACCAGATTCTCGGAGGTGAGCAGGCGGTCCGTACCCTCCAGGGTGCGCAGCAGCTCGCCGGGAAGCGCCCTACGCACGATAATCTTCCGCTCTCTTATGCGCGCCAAGTCAAAGGCGTGCAGAGGATGTCCGAGCTCCATGAGCACGTAATTCGTGATGTCCGCAACGTTGTTGATGGGCCGCTGGCCCACTGCCTCCAGGCGCTTGACCAGCCAATCCGGTGAGGGCTTCACTTGAACATGGTGAATCACTCGCCCGCAGTAACGCGCGCAAAGGTCAGCATCGGCAATCTGGATGGAAACTTCCTCGGAAGTTCGAGCGCCGGATTCCTTGACGGAAATTTCCAACCGCTTCAACGGCTTTCGATAGAGAGTAGCCACTTCCCGCGCCACTCCGTAGTGGCTGAGGCAGTCCGGTCGGTTGGTGGTGATTTCCACCTCCAGCACCCAATCGTCGCCCGCCGCCGCCACGGACTCCACGTTCAGACCGACCATCGTCAGGTCAGCCTTGAGCTGGCGGGGCTGGGTGGGAATTTCGACGAATTCTTTAAGCCAATTGAAGGAAACTTTCATTGAATGAAGTTCACAGTCAACAGTTCACAGTCGACAGTCTCTCCCCGGCTGTCATTCCGATCCCGCCCTGCGGGAGAGGAATCTCGCCCTGATTCCTTCTGGCCAGTGGGCACAGAGCGAGATTCCTCGCTGCGCTCGGAATGACAGGCAGCATCCCAGGATCGAGGAAATGCCCCCATAACGTGGCGAGGGCGCCCTGAATCCCGAATCCTGAATCCTTCTCTCAGAATTGCTCCAAGAACCGCACGTCTCCCTGGAAAAAGAGTTGAATATCATTGATGTCGTACTTCACCATGGCGAACCGATCTACGCCGAGTCCGAAGGCCCATCCGCTATACTTGTCCGGGTCGATGCCTCCGTTGCGCAGCACCTGCGGGTGAACCATGCCGCAGCCCATCAGCTCGATCCACCCACTCTCCTTGCAAACCCGGCAGCCCTGCCCGTCGCAAACGAAGCAACTGACCGCCACTTCGCCGCTCGGCTCGGTGAACGGGAAGAAACTCGGCTGGAAGCGGGTGCGGACTTTCTCACCGAAGAGCTTCTTGGCGAAGAAATCCAGCGTGCCCTTCAAGTCCGCAAACGTAATGTCTTCGTCAATGGCCAGCCCTTCAATCTGGTGAAACATGGGGGAGTGGGTGGAATCAGGGTTATCGTGCCGGTAGCACTTGCCCGGGATGATGATATAAAGCGGCGCCCCATACTTCTCCATGGCGCGGATTTGCACCGGCGAGGTGTGAGTCCTCAAGACCGTCTTCGAATCGATATAGAGCGTGTCCCAATCGTCCCGCGAAGGATGACTCTCCGGTATGTTGAGTGCGTCGAAGTTATAGTAGGTACTCTCAATCTCCGGGCCGCTCTCAATCCAAAAACCAAGGCGTAGGAAGATATCCTCGATTTCGCGCTGCATCCGGGTTACTGGGTGGATGGATCCGAGTGGACGGCGGTTGCCGGGGAGGGTGAGATCGCTGGGCGCTTCCGGCTCCCGGCTTCCCCCTTGTTTGGCTTTGACTCTTTGGTGAAACGAGGCGACGTACCCCTTGATTCGCTCGCGCCTCTTGGGCAAATCCTGGTCAAACCACCGGTCTGCGCGGCCTTTGAAATTGTTGAACTCCCAACCCACGAAGGGCCTTAGCCCGACGGTTGCACCATTCAGCCAGTTCTCTCTGACGTGGCGTTCGAGACCATTCCTGCGGGCGCGCCAGCGGTCGCGCAGCGCGGTCGCCCTCGTCGAAAATTCAAGATCGCTCTCGAGGCCCAGAATCCCTTGGCACTCGGCGTCCAAGGCGCTTTGAAGCTCCTCGAACAACTGGGTCACCCCTCGTTGTTCCGTGACGCCAAGCTCGGCGAGGGTCCTCACGACTTTTTCATCGATGGTCATTGGAGTTTTGTAGAGGCGCATGGCCATACGCCTCTATATCATTTCCGG
The DNA here is from genome assembly GCA_050011515.1 of Terriglobia bacterium. Lineage (GTDB taxonomy): Bacteria > Acidobacteriota > Terriglobia > UBA7540 > UBA7540 > CAVROP01. The sequence continues at coordinate 5,220 of JBEKIZ010000054.1, read as the reverse complement.
GTTGCGGGGCGACTCGGCGAGTCGCCCCTACAGCCGGAAACGATTATGCCGCGACGGCACCTTTGACTTTTGCCGCCAGGGCGGCAAAACCGGCCTGATCGTTCACGGCCAATTCGGCAAGCATCTTGCGATCAAGCTCAACACTCAGCTTCTTCAACCCGTGGATGAACTGGCTGTAAGTCAGGTCATGGGTGCGGGCCGCGGCCCCGATGCGAATGATCCAAAGCCGGCGGAAATCGCGCTTCCGCTGCCGCCGCCCGCGGTAGGCGTAGCGGCCTGCCTTGTCGGCAGCTTCCTTCATGAACTTGTAAAGCTTGCTCTTGTTGAGAAAATAGCCCTTGGTGAGCTTGGCGAGTTTCTTCCGATTGGCGCGGCGAACCGTGCCGCGCTTGACTCGAGGCATGGGGTTTGCTCCTTTCGATATAATTCAGGGCGGCTTAGTCCCGCTTCGCGGGATGAAGGCACCCAGCCGTTGGCCTTCCCGCACCTGTGAATCAGAGGGAACAGGGAATAGGGGCAGAGGCCAGAAGCTGTTCCCTGTCACCTATTACCTGTTCCCTATTCCCTATTCCCTCACTGTCCGTAGGGCAACATGGCCCGAATAGCAGGAGCATTCGCAGGGGAAACGATGACGGATTGGCCCAATCTCCGCTTGCGCCTGCTAGCCTTAGAAGTCAGGATGTGGCGTGCAAATGCGTGCCGGCGCTCCACCTTGCCGGTGGCGGTCAGTTTGAAGCGCTTTTGTGCGCCCTTGTGGGTCTTCAACTTCAGCTTGATCTTCTTGGGCTTTGGCAACTCTATCCTCCAGATTCTCCCCGTGACGGTTCGGGAACGTGTGGTGCAGGGGCGGCAGCTACAGGCACCGAAGCCGGCTTAGGCTGAGGGGTCCTGCTTTTTGCCGGGGATGTCCCGGCCGCTGGCCGTGAAGCCCGGGGAGGCACACCCTTTCCCGCCACTTTCTTGGCGGCAATAATCGTCGAGAGATTCGGCCCTTCAATCTTCGGCCGAGTCTCCACCATGCCCACCTCGCTCACTTCTCCCGCCAACCGTTCCATCATTTTGAACCCCAGGTCCCGGTGAGCCATTTCTCGGCCACGGAACATGATCGTGACCTTCACCTTGGCCCCCTCTCGCAGGAACTCGATAACCTTGTTCCGCTTGGTCTCAAAATCATGCGTGGAAGTCCTGGGCCGCATCTTCACTTCCTTAAGCTCAATAGACTTCTGATGCTTGCGAGCCTCGTGCTGCCGCTTGCTGAGTTGGTAAAGGTACTTGCCATAATTGATGATGCGGCAAACCGGCGGGTTCGCAGTGGGGGCAACTTCCACGAGGTCAAGACCCTGCCCACGCGCGATCCTCAGAGCTTCGTAGGGCGGCATGATTCCGAGCTGTCCGCCCTCTTCATTGATCACCCGAATTTCCCGGGCCCGAATCCTTTCGTTTATTCGAACAAATCGGTCGGCGATAGGCATTCCCTCCTGGCCCCTTGGGGCCTCCCGCTCTCCCTATGTCTTCCTGGTTGGACAAAAGACCTTTTCAGGTCCGGGGGCAAGAACAGAGCTTACCATTTCGTAGCCTTGGTGTCGATAAGCTGCCGAATCCAACCGATAAAATCGCCCAGCGTTTGAAAGCCGGCATCCCCTGTGTCCCGGCGCCGGACGGCTACGCCGCGCCTCTGGGCTTCGCGGTCGCCAACGACCAGCATGAAAGGCACCTTCTGAAGCTGCGCGTCCCGGATGCGCGCGTTCAATTTCTCATTGCGGTCGTCCAGGCTGGCGCGCAAGTTGGCGCGGCGCAATTCCTCGCAAACCTCGCGAGCGTAAGCCAAGTGCTTGTCGCTAATGGGGAGCACCACGGCCTGCACCGGAGCCAGCCACACCGGGAAAGCTCCCGCATAATGCTCAATCAACACACCAAAGAAGCGCTCCAGCGCCCCCAGCAGGGCCCGATGCACCATAATCGGCTGGTGAGTGCGCCCGTCGGCGCCGGTATATTCCAGGCCGAAGCGCTGGGGCAAGAAGAAATCGAACTGCACGGTGGTGAGCTGCCAGGGCCGGTTCAGCGCGTCGTGGAGTTTGATGTCGATCTTCGGCCCATAAAAAGCCGCCTCGCCCGGCATGCGATGGAAGGGTATGTCGCGCTTGCGCAGCGCCGACTCCAGCGACTTCTCCGCCAGTTCCCACTGCGCGGGCTCGCCGGAGTACTTCTCGCGGTTCTCCGGGTCCCAGGTGGAGAGGTCCACCTCGTACTTGTCGAATCCGAAGGTCTTCATGAGCATCAGTGCGAAGTCCACGCACGCGCCCGCCTCGGATTCCACCGTCTCAGGAGTGGCGAAGATGTGAGCATCGTCCTGCGTGAAGCCGCGAACCCGTAGCAGACCGTGCATCACACCGGACCGCTCGTAACGGTAAACCGTCCCGAACTCCGCCAAGCGCATGGGCAACTCGCGGTAGCTCCGCCTCTGGTCCTTGTAAATGAGGATATGGAACGGGCAGTTCATCGGCCTCAACTGGTATTCCGCATCCTCCAGGGGCATGGGCGTGAACATGTTCTCACGGTAGAAATTCCAGTGACCGCTGGTCTTCCACAAATCCACTCGCGCCACGTGCGGCGTGAACACCAGGTCGTAGCCCTGCCGGAGGAGTTCCTCCCGCATGAAGTCTTCGATTTCCTTGCGGATGAGGCCACCCTTGGGATGCCAGAAAATGAGCCCCGGACCGGCCTCGTCCTGAATGCTGAAGAGATCGAGTTCTTTTCCCAGCCGCCGGTGGTCGCGCCGCTTCGCTTCTTCGAGCTGCGCCAGGAAATCGTCCAGCCCCTTCTGGCTGAAGAAGGCAGTCCCATAAATACGCTGCATGGGATGCGAGTGCTCATCGCCTTTCCAGTGCGCGCCGGCTACGCTCAGCAGCTTGACGGCCTTGATGCGCCCCGTGGAGGGGATGTGCGGCCCACGGCAAAAGTCCAGGAACTTGCCGGTGCGATAGGCGGAGAATACGGGCTCGGCCTTTTCTTCGATGAGCTCGCACTTCAGGAACTCGCCCATTTGCGCGAAGAGCTTCTTTCCTTCTTCCTTGGGAAAGTGAACGCGCTCATTCGGGTAATTCGCCTTGATGATCTCGCGCATCCTTTCTTCAATTGTTTTGAGATCATCTTCCGTGAAGGGCTTCTCGCGATAGAAGTCGTAATAGAAGCCAGTCTCAGTGGCAGGGCCCACTCCGGGATGCGCGTCCGGGAAAAGTTCCGTGACTGCGGCAGCCAGAACGTGAGCCGTCGAATGGCGGTAAATCTCCAGGCCCTCGGGCGAGGATGGTGTAATGAACTGGATCGGCGCGTCCTGCTCGATCGGTGTCGACAGATCCACTAGGCGCCCGTCCAGCTTGGCCGCCAGCGCGTCCGCCGCCAGCCGTGGCCCGATCGACTTCGCCACCTCCAGGGCAGTTATCCCTTTCGGGAATTCCTTCAAACTCTTGTCAGGGAATTCGATTTGAACGTTTGCCATTCCTCACTTACTTTCGAATCTCACAAATGTCTTACGCCAATATAGCAATTCTGACGGCATATGGTCAAACACCTACGACGCTTGACACACGCTGGAAAATGGAAAATGGAAAATGGCGCTGCCATTTTCTGATTTCTACTTTCTGCTTTATCGGATGGGACCAGGAACTAGAAGCGGGAAAACCGGGCTGCCAGTTTCCATTTTCTAGTTTCCAGTTTCCACTTTCCAGTTTCCAGTTTCCAGTTTCTTCTTCTACTCAATGCCTCACAAATCGTCGATTAATGGCCATCTTCTTGGCTTTGATCGGGGTTTGTTGTAGTGAAAATTGGGTTCGTTTTGAGCCCCTGAAAACGCTAACTCCTTTGCTTTCAATAGTTCTTTAGGTTCGTTCCCTCTATTTAGTATCTTTTTTGCATTTGGTGCCGATTTCCCGCCGCCGGCGGGCCGGTTTAGAACCCCCTGGGAGCGATCTGCTGACGCCCTTTATCATAGACCAACCTACATAGCCTATCACGCTCCTAGCCTCCTGTCAAGCGCAAAATGCAGGACTGGGGATTCGGAAGAGCAGGATTGAGCGTTCAGGTTCAGAATACTTAGGACCTGCATCCTGTCCCCTCCAAAGGGATTCGTGTTTCCTCGCACTATCCCCTTCAGGATTCGGATTGAGTTGTGATATAGATGCTTCGCAGGCGTGCCAAAAAGAAGCACGTCGTTGATTTTCAAAAGGGCAGCCAGAAATGACTGCCCTTTTTGTTTTAAGATCACTTTCAGACAATTATTCTTTTGCTCCGATTTCAAATTAGGACGGTACCGAAAGCCCCGTTTTCTTGTGCTTGAGGCGGGACGGATGGTAGCATGGAAGCCGGTTTCAGACGGGCGGCAAGACTCCGCCAATTATCGGCAGGGACAAAGAGCTTCACCACTGAGCACAGGGAGACAAAAGAGAAAGGAAAATGAAACTGGGAACTAGAAAACAGGAACTTGAAAACAAGGCTGCCAGTTTCCAGTTTCCAATTTCTGATTTCCAATTTCCATAACATGCAACCTTCAGATTTTGTCGCCACATTCCGAAAAGGCAAAGCCGGCCAGGCTTATTTCCTTCGCGGCCCTGACCGGTTTCTCCAGGAAGAATGCCGCAAAGCGGTGGTGAACTCGATTCCCGAAGAAGCGCGGCAATGGTGCCTGGCGGAAATCGAGTTTCAGCCGGACCGGCTCCGGCAAGACCTGGAGGCAGCCCTACAGATGCCGATGTTGGGTGGACACAACTTCCTGCTCTTTTCTGACCCCGAGGATTTCAAACAGGCGGCCGAGGAAGACGCCGAGGCGCTGCGCGAATACCTGGAGCGCCCCTCTCCTTTTTCCACCGTGGTATTTACTGCGGCGGAGCCGGACCGGCGGCGGAAGTTCATCCAGTTGCTGGAGAAAAAGGCGGAGTTGGTGGAGATGCGGGCGCTCAATCGTCGCCAAGCCGCGCTGTGGGCCAGCGACTTCCTCCATCAGGCGGGAGTGGAGATCGAGGCCGGATTGGCAGAGGAAATTGCGAGCAAGTTTGAGATCAGTAACGATTGGCGGGCCGAGGCGAAGACCTCCGGCGTCAACCTGCTCTGGATGCGCACCGAAATCGAGAAACTGCTTACCGCCATGCCAGGCAAGAAGCGCTGGGAAGCGGCTGACCTGGACTTGATCGTAGCCTTCCGCGAGGAGCGGGAAATCGGAAAGCT
>JBEKIZ010000053.1:0-37242 GCA_050011515.1 Terriglobia bacterium | reverse complement strand
CCAAAAAGTGACCGGCTTGAAATCGGAATCCGCGCCCGGCTTCATCCCGGAATCGTGCCCGAGTTCATTTCGGAATGCTGCCCGGGATGATTTCGGAATCGTGCCCACCTTGCCCCGGAATCCGCACATTCAAGGCGGGCCAGTTTCTCGAAATGACTTTGCTTGATCCTTCAGTGTGGCCGACGACGGTCCTATTAAGACGTGCCCCTTGAGAGGCATCAAGGACTCCCAGCCCTGTCTGCATGACGGGTGGTGCTTCACCCTTGAGGAGACGGTCGAATACTTCAACCTCATTCAACAGCTCCACTTGACCGCCCAGGAAAAGGAGGACATGGTTGCTTTCTTGCGCTGTCTATAGGAATTATCTCCACTGAAAGACAACAACGAAGAATTCGTCGCTCCGAAGGACATGCTGGCGGGGCTTAGTTCTGACAACTAGCAGCTGACACGGTTCTTTCGGTCCACCCATCAGGGCTGCGATCAGCACAACGATGTCGCTACCGCCAGCATGATTGAGAACTGGATTGGTCAGACTGAGCGCCGGACATGTTTTTTAACGGAAATCAACGTAGCCTCTGAGCCTCTAAAGCACCCAGAGACCGGCGGTGAAACGCTAGAGGCCCGATCCTTAGTCCGGTCTATGACTTGTTCCTCGCCCCCATGACCAGCAAGACGACCCCTCCAGCCAATCCCAACCCTCCAAGTATTGGGGGAAGGGGAATTCGCTCGTGAGTTTCTGTGGTGAGATGCACCGATCCCACATCGAGGACTTTTTTCCGACGTGTGTAGTTGATGCCTTGATAGGCGAGGACCAATGCGCCCAGAACGAGTAACAAAATCCCAACCCAACTGATCGGTTTCATGTTTACGTCACCTCAATTAGATGACTCTTCGGCCTTGAATGAGCCTAATTACAAGAACAACGATGGCCAAAACCAACAGAATGTGGATGAACCCACCTAAGGTGTAGGAAGTGATCAGTCCCAATAGCCACAGCACGAGCAAAATCACGAAAATTGTCCAAAGCACGGTTTTCTCCTCTCACACCCGATTCAAGCTACATTGTCCTCTGTCCCAACAACTAAGCCGGAATTTCCGATTTCAACTGTATCTCTGCGCAAAACCATACGCCTGCCGCCCTCTCGTGTCAAGTTCAGCTCGACACATCCCGCCCTCGGGTTCCAGATCGTCTCACCCGGGTCTTCGTCAACGACAACCGTGACAGATTGCCCAATTCAGGTTCGTTACGTGCGGCTGCCAGAAGGGTGTCGGGCGTGACGCATTTGAAAAGTCCACGGCCGGAAAAGTGCGGTAGAATCGCCCCATAGACTCTTCTCAGTCCACGACAGGCTTGGGAGGGTGGAATGAGATTCCGGACAACGCTGACTCTTCTCATGCTAGCGATGGGGCTGGTCTTTGCCCTGCCTGCCTGGGCGCAGCAGAAGCCTTTCACGCGGGACCAAGTGCAGGGCCTGGTGCGGGACGGACTCGGAGACGAGTCGGGCGCAAAGCTGATCGAGCAGCGGGGGATTGATTTTGCGCCAGCGGGGGGTTTTCTCCAAAGCCTCAAGGCCGCAGGCGCGAGCGAGGCGTTTCTTACGGCGCTGCGCGCGGCCAAGCGGCCCGAGCCAGCGAGCGCCAAGAGGACGAAGCGCGCGACCGTTCATCCTGCGGCGCAGGCGCGGCAGGATGAAATTCGCCAGCACGTGGCGCGGGGGGCGGAACTCAAGCAGAAAGGGCAGTATGCGGAGGCCGAGCAGGAATATCGCGCGGCCTTGCTGCTCGACCCAGAGAATGCCGACCTTTATGCGAACCTTGCCTATGTCCTGGTTCGGCAGAAGAAGTGGGACGATGCCGTGTCCGCAGCACGTGAAGCCCTGCGCTTCTGGACCCGAAGTTGGAGAAGGGCGGTTGGCTTGTAAATAAAGGCGAGTGGGATGGGGCGATCGCAGAGGTCCGCGAGGCGGTGCTCTGGGACCCCAAGGACGAGCTGGCACATAGCAGGCTCGGCTACCCTGCCCGTCGGACCAAATCGAAGCGATCAAGACAGACCACCAGAATCTCAGCCTGCATCATTCACGGAGAAGACGGTCGTGGGTCACTCTGCGTGCAACCGGCACGCACATATGGCTCCAAGCTGTGGTCGAGGTGCAACCGGATCCGCGCCACGCTTGCCTCCGGCAGGATAGCGATACGGTGGCAGCAGAAGAATCGATTCAGGGCCACCATAAACGGTACGATGTCTGACAAAACCGCATGGGAATCGTCGGGCAACAAGCAGACCCTCTAGGGCGAGTCAGGTCTTGCACAAGCTGTGCCTTTCCTGGCGCGGGGGCCAAGAGTCCTGGCATCAGTAAGAAGAGTAGCCACACATGGGGTTTCATCGTGTCCTCCGGACGTGAGTTCATTCTGGACGCAAGGTTTCGAGGTTCACACGAAGGGACCGACGGCGGCTCGAATCCTCTCTAGTACCTCCGCTGCGCCGCGTTGGTTGCGATGCCAGTGAACCAATGTGATAGCGCCACAAGATTACCAAGGCAAGCAGGCGACGCGTTAAACCCGGCTATCGTGTCATCGGGGCCGCCGGATCCGGTCGGGATGGAAAGGACAAGGGAAACGACTTCAACGGGGGCGGTTGGATGTACAATCGATGGTGGCGCGTTCCGAAGGAATCAGTTTGGCGGCACCCTGCGTGGCCCGATCAAGAAGGACAGGACCTTTGATGATGCGTTCTTAAATCAGTTTTGCGGAGATAGGGCGAAATGAGATGTCTAAATTGTGGCACCGAGATGATGAACAATCAGGTGAGCACGAAAAATGATCTCATCTCTTACGACATGTGTGAGAAGTGCGGAAGCCTCTGGTTAGATAAAGGCCAGTTGGACAAGATGGCTTTTCAAGTGGAAGGAAGCATTGAATACTGCTCACAAGGCCCGGTCGAGGAGCCCGCGGAGCAGATACGGAAGTGCCCTCGATGTGACAGCTCCAATTTGTATCGAGTACGATTTCTGAACTCTACGGATATTATCCTCCACCATTGTAGGGACTGCGGTGGTTTTTGGCTTGATGGTGGCGAGCTCGACTTAATTGACAAAGAACTGGCGAAAATCATGCCTGTAAGCGGAAAGGGATTTTCTGATTTCGTGAACAATGTGCATGTCCCCTATTGGTATAAGCGGATCAAGAGAAAAAGCAGCGAGACTGATTCGCAAGTGCAAGTGCAAGTGCAAGTGCAAGTGCAAGTGCAAGTGCTCCCGATCAAGGGCGCTAAGCTGGAGAGGACCACGGCTGACCAGTGCCCCGGATGCGGGAAGCCCCTTGATGAGTACACCGTGTTCTCGATGAGATTTGAAGGCTGTCCGGCCTGCAAGGGAATTTGGTTGTTCAAGGATGAATTGCGAAGACTGAAAAATAAAGTCGAGCACGGGTCAATGCGCTGGCTCAATGATGAAATCAACAACATCGAGAAAACAAGCGCAGTGGTAACTAAGCGTGTATGCCCTAAGTGCAAAAACCTCAGGATGGTTTCTGCCCTTTTTGGGAATTCGTCGACTGTTATTGATTGGTGTCCCCAATGTCACGGAATGTGGCTTGACCAGGACGAATTCGGCTCTGTCACCGAGTATTTGAAGCACGAGTTGTACAGCATGCATTCGAAGGAAATGGAAAAGAAAGCTCTTGATGAGGTGAAGCTCCTCTGGAGTGGGGGACCTGAAAGCAGGTATGAAGAGCTTTTAGACGTCAAGGCCACGATCTCAGCTCTCATCAACGCCACCATCTTTGAGCATCCGACCCTAGCGAGGCTCTGCTTGGGTGCTCCGCGTCTTTGAAGCGCATTTCGCACCACTCAAATCACAAGACCGTGCGAGACTGCAGTAACTGCGCAGACGAGCCAGATAGCTGCGGACCTTTGCTCGGTAAACAGGGGAGGTGCTCTTCCCTCTCCCCATTGCAGTTGTGCCCCGTTGAGGCACTAGGAAACTATGCTGAGTGGCTACTGGGCTGGATTTGGAATGAAAAACGCCCTTCCACGCCGGAATCCGGCTGGCACAGCGCAGCGGGCCGATCGACGGCTAGGCGACTTCCCAGGCCGAATCCCCAGAACCGGCCGAACTGCCTGATCGGCAGCTACTCGCAGGGAGGCGAGCGAAAGAACTCCTTGGAGAATGACCGGAAATTAACTTCCGTGTCCGCGATAATGCGGGGGTTTCTGCGATTCCGGAAAGCCCCCGCACTCCCGGGAGGAACGTTTCCTCTTGGATCTTAAATGTCTACTCGTAGCGCAGCGCCACCAGGGGATCGACCTTCGTCGCCCGGCGCGCGGGAATGTAGCAAGCCAAGAGCGCGGTCGAGATGAGCGTCAGCGACACCAGCACAATCGTGAGTGGGTCAGTCGGGCGCACGCCATAGAGCATGCCGGAGATCAGGCGGGCGAGCAGGAACGCTGCCCCAAGTCCAATCGCCATGCCCAGCACGACGTGACGGAGCCCCTCGTATATCGTGTGCTTCAAGACGTCACTTCGTTGTGCCCCCATGGCCAGTCGGATACCTATTTCGCGCGTGGCCTGGCTTACCGAATAGGCCACCACCCCGTAGATTCCTACGGCCACCAGCACCAGTGCTAATCCTCCAAAAAGGCCGAACAGGAGCGCGTTGAAGCGCTCGCGAGACATCGAGGCGGAGGCCAGTTCGTCCATGCTCGCCACCTCGTACAGTGGGATGTTTTTGTCCATCGAAGCCATGAGACTGCGCGCCATGGGCGCGGCGGTGAGGGGGGCAGCTTGTGTTCTTACCAGGACGGCCGGCTGCGGGCCGGGGAGCTGAGCGTAGGGGATGTAATACTGGGGCTGGAAGTCCTCGGCCAAGCCTGCTTCTTTGGTGTTGTTCACCACGCCCACGATTTCACGCCAGGGCGGCTGATCCGTCATCGTGAGGCTCGGTTGGATGCGCTTGCCGACCGCTTCCTCGTTGGGAAAAAACGTATGCGCGAAGGCTTCATCGACGATCACCACCGGAAGGGTCGCCATATCATCTCGGGCGGTGAAATCGCGGCCCTGCTTGAGGCTCATGCCGAAAGTATGAAAGTAGCCTGGGCTCACCACATGGACTCGCGCCGCGGGCGAGTTGCCGGGCGGAAACGAACGCCCGGCGATTTCAAAACCTGAGGTTGCGTCTCCCCCCGCCAAAGGCAGCGGCCAGGCGGCGGCAGCAGATTTGACCCCTGGCGCCCCCTGAAGTCGGGAGAGCAGTTCCTTATAGAAATTTACCTGCTGATCGGTGGTGTAGGGTGGTGAGGGAAGATCAAAGGCAAATGTGAGTAGGTGGTGCACATCAAAGCCAGGATCAACGCGCGATAGCCGGAGGTAGCTGGCGATCAGCAGACTGGCGCCGGCCAATAACACCAGAGCTAAAGCCGTTTCCGCCGTAACCAGCGCGCCGCGCAGCCGCTGGTGGCGCACCCCTTCCGAGGCGGTCCGTCCGGCGCCCTTCAGCGACGCCACGAGATCGGTTTGCGAGACTCGCAGGGCTGGCACCAGCCCGAAAATCAGACCGGTGACCATCGAGAGCAGGACGGCGAAGACCAGTACGTGGAGGTCGACCCCCACTTCGGCGGTTCGGGGTACGGCATCCGGGACAATACTCAGCAGGGCCTGCGTGCCCCAGGCCGCCAATACTACTCCACATAGGCCTCCGAGCAGGGAAAGCAGGATGCTTTCGGTGAGCATTTGGCCCACCAGCCGCCGGCGACCGGCACCCAGCGCCGCCCGCACCGCGATTTCCTTCTGGCGGGCGAGATTGCGCGCCAGCGACAGGTTCGCCAGATTCACGCAGCCGATCAGCAGCACGCCGGCTACCACCCCGAGCAGAATGAGCAGGGGCAGGCGGGAGCCGCCCACGATCCGGTCGAGTTCCGGCACGAGTCTGACCGACGTGCGTTGCGCGTTGCTCTGCGGGTACTGTTGAGCTAATCGGCGGGCGATGACATCCATGTCCGACTGCGCTTTGGTAGCGGCAACGCCCGATTTGAGGCGCGCAATCACGCTCAGCCAACTGTATCCCCGCTCCTGTTTGGGTGCGCCGGTGTCAACCGCGGACGTGGTCCATACCTCGCCCGGAAAGGTGGGAGGAAATCGAAACCCGGCCGGCATGACGCCGACCACCGCGAAGTTTTGCCCATCCAGCGTGATGCCGCGACCGACAATGTCCGGGTCGGAGTGGAACTTCTCACGCCAAAAGGCATGGCTGAGCAGGACAACGTGTGCTCCCGTTTCGTCGTCCTGAGGCGCAAAGCCCCGCCCGAACAATGGCCGCACCTCAAGTACAGACAGCAGCTCCGAGGAGACCACCACGCCGCGCAGGTGCATGGGCCCACCGTTGCCGGTAAGGGTGAATTCCGTCGCGTGATAGCTGGCCATGTCGCTGAAGGTGTGGTTTTGGGCGCGCCAATCGGCAACCTCCGGGTACGAAGTTGGACTTCCGAATCCCTGACCGCGCTCCTGCACGGAAAACAGGCGGTCGGGTTCGGGATATGGCAACGGCCGCAATAAGACGCCGTTGACGACACTGAACATCGCCGTGTTGGCCCCGATGCCCAGCGCTAGCGTCAGCACCGCCACCGCCGTGAACCCCGGGTTCCTGCGCAACTGCCGTGCCCCATAGCGAAGGTCCGCGCCGAGCCCATCCCACCAGCGCAAGCCCAGGGAGGCGCGCATGGCATCCTTATGGGACTCGATCCCGCCGAACTCGATCCGTGCGCGGCGCATCGCTTCCGGCCTGGGAACGCCGCTCCGCACCAGGTCTTCCGCATAGCTCTCGAGGTGAAAGCGCACCTCCGCCTCCATGCCGCTTTCGAGCTGCCGCCGATTCACGATCCACTTCAGCCATGACCGGAATTGCGCGAAGAGTCTCATATCTCCTCCGGGGTCGTGCCCAGAATGCCGGCGATCACCGACGCCATGCGGTTCCACTTCTCGGTCTCCGTTTGGAGCCGGCGCCGGCCGGTCGCCGTCAGACGGTAGAACTTCGCCTTACGCTTGTTGTCCGATTCGCCCCACGCGCTGGAGATCAAACCCTGGTGCTCCAGCCGGTAGAGAGCCGGGTACAGCGATCCTTGCTGGATCTCCAGACGTTCATCGGAAATCTGCTGAATGCGCAGCAGAACGCCGTAGCCATGCAAGGGGCCGAGCGACACGGCTTTGAGGATCAGCATGTCCAGAGTGCCCTGCAACAGATCTATCTGTTTATCCATGTTCTCTCCTCGAATATCTAGGAGAGACGGTAACATAGCTCTCCTAGTCCGTCAAGGAGAGAATTGTTTCGCAGGATGGAGCCCGAATCGCGCTCGACCGGGAAAGCACTCCCCGATTCTGGCGCACGGGGTTCAGCCGCGGTTCGGATTTCAGCCTCTCGGCTGCGTTGGAGAGCCGGGGTGGGGGAAGGCAATTTGTGCGCTTGCAGAAAGCGAAAACAGCGCCGGACAGCCCAAGCGCGGATTGGGCCCGAGAAACGCCCTCCACACCTGAATCCAGCCCAAGAGGTGACCCAGTCGATGGGAAGCCGACTTTTCATTCCCAATCCATCCTGTCTGCCCGGTGCCCATGATGTGGACTGGAGCCCTTGGGTAAATCTTGGCCCGCTGCCGGGACCACTTCGCACTTGATCCAGCACCGTGAGATTTTGCTGCACAGCACTCTTGGGAACTGTTCCGCTGCTTGAACTGTCCCGGATTGTCCTATTGCGTTGACTACGCTGCAACCGTGGCCTAAGATGGCGTGCAGCGGCTGGTTCCTCGCATGACTGGCAAGAGCGTTTCCCACTATCGCGTTCTGGAGAAGCTCGGTGGCGGCGGCATGGGCGTAGTCTACGAGGCCAAGGACACCAGGCTCGGCCGCTTGGTGGCGCTCAAGTTCCTGCCCGAGGAATTGGCAAAGGATTATGAGGCCCTGGAGAGGCTCAAGCGCGAAGCGCGCGCGGCTTCTGCCCTCAATCATCCCAACATCTGCACGATCTACGACATTGATGAGCACGAGGGCCAGCCTTTCATCGCTATGGAGTTGCTGGAGGGGCAGACCCTGAAGCATTTGGTGGATGTAGGGGCGCGCGGCGCGCGCCCAACCGAGCAGGGCGAACGCCGTTCGCCCCTACAAATCGATACCCTGCTCGACCTGGCCATTCAGATTGCCGATGCGCTGGACACTGCCCACTCGAAGGGCATCATCCATCGGGACATCAAGCCGGCGAATATTTTCGTCACCACGCGTGGGCAGGCGAAGATTCTGGATTTCGGACTGGCCAAGCTGGCGCCAAAGCCCAGGCGGGCAGCGGAAGCCGTGGGAGCCTCTGCCCTGCCCACCGCCTCCCTCGAACCCGAGCATCTCACCAGCCCCGGCGTGGTTCTGGGCACGGTCGCCTACATGTCGCCGGAGCAGGCGCGAGGCGAAGAACTCGACGCACGTACCGACCTGTTCAGCTTCGGCGCGGTGCTGTACGAGATGGCGACGGGCAAGCAGCCCTTCACGGGCAACACATCCGCGATGATTTTCACGGCCATCCTCACCCAGGCTCCGACCCCACCGGTGCGGCTGAACCCTGAACTTTCACCCAAGCTGGAAGAAATCATCAACAAGACGCTGGAGAAAGACCGCAGGCTTCGCTACCAGACCGCGGCCGACCTACGGGCAGACTTGCAACGCCTGAAGCGTGATACGGATTCGGGGCGTAGCGCCGCCGTCCCGGCGGTTGGGCGCAACATAGGGACAGGCCTTGTGCCTGCCCTTGGGCCGGGCGGCGAGAGAGCGAGCCGGCAAGATGCCGACGCTACGAGCGAGAGCTCCGATTCCCAGGTTATCGCGGGCTTGGTCAAGCGCCACAAGAAAGCCATCAGCGCATTGATGGCTGCCGGGATGGTGATCGCCGCCGCCCTCATCTATGGCCTCTATCGCGCCGCCAGCCATGCTCCGGCTCCGCCCGCCGGCTTGGAATTTACGCGTGTAACAGGCAGTGGCGACGTCCAGGGGGCGGACATCTCACCGGACGGGAAGTATGTGGCCTATGTGCGGGAGACGGCAGGAAAGCAAAGCCTCTGGCTGAAGCAACTGGCCACGGACAGTGACGTCCAGATTGCCACCCTGGGCGAAGATATTTGCGCCGGTGTGGCGTTCTCTCCCGATGGCAGCTACGTCTACTTCGTCCGCCAGGACCGCCTAAAGTCTAGCGGCGATCTTTACCAAGTGCCGTCCCTGGGCGGAAGTCCCAGAAAGATGCTGGCGGGGATCACCGACCCGCCGGCATTTTCACCCGATGGCCAGCGGGTCGCCTTTGTGCGGACCACCATTATTGGTGAGGACAGCTTGTTGACCGCCTCGCCGGATGGCTCTGACGAGCGAGTAATGGCATCCTACAAATGGCCCGAGCGGATTTACCACGTCGCGTGGTCTCCGGACGGCAAGACCCTCGCCTTCGATCACTATAGCCGGCAGTCGGTTTTGACCACCATCGCGGCGGAAGGCGGTCCGGCCCAGCCGGTGGCTGGCGCACATTGGAACGCCATCTTGGATCTCACCTGGCTCCCTGGAGGCCCTCACCTGCTCGTTGCGGGCAGGCCGCAAGGGGCGTCGGGGTCCACCGCGACATCACAGCTTTACGAAGTCCCGGTAGAGGGAGGCGAAGCCCGCCAGATCACTCACGACCTGTCGAGGTACATAGGAGTTCGGGCGAGCGCGGACGGAAAGACACTGCTGGCCCTGCAGGGCCAGGTTCTTACTACCATCCAGGTCACCACACCTGGCAAGGAGTCCGAGGCCCGCTCGTTGAGCGCCGAGAACCAGAGCCACGACGGCCAGGGGGGTCTGGCCTGGACGCCGGACGGGAAAATCGTCTATTCCTCGGTTCATAACGGACGCTATGATCTTTGGAAGATGGGCGCGGACGGCTCGAACTCCCAGCGGCTCACCAACAACGACGCATCCGCAGCTTCCGCCTTGCCCGCCGTCCCCCTCCGTGGCGGCTTCATTGCCTTCTACCAGGAAGACCGAAATGGCCAGGGCAACATCTGGCGTATGGATATGGACGGTAGTAATCTGAAACAGCTCACCCGTGGAGCGTTTCCCGCCATATCGCCGGATGGGCGGTGGGTAGTTTTCAGCCGGACCGAGAGCGGCAAGGTTGTTCTGATGAAGGTTCCGAGTGGAGGCGGCCCAGCGTCCCAGTTGACGGACTACGCATCAAACACGCCATCCGTCTCCCCGGACGGCAAGTGGATTGCCTGCCTGTACGCTCCCAGCCAGGATCAGCGATTCAGCTTGGCGATGGTTCCTTTCGCGGGCGGCCAACCCGCCAAGGTTTTCCCGCTGCCGGGTGCTGGTCACGGGTACTTTTCTTGGACCCCCGATGGCCACGCCATCTCTTACCTCTACGACGTGAATGGCGTGGAGAACGTCTGGGAACAACCGGTGGCGGGCGGCCCGCCGAAGCCGGTGACGCATTTCACTTCAGACAAGGTTTTCTGGTTCGACTGGTCCCGCGATGGCCGCCTGGCCCTCTCGCGCGGCACTGAGCAGACCGACGCGGTGTTGATCAAGAATTTCCGATGATTGGCAAGACCATTTCTCACTATCGCATCCTCGAGAAGTTGGGTGGCGGCGGAAGGGGGATGGTCTATCGGGCCAAGCAGATTCTGCGCTCGCAGAAAGCGAAAACAGCCCCGGACAGCCCAAGTCCGGATTCTGCCCGAAAAACGCCCTTCAATGACACTGAGCCAGTATCCAGAGTTGTGAGAGGGGTGTGGATTCAGGACTTTAAAGGACTAGCAATAAGGTCGCGCCTATGCTAAGTTAGGCGCAAATGCGAAAGGCCCGCTGCCAGGCGGGCCTTCAAGAACTCTTGGGTGCACTTCAAAGGTAACACAGGAGTGTGCCCGATGCAAAGAAAAAGCGAAGGCCAATCCCCCTGGCAACCTGGATTTCCTCGGCCAATAACCGACAATCCCACTCGCATCCTGGGCGCTGGGCTGACTGCGATGATCCAGACGGACTCTTCAGCGAGCAGCCGTCGAAGTGGGACGGCAAGCCGAGTCAAGGCACGCAATCGCTGAGGCTGTTTTGAACGGCGGTCGTCTAAGAGTTAGGACGCTGGCCCCTGTGGTCAGAAAAGCAGTTCCATCCCCTGCCCGCCGGACCAAATCCGGCCAGAGCCTTGCGTAGCGTCGGGATGGCGGGTGAGCGTTGAAGAATTGCCCCGCATAGTTGGAACAGCGCCAGAACGAGGATTAAAGACCTACGACGTAATCGGCGGCGGTTAGGTTGGCGAAGCGGACGCTGTCCACACGCTGGCCCACCACATTGGCGAAGTACTGGAGAATCGCCGTCAGCTTCAGGATGGCCGGTTGTTCATGCACTTGGAGCCAATGCCGGGCAATAAGGGAGGCGAAGACCAGGCGGAAGTAGAACATCAATAACCGCTCTTTACCCGAATAGCGCTGTTTCACGTTGACGGCATTCTTGAGCAGGTAAGTAAGTGCCAAGTAATCGCACTTGAGCGTCATGCGCAGCCGGGGGTAGTCGACGGGCGCGTTGAATTCTCCCAACGTCCGGCGCACCGCAGGGAACTCCAGGCCGCTGGCATTGACAATGGCTAGGAAGTACTCTCGCTCGAATTGTTGGCGCAGGATGCGTTGGCAAGTGGCCTGCATATAGAAAAAGAAGAACGCGGTGGAGAGGATCAGGATCAGGGCGGCCAGGACCATCGTTCACCTCACTCAAGTTTTTACTTCTGCCGGAACCATTTCGGCCCCGGATGATGCCGTCTCAACCTTCAGCATGTTCTCCAGCTTAAAGGGAAGTTCCAAGATGAGATATAGTACGCGAGTACCAGCCTGCCGCTATCGAGGCGGGGCTCGAAGCGATCCTCGTGGAAGCGCGTATCCTCTGAGGGGCACCTGGCTCTGGCTTGGGAAGTCGCAGTTCCGCAACGTGCAGCGCGGCGAACTGCAAGGTGAGGAGGAGATGGGCTTGGAAGCGGAGTACCTACCCTTGGGGTTCGCCCGAGCAGGTTTGGAGATGCTACAGGTTGGTGCAAAGAGTTAGAAGCTCTTCCAATCCTTAACCTTTCTGTAACCTTGAGCCGCCTTTTCCACAAGGTTTTCAACCAACCTGTTGAAAAATAACTTCGCTGACAGAGGTGATGGATGTCAGACGCGAGCGAATGGAGTGTCAAACCGCTCGGCAATATCCAGGGTAATGTTTCAATCTAAAGCGAGCGGTTGAATTCTCGAGTTGTCAAAGACCTTTAGCATTGGAGAATAGAAGCAATGACCGGGATGTGAAAGTCCGCTCGCAACCCATAAGGCTGCCTGTCTTGCTGGTGTTAGTCCGGTCGCGGGAATTGGCTGTTTGCCCGCGCAGTTTTATTCGACGCCTCGATGAGGTGACTCTCCAGGACGGCGGCGCGTAAATCCTTTGCTTTCGACGGATGGGTTGCGCTGCTCAGCGTGACATCCGTGCACTCGTCTGCCATGCTCTCATTCTGAGGGACTTAGGCCATAGGCTCCAGCATCCTGGCACTCACGCCTGTGCACCGCTGCCTGAGATTTTGGCGAAACCGGCCGAAGTAGGAGTCGAGTTGGCCTTGGACTGATTTGCTACTGCAAACAACGCGCCTGTAAACGGCAAGGCGAAGGTCGGACAAGGACGCGCGTTTTGATTTACTGGCAGACTTGCGATTCTCGGGACTTGGTCAGTTGCCAGAGGCTGAAGATCACCCACCGGGCCTTTTCCCTGCCTCAGAGCGGCAGGAAAAAAAGCAGCCTTAGCAGGATGCTGAGAAGCCCGCCTTCGAGTGCCGTTCCCGATCAAAAGCCTCCCCATCAAAGGCATCCCGATCAAAGACATCGGGACAGGTCGGGACAGGTCGGGCCAGGTTGTGAAGGCCGACTACCCGATGCAGGGCGGGATAGGTTCCGATCACGGACATGGGGACAAGCCAGTTCGGCGCCAGACATTCCAGGATTTTCCCCCGGCGAGCCGGGGCCACGACGAAGAGCCGAAGAGGGGTACGCAACATCCTGCTAATATCACTCTGTCACGTTCAGGTTGGAGTACTGACAAATGGAGCTTTCCGTCGAATCAGTTTTCACGAACTTCTGGCAAGCACCAAACCGCGCTCCAAAGCCCATTCTCATTGGTCTTTGCATCATTCCGCGTTCATGGAATGCAACCGTGTAATACTAATGGGCAGGATTCGCGCGAGCCCCAGCCTGAGGCGGTTGTACGGGGGGAAGTAGCATTTTCTGATGGATGGCGTAAAGCACCAACTCCAGACGGTCCGAAACCCCAACTTTATCGTAGATTGACCTTAGGTGATTCTTCACCGTTTGTTCGGTAATGGACAGATGCTGGGCGACTTCCCGATTTCGCCATCCCTGCATCAGGTAGCTGATTATTGTCTTCTCTCTCTGCGTCAACGTATCTACGGGTCTTAGTGGTCGGGAAGCACTCGTTTCCGCAATCTTCGCTATGCGGGCAACCTGCTGATGTGGCAACCAGACTTCGTTCTCCCAAACTACCTTGCGAGCACACTTAACGAACAGCGACGGTTCCACTGACTTAAGAATGATGCCCGAAGCCCCCAACTGGATGAATCGCATGGCCTCGTCTTCTTCAGCTATTGAGGAGGACGTGACCACGATTTTACACTTAGGCGCCTCTCGACGAATGTCCTCGAGCAGATTGCCGCCCGCTTCCGTTATGATTTCCGCCTGAATAAAATACAGATGAGGCCGCAGGGATTTCGTCAGTTCGATCAACTGCGCGGCGGACTGGGCTTGCGCGACGACGCGCAGGTCATCCTCCACCGCGAAGAGCTTTTGCAGTCCAAACCTGAAGATGCCTTCACGGTCGGCTATGAGAACCCGGATCTTTTTCTTCCCGCCATTGCGGAGGCTCATCCAGAACCACGTCCCAATGCCACCTGTTTGCAAGGGCGATCTGCCTCCACGACGCGCCGCCCCTGGAGCTCTTGATTGGTCTTTGGGAATGCACTACCACCGCGCCGTGCATGATGGCTGAATCGCCAGGAATCTTGCATCCTCTGTTTGGAGAGCGTCAAATAGCTTGCGTGCGCGTGGGCCGGATTTCGTACTCGTCAATCGTGGCGCCCATCCCCCTCGACTCGCCGGGGCAGCTCCAACGGATGACCCGGCCATTACTGTCCCGGAAGCTCCAACCCGAAGTTGACCAGTTCGTAAGAATCTCCCCGCTTCTTTAGCTCGACGGCTTTGACGGCGCTTGATCCGACATCCAGCCCTACCAAGCCCTTCGCTTTCCCCATTCCAAACATGGGCCTTGCTCCCTATCGAGCGGTCAGCGTTGCTTCCGCGTGGAACCATGATCAGATTGCGTGCTTTGCGTCTCCATCCAACGGTCCAGGAGCGTTTTCTTGAACTTCCACCGGTTACCTAACTTGAAAGCAGGAATCTTCTCCTCATAGGCATACTTGTAAAGCGTTTCGCGGGATACTCCCAAGTACTCCGACGCTTCCCGGATGTCCATGACCTCTCTGGTTTCTGCCATGCGTTCAACCCCGCGAGTGAATTCTTCCCCCCCAATGCCTTCTAAAGACCAGCACTTGAACCAAAAGAGCGATTACATATTCTCTATTGTTACGCATATACCCTTGGGGTTGGGGGTTGTCAACTGATTTTCGCAAGTTGTGGGGGTTTCTTAGAAAATTCATAGGCTTTTTCAGAGGTTTTACCCCGGTTTATACATTATCTTGCGTTTTTGTGGGGACAACACCACAACATCAACCACCCTCGGAGTTTTCGGTCTTTGTCGTACTTTCGCACTGGTTTTGGCGGCGTGGAGATGAAGTTTTGTGGAAATGAACCCGTGCGGACTTGTTTTTGCCCGTCAGAACGCCTGGGGGAGTGCCGAACTGGGGTGGCATAGCCTAACCCAGTAATGGCAAGAAGCAAAAGGATGAGGCCCTTGCAAGGCTTTGCTTCGCCAGGGGCGACGCGAGAGCCACGCGCTATTGAGTCGCGGGACGCGGCCTGCTTTCACGCTGGGCACTGCGCAGAAAAATTGATGAAGGCCCTGTTGATTCATTTCAATCTCATGTCGCCCGACGATCTAGCCACCTTGGACGGGCCCCTCTGGCCGAGCAACGCACTCGGAAACAACTCACTTGGCGTATGACGCCCTTCTAGGACACAGAGCCAGTGTCCAGAGTTGCGAGACTGGTGTGGATTCGAGGCTTTGGTAGTGTCCTAAATGTGTGTTGCTAGGAAGATGGTATTGAAACGGATGTTAAATTAGACGCAAGCAATTGGCGGGCAGCATCTTTGAGATAGGGTGTAGGGTCATTTGTTACGGGCATTTCGAAAACGCAATTAATGAACTGCACGCGGCTCATTTTTACGGGATTCTGCGTGAATCTGATGCGGCAATTCTCGAAACGAGAAGCTCGAATGTCTCCGCCATCAAGGAGTATATTGCTGTGGGCAGCCTCTATGCAATGCACAGTGTTGCCGCATAGAACGTTACTCGTTTTCGAGTAGCGCGAACCGGGAGGTGGTACATCGGTTGGCAGTGTCAAGGCAGAACTAGCGAACTGAATGAATTGAAGAACTGTGGGCCAGTAATCGGGGGCGGATTCATTGGTTTGCCGCAATCTATTGGCTATTATTGTTAAAGTTTCTCGATCCGCCACGGGTTTAGGGTTTGATTGCTCGATTACTTGCCGCAATTGTGGAAGCGAACGTTCGAATGTTTTTTGGTCAAAATAGCTAATTTGTTTCAGGGCGAAGGGTTGCACGTTTGTTTCGACCCTCGCCATCCTCTCTCCCAAATCGACCATCGTGACCCCAACCCATCCCCAATAGCCTATAATCGCAACGCAAGCCACGATGACAGCAGCGGTAGAGTATGGATGGGTAGTTTTTGGGGTAGGTGGAGGAGTACCAAGTTGCACCGAACAGCCTTTGATTACCAATATCTTTCCGCCAGCATCTTACGCCAGTAGTGTTTCAATTGTCCAGACGTGACCAGTTACGCCAGCCTCCATCGCCGGAGTAACTCTAAGAGTTTGGTGCACGCGGCAGAAATTGTAGAACGCCATGTAATAGGCGATGTTTGCCTTTCTTGCTCAACGCACAATCCATTCTCACCCGAACTGTCTCTTGCTGGCCCGCAGTTTTGAGAATTGCAACTCGGTCCGTTTCCACTAAGCCGCCCGCCCCACGCTGAACAACGGAAAGTCGAAAGAGCCTAAGACGAAGTGACAGCCAAACTCAGAGACTCCGGGAAGACTAGTGCGCCCTCGCTCGCATGACACGGAATGAAAATGGCTCACCACTGTATCCTCCAGCGATGAGCCAACTTTCAACAGGAGATATCCTAACTGATTTCCATTATACCCTGAATAACGCCCATGTGGGAGATTTCTGAAGCCGCCGCAATTGCTCATGGACGCCCTTCTTGAATTCCACACCGGTCTATCCCCGTTTGACAGGAAGCTCCTCACGTATTACACGCTCGCCACCTAGTGAAAAGTAATCAATCGGGGATACCGCAAGCGCCTTGATTCGCTGGACACAAAGCAGGTTGCCGAGTACCTCGGCCCCAATGCCATCATTCTGTGTTGGGAGCCGTTCAATGTGCGTTGCCATCGGCGCTGGGTAGCAGAATGGCTGGAAGAGAAGCTCGGGATTGTCGTGCCTGAGCTGGAGCATGAGCGGGCAGAATCACTTCCCTTCAGTCAGCAGCCGTCGAAGTGGAACGGCAAGCCCAGCGCGGCGCAAGTGCCGATGTTGTTTTGAACGGCGGTCGTCTAAATGCAGGACGCTCGACCCTGTGTCGGGAAACGCAGGCTCACACTCTGCCCGCCGGACCAATCGAAACGATCAAGCCAAGCCGAAGCTCCAAACTCGAACCCTTCCAAGAACACTTGGTAGTGCTCAGCTTCCGTGAAAGCCGACTTTTCATTACCAATCCATTCTGTGTGCCCAGCGCCCGTGAGTTTCACTGCGACCTTTAGGGAAGTTCTGGTCTGCAGCCGGGACCACTTCATGGTCGACCCAGCACGGAGAGGTGTTGCCGCAGACAGCACTCCTGGGAACTGTTCCGCTACTTGAACTGTCCCGGATAGTCCGGTAGTGACTCATTTTGAATTTTCGGAGCCATAGAACTGGAAGGCCACGAACTGCACAGGTAGATAGCCCTCTTCTTCGTACCAAACGCCATCCCGCTGAACGAAGAACCGACCTCCCTCGCTGCGCACTTTGAGATATTCGGCTACTACTTGATCTAGCATTGCGCAAACTCCGCCCAACTCTTCTCTTTCTTCGATTGGCACAGGACCAAACCGCGTCGAAGGCCATATCTCTTCCCTGTAATTTGTACTGAAGGCGAGCCGTTTCCAGCCACGCTTGATCTGGAGTTGCCTTAGCTTGTCAAAGTCGTCGCTAGTCAGTCTGAGCGTTTTCATATTGATCAACCTCCAAAGGGGTGGAGGAGTCATTCTAATCCTTACCCCAAAAGTGCCGCAATCTCTTCGATCTCCCAAACGTGGTCCGCGATTCCCGCTTCCATCGCGGGAGTCACGCGCGAGGTTTGATGCACTCGGCAGAAACTGTAGAACACGAACCTCTGCGGGTATGGGGATCTCCATGAGATGACCAACACTGACTGGTCCCTTCTTTTCCTGTTTAATGAAATCTGCGCTAGATACGTTTTGCGCTCCGCCAGTTTGATCTGCCTTGGCAGTGTTCGTGTGGCCGTGGCGCGCCGCGCCGGGGTTTTTGCCCGCGCCGATTCTGCTTGCCTTATGGAATCGGTGTGCCCGAAGCTTGGACCGGCTTATTCTCGCTCCAGGCGCGTTTTGCTCGGCACCTTCAACGGGCAGGGGGGAATCCATAAAGTGCCTTCGCCCTGCTGTCTTTCGGGGTCAGACGCAAAGAGGCAAGGCGAACACGGCGGGGGCGTCAGGGCTGCCGGTGCTTTCGGCGCGTTGGTGCGCGGTTATGCACAACGAGGGGGATCGGGGCAGGGAAAAGCCGAACATAAAGGACGGTATGTTTGGCTATTTCTCCGAAACGTGGTAGGGTCGGTTCATGCGGGAGTCCGCCACTTATCAGGAAATCCAGAAGTGGGTGCAGCTGGAGTTCGGGTTCAAGCCGAAAACCTGCTGGATCGCCCACTGCAAAGAGATTTACGGATTGCCGCTCGGCGCTGCTCCCAACCGACAGGGCGAGGAGCGCGTCGAGCCGTGTCCACCTGAGAAGCGGCCAGCCATCAAAAAGGCATTCCAGCATTTCGGGATGCTCTCATGAACATGGAAATCATCCCGCATCCCGCCGGGCCTGCGCTTCCTGCGTTGATCGCCGGGCAGGGTACGTGCGCCGGCCCGAAGGAGACCTACAGCCCCTGTGATCGGAAATGCAGGTTCATAGCCTGCCCGCCGGACCAAATCGAAACGATCAAGCCAAGCCGAAGCTCCAAACTCGAACTCTTCCAAAAACATTTGGTAGTGCTCAGCTTCCGTGAAGCCGACTTATCATTCCCAATCCATTCTGTGTCCCTTCGGCACCCATGATGCGCATAGGAGCCCTTCGGGAAACCTTGGTTTGCAGCCGGGACCGCTTCGCGGTCGACCCAGCACGGAGAGGTGTTGC
Organism: Terriglobia bacterium; assembly: GCA_050011515.1. Lineage (GTDB taxonomy): Bacteria > Acidobacteriota > Terriglobia > UBA7540 > UBA7540 > CAVROP01. Next base: position 18,572 of record JBEKIZ010000053.1, on the reverse strand, counting down.
TGCAGACAGCACTCCTGGGAACTGTTCCGCCACTTGAACTGTCCCGGATAGTCCTATCGCGTTGACTTAGCTGTGAGCGCAGCCTAAGATGGTTACCAAAGGCGGGACCCTCGCCATGGTAGGCAAGAGCGTTTCCCACTATCGCATCCTGGAGAAGCTGGGCGGCGGCGGCATGGGTGTCGTCTACAAGGCCAAGGACACCAAGCTCGGCCGCTTCGTGGCGCTCAAGTTCCTGCCCGAGGAATTGGGGAAGGATCATGAGGCTTTGGAGAGGCTCAAGCGCGAAGCGCGCGCTGCTTCTGCCCTCAATCATCCCAGCATCTGCACGATCTACGACATTGATGAGCACGAGGGCCAGCCTTTCATCGCCATGGAGTTGCTGGAGGGGCAGACCCTGAAGCAGCGCCTTGCCGGGAAACTGCTCAAGACGGACGAACTGCTGGACCTGGCCATCCAGATTGCCGATGCGCTGGACACTGCCCACGCCAAGGGCATCATCCATCGGGACATCAAGCCAGCGAATATTTTCGTCACGACACGTGCCCAGGCGAAGGTCCTGGACTTCGGCTTGGCCAAGCTAGCACCAAAGCCCAGGGGGGTGGCGGAAACGGTGGGATTCTCTGCGCTGCCCACCGCCTCCATCGAGCCCGAGCATCTCACCAGCCCCGGCGAAGTGATGGGAACGGTCGCCTACATGTCGCCCGAGCAGGCGCGGGGGGAAGAAGTCGATGCCCGCACCGACCTGTTCAGCTTCGGCGCCGTACTTTACGAGATGGCGACGGGCCATCCGGCGTTCCCCGGAGCGAGTTCCGTCCTCATCCTTGACGCGATACTCCACAAAGCCCCGACCTCGCCGGTGCGTTTGAATCCGGAAGTGCCGCCGAAGCTGGAAGAGATTATCAGCAAGGCGCTGGAGAAAGACCGCGACCTGCGTTACCAGAGCGCCTCCGAAATGCGCACCGACCTGAAGCGGCTAAGACGCGATACCGCTTCAGGTCGGCAAACCGCTACGGCTGACCGCACGCCAGCCGCCGCAGGGGCTGTCAGCGAGCCGACCGCCGGCCCACCTTCAAGCGCGGCCATCCTTCTCAGCGAAGCTAAGCGGCACAAGCTTACGCTGGGCCTGTTCATTGCCGGCATGGTGCTCCTGCTAGGCGGGCTGGGTGTTGCCATCTACAAGTTGAGCGTGCGCAGGAGCGAATTGAACCTCCAGAACATGAAGATCGCCCAGATCACACAAAGCGGCAAGGCCACGGATGTAGCTATTTCTCCAGATGGGCAATACGTGGTTTATGTGCTCCGGGAAGGTGAAGAATACAGTCTCAACGTGCGCCAGGTGGCTACCGGCAGTGACGTGCAGGTCCTGCCGCCGGACGAAGTGCACTTTCGTGGCCTGGCCTACTCGCCGGACGGGAACTATATCTATTTCACCCGCTCCGACAAGAGCAATCCCATTTACAGCTACCTCTGGCAGATGCCGGCATTGGGAGGCACGCCACACCAGTTGGTGCGCGATATCGATTCCTCCGTTGCTTTTTCTCCCGACGGCAGGGAATTCGCCTTTCTCAGGGGAGTTCCCGACAAGGGTGAGGTCCACGTCCAGGTGGCAGGCGTGGAGGGAGGCAGCGAACGTATACTCGCTAGCCTCCCTGCGGCCGGGTTTTACGGGCCCGACTGGTCACCGGATGGGAAAACAGTTGCGATCACGACCATCGGGGGCACGAAGGTCACGCGCCGAGTGATTTCAGCCATATCGGTCTCCGACGGGACGGTGCGTGAGATCTACTCAACCCCGAACTGGCTGGGGCCGCCTCGCTGGCTCGCGGATGGGAGTGGCCTGCTCGTGACAGTATGGGATCCTGCCCTGGGGTGGCGGGCCCAGCTTTGGCAAATCTCCTTTCCCGGCGGAGAAGCGCACCGATTTACCAACGACCTGACAGATTACCGGACTTCTGACGGCGCGGATCACGGGTCTTCCCTCGACATGACGCGGGATCGGAAGACCCTGGCTACTATTGAGAGCACGACGGCCGCCGATCTCTGGGTGGCGCCCGCCGGCGATGCCGCGCGCGCCTGCCAGATCACCAACGGGGCGCGGGCGAACAACGGTCTCGCCTGGCTCGCCAGCGGCGCGCTTGTTTATGCCGATTTCGACGACGAATTGCTCAGCGTACAGGAGGATGGCAGCAAGCGGATGTTGTTGGCGCCGGGCCAGAACGACAATGAGCAACCCGCAACTTGCGGAGATGGGCGCTTCATTGTCTTTCAGGCCTACCGGAACGAAAAGGTGAACGTGTGGCGAATGGAGGCCGATGGTTCCAATCCGGTCCAGTTGACTGATGAACCATTTGCCTACAACCCTGAGTGTTCACCCGATGGCAAGGCAGTGCTGTATACCCGCATCAATGGCATGACCGCGTGGCAAGTGCCTATTCAAGGCGGGACGCCCACCCAGGTGGTCGTGCCGAACTGGGCCGGCCGAACACCCCAAATCTCGCCGGACGGTAAGCTGCTCGCCTATCTCGCCATGCCCGCGACGATGTCGAGCCCTGCGGTCCTTACCGTGGTTCGTTTCGGTGGCGGGTCGCCATTGTATAGGTTCGATGTGCCCATGGGCGCGTTTGAGGTCCACTGGGCTCCCGATGGCCAGGCGCTCGACTACGCATTGACTCGCGGCGGGGCAACCAATATCTGGCGGCAGGTGCTCGCCGGTGGTGCGCCAAAGCAGATCACCAATTTCAAATCCGACCTGATCTTCTTCTTTGCCTGGTCGCGCGACGGTAAGCAACTCGCCCTCGAGCGCGGCAATACGCCCAGCGACGTCGTCCTCATCAGCAATTTCCAATAGCCCATCCCCTGCCCCCGCCCGCCACAAGGCCAACCCGTAGAGGAGGGCCCCATTACCCGCGATCAACGGCCCAGTGTTTGGCAACGGACTTTCACTTTGTCGTGCAGTTACCACAGCACCATTTTGATTTGGAGCTCGACGGCGACAGACCAAAAGCTTGGGTAGCCCTTTTACCAGGCCCGGTGCGATTAGCTCTCCGCGGGTAATTTCGAGGACCTCGGTGATGCAGTATAAAGGCACCAAGAAGTCGATGCCCGAGATCGCGCGGGAGCTGAAGGTGGATGGGGTGATCGAAGGCTCGGTGCTGCGCTCGGGCGATCAGGTGCGGATTACAGCGCAATTGATCCAAGCGGCTACCGACACGCACCTCTGGGCCCGGAGCTACGAGCGCGACCTACGTAATGTCCTGGCCTTGCAGAGCGAGGTGGCGGGTGCGATTGCGAACGAGATCAAGATCAAGCTGACGCCCCAGGAGCAGGCGCGCCTGGCCAGCGCCCCCCCCTGTCAACCCCGACGCCCATGAGGCCTATCTCAAAGGCCGCTACTACTGGAACTTGCGCACTGAACAAGGTCTGAAAAAGGGGATCGAGTATTTCCAACAAGCGATTGAAATGGACCCCGGCTACGCGCAGCCCTACGCCGGGTTGGCTGACTCCTATCTTCTCTTGACGGCCTGGGCGCTGATTGCGCCCAGAGAAGCCTATCCCCGTGCGAAGGCAGCAGCCTTCAAAGCCTTGGAGATAGACGAAACCTTGGCTGAGGCCCACACCTCGCTCGGCACCGCCGTACTCACGTATGAGTGGGACTGGGCGGGTGCGGAGAAGGAATACAAGCGTGCCATTGAGCTCAATCCGAGCTATTCAACCGCCCACAATTTCTACGCCCAGTATCTATCGTTCACGGGGCGACATAATGAGGCCATTGCAGAGATAAAACGAGCGCAGGAGTTGGATCCCCTGTCGCCCATTATCAACGCCATGGGGGGCTTTGTTTTCTTTTTCGCGCGTCGGTACGACGAGGCCATTGCGCAGTGCCGGCGGACGCTTGAGCTAAATGCAGTATTTCATCCGGCACACCTCTATATGGGCTGGGCATATGAACAAAAGAAGCTATACGACGAAGCCATCTCAGAATATCAGAAGGCAATGGCCCTTGAACAAGGCAGCCCAAGACTGGCAGCGGGCCTCGCGGGCGCCTATGCGGCAGCGGGGAAGAGAACCGAAGCGCTGAAGATTATCTCCAATTTGAGTGAGCTCTCAAAGCGAAGGTATGTCCCACCCTACGATGTAGCTCAAATCTATACCGCTCTGGGTGATTTCGACCAGGCATGCGCATGGTTGGAAAAGGCCTACGAGGAGCGCACGTACATCCTCATTATGCTCAAAGTAGATCCAAGAAACGACCCCCTGCGCTCCGACCCACGCTTCCAGAACCTCCTGCGCCGCATGAATTTCCCGCCATAAAGGAGCAGGTGGTCGACGGTAGGTGGCATGTAGGGAAAGAGCAGAAGCGCACACCTCGCTGTTAGCCCCCTCGGCCTTTGGCCCCCCCATTTCTTGCGTGCGCCTCCGATGCGATTCCGTTCCGGACATACGCAGTTGCGGAATGGACTGGCATTCATGACAGCAAGGGAGAACAGCCCTTCTGAGTAGCCAAGCCGGATTGTGCCTGTGAAACGCCCTTCCCACGCCGGAATTCAGCCAAGCGCCGGGCCAGTTGATGGGTAAGCGACTCTTGAGGCCGAATCCTGTGTTGGACCCGCACCTGCGCCGCCAGCAGCAATAAATCAAGCTACGCAGCTGGGTTCCGGCGCGCGTTGGAATTGGGCGTCAGCGAGAGTCAGTTGAAACGGCGTGGCTGAGTAATCGCATCGGCAAGAGGAACCGCCGTGTCCCCTTCTCCGGTTAGTCGTAGTCCAAAGTGATACAAGCAACGGTAACTTCCCAGATGCGGACTTCAGGGGAGTCAGGGGGGGGCACTTCAACAAGTAGCCCGTCGCACGACCAAGTGCCGCGCGCCCCGCTGACCGATCCCCGAAAATGTTGAGTTCGCGATTCATGATGGAAATCCTACCTTATCTGAATGAAAGCCTGGCCTCAAAAGTTGATAGCGTGCCATGGCGGTCGGTGCCCCGGCCATCTGCTGCCATGGCAGCATGATCCTTAGGCTGCTTGAGAGCTTCGCTAAGCTTTCCTAAGAAACTCCAGCAGTTCACCGTTAACCTGCTCTGCGTGTGTCCAAGTTATGCAGTGCGGCCCATCCTTTACCACCGACAGACGGGCTCCCTTGATCAGCTTGGCGGTCCGGAGTCCCGAGGCAGTGACCGTCCCGCCGTTTCATTAAACATGGGGCCTTCACCTCTTGCCTTTTCGCGCAGCGATCCCTGCTCGTCGGCTGGGCTAAGCTTCGACACGGTCAGTTGGCAAATGGTGGTCTCCGGCGATCAGACTTTATGCTTATACTCAAGGGCTTTCCCCATGGCAATCCAATACCGCTCACCGGTCTGGTCAAAAGTGCTCATCTTGATGTTTTACGTTGCCAGATGGGGATACAATCGGGCGCCAATGAGTACCAGAATGATCGTGGTCAGGAGGATGGCAGCGTAGTCGGTGCCGAGACCGAAGGTGCTGGTGCTGCCGGCCAGCATGAAAGTGCGCAGGGCATCGACGACGTAGGTCAGTGGATTGAGATGAGAAACGATCTTTAGCCAGCCGGGCATGATGCTGGTAGGGTAAATCGCGTTGCTGGCAAAGAACAGCGGCATGGTGAGCACCTGGCCGACTCCCATGAAGCGTTCGCGCGTCTTTACAATACACGCGATGATGAGCGAAAACGTGGAGAACAGCGTCGCGGCAAGGACCACGATGAGCACCACGTTGAGGAGCGCCAGGGGGCTCCAATCGAGCTTCACCCCGATCAGCAGCGAAAGACCGTAAATGATGACGGCCTGCGAGAGCGTGCGGATGCCCGCGGAAAAACCCTTGCCGAGCACCAGTGCCGCGCGCGGAGTTGGGCTGGCAAGGAATTTCTGCACAATGCCGAGGTCGCGCTCCCAGATGACGTTGATGCCGTAAAAAATGGCCACGAAGAGAACACTTTGCGCCAGGATGCCGGGAGCAATGAAGTCCAGATACGGAATGTTGCCGGTGTGCATCGCCCCGCTGCGTGAGAACACTTCCCCAAAGATCAGCAGCCAAAGCGCCGGCTGTAGGGCGCGAGTGATGAGTTCGGTGAAATCATGGCGCAGCTTGCGCAACTCAAACTCGGTGATGACAAATGTCTTGTCAATGAAAGCGGTAAAAGGGTGGATGAATGAGGTGGTCATAGGATTGGGGCTAGCCAAGGCGCTGCTCCGTGGTGCGTTCGGCGGACACGTCGCGGAAGCTTCCGCCGGATTCAAGGGCGCTGCCAGCATAGTGTACGAAGACGTCATTCAACGTATGGACGCCGCCGCCCAGTGAGGCCTCAAGTTCTTTGCAGGTGCCCAGCGCATCCACTTTGCCCTGGTGCATAATCGCAATGCGATCACAATGGCTCTCCGCCTCCTCCAGGTAATGGGTGGTGAAAAACAGGGTCGTGCCGTAGTTGGCGCGCAGATCAACGAGATGCTTCCAAACGGCATCGCGCGCAATCGGGTCCAGCCCGACGGTGGGCTCATCGAGGAAGAGCACCCGCGGCCGATGCAGCGTGGACTGGGCGATTTCCAGGCGGCGGACCATGCCGCCGGAGTATTGGCCCACCAGGCGACCGCCGTCGGCCGTCAGGCCCATGAACTCCAATGCCTCGCGGACGCGCGCCGGCTGCTCGCTGTGGGGCAGGTCGTAGAGTTTGGCGAAGATGAGCAGGTTCTCGTAACCGGTCAGCGAACCATCCACCGAGACCGACTGCGGCACATAACCGATGGCGCGGCGAACATCGACCGCCTGGGTGGTTATGGAGAAACCGCCCACGCGCGCATCTCCCGAGGAGGGCGGCAACAGCGTGGTGAGCATCTTGATGGTGGTTGTCTTGCCAGCCCCGTTGGAGCCGAGCAAGGCGAAGACCTCACCGGCATTGACCGAAAGGGTCAGACCATCGACCGCCGTAAATGTGCCGAAGCGGCGAGTAAGACTTTTGATTTCAAGAACGATATCGCTCATAAGGATTACGCAAGAGTGGCGAGAGCCTCTCTGCTGAAATTGGTCAGCTCGGAGGATCGCCCTTCGTGGATTTTCTGAGCCCAGCCCGCGTCGGCAAGCAGCGGGCGGCCTACGGCCACCAGGTCGAAATCCCCCCGGTCGAAACGCCGGAGGAGTTCATCCAAGGAGCGGGGCATGGAGGTTTCTCCCTGGAAGGCGGCCAGGAAATCACCGGAAAGCCCGATGGAGCCCACCGTGATGGTCGATTTACCCGTGAGCTTTTTGGCCCATCCGGCAAAGTTCAAATCGGAGCCGGGGAACTCGGGGTCCCAGAACCGCCGCTGCGAGCAATGGAAGAGGTCAACCCCCGCTTCTGCCAGGGGAAGCAGCCACGCCTCCATCTCCTGGGGTGTCGTCGCGAGCTTGGCGGCATAATCCTGAAGTTTCCATTGCGAGATGCGAAGACTGATGGGAAAGTCCGGGCCGACGGCCTTGCGAACGGCACGAATGATTTCCACGGCGAATCGGGTGCGCTCAGCCAGAGTTTGGCCTCCGTAACCATCGGTGCGCTGATTGGTGGGATGCCAAAAGAACTGGTCAATCAAATAGCCGTGCGCTCCATGAATCTCCACCGCGTTAAACCCCAGTGTTTTTGCATCCGCCGCCGCTTGCGCGAACGCCCGGACGGTTTCGGAGATGTCGTCTTCCGTCATCGCCACGCCGCCGATTTTCCCCGGCGCAACGTAGCCCGAGGGACCCTCAAAAGGAGCGGGCGGCAGCCAACCGGAGGCTTTGGGAGCCACCACGCCCATGTGCCAGAGTTGCGGGGCCATGATGCCACCGACGGCATGGACTTTATCAATCACCGTCTTCCATCCGGCGAGCGGCTTTTCGCCATAAAAATGGGGAATGTTCGGATCGTTGGAAGAAGCCGGCCGATTGACCACGGTGCCCTCGGACACGATCAGGCCCACTTCCCCTTCCGCGCGGCGAGCATAGTAGTCCGCCACCTTTGAAGTCGGTACACCTTCAGGAGAAAACGAGCGAGTCATGGGAGCCATGACAATCCGGTTCCTGAGTTCGAGAGACTTTAGACGGAAAGGCTGAAAGAGTTGTTGAGCGGTCATAGGTTGTTTCCATTCTCAAACCTCGGGTTTTTAAAAACAAGCTTACACGTCGAGCCTTGAGGCATCTGGCCAAAATGGAACACACGGACAACTTTATTTTTGCCTGTTTCCGCTGAGCATTCCACGCCCGCGCTCATGGCATAAGAACTGCCGCACCTTCGAACCGGCCGGCGCGGAGATCGGCGAGGGCTTGATTGGCCCGATGGAGCGGATAGGTCGTGGTATGGGTGACGATGCCGATCTCCGGGGCCAGGCGCAGGAAATCCAATCCATCCTGTCGCGTTAGATTGGCAACCGACGCGAGTTGCCGCTCTTCCCAGAGCAAGCCGATAGGGAAAGCTGGGGATGTCGCTCATGTGGATCCCCGCGCAGACGACGCAACCGCCCTTGCGGATCGCCTGCAGGGCCAGGGGCACGAGATCGCCCACGACGGCAAAGATGATCGCAGCGTCGAGCGGCTCCGGCGGCATCTCATCTGATCCGCCCGCCCAGGCGGCTCCCAGGCCCCGGGCGAAGGTCTGAGTCCTAACATCCCCCGGCCGCGTGAAGGCAAACACGGATCGCCCCTGGTACTTCGCGACCTGAGCAATGATGTGGGCCGCCGCGCCAAAGCCGTAGAGCCCCAGTTTTTTGCCAGCGCCGGCAATCACGAGTGATCGCCAGCCGATCAGGCCAGCGCAGAGCAGAGGGGCGAGAGCAACGTCATCGCCAACTTCGCCGAGTGGGAACGCATAGCGCGCATCGACGATCGTCGCCGTTGCGAAACCGCCGTCGCGGGTAAACCCGGTGAAGAGAGGGCGATCGCAGAGATTTTCCTGGCCGCCAAGACAGTACGGGCAGACGCCACAGTTGTGGCCGAGCCACGGAATGCCGACGCGCTCACCCACGCGCAACCCTGCGACGCCCGCCCCGATCACATCGATGCGGCCGACGATTTCGTGGCCTGGGATGATCGGCACTTGCGGATTGGGCAGTTCGCCATCCACAACATGCAGGTCCGTGCGGCAGACGCCGCAGGCGGAAACCTTGACTCGAATCTCGCCCGGCCCAGGTTGCCGATCAGCGAGATCGGTGAATTCCAGAAGATCCCCAACCTTCTTTAGCACCATCGCCTGCATAGCGCTCTCCGGTTCTGCGGAATGCCAACGGTCAGTGTGAAACGAATGCGCGCCAAGCCGCGGCGTGGATGAGGTTCATTGGTGTTCTCCCGCAACGGAAAGGCGCAGCCTTTCCGCACAGTACGCCGCGAAGCCGCAGGTCGCTTCTCGGTGACCACATCGTAATTTGGACAAACGTGGTTCGCTGCCCCGGCAGGGAACCGCTCCATTCCCTGTGTGGTGAGGCCGGGCACGATTTCGGTCAGAACCGTGCCCCATGCCGCATGACCAGCCCGTGAAATGGCCTGGCGCCTCATTGGGTTACATCCAGTTCAAGCCACCTTGGCGTGCTTTTCCTTCGGGAAATCGGCCCCGCGAGCAACCGCTTCCCCGGCGGAGAACTCCTTGCGCAGCTCTTCGAGCTTTGCCATGGCGCCTTCATAAGCGTCATTGCCAAGAAGAAGATGGTGTGGCGGGTTCGCGGACTCGACCGCCTTGAGGATGGCCTGTGCGGCGCGAACCGGGTCACCCGGCTGCTTACCGGAGGTTTCGCGCGCTTGCTTGCGCCACGCGCCCGCTGTCGCCGCGTAATCCTCAATGTGCCGCTTGCTTTCGTTCGCCGAACGTCCGGCCCAATCGGTGCGGAAGCCACTCGGCTCAACGATGATCACCTTGATGCCCAGAGGTTCCACCTCCTGGCAGAGTGCCCCGGACAGACCTTCCACCGCAAATTTCGTCGCGTTGTAATAGCCGAGCGCGGGAAATGAATGAAGTCCCGCCAGGGAAGAGAAATTGACGATGATTCCTTTGCGGCGTTGGCGCATTCCCGGCAGAACCGCATGAATCATTCGGCTCATACCGAACACGTTGATCTCAAACATTCGGCGCACTTGATCTTCTTCACTCTCTTCCACGGCCCCGAAATAGCCGATGCCCGCGTTGTTCACCAGCACGTCGATGCCACCGAATTTATCCTCGGCCGCCTTGATGGCGGCGTCGATCTGGCCCTGATCGGTCACGTCGAGTTTAAGAACCAAAGCCTCTCCCCGGGCGGCCAGGGCGTTCACCTCATCCGGCTGGCGCGCGGTCACAACCGTGCGGTAGCCGCTCTCAAGCGCCTGTTTGGCCAGTTCGTGTCCGAAGCCGGTGGAGCAGCCCGTAATAAACCAAACGGGCTTTCCGGTGGTTGCCGTTTTCTTGTTTTCTGTTGCCATGGTCGTTTCTCCTTGGATGGTATTGCGAATATCGCCGTTATGCCGGAGCGTCGATGGAAGTGACGCGAACCAGCTTTTTGTTCACAAACTCCTGAATGCCCATGCTGGAGAGCTCGCGACCGTAGCCGGAGTTCTTGATGCCACCGAACGGCAAATCCGGTGTTGTCCAGGTGGGGTGATTGACGAACATCATGCCGGTGTCGACACGGCTGGCCACGCGCTTGCCGCGCGCCACATTCTGGGTGAAGACCGAGCCTCCCAAACTAAACTCAGAATCATTGGCGAGCGCCACCGCCTCGTCCTCGTTCTTGACGCGGAAGAAAAGCGCCACCGGCCCGAAGAATTCCTCCCGAAAGGCGGGATTGCCGGGCTTGATATCCGCTAGGATCGTCGGCTGCATGAAGGAGCCCGGTCGATCAATCCGTTTGCCGCCCATCACCACAGTGGCGCCCCTGGCAACCGCCCGATTGACCTGGTCCAGCAGTTGAACCAGAGCTGCTTCCGTGGACAGCGGTCCAAGCGTTGTTGCCTTGTCCATGGGGTCTCCGGGCTCGAGTTCCGCCAGCGCTTTCTGGAACTGGTCGAGAAAACGGTCAGCCAGTTCTTCGACGACGATGAATCGCTTTGCCGCCACACAGCACTGGCCCGTGTTGTTCATTTTAGCCCAGACGGCCCACTGGACCGTCTTGTCAAGGTCGGCGTCCTCGAGCACGATGAAGGCATCGCTGCCGCCCAGCTCCATCGTGGACTTCTTGAGGTTTTGCCCCGCTCTGGCGGCGATGCTTCTTGCCGCTTCCACGCCACCGGTCAACGCCACACCCTTGATGCGGGGATCATCGATCACGCGGTTCACCTGATCGTGCGAGATCAGCAGGTTGGTATAGGCGCCTGCGGGCGCGCCTGCCTCCAGCCACAGCTTCTCAAAGGCGATGGCGCATTGCGGAACGCAGCCCGCGTGCTTCACCATCGCCACATTGCCCGCCATCAGGTTGGGCGCGGCAAAGCGCGCGAGCTGATAGTAGGGAAAATTCCAGGGCTGGACGCCGAAGAGCACGCCCAACGGGGTGCTTTCCACCACTGCTTTGCCTAAGCTCGGCTTGAGGTGCCGGGGGGCGAGGAAACGCTTGGCGTTCTTGGCGTAGTAGTCGATGATGTCCGCGCTGAGCGCCACTTCGCCGCGGGCCTCTTCGATGAGCTTGCCCATCTCGAGCGTCACCGGGCGAGCGAACTCATCCACATTCGCGCGCATGATTGTAGCGGCTTTTGCCACCACCACCGCGCGTTTCGCGAAGGTCGTGTGCCGCCAGGTCTCGAAGCACGCCGCCGCAGTCTGAATCGCCGTCTCAAGTTGCTGGTCGGTGAATTCTTCGAACGTCTTTAGAGTCTTGCCATCGCAAGGGTTGACGCTTTGGTAGCTCATGATTTTATCCTTTGATCGTTCCTTTTTGTGTTCGGCATTCTACCCCTATACCCCAAGCTCGGTTGGGGTGAACAAATCTCTGCCGCCTTGAGGTATGTCGCCGGCAATTTACCTGCTGGCGGAAGACCCGGGGTTTGCCGATCTGAAGCTCGACCCAATGATCAAAACATCCCCGGCGGTGGTTTGTCTGGTCTAAAGTGCTCAGTTTAGCGGGATATCACTTCGCAAGCCTCTTCGAAACACCGTTGCCGATGCCTGTTCCACGGCTCGCCACAGCCGCAACTTTTCCCTGCAGTCTCATAGCACACACTCCTCCAGGCACACATTAATTGGATTTCGCTTTGCGGATGCTTTCTTACTTGGTCTTGCACCCTTGACCCGGTTTACCGAGGTCCCGCGCACTCCATCTCGGCGCGGTATAAAGGTTTCCAGGAGAGCACTGATCTCCGCTGCGCCCAATGGTCCCTCAAGATAATCCAAGGCTCCCGACTGCATTGCTTGCAGGTAGCAGCCCCGGTCATAAGATCGCGCCAGTACCAACACCCGCAACTCCACATTGACTTCCATGGCCTGCACGAGCACCGCCTGTCCTTCGAACCTACCGCTCCCCTGGTCCAAAATGATCAAGTCAAACGCCTCGTGCCCAAGGCATTGCACTCCCTCAGCGAAGGACGAACTGGCTCGCACCTGGCACCCCAGTTTTTGGAGTATGCCTCGGTAGTGAAAGAGATCCTGTGGATCTTTGTTAACCAGAAGGATTCTGGCCTGGTCTCCCGACAGCAGTTCATCTGCCAACCTGCGGCCCACCGTTAATGATCCCATTTTTAGCCTCGCAACATGTCCATCTATATCAGTCGCAATTCACGTGTCAGCTCGATGGCGCCTTGCTTTTGTCGTATGCTCGCACCAAGCCATAGGTGTGGCTTGACTACCGGCCAGACTCCTGACAGGCCCATCCAGTCCTCACTCACGTTGAACTTGACGGGTTTGGACTTGGCTTTTCCCCCTTCGACGTGATCGGGATCATCTGGCCGCCGCATACTCCGCCGCGACCTGCTGGGCGTCGATCGAACTCGGCAATATAAAGCTGCGACTGAAGGCGCCGTGCGAGCGCACAACCCGAGTGTAGTTCTCTTGCTTCACGATGCGCCGGCGGAGACTTCACCCTTCCGTGGCTGGCAATGCGTCCTGACCAGGTGTTCGAACTCTGCCGGTGCTAGAGGTTTTTCGAGATAATCCGCTGCGCCCAATTGCATGGCCTCGAGCTAGCAGTTCATTTCGAGGCAACGCGTCAGCACCACCACCCGTGTGTGCCGGTCGCGTGCCAAAGTGAGCTGCACGAGGTCGTGCGATTCAAAGGCCGGGCTACCCTGGCTCACGATGACAAAGTCAAAGTGTTCGTGTTCCAGGCACCCCTCCGCCTCTCGGTAATTCATAAAAGCTCGGACCGAGTAACCCATGCGCCCCAATAGCGTGGTGAAATACTTCAAATCCTTTTCATCCTCATCAACCAGCAGGATCCTTCCACGGGGAAGCAAAGACTGCGTTGGATGGAGAGATGGCTTGTTATTACCTGGCATCATCGGATCCCTCCTTGCTTGCCTGAGCGGCGTTGTCCCGGAGCGGCAGGACAAATCGCTTTTTCGTGCCGCGCGAGAAAATGAACATTGACCAGCGCGAAGTTTCGCCGGGCGATCAACGCCTGTGCGGAAAACGTGCCTACTCGCGTTACCTTTGCGTCAACAGGAGAGAGTCCTTCTCCGCGAGCACCGGAGTTGTTGAGTTGGGTAAAGGAGAGGAGCGGCAACAAAAAACAACGTTGGCGTCATTGTCGTGGCTCTATTTAGTGACATGGCGTTTCCTTCTGTCTCAGTGGCCGTTGCGTATTAAGAATGACGTTGAGATCCCCCGAAACGGGGTTCTGGGATGTGTGAACCTACGCTCCTCTCTGCTTGGACGTATTACGGCCTAAGCGTACTTTGGGTCGCCGTCGCCAAACCCCACTTTACAAGGAAGGTAAGCCGACCAATTGACCAATGCTCGACTCGTCGAGCAGGCGCTCGTCAAGGTCGAGTTCAATGGCGTGTGCCACAGCTCGGTTGGCACGACATGCGCTGCGAAAAAACGCCAAGCTCCACGACGTGGACATTGCACTCGAAAGACGAAAGCAGAGCCCGGCGTGTTGGGTAGTGGGGTGTTCACTGAAGCATCCACTGAGCAAGCTGGTTCTCACAACTGTCGACCCGTGAAAAAAAGTTGGAATGCTACCTTCTGTTCCGAAACAAACGACCGAATTGCATCGCCTGCAGTTCGTGAGGCGATCGACTCAACCCTGGTTCTCACAATCGCCGACCCGCGAAAAATAATTCCCAAGGTTGACTAACCCCGCTGAAATGCGCGACTTGCTTGCCTTCCCTACTTCCTCATGATTGAGGTGGACGTTCCATGCAGGGTGAGCGCGCGATCCTCACGAAAGCGCTGATAGCTTGAGCAAACTTCTCTGTTTCCTGCCTGTCTTCCCCTCCTCGCAGTATTCCAGCCTGATTTGACGCAAAAACAATCTCTGATTATTTTTCGCAAGTGCGTACCGTTGTTCGGCAGTTTTCAGAAGGGGAACAACGGCAGGCCGGAAAGGAGGGTACCGATTCATGCGCATGAAGTGGGACAGGGCATTCAAGAAGCCACTCGCGGTGGGCGCGATTTGCCTCGTGCTGGCTGCGCAGTATGTCCTGGCTCAAAACCTGGGTCAAAACCCACAATTCAACGTCGCTGTTCAAGGGCAAACGGGGGCGCAACCGGAAGGTGCGTTCCTCAACTTCATTAACTGGGTAGGCAACGTGATCGCGCCGGTGGGCGCGGGCGGGGCGGTGCTGGGGGCCATCATAGCTTGGCTCACAGGCCGGGGCTTTGGCCGATGGCTTTTTGCGGCCGGGGCGTTGCTCGCGGTCTCAGGCGTTACGCGATTGATTGAGTACTGGATCACGAACGGAACAGGAGGTGTCACCTAGAAAAAAAAGAGCGGGAATCCCCGAAGTGAAAGGGGCAGGCAACCCTGCATCTTGAAGAAAGGGTTGCCTGCCACAAATCCAGCACTTGAATTCATTTCTTATGCGAAGAGTTAAAACTATGGCCGTGCCACAACTTTTGAACGATATCGTGAACGTTTTATTACTGCTAGCACCTTCCGCTGCTTTGCTGTGCTTAGTACTCGCAGGCATCAGCCTGCGGCGCGAAGGCGGTGGAACGACCTTCCTGATCGGCGGGAGTTTTACGAAGTGGATCTTCTGGGCAGTCGTGTTCCTCACCCTCCAGCCGCTGCTCAGTTGGTTCAGTTCGTTCGGGGTCCCGGTGCCGCTGCCAGGGGGCGGCGTCGCGAGCTCCTGGCTTTCGACTTTCCAGTCGAGTGTCGCGAGCTTTGTGACCAACTTTGTGGTCGCGCGGCTCGCAACGACTCTCGCCGCTTACTTCGTGCTCCGGGCGATTCTCGATTCGGCGGCGGGTGAGCATCCCTTGCCATCGATTCTGACCGCCATGTTCATGCTCGGCATCCAGACGACTTACAACCTTCTTCAAAGTTACAACTCCGGCACGCAGTACGCGGCGGCGGATGTACTGGACAGCCTTTGGACATACCTTGCCGGCACTATTATGCCGATCGCGGCGGGCCTGGCCATCATCGGGGCGATCATTAACGTGGCTACGCGACGGCCGGCGCTTCGTCTGGCGGGTGTCGCTCTAGGTTTGTTGTCGGTCACCGCCATCTGGAAGTTGGTGCTGGCCATGGCGGCATAGAGGTGGAGCGGATATGTCTTTCTATAACGGAATCCTGAACTTGACCAATTGGAGCGGCAACGTGATCCTGCCCACACTGGCGGGCTTGTTCATGGCCATCGGGATCATCCAGTTCTCCAAAGGCAAGGAGTACTCGTATGCGATGTACGGCGGGTTCATGTGCCTTATGGCCTCGGGACTCTTGCGTGCTTTCGAGACTTTCGCTTCGCAGCGCGCCTGGAACGACCCCAACCTGGTTTGGGCTTCGGTAGCCAGCATCGTGGACTGGATCTGCAACGTACTTCTGCCGATTTACGCGGCCTTGCAGGTGGCCGCAGGCGGATTACAACTGGCGGGAGTAACCAACCGACACCAGCCGATCTCATGGATGCGGCACTTCGCCGCCGCGGGATTGTGCCTGTTGGTGTCGGGATTGCTTCGGCTCGGCGAGTTCTTCGTAACCCGAGGAACGGGGGGAGTGACTTAATGGGAGGAAATCGTGCCGCTTGACGTGACACCTGTTTATCGCAACTTACGAACGCGAGTAACGTTCCTCGGACTCGAGGTCGAGGACCTGTTTGCCATCCTGGCGCTGGCCGTGGTCACTAACATCCTCGGCCGGTTCCTGAAACGGGAGATGTTTGGCCTGCCTATGAACATGATCATGCAACACCTGGTCCCTTTGCTGAGCATCCCCGCCTTGATGTTGTTCAAGTACGGAAAGCAACGCGGGTATCTGCTCGATTGGGTGATGTTCCATTCCAGGCCCCACGTGTATTCAGCGCTTGAACGCGACTCGCAATTGACCCGCGAATATCTCCAGCCTGAGGAGGAGATATGCCGGTAACCCTTCAACAATATGAGAAGTCGCTCGCCGCTCCGGCGCTCTGCGAGCAATTGCGCATCCGCGACCTCCTGGATAACGTCGCCATTCATGTTGATGGATCTTTCGTGGCCGGCTATGAGCTCGGCGGCGTGCACTCCTATTATGCGAGCGACGAGATGAGGAATCGGGACAAGAACGGGCTCGAAGCCTTAGTTAGGTCGCTGCCGGAGCGCTCCATGCGCATGCAGGTGCGATTTGAGATTGCCGAAGGCTATGGCGACTTGGTCAGCCGGTACAACCGGGAGCAACGTAACGAGAGCCCGGTGTTGCAAGCGGTCGACCGGGTACATGCCGACCTCTGGCGACAGCGGGACAGCGACGGGCTGTACCTCCGTCACATCCTCCACGCCTATTTCATCTGGAACCCTAGAATCCACCACCAGTCGCCGGACATCGAGTGGAAGAAAAAGATGCGGGGCTCAAGCGCCAGCCTTTCGGCTACCAAGTGCATCGAGCGGACGCGTCGCGAGCACGAGGACCTCCTCGCGGAGTTCAACAGTCTGATGTCAGGGGTCGAAGCAACACTTCAGGCGACCGGCATGGCGATTCGTCGAATGCCCCACGACAGTATCTTCCGCGAGGTGAAAAGGGCGCTTTACCCGGTAGGGGACGATACCGTCCCCTACCGTCCTCCTGAGAGATCGCTCGTTTACGACAGCGCGCGGAGGCAGATGGCCAACGTCAACATTGAGGACGAGACGGACGACTATCTCAAAATCGGCGGCTTACTCTACTCCTGGATCAGCCTGAAGGATCTGCCCGATGCCACCTTTCCGGGCATTTTACGTGAGCTCATGTTGATGGAGTTCCCTCTGGTCGTGAACGCGGAGGTGATTCTTCCCGACCAGGCCAAGATGGTGAAACACTACAAGAGCCGGCTGCGGAAGATGTCAGCGGCACAGAGGGATTTTCATGGCGGCTTCCGAGTCAATGTAGACGCCCAGGTGGCGGAAAAGCAGTTGATGAAAGTCTTGCAGGACCTGATTTCAAGCTCGCTCAAGAGTTGCCGGATGAGCCTGACTGTTGCGGTACGAACATCCAGGCCGGCGCGCAGCAGGCTGGAACACGTGGAGGCCGAGCGGACCCTGGCAGACCGCCGGCAACGGGTGCTGCATGCCGTTGCCCGCATGAACGGGAGCCGTGGAATTCCGGAGTCTTTGGCGCAGAAGCGCCTGTTTTTTGGAGGGCTTCCGGCGATGGCAGGGGAAAACAAGAGAGAGCTTGACGTGCTCACCCTTCATGCGGCTGACCTGCTGCCTGTCGAGATGCCATGGGAGGGGACACCGAACTCGCCTCTCATGCTTTTTGAGACTCCTCATCACCGGTTGATCCCATTTTCGCCGTTCGATTCGAGCTTGGGCGACGCCAACATGCTCATCATGGCGAAAAGCGGGGGTGGAAAGACCTTTATGGCCCAGCTTTTCCTGGTCATGATGGCGCGCGCCAACCCTCTTATTTCCATTTTGGAGCGTGGCGATTCCTACCGGCCGCTGGTGGAACTGATGGGCGGCCGGGTGATCGAAGTGGACCTTGAAGGCAGCGAAACACTAAACCCCTGGGACTTGCCGCCGGGTGAAACCTCTCCCGGCAAAGACAAGATCGCTTTCCTGAAGAACCTGACCCGGCACATGCTGGGTGACAGCCCCGGGTCGGACACGTCCCTTCTTGACAACCTCATCAGCGATGCCATCGCACGCACCTATAAGCGCTGCGCCATCCGGTATTCCAATCCGATCCCCACGTTCAATGACTTGCGGGAAGAGCTGGCGCAATGGCGGGATGAGGAGCGGATGCAGCGCACGATTGATGAGGCTAGGCTGGCCGCGATCAAGCTCCGTTCGTGGACGGGAGAAAAGGGTATTTACGCCAAGCTGTTCGACGCCCCGACTTCGCTCAAGATCGACAGCAATTGGCTGTTCTTCGATGTGGAGGGACTCAGTTCCGACCCGCGCCTCGAAACCGCCATGAGCATGCTGATCGCCAATGTGATGGCGACCAGGGCGGCGGGAAGGAAGGGACAACCCAGCATCACCGTGCTTGACGAGTGCTGGTCGCTGCTCGATTCACCCTCCCTGGCGCCGGAAGTCGTGC
>JBEKIZ010000052.1:0-37286 GCA_050011515.1 Terriglobia bacterium | reverse complement strand
ACATGCGGGTCGTCACAACGGTTGGCATCCAATTGCAGGCGCGCCGCAATTTTGGGATGCTTCTCGGCAAACTCCGCTCCCATCTGCCGGAGGAAGCTAAGTTCACTCTCGTAATATTCCAGAAGATCATCGCGCATTCTACGAACCCTTCACCTGGTATTGGCCGCTCATTGGTTCCAGCATGGTATCAAAGAAAACATGCTCGGGAGCAGGATCCATGCGCAGCAATCCTTCAATGCTGAAGCGGATGACGCGCGTATCGTCGGCCGCCGGTTCCAGCGTCACCTTGATATTCAGAAGCCTGGGCTCAAAGTAATTGATCGCTACCCTGATCGCTTTGAGCAGGGTACCCTGGTCGTTGGATGATCGAAGATAGAGGCTCGAAACGTCGGGCAGCCCGTAGTTATAAAGGGAGCGTTCCAACTCCTTGAGAGACGCCGGGGATTCTTCGATCGTCCGCCGGGTATTGAGTAGCCATTCCAAGTCGCGCCGGAGCGCGGCCTTCAACTCACGCAAGGATCGAGCTCTCGTAAGAGGAGGCTCCAGCTTGCGCTCCGGCTCCTGATCGATGAGTCGATCAAGCACCGACAATGTAACTGGGCCTTCCCTTTCTGTTGTCGGCATTAGGTTTCAAGACAGGAAATAGCCTGGACGGGATCAAGACGGGCGACCTTTTCAAAAAGCCGGAGCTTTTCCGCTTCATCCGCCTGTACCCTTTGGCTGTTCTTCAGAATCATTACCAGCGCTTTGGCTACAACTTCCCGATCCTCCCAGCCTTCCAAATGATTGTTCTCAATCAGGGAGGCCAAGTCCTCAATAATCGGCTGGGCAATTTGGCTCTTCCCGGCAGAGATGCAGACCTCGACCAGTTGCATCTTACGCAAGAACTGACCTCTCCCTGAAAGTTGCCTTTCGACCTCTTGCTGCATTAAGTCAATGGCCTTTTCCGCCTGTCCGGCGCGCAGAGCCTCACGGGCCAAATCGTAGCTGTCAACAAACTTCCTGTGCCATCCAGGGGCAGAATAATTCTCCACGATCCGGTATTCCGGGGAAGTGGCATCAGGTGATGGCGCCCCCGGTTCGGCCAGCAGCTCTTTCAACCACGCCTGAGTCTCACTGTTCGCAGCCGGAGTGTCGTCCAGCAAGTTGGTCTCCAGGATCTGCGGCTGGTCGTGCAGTAATGCCTTCAGTTCTGAACGGATGGCCATAGCAATCGCCGCGTATTCGCTTCCCAGTCCCACACAGGCATCGACCACGAAGCGCTGCAAATCGAGCCAGCCTCGGCTGCACGGAAGCGACATTGCATTCTCCGCCGCTTCCAGGAGTTCGTTCCATTTCCCTTCAATCGCCAGTTTCTTGATGTGCTGCCGAAGCTCCGTAGGCGGACCTTCGAGCAAAGTCATGTCGGATGTGTGGAACGCTCCTCGAAGCTCACCCCATCGTAAGCCCCTCATCATCAGGTAAGGGCCTGGGCTGTAAGGGTCCAGCTTCCGAAGAGCCGCTGCGGCACGCGCCACACTGGCAATAGCCTCCCGGCGTCCGGCAGGCTCCTTATCTGCCAGCGGTATTAGAATTCCTGCCGCCCCTGCGGCAGCTCGCCCAACCGTCTCCCCGGCGGCGGCCGGCCCCTCAGCACCCGCGCCCTCCGCTTGAACCTCGACGGCATCCGGCTCGGTCTCCCTCTTTTTCTGAAGGAGCAGATGCACGCTGTGGCGAACCGTCTCGAGGCCCTTCTTTAGTCCCCCGAAGCTTGGTGAGACATCACCAAACTTCTCCCGGCAAAAAGAATCCAGAGCCTGGAGCGTCGCGTTGCACTCGTCGAGGACAGCTTCCGTACTGACGTAAAAAGCTTTTGGAGTTTCGTTGAAGGACTTGTCGAAGTCTTCAGGCGCTATCTTCCCCTGTCCGAGGGCCTTTGTCCGGGCAGCTTTCTTCTCCTCGGTGTCGGCCTGTTCTTCATAGCCGATTTTTCTGGACTCGGTGTACTCCAGCCAACCGTGTCTGGCCTTGTTGACGGGAGCCATTTGAAGGGGAAGAATCAGACTTGAGCCGACCCATTCCAGCGGCGTCGCCCTCAACTCCGCGTCGCCATCCTCGAGTTGGGGGTACAAGGTTTCCCAGAAGGTCCCGAGTAGACCGCGCAACAGTTCTAAACCCTGTTTCAGACCGCCGAATCCTTCCGTCCGAAGCAAAGCGTCCGTAAGCCACGCGGCAAGCTGCAAATCTTTACTCTTGGTGGCGATGGCTTCAGCGGCCAGCTTTACAACCAGAGGGTAGTCCGCCTTCTTGATCTCGAATTTCCAATCGCCCTGTTCAGACTCTTCCTCTTCCCGGCGGGCTTCCTTGATCTGATCGTAAATGGGCGTGTAGCGGAGGTCTTCCCCGCTGGGATTCTCACCTGGGATCGGATTGAGTAGGTTATCCGGTAGAGGCATTCTGACCTATGCCGCAGCCTGAGGTAAATTGAATTCCAGTTGGCGGATGTCGAGCAGCGGGAATTCCTCGCCATCCACGAGCAACATCTTCTGACCGACCGGGACCGCCTCGCCCGACTCGCCTTCTTCCCAAAGCGTCATACGGCCAAGGCGAACCGCATCATCCGAATGTTGCCACGCGAATGGGGATAAGACCGGCAACAAGACCTCCCCAAGCTCGGTGCTTTTCAAGGCAGGTCCAACCCGAACCACAGCAGGAGTCCAGATCAGGTCTCGAAGTCGGCGTGGCTGCGGAATTTGGATTGAAGCCAAATGTTCAAAATTGAGCCAGAGATAGTTCCCGGCGGCAAAAACCTCCAGGCGAGGTCCAATCCGCGGATCGGCGTCCGTAATCGTCTGGAAGGGCTTGCCGTTTAGCGTACCGGTGATGGTTTCCGCGCCAGAGGATGTCCCTCCGGAAGGCTTCTCCTTCTTTTGAAAGAGATCCTGGCGCGTCCTTTCAGCTTGAAGGGCACTGCGGTAGAGCAGTGCCCCGATTTCGCTGTTTGGGCCGGCTTCCGCCAGCACGTCCAGTTGTTTCTCTGCCCGTCCATACTCTCCCGAAAAGCAGAGCAACTCAAAGAGGAAGGTACGGCGTCTGGTGTCTGAGGGGTTTTTTCGCAGCTCGGCGCTCAATGCCTGCACAGCCTCTTTGAGCCTTCCGGCCTGAAAGAGTTGATTCGCGTTTTCCATATTACCTCGGGAGCAATACTCCGGGGCCAGCCCCTGGACTATGCCGTTTGCTCCCTCTTAATGAGATTGTATTGAACGTTCCCCGCCGAGGTCAGCGTTCCGTCCGGCTTCTGCTCCTTGTAATCGTAATCGATCTGACCGTAGGTAATCGAGAGCGACTCCGTGCCCACATCCTCGCCCTCCGAGCCGCCGACGTGGAAGCTCGAAACGTAGACTTCCTTCAACTTGATGGTAAGGAAGTCATCGGGAGTCTTCCCGCCGGTCTGCTTGCTGCAATAAAGCGTTGCGTCGTCCACGTGTTTACCGGTGACGCAAAGCTCCAGGAGCTTGGGGCTCGCCTTGTCCACTTTCTTTGTAAAGCTGAGATCGGACATCGAGACCTTTCCCGCGCTCATACCTGAGCCGCTGATGTTTGTCGGGTTGGATGCCCCCCAACTCCAGGACAAGACTTCAATTTCGTCCTTGTGTTTCGTGGCGCCGCTCTCACCCTTAACGTTGCCAATTTTCAGATGGTATTCGATTGCCATATCTTCTCTCCTCGTAGAATTTGGATTTTCCAGAGAACGCGAGGCGGACTCGTGCTCGAAGTCCGCCCCAAGCCGCTAAGTAACTAAGCTCTGGCGGCAGACTGCGGCAACGATGCTACCAACCGCAGCGAAACCGTAAGCTCGTCGAGCTGGAAGTGCGGGCGAAGGAAGGCCACCGCGCGGTACACGCCGGGCTTGCCCTTCACCTCTTCCACATCGATGCGCGCTTCCCGTAATGGGTACTTCGCCTTCGTCGCTTGGGTTGCTGTGTCGTCACTGGTCACGTATTGCGCAATCCAGCGGTTGAGGAACATCTGGATTTCGTCGCGGGAAGTGAAGCTGCCGATCTTATCCCGCATCATGGCCTTCAGGTAATGGGCGAACCTGCACGTGGCCATGATGTAGGGCAACTGCGCGGAGAGCCGAGCATTGGCGTTGGCCGCATCGCTGTCGTACAACTTGGGCTTATTTGCGGATTGCACGCTGAAGAACGCGGCCTTGTCTGTGCCCTTGCAATGCACCAAGGGGACCAGCCCCTGGTCCGCCAGTTCCTTCTCACGTCGGTCCGTAATGGCAATTTCGGTGGGGCACTTCAGCGCCACGTCCCCTTCGTCCGTTCGGAAAGTATGTGCGGGCAGCCCTTCCACCAGACCTCCGCCTTCCACTCCCCGGATTGCCGCGCACCACCCATACAAGGCGAAGGCATTCGTCAACCGCGCTCCCATGGCATACGCTGCATTGCCCCACAGGTACTTGGTGTGATCGGTCCCATCCACGCCCTCTTCGTAAGTGAAGGCGTCCACAGGGACCGTATCCCTACCGTAAGGAAGACGCATCAGGACGTGTGGCACGCAAAGCCCGACATAACGGGCATCGTCGCTCTGGCGGAACGACTTCCACTTGGCGTACTCGGTGGTATCAAAAATCTTTCCGATGTCCCGCGGCTGATCCAATTGCGTAAAACTCTCCATATTCAGTAGTTGTGAGGAAGCAGCCGTCAGGAATGGCGCGTGCGCCGCCCCAGCAACCTGAGAGACCTTTTCCAGGAGTTCCAGATCCTCCGGGCTCTTGCTGAACTCGTAATCACCGATCAAAGCGGCAAAAGGATCTCCGCCGAAAATCCCGAACTCTTCTTCGTATACCTTCTTGAACAGCGCGCTTTGATCGAATTCAGGAGCCCGCTGTAGATCGCGCAGAAGCTCTTTCTTCGAAACATTCATAATGCGAATCTTAAGCATGACGCTGGTCTCGCTTTGGCTGATGAGGTACTTTAACCCGCGCCAGGTTGCCTCGAGTTTTTGAAACTGGGGATAGTGCAAGATCTCATTGAGTTGGATGGAGAGCAGGTGGTCAATCTGCGCCACTCGGGCATTAATCATCGCCTCCACATCTTTCGAAACGGTGACCTCCCCTTCCAGCACCTGACTGATGAATTCTTTCACCAGGCTTTTGCCCCGCTCACGGGTGGCAACGTCTGTTCCCACCCTGCCGGCCTCAACAATTTGATCCAGCAATCCCTTTTCCGCGACCTGCTCCGCCGCCTGTGCAGGCGCCTTTGCCCTTTCTTCTTTAGCCATTTGACCCCTCCTTTTCTTTCTCCTCCTTCTTTCCGCCCAGTTCCGCCCTCAACTTGTTCAACTTCTCCGTGTTACTAACCGCCTCCAGCAGAACTTCATCCAGCTTCTCGTTCGTCTGCAACGTGCCTTTTAGATCGTTGAGGCGGCTGCGCAGGTCAAGCAGTTCGCGCAGAGGTTTGACCTGCTTGGCCACGTTCTCCGGCGCGAAGTCATCCATATTCTTGAAATCGAGACTGACCTTCAATTGTCCTGCATCGGGATCCTCGCTGAGCTTGTTTTCCACCGAGAATGCCAGATGAGGTTTCATGCTTTCCAGCACGTTGTCGAAATTATCGGGGGTTACTTCTACGAACCTCCGGTCTTTTAACCGGGGTAGAGGATCTACGGGTTGACCTGAAAAATCACCCATAACTCCCATCACAAATGGGAGCTCTTTAATTTCTATGGCGCCTCCGGTTTCCACGTCGTACGTAACGTGGACACGTGGAGGACGTACCCTTTCAAGCTTCTTTTGCACGCTCTGTGCCATGGGGCACTCCTTCCGAAAATTCAAATTTATTGTGGTGTTAAGTCCGGAACCCACAGCCTTTGTAGCAAATCGCGGAACGTTTGTCAATGCAAAAACAGGGGGCTACAATTTCCTTAGAAAGTCGCGATCTCTCTTGGTGTGATATGGGCAACTTGTGATAACAGAGGAGAAGTCTTATCCAGGAAGTCTCCAAACCCATTGAAAAAACACGAGATAGTTAAAAACGTGTAGGATCGAGCGTTTATCAGCCTCACTGTACTCTCTCCGAAAAGGGGGCGCCGATGAGGGCTGCCAAGACCACTCGGCAGTTGGCAAACTTTTCCTTGCCCGGCGCAAGCTGCGTCGCTCAGTGAATCCATTCCGTGGTCGAAGCTGATTGACTCGGCAGTTCACGCGCGCCGGCCGACTGAGGGTTTGATCCATAGCGAGGAAGCTACGGGAGGCATTGAGCTTGTTGGCGGCAAACCTCGCCGCCCAGCCGCGCTGGCCTCGTGCACGAAGGTGATCCGGCC
The DNA here is from genome assembly GCA_050011515.1 of Terriglobia bacterium. Lineage (GTDB taxonomy): Bacteria > Acidobacteriota > Terriglobia > UBA7540 > UBA7540 > CAVROP01. The sequence goes on along the minus strand of JBEKIZ010000052.1, from coordinate 30,974 downwards.
GGGCCGAACCGGCAGGCATCTTGCGCTAGTGGGGTTCCTCCCGGCGGCGTATCCGCGGCGAGAAGTATTTGGCATATCAATGCGGATATTTGCTCCAGGCCGGAGCGCGTCTGCGAGCATCGGCGAGTTCGGCAGGCGTGTAACGGTCGATCGGCAGAAGCAGCAGCTTCGCTCCCGGCCCTATCCGGTTCGGATTGGGCCCGATCTTGCCCTTGTTGAGATCGAAGATGAGCGGCCACAGGTTGAAGTCGCCATACTGGGCCTTGGCGATGCCGGACAGGGAGGACTTGTCCGGGTCGCCGGCGCGCACCTCGACCGTGAACCCACCGGTAATGGCTGTCTCCGGCACCTGAAGGAAATTCGTCTCGCCTTTGGGGGAAGAGAGAATCTTGCGCCCGCCTGGATCGGCCGGCGTGAAGCTGTACACCGGCCCCTCCCATGCGCCGAAATCGATGGCGCCCGCCCGGTTGGAGAATGTGAGCCATTGCCAGATGGTGCGACGCCTGTTGTATTTCTGTGTCTCCACGGCGGCGATCACTTCCGCTCTGGTCCAGAGCGCAATTTCGCCGCAGAAGCGCATGCCATCCGCCTCGGTGTCCTTGTTGTAGGGCGCGGTGTCGGCGGTGGCGCAGGAGAAGATCGTGATTTTCGTGACCTTGCCTCTCAAGACCGCCGTCAGCGTGGCATTGGCCAGGCTGAGTCCTTCGTCACAGAGCTGCAGACCGAAACCGCCATGCTCCTCATTAACGCACGTGAGGTGCCGTAAGTCGAGAGTTCCTTCGTAACCGTGGCACATTACGTAGAGATCGCTTAAGCCGCCACTACGCCGGGAATACTCGGCGATCCACCCGAGGGCGTGCGTGATGGGAATGTTCTCATCTACTTCGTACGTATTGTCCGCCATGTCCCCGGGGGGATTTCCCGCCAAGCGGCGATCGTGAATCAGCATGGAACTGGGCATCAATTACCCTCCCGAGATAAAAGTGAATCTTTGCGCCTTTCCGTTTCAGCCCTAAGGGTCAGGATTTCCATTTTGGAACCCACGTTCCCATTAGTATAGACCCAACTGCCTCAGCTGGCGCTTTTTTTATTTTCGTCGACCTTTCGCAGAAAATTGACTGCGCACGCCGGAACGGGCTCCACATACCCAGGGCCGCCGATTCCGTTGGGTCCGCCCTTGTAACTCCTAGTATGGTCGTCCGTCCAGCGGCCATCGTTCTTGTCCGGGTGCCCAAAAGCACCGACCAGAGTGTTGACTTTATCAGGCAAGAAGAGGCTCAGGAAATCCCAGTGTTTGGCGGTGAGAATCTAACCTGGGCCGGTTGATGATTGATTAAACTCTGAAATGATAACTTGGAGGAAAATCGTCAAGAAGATCCAACGAGAAATCGGCCCCAATACGCCGAAAAACGTGGGTTAGATCAAACGTGAGTTCAAGAAAGCATTTCTCCGTCCATGGAAGAAACAGGGCTAACCCAATCTTGAGTTTTGAATTTTGAATTGCTTTCTTCTTTCTGCCCGCCGTCTACTGCGCTCACAGGCAATTTGAACTCTTCCACCTCAAGGAATCCTCCCGATATAAAAACCATGACCAGCCTGGCAAACTCTGCCAGCGGCGTCTCAGGGTGGACAAAATTGTGCTGCTTGCAAAACTCAAGGAGTTGCCGCACCGTCAATTTCCCGTCGCATTGCGGGAGCAGGAACCCCACCCAGGGCTGCACTCGACAGTCCACACTGAAAGGATACTCAGTGTGCAACGAGAACTGCTCAGGCGCCAAATCCCCCTCCTTCATCCGGTGGACTGCGTGAAGTTCAAGGGAAGGGGCGACGACGGGGTGCGTTTCAGCGAGTATCTCAATAAACTCAGGTTTTACAGCAGCGGTTTCCCACTTCAGGAGCCAATCAATCTCCTTCTGCCCCGTATTCGGGCCAACGGTTCTCCGGGTGGTGAAGACCGGACGGGCATCTTCCCTTCTCTGGATGATCATCCATCCGTAAACCATCAATTGTATGCCGAGACCCCTCAACGCTTCTCTCATTTCATGGGCTGCCTGGCCACCTCCCTTTGATTTCACGGCATACTGCATTGCCGCATCATTAGGGTCTTGCGGCTGCCTAATAATGACCATGACATCAAATTCCGATTGTTCTTCGCCCAGCCAAGCCCTTACACGCTGCTCGAAAGGCGCGCCTTCGCGGTCCGATCCCTGCGCCAGACAATAGAAGCACCCACCCGGTCGCAGGTAGCGGGGTAGCCCCATCACGATGCGGCGCGTCACCTGTTCTCCGTCCGAGCCTCCATCGTAAAAAATCTGGGCACGGTTCAGCACGGGCATATAGGGTGGATGGGCGACGATACGGTCAAACGTCAGGTCGCCGAGGCATTCATAAAGGTCTCCCTGGATCGTCGTGAGGTTGTTTAGCCCATTGAGCAGGCGGTTGAATTCCGCCATCTGCGTACACCGCTCGGTAATATCAACTGCCCATCCGTGGTTCGCGTGCCGTGCGGCCTCCAACGCCGCCACGCCTGTGCCTGAACAAAGTTCGAGGAAACTCTCGCAAGGATCCCGCGGCAAAGTCGCCATGAACTGCGAGGTGTTTGCCGTAATCGCCGGAAAAACAAAATCATCTGGCAAATCAGGGGCGTTGCCCTCCGGCGTAGTCCATCGATCCGAAACAATGAATAACCGCCCCACAGGATAGAGCGCCACACTGGCACATACTCGCGCGTGGTCCGCAGAGTCTTCAATCAGCAAGCCCAGATCTCTCATAGCTTCCAATGCGCGTGCCGGGATCACGGATTCCAAGGCCTTTACCCCGAGCGGCTCTCCCATCAGGAACAGGCGGATCAAGAAGCCCAGCCCATCCGATTCGCCCGAAAGAGTTACCCGCGCTCGGTCATTGGAGAAGAATTCATTGAGACCTGCCATACCCACCCGGCAACAAATTGACTTCTCGTTGAATTCCGAGCTGCGCAGAAAATCGCGCAAAAAGGCGAAATGTGGCGATTGTTCGAGCCGCAATCGCATGGCTGAGGCGCCTGCCGGCCCTTCCTGTCGTATCCCCAAATTGACCTCCTGCTGTAGTAGGGGCGAGCGGCGCTCGCCCGAGGGCCGAACGCCGTTCGGCCCTACAAGATGCGGTTGGTTACGGCGATGGGCCGCGCTGCCCCACTAGTTTGCCGCCCTTGCCACCCCGCGAAGATTTCCTCGAACCCGCATAGGCCCGTCAGGGCCGACATCATGTGGCCCACGGCGACAGCCGTGGGATAAAGGGCATGCGATAAGACTTCTTAGCCCCGGCAGGGGCGACATCGCCATGCAGGGAACAGAGGGCAGGAATCTGCGCTGCCCTTCTGTCGCCCCTTGCGGGGCTTGGCCCTTTTCCAGCGGCCCTCCTTCCCCACGGCTCGCGTCGTGGGCTACGATATGCCGCCCGCTGCGCGGGCTAATCGGGGGACGAGGGAACAACCACTGCGTCTTAGCTTGGGGCCAAAGCCTGCGCCGGGTTAGAGCTTGAGAGGCACGGAGGACACAAAGAATCCCCTTTTGGTTGCGGCCATCAGGCGCGCTGTTTGACAAGTTCAAAAAACCACTGCTGCCATTACCCCCGACTGACACTCACTCCATCAGTACAGCCAGGCGCGCGAGGCTCCCCAACACGTCCTCGGTCTCAGCGGCAATCCTTTTCTCCACCGTCTGCATGTCACTAACTGGTTTGTCACCGTCAAGCAGCGTTAGAGCCCCTGACTCGAAAAGCTGGAGAAGATCTTTTCTCAGAGCATCGTGGTCGCGGGTGCCGTCCATGAGCATAACCAATCCTCTTTGCAGCGCATCACCTAGACGCAAGCTTCTGTGGTGCAGTGTCGTTATGACATCGCTGTCTCGAGCCTCTAATCGAGCCAGGGGGCTTGCCACAGGCCTTTCGCTGACCTTCGTCGCGAAAGGCGGAACGTAGACGTGCAGATCGAGCAGTCCAGCCGAGTATGTCTGCCATACGAAATCCAAAAGGTCAGAGGCGAAATCCTGATCGGGTTTCGGAACAAAACCCAGCCTTTGGCGGGCCCGAGACTCGACTTCGGTCAGGAGCTTTTCACAAGCAATTCGCTGTGGTTGTGACTCGATCAAGTACCAGAGCAGGGCGCGCGCCAACGGGTTGGCGGTAATAAGTTCTACTCCGCTGCCACTACGAAAAGTCTCTTCTGCTCCCGGAGAAAAGTCCGGAGCTGGTGAGTTCGGCCGCGCTTGAGACGAAACGTAATATGACCTGACTGAGACGGATTTCCCCGAGCGGTCGAGCCGCACATCTTTGTGGCACAAAAGCGTTTTCCGGAAGGCCCGGCCGCGCATGAAGTCCAGGTACTGTTCCCTCAAAATGATGTCATCGGAAATCTTATCGAGCACTTCTTTCGCCTGGGGCGTGAGGCCTCCTGTGTGCATCTCGAAAAAGTCGGCTTCCCCCAGGAACTGGAGTTCATGGCGTTGAGCGTGCTCCATGAATTGGTGGAAATAGACGGGCCGGAAGACTTCTGCCAACTCGTCATGGTAAAGACCTTCTCTTGACCGCTTGGACGTTCGCTCAAACTCCTCCTGGAGCAGTTTCGTATAGTTGTCGGGTCCCACGCGCGAATTTGCCAGCAGCTTGAGCAAGGTGATGGCCTGCTGCATCTGCTGCTGCGGATCATGGAAATCCCGATTGTGGAAGAGCATCATCTCACGGATCATTACCCGTGAATAACACCCTGGAAATGTGTTGTAACTGACATAGGCAATTCCCTGCGGTTGCAGGCTGCCTTTGCAGATGGCCAGGATCTGATCACGAACCCCCGGCGGAACCCACGCATAGAGACCATGCACGATGATGTAATCGAACTTGCCGTAGTCCGGGGCCATATCGAGCAGGTCAATCTGTCGGAAAGCAAGATTCTTCAGCCCAAGAGCCTCCACCCTGGCCTTTCCCTGGGCAATCGGTCTTCCTGCCAAATCGACTCCGACAAATTCACTTTCCGGCAGCATGACTGCCATGGACAACAAGTTGGCCCCAGCGGAACACCCCAACTCCAGCACTCGGCATCGCTCGACAGGCGCAGGCCTCATGCCGAAGTGCGTCGCTACGGTCGCCAGGCGATCAGGATGTGTGTATGAAATGGGAAATGTCGGGTAGGCAATTTCATCGTAAGGGGTCAACTCGGGTTTTGTCATACTGCCGCCAATCACCGCCTCAGGCTCTCCAGCGTCCGGCCAAAGCACTGAGAGGCTCGGCAATTGCCTGGAATCGCACCAGCCGGACCGTCGGCTGATCCTTTAACGAGGCAAGCGGCATGAAACCCTTTTCCATCATTTTCTCCGCTGCCGTCTGCGTCAACAAAACCTCGGCGCAAGGCAGGTTCCTGAGCTCGCCTTCCACCGTGTGGATATAGATGGGCAGTCCGCTTATTTCCGAAATCGTGCCTGGCCGTAGTTCCCACCCCTGCTCTGCAAAAGACTGCGCCAGCAATAAAGCACAGGCAAAAGCTGAATTGCACCACAAGTAGTTCTCATGGGCGGCGGGATCAGGCATCTCTTCGAACTGAAAGAGTTCAGCGGGTTCGGTATCCTTCCCATAGGGTAGCCGCAAAAGAAAACGGGGAAGTCCCAATCCAACAAAACGAGCTTCGCGTGAGGTCCTCAATGCTTGCCAGGAGGCGGCAGCCTCCTCGGACATCTGAATCTTCCATTGCCGCGGATCAGGCAAGTCGAGGACTGAGTCGCAACCCAGTAGGCGCGGACTCCCGCCGGCAATGAATGGGGTGCCGGCCCCGGCGGCCACTTTCGCCATCCGACCAAGCAGTTCGGCATCTTTCAAGGTAGGGCCGAAATTGAAATTCCCTGCCATAACGGCCCACGGTTCCGCCCCGGGCGTACCCACTGTCTTCTCCACGAGCAATTTGTAGATTCCCGTCGAGCTCAAATCGCTGGATGCCAACAGGTCCTGGGCAAGTTCTTCTTTCGAGACATCGATCAGAAATAACTTAAGCTGAGTATCCGTTTCGATATTTCGAACCAGAAAGAACACGGCGCGCCACGCAGCTTCGAGCGCTTGGAAGTCGGGAGCATGCAACAAAGCCGCCATCTGGGCGCTGGTGGCTTTATCTATCAGGGCAACCAGTTCTGCCTGGCGAGGGTCCGCTTTGGCGACCACATGGGGAGCGACAATCTTATTTAACAAGGTGGTCCATTCGTCGGCAGGCTTGGAGGGATACTCTTCTGCTGCCCTGCCCTCGGTTGCTTCGATCGTTTCATCCAGAAGGCTACCCGCAACCACCCGCTGTATATCCGCCCCGGAGACTCGGTGCGCAGGCGCTGCAGGGGCGATTTGTGACGAGGGTTGCTTCCCTACAAGACCCAGTTCCGAAGCCGTTTTGGCGAATGTCGCCGGGTCGCTGAGTTTTTGCCGCGTCTCCCGCAACTTCTGGAACATTTGAACCTGCTCAAAGAGCCTGTCAGGATGAAAATCGTCCAGATCACCAAACTTCAATGAGATGCGGAAGGCATCCTCTCCCCCTGGAGCCAGTTCAAGCCGAGGCGCAATTCTTGCCAGCACAGAGTCAAAATTGTCGCGATCGATCATCTGGGGACGCCGGCTCGCGAGGGCACCCCCACTTTCAGACAAACCTCGATTTGTGCGCCCGCTGAAGTCCCCGAGAATAGCGATTCGAAAAGGGGTCTCGGAGCCCGGCGTGACTAGTGGCTGCTCACGACCCGCAGTCACATCAAGATGAATCTCACCAAATGAATGGCGGCTCGGCATGGGTTGCTCCTGCTTGTGGAAGTAATGGGTGGCCCTAACTTGGCGGACTTGCCCACCGAGGAGATTGTACGCCAATTGTTACGCGCAACCAAGACCCCTCCAAGATTGGTGGTGGATCAATTTGATGCTGTAGCGGCGAGTTTACCTCGCCATTTCCTGGCGGCGAGTTTACCTCGCCAAGTGGCGGCGTAAAGCCGCCTCTACATCAAATTGACCCACTCCCCCGAGATTTGCAGAAATCGCTTCGTCGGGGAAAGAGGTGCACCGTCATGAAGGATCAAAGGATGATCTGGTCTACGCGGCGGGGGCGCATACATGCCGCCGTTCGGCATGTATGCGATCATGGCGCGCTGCAGAGCCGTTTCCGGGGCACCAGCGCATTCTAACCCAATTGCGAGAGGTCGCTTGCGTCACCATGAATTCGCCACCCGCCAGCCCGTCAGCCGACGGGCGAAAGACCGTAGCCCACGGCGCGCGCCGTGGGAAAATCAGCCCCCGACCGCGCCCGAGCCCCGTAAGGGGCGGCAGAACGGGGGAGAGTTCCCGCGTCGAAACCTTTTCTTTCGCCCCGCTGGGGCTGCCGCGAACCAGGGGCCTTTCCGGACTTGCTCGCTTTTTTCTCACCACTTTTGTGCCCATCCATTGCATAATGAGCAGCTACCGGCCGATAATTAATGATGATGAAAAGCATAGCGGCCCGACCTCCGGAGGTTTTGCCTTAAGTCAGCAAGTTGGATTGAAATCAGGAAGGAGTTCCGAGGTGGCAGAGCACGAACACAGGGTCAAACTGATTTTCATAATCAACGGTGAGAACTTTTCCGTCGAGGCGAGCGATGATGCAACGCTCCGACATGCTGTTGAGCGAGCACTTCGCGAGAGCGGCAATACAGGTCGTCCCCCTGACGAGTGGGAGGTGCGAGATTCCAATGGCGTCCTGCTCGAGATGGGCCGCACTATCGAGCATCTCGGTCTGAAAAATGGCGCTCGGCTCTTCCTAAGTCTACGAGTTGGCGCTGGGGGTGGTATCGGGCGGCTATGAGAGTAGATCCAGAAGTGAATCGGCTGAAGTTCGACCGCGAGGTGGGTGTCCTCGTCAATCAAAGGCCCACGCTTGAGTCGCGAGGGATAGTGATGCTCAGTTCAACATCCTACCCGTATGTGGATCTGCTCTTTGTGCCTCGTCACCCAATGCAAGCGGGAGTTCCGATGACCCAGGCTGGCAGCATCCTATTACCCCAGGTGCAACTGATGATGGTGCAGGTTCCCAGCCTTGCGGGAAGTGCTTTCAAGGCCCATCTTGATCTCACGGACTATGACTTGCGGGCTCCATCGCTGGAGTTTCGGGACCCGTGGAACGATAACCTCCTGCCGTACCCAACGATGTTTCGGGCCCTCGAATTTGAGGCGGACCGAAAGGTGCACGTGGTTCTCCTTGACGATCACCCAAGCACACACAAGCCCTTCCTTTGCATTCGCGGAATCAGGGAGTACCACGAGCATCCGCAACATTCTGGCGACGACTGGCTCCTCTATCGAGGGGAAATGAACCTGTTCTCGATCGCGATGTCGATATGGCGAGTCAGCATCGATCTGGTTCACCCTCTAGTGATCATGCAGCCGAATCAGGTGCAGGTGCAGTGGATCAGCGAGGAGAAGGTCTGAGTGGCTCTCGCACCCTTTTTTGAGCGCGTTTATGGAGCATTGGGTGGACACCTATCGGTTTCGCGCGAGTCCCTTATTGGCTTGTTAGAAAGTTGTTCCGTCGGCGTTCGATGCGGACCACGGCCGAGTGCGAATGAAGTCTGGATCGCAGAGCTGACAACAAATCTCCTCGCTCGCCTTTATCCACGGCTTGCGATTTCGGCACCGGAGCCTCACTTCTCGGCCCTCCGTGACCTGGCCACAAACATCAACCCAAACATTGAGCTGGCCGAAGACGCGCCGGACACCACGACCATCGCCGTGGGATCCGGGAGGTTCGACGGCGCTATCTATCCATCTGCCAGTGGTTGGGTTGCTCGCATCCACCATTCGCGCCCACGCCGGGGAGGCGCTGCGAACCCCTACGCTGCCGGAGCCGCCGCTGCGCTCGCGTGTGCCGAGCTGTTCCGCCGCATATTCTTGAAGTCTGCCCCAGAACGTGACATTTCCTTGTCCCTGCTCGATTTCGGCCCCGAAGCCGGCGGCAGCCTCGAACTCACGCCTGGTAGGTTCGGTGATGTAGTTTTCGTGGGCGTCGGCGCGGTGGGCAATGCCGCAGTGTGGGGATTGGCGCGCGATTCAAAAACCGAAGGACGGCTGTGGTTTGTCGATGCTGAAGATTTAACGCTTTTCAACTTACAGCGATATGTGCTGGGGACACTCGCAGACGTATCACAATCGAAAGTGGCATTGGCGGAGCGGCCGCTTCGCGGAACTCGACTATCGACTGAAGCTTGCCAAGCCACCCTGGAGGAGTTTGCGGCAAAGCGAGGCCGCATTGACATTCCGACAATCTGCATATCGGTCGATAACGTGGATGCTCGCCGATCAGCCCAGGCACTGCTTCCCAGGCTGGTGGTCAATGGGTGGACCGGCGAAGGAGCGCTTGGGGTCTCCTGGCACGTTTTTTCAAACGAGGCGGCGTGTTTGGCTTGCCTTTATCATCCACATGGGAAGGGGCCCTCAGCGACGGAGCAAGCAGCCAGGGCACTCGGATTACCCTTGGATCGAGCAACCGCCCTGTGGGTTACTCGAAAGCCGCTTTCCGACGACGATCTGAGCCAAGCTGCTCGTGCCCTGGGAGTGGACGAAGCGAGGCTTGCTCCTTGGCGGGGTAAACCACTCGGCGAGCTGTACACTGACGTGGTCTGCGGAGCCGTCGCGCTTGATGTCACGGGAGTTGGCCGCGTCGAAACAGTTCCTCTCGCCCATCAGTCTGCATTAGCTGGTATTCTGATGGCGGCTGAACTCTTAAAGCGAACTCGCCCGGAGCTGGCGCCCCTCTCCCAGCCCGAGGCATTGGTGTCTTGGGACGATGTACTGCGCCCCCCTCCTGCGATGTGGCGGAAGCCTAGGCCGCGTGAACCCGGCTGCATCTGCGGAGACGAAGTTTATCAGACCGTCTACCGGGAAAAATGGAAGAACACGCTCCCCTAAGGATCGCGTATCAGATCGCCCTCGTGATTTATGACAACATAGTCAGGTTTGTCCTCTGGGTTCCTTACGGGGAATTGGACATCCCAATGTCTTTTTCCGGTTCGGTCCCAGATCCACACCCTTCCCCAATGGTCTACTGGGCCTGTCCCTTGACCACCGCCCGCCTCACTTCGCGGAAACGTCTTGCAGTTTTTTCTCCAATCTTCCTTTCCAACGGCTGCCAAGTGCCAGTCGTCGGGAGGAATGTAATAGTACTTGTCCACGCCACCAATTAGATAGTGCCAGCCTTTTCTACGAAGCTCTTGGAGTTTCACGTCAAGCTCATCAAGTGGGACGTTCTCAAGCGCTGGGTGCTTAGGCACGCGGCATGGGTGTTTTCCCACCCGACTGTCTGTGGCGGGAAGATGACAACGCTGCAGATCCCACGGGTCGAAATCTGAAACTGCATATGGATGCAGATCGTACTCTTCAAGCACAGCCAGTACACGGCTTCCAGCGGGGTTGCCGTCAATTGCAATAGCAACTTCCGGTTTGCGCTCCCAGCATTCGAGACGTTTCTTAGGAACGACAATCTGCGGATTACGCCAATCTCGTAGGTCCGTCATTGCCTCTCGCAGTGCTTTCTTCCATGTGTGTGGCAAGGGAATGCCACTTGGCTCCGGATCGGGTGACGCGATGGAATTCCCGCCGTCTTCATTCCAGCGAACGTAAGCCTCAACGAGTCGAATAAAGTAGCTCCCATACGAACGGGAGACCTCATCCTTATCTAACTCTCTACACAGACTTGAATATTGTTCGAGGTTGATAAAAGGGACAGGGGTTAGAGATTCCCGCTCCTTGAACATGCGATCAAAGTCTTCTAGGACCCCGGCGGCCTCCATCCTTTGGGGGACGGCTTCTGTTATCGGCCAAGGGTGATCAAGCAGCAACATCGCCATTACGCTCGCCCCCTCCGGGCTTCCCGCATGATTCTGATGTGCTTTTCTGTGTCCCAAGCTTCTGCAAGGAAACCCATTGGCCACCTTAGTTGTCCTTTTGACGTTAGCCCGACAGACCTGGGCTGACAGCAATCCCCATCCTTTGGCTCATCAATGAAGTAAACCTCAATTTTGCCAAGAAGCTCTGGGTTCATCTCTGCCCTTAGTCGAAGTCGATGGAAAAACATCTCTGAGTGGGTCTCGACCAAGGTTGTGCGCCCTGACAGCGCCAGGGAGCAGAAAAAGTCCGCGAGCACAGCCTGTGGGCGCGGATGCAAATGTGCTTCTGGAAGATCCACAATGAGGATGCCGTTCTCGGGCTGCAAGAGCCCGGCGACCAGAACAGGAACTATCTGGCTTATGCCGAAACCAATCTCGGTTATGTTGTGCGACTGCTGGCCAGGGAGTGTCGCCCGAATCTGGAGCTGACCCCGGCTTCCCTCTATGGCCGTGCTTTCGATTGAAGTGGCCAAATGCAGAAGCTGGAGCCATTCATCGACCGCACTGAGCAGTTTCATAGTGCCCTGGTCCCACGGCGCGTCGAGGGTGGCCGCTGCCTCATCGACGGTGTTCGGGATCTGGGGGGGCCTGACAAAAGGTACAATTTCATCACGCCGTTCGCTCAAAATCGTGGCCGTCCACTCCCCTGCGTATCCAATCGCTTGTCGCGGGCCTGTGTCTGCTCTATAACTCCTGGATGGCCGCTTTCGAGTCGCGCGCAAATACGTGAGACCCTTGAGGAAGGTGCGAACTTCATCGCGTGCAGCGCCACTTAGCTGACGGGAAGTTCCCCCTGGCTGGTGCTGCACGGTCATTACCATTAGGCCGTCGAGCCCCACAAGACAGGCTGAGTCTTCGCCTTCATCGTGCCACATGTTTTCATTGATGCGTCGCAGGACGAGTCGTCCAGGGGACTTCTGCGGTTCTGAAACTCCAAGAGAGACGACCTCACTTTGTGCTCCGGGCACCTCGCCCTGTGCCCGGACAGTGGTTGTGACTGCAGCGCTCTCATCCAGTCCCCTTGGGTGCGCCACATAGCTGAGGCGCAGGTCCCGCGCGCTAGGTAACGGCAGCTCAAATCCGAATCCCAAATCAACCAATCCCTCATTCGTTTCAAGTCCGATGTACACCCTATCGACGACGCCATCCGTCCGAAGATCAGGGAGGTTTCCAAGGTCAACCGGCCAATCATCTGCATCTTTCTGTGCGGGGGTTAGCGAGGCTTGGCCCGAACCGCTGTGAAACCACTGGGCGTGGGCCATTGCCGCAAGTGCGTGTCCAAATGCGGACTTACCGGCGCTGTTGGGCCCCAGAAGAACCGTGAGCGGCTTCAATTGGATACCTGCGTCCTGAAAGCCGCGAAAGTTTCGCAATCGAACAGCTTGGATGCTCATTGCCTCATTTACCTACCTTTAATATCGCGCGAGCTTCTATAAGGCTCAACTCTCGCCAGTCTCCCCGATCGAGTCGGTATACGGCCCATGCAGTCGGGTCAGCCGGTGCATGGCCGAAGTCTGGAACAACCAGCGAGAATCCGCCCTCAGCGGTCACAATCGCGTATCGGTCGTCGGCACGAGAATGGTAAGCCTCGCCAGGGTGGCTGTGCACCTGTGCAATCAGCCGCAACCCACTTTCCGCAAGGTCTTGGTTCAACTCGAAGAGCGTCTCGCCGCGCACGAAGTAACCGACACCGTCTTCGCTGGAGAGTGGCTGCTGGTCGGGGACGTACGCCCGAAGAACGTGCGCTCTGTCGGGTTCGATGTCACCTAACCAGAGGATGAGCCCCTCAAGCCCATGCGCGCCGAACTTTTGTAACGCCTGAAGGGTTGCGCGGACGACAGCGCGATCCACAATGACGGATTGAACCCCGCGCAAGCGAGCGGCTACCATGGCGTTAAGTTACCACACATTCAAATCTATTCGCGACAGGTCATCTTAGTACACCAAATTCGCCACCGCGCAAATTAAAATGAACACCGTGTCTACTATCCTCCATAGTGACACAAATCCCTTCGTCAATGAAGTACACCGACGGAATTCGGGTCAACCCAGCGAATGCGGTGAGAAGTCCATTGGAGAGAGGTTAGAGTGATGGCTTTGTGTCGAAGGCAATTCACATTCCGGCACTCACAATTCATAATTGCTCTTGCCCCTCAGCCGCCCTTCAATGATTCAATGATGCAACGAATCAATGAGTCAATTGAAGAAGTCCTGGGCTACACCTGTTTGCATATTGTCTCTTGACAATACCCCGCCGCCGTGGTAGCCTACTCATGTGAATGTCCAATCCGCGGGGAAGTCCTTTCCTCGCTATCCTAACAACCCGTCTCAGGAGGAACCATGTCTTTACGCAAATCACCGCAACTTACGCCCGCGTTGCTCGCCGCCGCGCGCCAGAATGCCCAGCATTCCACCGGGCCGCGCAGCCCCGCCGCCAAGCAGAACTCCAAGCTCAATGCCTTGAAGCACGGCGGACGCGTCAGCGAGGAAAATCGCTGCCTGGCCATGCAGGCGCTGGGCGAAGACCCGCAAGAATTCGAAAACTTGAAGCAGGAACTCAGGAGCGCCCTCGGCCCCGGCGACGCGCTTTGGGAGAGGCAGATCCCCCTGCTCCGCAAGGTCGCACAGTGCGAGAAGCAGGAGCGGTTTGTGCGGAGCCGGGTCGCCCCGGGCGCGGTCGACCCGCAACTTCGAGAATTTCGCAAGCCAGTAGTCAGGTCTGTTCATGCGGGGTAGGGCCGAACGGCGTTCGGCCCACATGGGCCAGCGCCGCTGATCCCTACGACAAACGACAGCGTTCGGCCCACATGGGCCAGCGCGGCTGGCCCCTACGACAAACAACCGCGTTCGGTCCACATGGGCCAGCGCGGCTGGCCCCTACGACAAACGACGGCGTTCGGCCCACGTGGGCCAGCGCGGCTGGCCCCTACGACAAACAACTGTGTTCGGCCCGCGTGGGCCAGCGCGGCGGGCCCCTACGAATCATCGCCGGGGTTCCAGGGCCATTCCTCTTCGGACCCTGGTTCCGCCTCAGGATTCTCCCGATCCAATTTCCAGCGCGCAGGGTTCGAGAGAATGTACTCGCGAATCCTGAACAATTCATCCTCGTCGCGAATGACATGTTCGAAATAATCCTCTTGCCACACGGCGGCGCGCGGTCGATTCCAAAGCTCTCGAATCCGACTCGTAAGCGCCGATTTGAACCCCGCCGCCCAGGAGGCCAACGAATGGGAGCGCATGGGCGGGATGGGACCCCGCCGGTTCCGCGGGGTTTGTAGGGCCGAGCGGCGCTCGGCCAAGGGGCGAGCGCGGCTCGCCCCTACGGGTGTTTGGGCATCGGGCGGGCGAGCGCCGTCCGCCCCTACAATTGGTTGCGCGAACCCGCTACCCATCAGCAGGCGCTCGCGCTTCGGCCCCAAAATCCAAAGAATTCCGTGAAGATGGTTGGGCATGACAATGAAGGCATCCAATGCAAATTCCTGCCGGATTTGGGCGGATTCGAGCCACTGTTCCCGCGCAAGCTTGCCGCAATCATTTTCATACATGCGGTCTTCGACCACACGGCCGAAGATGCATTGCTTGTGGAACGCGCAGAGCGTGACAAAGTATGCCCCAGGTAACGCGTAGTCATAACCGTGCAATCGGATGGAACGGCGATGATGGATCTTCGCGTCGTATTTCATTGATGGGGCAGAACCGCGTCCGGCGTTGGTAGGGGTCGCCGCTACGACCGTTCGAGCATTTGTAGGGCCGAGCGGCGCTCGGCCAAGGGCGAACGCCGTTCGCCCCTACAAGTTTTGATCAATGGGAGGCCGAGCGCCGCTCGCGCCTACCTCGCGCTCACCGCATAGTTTTCCGGCTTCGTTCGCTGCTCGGCGGGGATGGACAGGATAACGTCAAAAATCAGCGAGGCCAGCATGGTGCTGTCCCTTCGCTGCGCTCAGGGCAGGCTCTTGCCGCCGCTGAAGCCCACCAGCCAGGGGCGTTCGTCTTCCAGATAGAGCTGGCGGAGAGAACCCTTGATGTCCTGAAAAATAGTCGTTGCCATCGGGGCGAGTACGGCCGAGCCAGCGGTTCATTACAAGAATGATCTTCAAGGAATCAGTATATTTCACTACATATCAGGAGGTGGGCCAGGTACTCTTTTGCAGCGCCGGGGGGCGACACCCGTTATCCCATAGCGCCAGCTACCGGAAGGAGCGGAAAGCAGCGCGTAGTGGCGCGCGAGGCGTCGTCGATACGCTACGCATGTCGGCTACTATCAAGCGGGCAAGCCCGTAAGTGTGTCATAACGATACACATATGTACTTTCCTGCATATCCCCCGAGACAGTTCTAACCCATTGAAAACACACGAAGATAAGATGTTGTGGGCGCAGAGGACTTCAAGAAAACGGGATTAATGGCGCAAATGGAAATCACTCCCCTGGAAGGCGACAATGTATTTTCTGGCGGCCGCAACCTCCACCCCGAGTTGCCTCAAGCCAACATTGTTGCATTGTTCTATACTGCCTATGACGTCGCAAGCAGCGGCTGGCGGGGTACGAGGATGTGAATCCCGCAGGGCGGGACCGAGCGGTGGGCCGACGACCCGACCTTCCGGATAAGCTGTTTCTTAGAAAAAGCATTGCAGAGGCGGCCCTTGCTGCTATTCAGGACTCGCGGAGGGCAGAAGAGAGTCGTTCGGACCATCCCAGAGAAGAACCATGCGCTGGATGCACTTGCGCAGTGCCGGAACAATGAAGGGCAGGATTCGCTGCGGAGACTGTGGTTCGAGCTTGCATCTCTTGGCGCGATTGCGTACTCTCAGGGGCGACTTTTTTCGCGTGGAGGCGCAACTGATCCCATGAAAACTCGATTTCGAAGCTATAGTCCACTGGCCCCAGCCCTTGTAGCGACTACAATTTTGCTCTTCGCCGGCAATCTCGTTGGCGCGAAGAAACCAAAAGCGACTCCGCCTAGCGAGGCCGCGGCGCCTACTGTTCCGAAGCCGGACATCCCGGACCTCGAGTTCATCACGCGCTTGCGGGAGGAGGAATTCGGCCACGGCGAGCTGATGGAGATTATGAGCCACCTCACGGACGACATCGGCCCTCGCCTGACGGGTTCGCCCAACATGAAGAAGGCGAACGAGTGGACGCGCGACGAGTTTACCAAGTGGGGTCTCGTCAATGCGCACTTGGAGGCCTGGGGCACTTTCGGTCGCGGTTGGGCGTACCAACTTTGCGAAGTTCGCATGCTCTCGCCCGACATCATGCAATTCCTGGCGCTCCCAGAGGCCTGGACCCCGGGGACGAATGGTCCGATCCGGGGCGAGGTGAGCCAACTGGTGGCCTCAACGTCCGCTGACCTCGAGAAGTACAAGGGCAAACTGGCGGGCAAGATCGTGCTGATCGGCGACGCGCGCGTCCCCGACCCCAGCGATAAGCCGCTTTTCCGACGCGACGACGACGCTGACTTGGCGAAGACCGCGGAATACCAGATTCCCGCCGGCGGCCCCGGCGGTCCCGGCACTCCCGCCATGCGGCAGCAGTTTGCGCAGCGCTTCCAGTTTCAGCGGGATTTGGAAAAGTTCCTCACCGATGAGCACGTGGCGGCCGTGCTGGATATCACCCGGCAGCCCGGCGAGGACGGGACGATCTTCGTTCAGTCCGGCGGAAGCTACGAAAAGGGCAAGACCATCGGTTTTCCGCGCATCACGCTCTCGGTCGAGCACTACGGCCGCATGGCGCGCCTGCTGGCCAAGAAAGTGCCGGTAGAAGTGGAAGTGAACGTGGAAGCGCAGTTCTACGACGATGACGACAAGGCTTACGACACCGTTGCCGAAATCCCCGGCGCCGATCCGAAGCTCAAGGACCAACTGGTGATGCTCGGCGGGCACATGGATTCGTGGCACGCCGGCGAAGGCGCCACCGATAACGGCGCGGGGGTAGTGGTGGCGATGGAGGCCGTGCGTCTGCTGAAGAAGCTCGGCGTCCAGCCACGGCGGACCATTCGCGTTGCGCTGTGGTCGGGTGAAGAAGAGGGACTGCTGGGCTCGCGCGGATACGTGAAGAACCACTTTGGAGGGCGGCCGGAATCCACTAATCCGAGGGACCAGAACGTGCCCTCGTTCATGCGCCGGCCTGCCGGCCCGTTGCAGTTGAAGCCGGAACAGAAGCTGGTCTCGGTGTACTTCAACCTGGACAACGGCACCGGCAAGGTTCGCGGCGTGTACCTCCAGGGCAATGCGCTGGTCGCGCCCATCTTTCAGAAATGGATGGAACCGTTCCGCGACCTTGGCATGACCACGCTGACCATGCGCAACACCGGAGGCACAGACCATCTCTCGTTCGACGCCGTGGGCATCCCGGGATTCCAGTTCATCCAGGACCCGATGGACTACGGCACTATTACCCATCACTCGAACCTGGACGTCTACGAGCACATCCGCGCCGACGATCTGAAGCAGGCCGCGGTGATCGTGGCCTGCTTCGTTTACAACGCCGCCATGCGCGATGAGATGATGCCGCGAAAACCGATCCGCCCCGAAGAATTCCAGCCGCCGCCGGAATCGGAAAGCGGAGCGGAGAAGAAAGGTGAGCCGGCGCCTCCGCCCGCCAATCCTGTGAACCCGGCAAAGCCGCTGCCGAGCGGCGGGCAGCAGCCTCCGAAGCCATAGAACAGAAGCAAGAAGTTAGAATGTCTCGCCGTCTCGCGGTTGAGCTTTGACTCCTAGCTCCTAACGGCCGACTTCGAGCGACGAAAAGCCTCATCAAGAGCGCCATTTTTACCCTCGTCGCTCCCGGCGCCGTGACGGTGGCCATCCCTCACGTTTTGTTGTCTGGACGGTGAGGGGTGGACAGAATCGTGGATTTCCACCCACCGACGTGTATTCTGGCACTTGGCTTGCCTGTGGAAACGTGAGACACCGCAGAGGTCCTCATAGCATTTTACAAATAAAGGACTTATTCGGCAGAATCGCAGCCGACTCTTGGCCCTACTGTTGCTTCACCTAATCATGGATTGTTACCGATGTCACTTAGGCTTTGCTCTGGAAACCGGATGGTGGCCGAAGGCGCGCTTGCTTCAGGCTGCCGTTTTTTTGCCGGTTATCCCATTACCCCCGCCTCGGAAATCTACGAAGTCATGATGCAGGAACTCGTCGCGCAGGGTGGCTTGGCACTCTCCGCGCCGGACGAGATATCCTCACTATGTTACTGCGTAGGAGCGAGCCTTCGGGGCCTCAAGGCCATGACAGCGACCTCCGGCCCCGGCTGGGCTTTAATGACCGAGACCGTCCAGTATGCGCTCATGACCGAAACGCCTGTGGTGATCGCACTGGTCCAGAGGCTTGGTCCGAGCACGGGAGGGGCAACCCAGGGAGCGCAGGGAGATATTTTCCTCGCTGAATTTTCAACTTCGGGGGGCTACACCATACCGGTTTTCGCCCCCAGCAACGCCGCCGAGTGCTACGAACTTGCTCAGCACGCGTTCAATTGGTCTGAACGCCTGCGTTCGCCTGTCGTACTGCTTTCCGACAAGGAAGTGGGAATGACAACCGAGGTGGTAGAAGAAGCCGCTCTGGCCAGGCTGGCAACTGTCGAGCGGACCTGGGTCGACGCAAAAGCCCCCTCTGCCGCATATGACATCGAGAGACCTGAGGAAGTGCCGGCCTTTGCCCCGGTAGGTGGAGGAGTCAAAGTCACGGTGACGGGATCGGCTCACGATCGCCTCGGCCGGCTAAGGAAGGCTTCACCCGAGGTCGTCGAAATGCTTCTTCACCTGCAACGCAAGATCGAAGCGCACGCCGCCGAAATGGCCTTGGTGCGCCCCGACCTGGACCCTGACGCTTCCTGTCTGCTGCTCAGTTATGGAATCACGGCGCGCGCCGCTCGTGAGGCCGTCGGCCTGCTGCGCAGAGAGGGATTTCCCATCTCTTTTTTGCAGATTCAAACCCTCTTTCCGGTGCCCACTGAAGCGCTCAATTGGGCGTGCGCTGGGATACGCACCGTCTTCGTCGCCGAAGAAAACCTTGGCGGTCAATACCGCGCAGTTCTGGCGCCCTTACTTGCAGGCAAGCGCCTCTTGGGAATCAATAAGATCGGCAGCATGATCTCGCCGGGTGAAATTGTTTGCGCCATCAGGGGGGTGAGGGTCTGATGGGAAACTCCACCTACCTGGCGAGCGACGCAAAGCTTCCCTACTGTAAGGGATGCGGCCACGCGCTGGTGGTACGTCAACTGAGCCACGCGCTCGAAGGGCTCGGCCTGCCACCTCGTTCGGTGGTGCTCACCACCGACATCGGCTGCGTGGGCCTAGCGGACGGTCTCTTCCCCTACCTGCATACTGTCCACACTACTCACGGTCGTTCGACCGCCATAGCTACAGGCATGGCCTTGGCTGAGATGATGCTCCCCACCAAGGGCTTGAAGCCCATCGTCATGATTGGCGACGGCGGGGCCATGATCGGCTTGTTGCATTTGGTTCATGCGGCCCAGTTAAATGTGGACGTCACGGTACTGGTTCATAACAACTTCCTGTTTGGGATGACGGGGGGCCAGCATTCGGCCTTTACACCCCTTAACTGGATTACGGCCACTACGCCGGAAGGAAACTGTATCCCGCCGCTCGATCTCCTCGCGCTTCTCCGAACCGCGCACGCCGGGTTTTTGGCCCGCCAGTTTGCCACGGATAGCAACCTGGGTGCGGTTATTGCCGAGGCGATCGATTTTCCTGGATTCTCTCTGGTCGAGATTCTGGAGACTTGCACGGGCTATGGCACACTCAGGAACAAGGCAACGGGAAACGCACTCCGCGAGGTCGTCAGCCGTCAAGGGTACTCGATCGGGCGGATGGAAGCGCAGCAGGAGCGCCCCACATTTGGCGCACTTTACCGCCACGAAATGGAATCCCGTCCCCCGGCAAAGTCTCGCCCCCAGGTCCCAGAGCTATCTGTCAAAAGTGGCCTCGCCAACCCGCTGCACATCGTGATTGCGGGCACGGCGGGGGAAAGAGTGCAATCATCGGCGGCTCTCTTATGCCGGGCAGCGTTGTCCGTGGGGCTCTACAGTACACAAAAGAACGACAACCCAGTGACGCAGGGTTCCGGATTCTCCCTTTCCGAGATTTGCTTGAGCCCACAGCCCATTGAGTACACCGGGATGGAAAGTGTCGATGTCGTCATCGGAGTGAGTCAGGACGGATGGAATGAGCTCCGGGCTAACGGGACGTTGGCTCAATTGACGCCAAGGACACTTCTGCTCGTTGATGCCGAGCTTGAGATTTCCAATGTAACGGGCCGGCTGCTCCGGCAACCCTTCCGGCGTGAGGCGACGCCTAAGCGCGCCGCACTAGCTGCGCTTGCATTCTGGCTGGGCATGGAACCAGTCGTCCCCAGCGCGGCGTGGGACGCCGTGGTTGCCTCGCTTCCTGTCGAGCGCCGCGAGGATGTTGCAGCGGCATTGCGGGTTGGGAAGACCCTGGCAAGTCAAGGAGGTGTGGCCGTGTCCTAGCGGGCTGCTGAAAAACCCGTCCAGGCTGTCATTCCGAGCCCTTCGCTGTCATCCTGAGCGCAGCGAAGGATCTCGGTATGCCCGCTCAGGGTAAACTCCGCGAGGAATCTCGCTCTGGCGCTAAGTTTGAAAACAATCACCTGTTCATTTCAGAACCGAATGGAGCAATGCTAATGACAAGAAGCAAAGTAACTATAGACGGCAACGAAGCAGCGGCCTACGCGGCCTTCCGGGTCAACGAGGTCATTGCCATTTACCCCATCACACCGTCCTCCCCCATGGGCGAGTGGGCGGACCAATGGTCGGCAGAAAGTAAACCAAACCTCTGGGGCACTATACCTCGCGTGGTCGAAATGCAGAGCGAGGGCGGGGCCGCGGGGGCTCTCCATGGGGCACTGCAAGCCGGGTCTCTCGCCACCACCTTTACGGCCTCGCAAGGCCTGCTCTTGATGATCCCCAACATGTACAAAATCGCTGGGGAACTCACTCCCACCGTGTTCCACGTTTCCGCAAGGACCCTGGCAACGCATGCGCTCTCCATCTTCGGAGACCACAGCGACGTGATGGCGACCCGCCAGACGGGCTTCGCCCTGATCGCCTCAAACTCGGTGCAGGAAGTGATGGATTTTGCTCTGCTCGCGCAGGCCGCCACCCTGCGGGCTCGCGTGCCCTTCCTGCACTTCTTCGACGGCTTTCGAACCTCGCACGAAGTCGCCAAGGTCGAGGAGTTAACCAACGAAGATATGCTGGCCATGATTGACGAAGAGCTCGTCCAGGCGCATCGGAAGCGCGCCTTGTCGCCGGATCACCCGTTCATCCGCGGCACCGCCCAGAACCCCGACGTTTTCTTCCAAGAGCGTGAGACCGTGAACCCGTTCTACGAAGCCTGCCCGGCCATCGTCCAGGAAGAGATGGATAAATTCGCGCGCCTCGTGGGACGTGCCTATCATCTCTTCGACTACGTTGGCGCGCCGGATGCCGAGCGGGTCGTCATCCTGATGGGATCGGGAGCCGAAGCCGCTCAGGAAACCGTCGAACACCTCACCGCGCGCGGGGAGAAGGTGGGTGTCCTGAAAGTGCGGCTGTATCGTCCTTTCTCGATCGAGCACTTCGTCAACTCACTCCCCGCGACCGTGAAAACCCTCGCCACCCTGGACCGCACAAAGGAACCCGGCAGCCCCGGTGAACCACTCTATGTTGACGTCGCGACGGCAGTAAGCGAAGGAATCGCAACTGGCAAGACACCTTTCAAGACCTATCCGCGAATCATTGGCGGACGCTATGGGCTCTCCTCGAAGGAGTTCACACCGGCAATGGTCAAGGCCGTCTTCGACGAGATGCTCAAGGAGAAGCCTCGCAACCACTTCACCGTGGGCATCGAGGACGACGTCTCCCACACCAGCCTCGAATACGACCCGGCTTTTTCGACCGAAGATCCAAAGACGGTTCGCGCGATGTTCTACGGCCTCGGTGCGGATGGTACGGTCGGCGCCAATAAGAACTCGATCAAGATCATTGGCGAGGATACGGACAACTACGCTCAAGGTTACTTCGTATACGACTCGAAGAAATCCGGCGCTGTCACCATCTCTCACCTGCGCTTTGGTCCCAAACCGATTCATTCCACTTACCTGATTTCCAAGGCCAACTTCGTGGCCTGCCACCAGTTCAGCTTCCTCGAGCGGCTCGATATGTTAAAGGCCGCACAACCCGGGGCCACGTTCTTGCTCAATAGCCCCTTTGGCCCGGAAGAAGTCTGGGACAACCTGCCGCGGACCACGCAAGAAGAAATCATCAAGAAGAAACTTCGCTTCTTTGTGATCGACGCTGTCAAGGTGGCTCGCGACGCCGGTATGGGCGGCCGCATCAACACCGTGATGCAAACTTGTTTCTTCGCGATCAGCGGCATCCTTCCGCGCGACGAGGCTATTCAGGCCATCAAGCACGCCATCGAGAAAACGTACGGAAAGCGCGGCGAAGCCATCGTACAGAAGAATTTTGCCGCGGTAGATCACGCCGTCAACCACTTGCACGAGGTCAAGGTTCCGGATCGAGTGTCCAGCGCTTTTGACTTGCGGCGTGCGGTGCCGGAAGAAGCTCCGGAGTTTGTGCAGAAAGTGCTTGCCAAGATCATCGCCGGCGAAGGCGACGACCTGCCGGTGAGCGCTATGCCGATCGATGGCACTTTCCCCAGCGCCACCGCCCAGTGGGAGAAACGGAACATCGCGCTCGATATTCCGGTGTGGGATGAAGAGATCTGTATCCAGTGCGGCAAGTGCATCCTGGTCTGCCCCCATGCCGTGGTTCGCGCCAAGATTTACGATCCCGCGCTTCTGAAAAACGCGCCCCCGACCTTCAAGTCCTCTGCGGCGCGCTGGAAGGAATTCAAGGAATTGAAGTACACGCTCCAGGTGGCGCCGGAAGATTGCACCGGCTGTACCCTGTGCGTTCAAGTCTGCCCGGTGAAGAGCAAGAGCGAGGTCAAGCACAAGGCAATTAACATGGCCCCCCAACCGCCGCTCCGCGAAGCCGAACGCGACAACTGGAACTTCTTCCTCAGGCTACCGGAAGCTGACCGGCGCACCCTCAGCCTGGGGCAGGTCAAGGACGTGCAGTTGCTGCAACCGCTGTTTGAATTCTCCGGGGCCTGCGCCGGTTGTGGCGAGACGCCCTACGTCAAGTTGATGAGCCAACTCTTCGGCGACCGCGCCCTCATCGCCAACGCCACCGGCTGCTCGTCCATTTACGGCGGCAACCTGCCCACTACCCCCTACGCACAGAACCCTGACGGACGTGGCCCGGCGTGGACGAACTCCTTGTTTGAAGACAATGCCGAGTTCGGCATGGGCTTGCGGCTGGCGCTCGACAAGCAAACCGAGTACGCGCGCGAGTTACTGACGCGACTCTCCTCCAACCTCGAGGACGAGCTCGTCAAGTCAATCCTGAGCGCCGACCAGACGACGGAGTCCGGCATCCAGCAGCAACGCGAGCGAGTGAGGGCGCTGCACGCCAAACTCGCCGGGATGAAGACACCGGAAGCCCGCGACCTCGCGAGCCTTGCCGACGCCCTGGTCAGGAAGAGCGTTTGGATTGTGGGCGGGGACGGCTGGGCCTATGACATCGGCTACGGCGGGCTCGATCACGTCCTGGCTTCCGGCCGCAACGTGAACGTCTTGGTGCTCGACACCGAGGTTTACTCGAACACGGGCGGACAGATGTCCAAGGCTACTCCGCGCGGCGCCGTGGCGAAGTTCGCGGCGGGGGGAAAACCCCGACCCAAGAAAGACCTGGGCTTGATGGCCATGAGCTATGGCAACGTTTACGTCGCGGCGGTCGCTATGGGCTCGAGTGACATGCACACGCTCAAGGCCTTCCTCGAGGCGGAAGCCTATGATGGCCCGTCACTGCTCATCGCTTACAGTCATTGCATCGCTCATGGCTACGACCTTGTCCATGGCCTCGACCAGCAGAAGGCCGCCGTCCTGTCGGGTTACTGGCCTCTCTACCGATACAATCCGGACTTGGCCAGGCTGGGGAAGAACCCCTTCCAGCTTGATTCCAAGCCCCCGGCATTGCCGCTGGAGAAATACATCTACAACGAGACGCGCTACACCATGTTGACACTCAGCGATCCCCAGGCTGCCAAGCTATTGCTGCAATTTGCTGAGGAAGACGTTCGGAACCGCTGGCGAGTTTACCAAAACATGGCCGCTATGCCGATGAATGGCGCGGCGAAGGAGGCGAAATAATGATTGACCTTTCCACTACCTATCACGGGCTCAACTTGAAAAACCCCCTGGTCGTATCTGCTTCCCCACTCGCCGAAGAGCTCAGGAATCTCCGGCGGATGGAGGATAGCGGCGCTGCGGCAATCGTGCTGCCCTCGCTCTTCGAGGAACAGATCAATGTCGAAAGCTCCGAACTCAACCTGTTTCTCCAGCAAGGCACGGAAAGCTTCGCCGAATCACTCACCTATTTCCCTGACATGACAGGATACAACCTTGGTCCGGACGGCTATTGTGAGCACGTCCGGCGCGCCAAGGCGGCGGTCGGAATCCCCATCATCGGCAGCCTCAACGGCTCGTCCATCGGCGGCTGGATCCAATATGCCAGGAAGATTCAGGAGGCCGGCGCGGATGCCCTCGAGTTGAACATCTACTACATCCCCACCAGCACAGAGCTGACTGGGGAGGAAGTCGAAAAGCTGTATTGCGACCTCGTCTCCGAGGTGAAATCCAGCCTGCACATTCCGGTGGCCGTGAAGATCAGCGCCTACTTCAGCTCGCTCCCCAATATGGCCAAGCGCCTGGACCAGGCCGGCGCCGACGCTCTGGTTCTCTTCAACCGCTTTTACCAGCCCGACTTCGACCTGGAAAACCTCGAGGTGGTGCCCAACCTCCTGCTCAGCACCTCGCACGAACTGCTGCTGCGATTGAATTGGGTCGCCATCCTGTTCGGGCACGTCAAGGCCGATCTCGCCATCACCGGCGGCGTGCATACCGCTGCGGATGTTTTGAAAGCGATGATGGCTGGCGCGCGCGTGGTGGCAATGGCCTCTGCACTGCTTCGGAACGGCATCGGCCACCTCGCCACCCTGCGCAAAGACATGCTTGCCTGGATGGAAGAACACGAATACGAATCCATACGTCAAATGCAGGGCAGCATGAGCCAACGCGCTGTGGCCGACCCAGCCGCCTTCCAACGGGCTAACTATGTGCGCGTCCTCAGCTCCTATTCCATGAAAGGTGTTCCCTTGTAACCTCCACTGAAAAAGCCAAAGCGCCACCTGCTGGGATATTCTGGGGACTAGGGACTGGGGGCTAGGGGCTGGGGACCGGAAGCCAGGGAATGGGGAAGGGCTGAAGGCAGGCAGCAGCCGGCATTATACAGAAGGCAGTTGGCGGTGGGGAAGAGGAAGCAGGCCATTCAGAATTCACCATGGAATTCAAAGTTGCCCCAGCACCCAGACCCCAGCCCCTAGCCCCCGTTGCTTGACACCCGAAACCCGCACCCAGTCCTTCTTCCCCGTGTCAGGCGGTTTTCAGGCCCACGGTCCGCGCTAACCTCTTCTGCCGCTCGTCAAAGGTCCAGAAGCGCTCGGCCTTCAGCTCGAGCGCCGAGGCCACGTGCAAGGTGTCGAGAGTGCGTAGGCCCAGCCGGGCTCCGTGACGGCGGGCCAGTTGGGTGCAAACGTCAAAGGCCGACTCCGGCAGAGCGACTTCCACCCACAAGCCGCTCTCCCGGTGTCGCTGAAACCGCTCATGTAACCGGTCCGCCTCGCTTCGCGACACCAGCTTCCGAAAAAAGTGCTGCTCAATGGCATGGGTCCACTCGGCCACGTGAAAGGGTGTCAGCCACACGACCGGACCGAAAGCCATACGGTGCTCGGCCTCTGGTGAGTGCCGGTCTGGGATGTAGAGCGAAACCAAGAAGCTCGTATCGGCGTAGGTGCTCAATAGCGTGATCGCTCCCGCTCCTCGATCAGCAAGTCCGCCCCGGGAAGGATGCGGTCGCCAAAAATCTCCCGGCGCATGGCGGCGAAGTCTGGATACTTGCGGGGTTGTGCAGGCGAAGCCACCGGAACGATGCGAGCGATAACCTTGTCTCGCTCCCGCAGTTCAACGGTCTTGCCGGCGCGCAGCCAAGCCTTCAGCCGCCGGGTGTCCCGGAGTTGGCGAATGTTTACGTTAGGCATGATGCCATCGTGACACATTTTGTGTCACATTGTCAAGAGGCCAGTGCGCAGGTGAGTCTCTATGCCGGTTTGCGCTTTCGCGCCAATTCTCGTTCTTCTCGCCCGAGAGCCCTGAAGAATTCTTCTCCGTCCAACGCCTCACCGCGTTCGAGAGAAGCCCCGCCCCTGTTGATTTTCTTCCGGAGCTCCTGGATCTGGAGCTCCCGAATCCGGTCCCTCTCTTCAAAAAGCCGCAGTGCCTCGCGGACCACTTTGCTCGCCGAGTTGTACCGGCCGGTCTTCACTTTCTGACGAGGCGTGCCACGGAGGTGGGGCAGATTCGGTCGCATTCCGACCGAGGCTGCGAGCGCGTAGGTCCGAGCTTGGTAGCGCAGGTACCATTCGACGGTGACCACTGGTCGCCTGGACCTGCGGCTCTTCAAAATCTTTTCACGGCCCCGGCGCATGGCCGCAACGCCGCCAGGACTTCCTGGATGTGGCCATCAACTTTTACCTTTGGAAAGACGTGCGTTATTTTGCTTTTACCGTCGATAACATACGTTGTCCTTGCAATACCCATCGATTTCTTTCCATAGAGGTTCTTTTCCTGCCACACGCCATAAGCTTCCAGGGTCTTGTGGGTGGTGTCGCCGGCCAAGGGGAAATTCAGCTTGTACTTGGCCTTGAACTTCTGAAGCGCCTCGACGGCGTCACCACTCATCCCCAGGACTCTTGCTCCCAGCTTTTCCAGTTCTTTCTCGGCGTCACGGAACTGGTTCGCCTCGCTGGTTCAACCCGGGGTGTCGGCTTTGGGGAAGAAATAGAGGACCAGGGTGTGCCCCTTGAAATCTTTCAGGCTCACGTTTGCACCCGAATCTGATGGCAGAGAAAAATCCGGGGCCTCGTCACCAATCTTAAGCATAGACTACTCCTTTCCTAACAATTCCACCTTGAATGGATTCAAGTACTCGACTCCCTCGATCATGCGGCCTCATCTGCCAGCCTGTCATTCTGAGCGCAGCGGAGCGGAGCGAAGAATCTCGCTCTGGACTTTTCCGCCGACAAACAGCACGGCGAGATGCTTCGCTTCGCTCAGCATGACAGTGAGGGGACGCTCTAAGATGCAGAGCCCCCGCCTTACCCTAACTCCTTCTTTAGAACTTCCTGCACCAACTGCGGGTTGGCCTGGCCGCGCGTAGCCTTCATCACCTGGCCAACGAACCAGCCCAGCGTTGCGGTCTTGCCCTTTCGATATTGCTCCGTCTGCTTTGGATTGGCGGCGATGATATCGCGCGCCACGACCGCGATCTTTTCGGCGTCCTGAATCTGTTCCAAACTCTGCTCGGAGATGATCTGGCTCGCAGTTTTGCCCGTAGTGAACATCTGCACCAGAATGTCCTTCCCCATCTTGCCACTGACACTTCCCTTGCTGATTGCCTTGAGCAAGTTAGCGAGGTCATTCGCCGCAATGGGCGATTCGGTGATCTCTTTGTTGGCTTCTTTGAGCAGGTAAAGAAGCTCGCTCAGCACCCAGTTTGCGGCCAGTTTCGGCTCCCCACCAGCCTTCGCAACCACTTCGTAATAGTCCGCCAAGGCCTTTGACGAAGTAAGCTGAGCGGCATCGTAATCGGTCAAACTGTAGTCACGCAGAAAGCGTTCCCGCCGCGCCTCGGGAAGTTCGGGAAGTGAGCGCCGGACCTCTTCTTTCCACTCTTCGGTAATCACCACGGGCAGCAGGTCGGGCTCCGGGAAATATCGGTAGTCGTGCGCAAACTCCTTCGAGCGCATTCCGTAGGTCCGTTGTTCGCGGCTATCCCACAGGCGGGTTTCCTGTGGAATCGTTCCACCGCTTTCCACAATTTCAATCTGCCGCTCGATCTCGTACTCGAGCGCCTTCTCTAGAAACCGGAAGGAATTCAAATTCTTCACTTCTGTCTTCGTGCCGAAAACCGAGGCGCCGGCAGGCCGCACGCTGACGTTCGCATCGCAACGCAGGCTGCCTTCCTCCATGTTGCAATTTGAAACCTCGAGATAGAGCAACAGCGTCTTGAGGCGCGTGAGGTAGTCATAAGACTCCTCGGGAGTGCGCAGGTCGGGCTCGCTGACAATCTCGACCAGGGGAACTCCCGAACGGTTCAGGTCGATATAGGAATTGCGGTCCGAATCGGGAAACCCCTCATGCAGCGATTTCCCGGCGTCCTCCTCTAAATGCACGCGAGTGATGCCGACGCGTTTTCGCGCCCCGTCCACCTCAATCTCAATCCAGCCGTCCTGGGAAAGCGGTTCATCGTATTGCGAGATTTGATAACCCTTGGGCAGATCGGGATAGAAATAGTTCTTGCGCGCAAACCGTGAACGCGCATTGATGGCGCACTTCAGCGCCATAGCAGCCTTCATGGCCATGGTCACTGCCTCACGATTCAGGACGGGCAGCGCCCCCGGCAAGCCAAGACACACCGGACAGACGTGCGTATTGGGTGGGTCGCCGAAATGCGTCGAACAGGAGCAAAAGATCTTGGATTTGGTCAGGAGTTGGACGTGCGCCTCCAAACCAATTATGGCCTCGTATTTGGCACGAACCTCAGTGGCGACAGGCATTTTCCCTCTCGAACCGGCGAATTTTCCCTTACCGGGCCATTATAACGGATTGCGGAGCGAGTTTTCATCCTTGAGCCCTCAGCCGCCCTTCAGTGACTCCATGAGTCCGTCGGCTGGGCCATTGGTTAAGTGAATCATGCAATTGAACCATTGGTCCATTGAATCATTGAGTCATTGAAAAGAGGCCCTGCAAGTGCTCCTCAATGATTCAACTGAGGAAGTCCTGGGCTATGCCTGTGGGCACAATGTCTCTTGACAAGGCCCCGGCATTATAGTAGCCTATTAATGTGAAAAGCTGCAACCCCGAGGAACTCATTTGTTGACCTGACACCCCGCCCCAGGAGGGACCATCTCATTTCGCAAATCACCCCAAAGTACGCCCAAGAAGACCTGGGAATTGACATTCCGTCCGCGATGCCAGCAACTGAAGGAATCTAGTAAATTTAAAAAGTGAACGAATGACGCGCGAATGTCTATGAAAATAAAGGATGAGCCTTCCGCAAGTGGGGTGGAAGCGGGAATGTTGCTGAAAACAAATATACTTACACGCTAAGAGCGGGAATGTCATTGAATACACAGCACTTAGTTCGTAGGAAGAACGCATCCCACCCTCATGCCGGGGCTGCAACCCAGTTGACGCGCGGACGGCCGCTGGAAGGGTTGTGGTCGACGAGGATAGGAGTACGAAAGACGCGGCTGAGCAACTCCGGCTGGAGAACTTGCTCCGCCGTTCCCTTAGCAAGGCAGCGGCCGCGCTCCATCAGAATCAGTTCATCGGCCAACTCCGAGGCAAGGTTCAACTCGTGGGTGACCACTACGGCGATGAACCCTTCCGAGATGGCGAGATTGCGCAGCAGCCGGAACATCTCAATCTGGTAGCCGATATCGAGGTTGGCAGTGGGTTCGTCCAGGAGCACCAGTTGCGGCCTTTGGGCGAGAGTTCTGGCCAGAACCGCCCGCTGGAATTCCCCGCTGCTCATTTCCAGCACGCGTCGTCCCGCGAACTCCGCCAGGCGCGTCTTTTCCATCGCCCAGTCAACCCAGCGTTCGTCTTCGGGGGACTCGAAGAGACTATGGCCGAGGTGAGGGTGGCGTCCTTGTCGAATGAATTCGCGCACCTCGAACGAGAACAACAAGATGGTCTCTTGACGGGCCAAGCCCACTCTCCGCGCCAGCGGCCGAGGTGGGAGGCGGTGAAGGTCCGCACCGTCCAGTGTTACCTTTCCAGTCTGTGGCTCCAGATGCCCGCTGACAATTTCGAGCAGCGTTGACTTGCCGGAGCCATTGGGGCCAATGAGGGCGACGACATCCCCCGAATGCGCTTCGAAGCTTATCGACGCCAGTTCAAAGTGTGCGTAACGGAATGAAACTCCTTCCACCCGCAAATGATGGCGCGGTTTTTGTGCTGGACTTAATTCGGTAATATCGGCTTGCAAAGCACGCTCGTCCATTGTTCGAGGTAAGTAGCTAGCAGTCAGTTGTCAGTTGCCAGTCGTCAGTGGTCGTCAGTGGTCAGTTGAAGGCAATTCAAAATTCGAGATTCAAGATTCAAGACTCATCATTCAGACTTAACACTTCGGACTTCACGCTTCAGACTTAACACTTCAGACTTCAGACTTCACACTTCAGAATTCACAATTCAGAATTCCCTACCCTGCGGTCTTTCTCAGCAAGTAGATGAACACCGGCGCGCCCGCCACGGCGGTGACGGCGCCGACCGGAAGTTCCGCAGGCGCCACAGCGGTTCGAGCGAGTGTATCTGACAGCACCAGGAGGATAGCGCCTCCTAGGGCCGCGGTGGGCAGCAGCATGCGGTGGTCGTTACCCACCAGCATTCTGCCCAAGTGCGGCACCAGCAAGCCAAGGTAGCCAATGGCGCCGCTGGCAGAGACCGCAATGCCCGTCAGCAACGACGCCAGGATATAGACGCCCAGCTCTACGCGCACCACATTTACTCCCAAGTGGGCTGCCTCTTCAGAGCCCAGGAGCAGGACATTCAGATCTTTGGCAAACACATACAAACCCGCAATCGCCAGGATGATTGCCGGAGCCAGGATACGCAGCTCCGCAACAGGTGTCACGCTGAGGTCACCCATCAGCCAAAACGCGATGCCGCGCACATCCCGGGTGGAAAGCAGCGTCAGCATGAACAGGATTACGGCGGATAAGAAGGAGGCAGTAATGACGCCGGCCAGGATCAGCGTGTAACTCGACAGGCGTCCGCCGTGCCTTCCCAGCAAGTAAACCCAAACCATGGTGATCACTGCCCCGACAAAAGCCGCTAGCGGTGAGGCAGCCGCAACGC
>JBEKIZ010000051.1:0-39378 GCA_050011515.1 Terriglobia bacterium | reverse complement strand
CTGTCAAGTCCTTTTTTGGGGAATGCGAAAATAGGAAGGGTTCAGGAGAACTCGAGGGGAACGCCGGGAGATGCGCGGCTCCTAGCTACAGCCGGAAGCGCCTATCTGCCGTTTCCGAAGCTGCTGGTGTCCGCTCGGTCGATCGGGGGAGGCAAGGGCAGGAGCGGGGTTTGCGCATACACGGGCGAGACTGCGAACGTGTGAGATAATTTGAGCTGGAGAAGATGGGAGCTAACCATGCCAATTGCGATTAAAAGGGCTTACGAAGCGGCCAGCACCAAGGACGGCTATCGCGTTCTGGTGGATGGGCTCTGGCCGAGAGGTGTGACCAAGGCGCAAGTGGAGATTGACGCCTGGATGAAAGAGATTGCGCCTTCGGCCGCGCTGCGGAAATGGTACGGCCACAAACCAGAGAAATGGGAAGGGTTCAGGAACAAGTACCGCCAGGAACTTTCGAAGCCCCCGCGCAAAGCCCTCCTCGACGAGTTGATCGATCGTGGCCGCAAGGGGCAAGTCACGCTGGTCTTCGGCGCTCGCGACGCCGAGCGCTCCAACGCCGCCGTCATCGCCGAGATGATCCGCCCTGAACTCTAGGAGCGTGTCGTATTTGATAGTTGAAAGAGGACGGGGACCAGACCGACGAGCGGCGCTCATTGATTCCCGCCTCTCGACGCTCTC
The DNA here is from genome assembly GCA_050011515.1 of Terriglobia bacterium. Taxonomy (GTDB): domain Bacteria; phylum Acidobacteriota; class Terriglobia; order UBA7540; family UBA7540; genus CAVROP01. Next base: position 38,700 of record JBEKIZ010000051.1, on the reverse strand, counting down.
TTCTGACTTCTGGCTCCTGACTCCCGCTCCCCCCTAACACCCAGCCCCTGGCACCTAGCCCCTGTTTTTCGATGGCTCTTGATTTAAGTTAGCGAGCTGCCGGCGCCGCGAGGCGCGGCCAGTCTACCGTCTGCTGTCTACCGCCTACTGTTTCACCCACCTACGACCTACCGCCTACTCCCTACCGCATCCCGCACCTTGATTCCAGGCTTTGAGATGGCGTACATTCCATAGTGCGGAACGTATGCAGCACCCGCGAGGGAGGCATGGTCCAGGTCAGCCAAAACCGGGCTTTCAAAAACATCGACTTCAGGAACATAAGGACGCTTGAAGGACGACAAGACGTCGCATTCGAGGAATTCTGCTGCCAAATAGCGCGTCGATCGAAGGGCGTTCCACCGTGCAGTACGTTCTTTCGGTTGCGCGGAGCAGGTGGCGACGGGGGCGTCGAGTGCCTATGGAGGCTGCCAAATGGGGAAGAGTGGGGGTGGCAAGCAAAATATATATTTACCCTAAAAAAGGACCAGCTCGATGAATCTGTGCGAACGGCACTCAAAATACATCCGAAGTTAACCCGCTACACGTTCTGCCTGCCGTTCAATTTGACCGGCGCGACCGCGCGGCGCGGGAAGGGCGAAATTGAGAAGTATCGGCATTTTGAAAACAGTTGGCAGTCGATGGCCCGTCGCAAACACATGCGCGTCAAGTTTATCCGACTTGGAAAAACAGAACTCCTCGACGATTTGTTGGAATTTGACCCAAACCAGGGACGTTTACGATTCTGGTCCGACGAGATGGTCTTTGGTTACGAATGGTTCGACAGACAGGTCCGCGAGATGGCGAAGGTCGCGGAACCGCGATACACGCCCGAACTGACCGTTGAAGTTCCGGTGTACGAGGCATTTGAGACGTTTGGGCGAACCCCTCACTGGACGGTGGTTCTTTCCGACGCATTGCGAAAGATTAATCAGGCCGTAGAGGAATGGGGTGGCCGCTTCCAGGGGGATGTCGGTCCAGACGACATGCCATTCCCAAAATCGGCGGCGGAGCCAGCGGCTGCACTTGATAAGAATCTGGCAGAGATAAAGAGTGAGTTAGTTAAAGCTCTGGAGAACCCGGTCGATGCGCCTTCGCTTCCACGACTCAGCGGGGCAATTGAAGAGTCTATCCAGCTCGGTTCAGAGTGTCTTTCTTACGCAAGGGAAGAATTTGAAGCCAAATACGGGACCGGAAGTGCTGACTCTGTCGGATTACGACAATGGATGGCGGAGTATCAGGTTTCATTTCCTGCGAGACACATCGACACAACGGCCGAGATTCTTAAGATACTGCAAGGACTTAATGAGCAGTTAAGCCCACGCTGCGTCTGCCTCGCGAGGTCGTCAGCCATGTTACTACTAGGCGCGACGGGAGTGGGGAAGACCCACGCCATCTGCGACGCAGCTCTCGACCGGTTAAAACATGGGCTGCTCAGTATAGTTTTGTTCGGCGAGCAATTCTCCGCAGGCGAACCTTGGAGCCAAATCACGCAGCTAGTCGGCTTAGGGGCAGCGATGTCTCGCGAACTTTTCCTTTCGGCCCTGGATGCGGCCGGGGAAGCGACGGGTTACCCTTGCATAATCTTCATTGATGCCTTGAATGAAACCCAACCCCGCGGGGTCTGGTTTAACCACTTGGCGCGACTTATCGACCACGTCAGCCATTACAAGTGGCTTAAGCTCTGCGTGTCCTGCCGCTCTACCTTCCGTGATGAGGTCATCGCTGCCAACGTTCAAATCCCTGAGTTTCAACACCTGGGGTTCGAGGGAGTGGAGTTTGATGCCTGTTTCGAGTTCTTCCGTTTCTACAAGCTGGACGCTCCCTCAATACCGCTTATGCAGCCCGAATTCTCGAATCCCCTTTTCCTCCGCCTGCTCTGTGAATCGCTGAGGGACGCCGGAGCTACGAGCATTCCGGAAAGGAACATGGGCATCGGAGAAGTCATTCAGTACTTTTTGGATTCAAAGAACCGGAAGCTAGCTCGCGTGCTTAATTACCATCCCAATGAGCATTTTGTCGAGAAGGCGCTGGATCTTCTGATATCCGCGATGCGCGAGTCTCAAAGGAAAACGGTGCCTTGGGAACAGGCTAAAGAACTCGTTGACTCATTGTGGCCCGCTACTCAGCGCTCAACCTCTCTATTTGATCATCTCCTGCGCGAGAATCTGATCAGCGAAGATAGGGTTGTGAAGCTAGCTGGGCCGGGTACTTATCCCATTGTCCGACTGGGATTCGAAAGAATGACCGAACATCTCTTGGCCCGGAAATACCTGGAAGGCATCTCGCCTGATTCCCTTGATTCAATTTTTCTTCCCGAAGGAGCACTTCACTTCGCGGTCGCTGACGAGGGGGCCATACACAAGAATCAAGGACTCTTGGAGGAAATTGGAATTCAGATCCCAGAAAAATACGGGAGGGAATTATTAGAGGTAATCAAGCCCCCCTCGGCGGCCTCGTCATTGGTTGATGTTTTCCTCCTGTCGCTGTTGTGGCGCACCAACGCTTCCTACGGTCCTGCGACGGAACGGTTGATTAGGCGAGCGCTAGGGGCGTCGGTGACGTGCTCACGGGCGCTTGAAGTGTTGTTTGCGTTAAGCACTAGGCCGGGCAACCCCCTCAATGCGTCCTGGCTTCACGATCTTCTTTCCTCGATCCCGATGCCGGACAGAGATGCCCTGCTATGTCCCTACCTTCATGTCGTTTGGGGACAGTCCTCGAGCGTCGATAGACTGATCAAATGGGCTCTTAAGGCGAATTTGAATTTCCTTTCGCACGAGACGGCAGAACTTTGGGCAACTCAGCTCTGTTGGTTTTGCGCCGCCTCGGATCGCCGGGTCCGAGACTACGCAACTATGGCCATCGTAAGGGTAATGGAACAGCATCTTGAGAAATGGCCAGAAGTAATCGAACGGTTTGCCGCAGTGGATGACGAGTACGTCGTCGAGCGATGCCTAGCGGCTGCATACGGGTCGCTCATCCGTGCCGGTACCTCGAATGAGATAAGGGCGGTTGCCGGGACGGTGTACGAGGTTTTTTTCGCGAGAAGTCGGCTGCCCCAAAACGCGATGATCCGGGACTACGCGCGGCTGATACTTGAACTGGCTGCAGCTAGGAATGCTCTACCGGCGGCTGTTTCTGCGGGACAGTTCCGTCCTCCCTACGATAGCGAGTGGCCTCCAACCTGGCCGGAGGAGAGCACTATTGAGCAGTACAAGGACTCACACAAAGACTTGCCTAAGCTATACCGTAGCTGTTTTGATGACGACTTTTCTCACTACACAGTCAACCATGCGTTTCGTGAATATGAGGGTGTCACGCCGCTCGATGCTCGCCGATGGATTTTCGGCCAAGTTCTCGAAATGGGATACACGAAAGAGCGCTTCTCTTCGTTCGACAGGTACCTACTTACAGAGTATGGACCGGGCCGCTCTAAACCTGTGCCGATAGAAAGAATCGGCAAGAAGTATCAGTGGATCGCGTTATTTCGCCTGCTGGCAAGAGTGGCGGACCATCTTCCAAAAGCGCGGTCCCGATTTGATCCGCCTTCGCCATCGGTCGCTCCACTTCAGGGCCAAGCGTTAAGAGACATCGATCCGACCATCCTCATGCAAGCGACTCAGGCTGCAAAAACAACCGCTTGGTGGTCCCCCGCCGAGTACCGCTTCGACGCAGTTGCTAGCCTATCCGATCAGCAGTGGCTGGCGACGAGAGATTTCCCACCCTCCGAAGAGATGCTCTCAATCACCAACCCTAAGGACGGCGGAAATTGGCTCGTATTGGAAAGCTACCCGGAATGGTCATCCAAGGGTACGGGCGAGGAAAGTCAGAAGGAACCTTTCAGGCAGGTCTGGCTTCAGTTGCGTAGCTACCTTATTCCTCGGAAGGAACCTGATGAGTGTTGGCGCTGGCTTTGCGGCCAGCACTTCATGGGAGGTTGGATGCCTGAAGGGTCGGATATGTACGGGGGTTTCCTGGGCGAGTATCCGTGGGCCTTGCCCTTTCAAGAGTATCGCAACTATTGGAGGGCCCCGCAAGGGACTTCCCAGGTGCCATTCAAATTCACGCCCACTGCTCATTCGCTTGGCTGCGCGGATAAGTTCGACAGTTATCACAATAGGTCCTTGAATGTCCTGGTCCCTGCAGACGTGTTCTTTGAGGATGAAAGCATTTCTTGGGATGGCTCTGGAGGGTACAGGACAGGAGAGGGCAAGCTGTCGTTCTATTACCCGCCCACGAAAGAACAGGGCCCTCCCGCGTTGCTCGTTGAAAGGGAATATCTAAGCAACTTTCTGGGAGAAAGAGGCCTAGCGCTTGTGTGGACTGTTCTTGGCGAGAAGTTATGCATTCATCCTTTTGACGCATCGGATAGCCCGGGATTGCTGGAGTATAGTCGGGCTCACATATTCTTGGAAGGGAAGATAAAAAGCAGCAAAGGGATCGTGAAACGCGTTCGACCTCGCTCTGGCTAGGAATAAAATAAGCCGGTATCTCTGAAAGCGCGACGCCGCGGCTGGCGCACACATGCGGCTGTCTGGCATATGTGCGGCCAGTTAACGCCCAGCCGACTAAAAACAGTGGCGAGTGACAAGTGACGAGTGGCCAGTGACGAGCAATCGAAAATCAGAAATCAGAAATTAGAAATCAGAAGCCAGAAGGCAGTAGCCGAAAACTGAGAACTGATTGCTGAGAACTGGCGGGCGGTGACGAGTGGCGAGCAATCGAAAATCAGAAGTCAGAAATCAGAAATCAGAAGTCAGAAGAAAGAAGTGAGGAGTAAGCAACTGAAGACTGAGAACTAATAACTGAGAACTGATTACTTAGGACTGGCGGGCGGTAACCAGTGACCCTTCGACAGGCTCAGAGCTTGCCCTGAGCGCAGCGAATGGGGCAGGCTCAGTGGCGAGTGAAGAGCGACCGCTCAAACACCTGATGATTCAAGGGGAATCAGTGCCTTGGCAGATTTTCTGAACTGCTAAGAGTAACCAAGCGGCTGTTCGGAGCGTACAGGGCTACGGCCGCGCTCGGCGGAAGGTAAAGTTCATCCCACCATTCAACCCGCAATTCGCCTGGTTAGCCGCGAAGTTTGAATCCAAGTCGGGGATTCGGATGCCATCGCCATCTCGTTCCAGAATGAGTCGGCTTTGGGTGTCAGGGTCGGTGGCTTCCAGGCGATTCTCGCGTACCGTTCCGATACCCGCGAAGTGGCACGTCCAACGCGCGGTCTTCGGTTCCGCGCCTTCAACCAGCACTCGCGCCGAAGTCGCGTCTCGCCGCTGTATATATGCAGTCATGAAGCCCTGATGGTTAAAGATTCCGACGAATCCGTCCGCTGGCGCGCCCTCAGCGACAGGGCGGAACTCCAGCACCGCTGTTCGTTGCCGATAGGCGTTCCGGAGACAGTTCAGGCTCGCCCCGCAGGCATTGCGCCTGCCGACCCATTCCCGTTGCTCATTCCTTAAAGGCACCAGCAGGGCCGGGGCTTCTGCAAAGATCTGCGTGGAGCGCCTCCACGCCGCGGCCATACGAGAGTCGAGGGTCGAAAGCTCCGCCGATCCGCAAATGGCCTTCTCAGCGGGCGAAGCGGCCTTGCGGCAATCGAACGACGGCCCGTCGGCATGTCCAGAGTGCACGGTCAAACACACGAGTAACAGCAAAAGGGGTGTTCTCATGCGAGCATCGCAGTAGACCGGGATTTCCATGTTGCTCCCGAGTCCGAATTAGTATACGCCCAATTGCCTCAGGTCGATCCTTTCCATTGCGAGCTTTCCTTGCCGCCGCCCCCAGCCTGCGTCCAGGACGGCAGTTCCGCCCGTCCGAACGAACCCAAAATCGCGAAGTCCTGACTTTTCCGAGCATTTCACGGACACCTCTCCTACCCACGCCAGCTCTTCGACCCGTTTGTGGTTTCCACTCTCTCCGCCCACCCTGCCGGGGCTGGCAGAGCGTCAATGCGCCGTCGCATCGCCCCGAACGGCCGCCGCGTCAGGTGGCTCTCCGCGAAATCGAGCCCCTTTGGGGGGCGGATGAGGGGACGCCAGAGGAGGTTTCCCGCTCTGCGGGACGGGGCCTGCGCTGCACGGTTCGTCAGTGCGCGGGCGCGGCGGGGGCTCCACGGGGCTGGGTTTTCTTCATGAGAAACATGAAAGGGATCATGCCGAGGAAGGTGATGCCGAGGAGCCAAAACGTGTCGGTATAGGCCAGCATGTTGGCTTGGCGGATCAGGTTGCCATAGATCAGCCCATGCGCTTGGTTTAGCGCCTGCACGGAGTTTGATCCTTGCGACATGAGAAAGTGGCTGGCGCCCGACAGGGAAGCCGTGTAAGCGGGATCGAGCGGGGTCAGGTGGCTGACCAGGGTGGACTGATGCACCTGTGCCCGGCGGGCGAGCATGGTGGTGACGTTGGCAATTCCCACGCTGCCCCCGATGTTCCGCGCCAGGTTGATGATGCCCGTGGCGTTATTTATTTTTTCTTTGGGAATGAAATAGAAGGCCATGACGTTGATAGGGATGAACAGAAACGCCATGCCCAGTCGCGAGTAGGTCCAAGCCATCACGGCGGTCCAGAAATCAATGTCGAGGTTGAAGTGGGCCATGTGCAGCAGCGCGAAACCCGTGATGGCGAGTCCGATGGAGACTATCCATCGAGCCTCCATGACCTGCGTCAAGCGACCCACCAAAGGCAGCGCGAGCAAGACCAGAACCCCGCCCGGGGAAAGCACCAGGCCGCTCAGCAAGGCCGTGTAACCCATAAGCGTTTGCAGAAGCAGGGGCAGCAGCACGGTGCTCCCGTAGAGCACGAACCCCAGCATGAACATGGTGAAGGTGGCGAGGGCGAAGTTCCGGTCCTTGAGCATGCGCAAATCCACTACGGGATCATCGCTGTAAAGTTCCCACAGGACCGCGCCGACCAGGCCGACAAACGCCAGGGCCGCACACACGATGATGAAATTCGAGCCGAACCAGTCATCACGCTCGCCCTTGTCCAAAACCATCTGTAGGCACCCGAGACCCAAAGTGAGCAGGCTCAGCCCCATGTAATCAATCTTCACTTCGCGCAAGTTCTTCCGGACAAGATACGGAGGGTCGAAAATCAGCAGGTAGGTGAAAAGCAGAGAAAGCACGCCGACCGGGATGTTGATGAAGAATATCCAGCGCCAACTGTAATCGTCCGTGATCCAGCCACCCAGCGTGGGGCCAATGATCGGCGCCACCACCACGCCCATGCCGTAAATGGCCATCGCCATCCCCTGCTTCTGTTTCGGAAAGCTCTCCACCAGGATGGCCTGGGATATCGGTTGAAGAGCGCCCCCGCCTGCCCCTTGCAGGATGCGGAAAAACACGAGCAGGGGCAGCGAGGGGGCCAAGCCGCATAGGAACGAGCTGACGGTGAAGAGCGCCACGCAGGTCATGTAGAAGCGCTTGCGGCCGAACAACGAGGAGAGCCAACCGGTAAGCGGCAGCACGATGGCGTTGGAAACGAGGTAGGAGGTCAGGACCCAAGTGCTCTCGTCCACGCCTGCCGAGAGGTTGCCGGCGATGTGCGGCAAGGCCACATTGGCAACGCTGGTGTCCAGCACCTCCATGAAGGTGGCCAGCATCACCGTCAGGGCAATCACCCAGGGATTTGTTACCCCGTTTTGCCGGGCGCGGGCGAATAAACTTCTCATAAGGTCAATTCTCTACTGAGGCCGAGCGGGCTCGCGAGATAGGTGATGCCGCATGCGGCCCGGCCGCCGTTCCAATCGTCGAGTTCAGTCCTCAAGTTGCCCTGATCTTTGACAGGACCGATGCAGTAAGCGGTAGGTGGTAGGTGGGGAAAAGCCTCCCCTCCACATACCACCTACTACCTACCACATACGGGTAGGTGGAGAAGAGCCTCCGCCCCCACATACCACCTACGACCTGCTACATACGGGTAGGTGGGGGAAAAGCCTCCGCCCTCACATACCACCTACGACCTACCACCTACCGCTTTTAGGTGATCTCCCTGGTGGGCTGTGGCAGGACTGGCGCGCCCAACGCCCATAGCGCTCAGAATGGTGGACAGCACAACTTCCTCCCCCAACTTGGAGGTGATCATCAGGTCATACAGGTGACGGTTGGACCAGTCCTGGTTGAAATAGCGGCGGATGAGCGCCGCGCGTTCCTGGTCCCGCGCATCCATGGCCAGATCAGCTTCCGCGCGGCTTGCATGCCGGCTTCGAACACGCCGCAAGCGTTCGGCGCGGGGAGCGTATATGAAGACATGAAAGGCATCGACCCGCTTCTGGAGGATGCATTGGCTGGCACGCCCAACAATCACGCAGTTTCCGATGTCCGCTGCATCCTCAATCATGTGCTGCGACAGCGAGGCCATGGTGTCGGCATCGAACAGTTCGGGGATGGGGCCGGCCATGGTGCCCCGCATTGATCCTCCTTGCCAAAGCGCCCGGACGAGGCGATTGACCCAGGGATCGGGGCGTTCATCGTATTGTTCTGCCACTTTGGGTTCCACCCTGGCGACCTGCGCGATCTTCTCAACCAGACATCGGTCAAGCAGCTTCCAATCCAGCCGGTCCGCCAGCAGTTGCGCAATGCGGGCGCCACCGCTGCCGTATTCCCTCGCCACAGTGACTACGCGGAACATGGTTCACCTCATTTCGTGATGATCGTCGCGTCCACATTCATGCCGGGGCGGAGAACGGCCTTGTCCAGGGGAACGGGATCGACAAGAATCTTCACCGGAATCCTCTGCACCACCTTGACGAAATTGCCCGTGGCGTTTTCCGGCGGCAAAAGGCTGAGCCGTGCGCCCGTGGCTCCTGCAATCGAATCCACGTGGCCAGTGAAGGTCTCGCCGTACATATCCACGTGGATTTCCGCCTTCTGTCCCGGCCGGACTTTGGCCAACTGAGTCTCCTTGAAGTTGGCGGTTACCCAAATGTCCTGAAGGGGAATCAGGACCAGCAGGCTTTGGCCAGGCTGAACGATCTGGCCGACTTCCACCGACTTTTTGGTCACCACGCTATCCACAGGCGCAACAACGGTTGTGTAGCTCAATTCCAGCTCGGCGGCCTCGAGGTTGGCTTTGGCCTGCCCGACCGCGGCGGCAGCGGCATCGGCATCGGCCTGCTTGATGGGGACCTGTTTGTGGTTGGCCCGCGCCTGGTCGACCCCGGCGTGTGCCTGGTCTACTTTAGCCTTGGCTGCCAACATCGCTGCCTTGGAGATTTCAGCCCCTCTTTCTGCGGCAGTCAGTTGTTCCTTTGCTGCTCTCAGCTCGCTTTCAGCCACACGCGCGCCCGCCAGGTAGGCATCGAACTGTTGCTGAGAGATTTCCGCCTTTTGCACCAGGGGCTTCATTCGCGCAAGGTCAGCCTGGGCGCGGTCGTTGTCGGCTTGCCGCGCGTCCACGTTGGCACGCGCGAAAGCCAGCTCTGCGGTGGAATCCTTTTCGTAAGTTGCCTTGGCTCTATCATATTCCGCCTCCGCATTGGCTAACTGCGCGTCGGCTGAGGAGGTATAGCTTTGCGTCGTTTCCTGCGTCAGCGGCACGCCCACCTGAGCTGCCTGAGCCTGGCTTTCTGCGAGCACCAGCGCGGCTTTGGCTTGGTCCACTCTCGCCTGGTAATCGCGCGGATCGATGCGGACCAGAACCTGGCCGGCTTTGACCGGCTGGTTGTCATCCACGCGCACTTCGGCGATGTCACCGTAGATCTTGGAAGACATCGGAACGAGGTGCCCGTCCACCTCGGCGTCGTCGGTGCTCACCCGGTAGTAGTAGTACCGGATCAGAGCGATGCACAGAATGCCCACCACGGCCAGCGCCCACACCAAGGCCCGTCGAAACTTCGGGTCTGCCCACCGGCTCGCCATCCCCTGCTTTTCCGGCTCCTGCTGGGGCGGGACAGACGGCTCCCGGTTCGTATCTTTTTCGAGTTCAGCGACGTTCGATTCCATGGTCTTTCCACCTCACTTTGCGTAAAGGCCTTCGGTCTGGCCGATGGCATGTGCCAGATCGGCGCGTGACTGGTTATAGCCGTACAGGGCTGCGATCTGATTGTCGTTGGCGCGCGCCAGAGCGTCCTGCGCGGTGATCACTTCGATGTTGTTGGCAACCCCGGCCTGGAAGCGGTCACGGGCCTGGGCCACTTCTTCCTGAGCCAGCTTGACGCCCAGGTTGGCAACATCGACTTCGTGGCGCGCGGACTGGAGTTGCGCGACGGAGCTCTTCACTTCCAGGGCGATTTGGTCGCCTAAATCCGCTCTCTCCTGTGCGACTTTCTTCAGTTCTAGGTCCGACCGTGCAATCTGGGCGTGGATCCGGCCGCTGGTGAAGAGCGGTACGTCCAGAGAAACTTGGAATATATAGGAGGGAATAACGCTCGGCAACGAAAGGCCCTGGTAAGCCCAGTTTCCGCTGAGGTTGATACTGGGGAGCCGGGATTCGCTGGCCGTCTTTTTTCCCAGTACCGCAATCCTCTCGCGTGCCTCCAGCGCTTTCATCTCCGGCCGAGTTACGAAGGCTTGTTCCAAGCTCTGGCTGGCCTCGAATTCCGGGGTCTGGAAAAAGCTGGGTTTGTCAGCCAACTCCACCTTCTGGTGTGGGTCGAGGTTGAGGAGTCGTACCAGCCCGTAAAGGGCCACCTCCTCCTGCGTTTGCGCCTCGATGAGGCGCTGCTTTTCGTTTTGCAGTTCCACGTTGGCCCGCAGCGTGTCCAATCCCGTGCCCACCCCGTTCTTTTGCAGGTCAAACGCCTGATCGTAAAGGGCCTGCGCTAAATCGACCCGTGACTGCGCCGCCACCACCGCTGCACCGGCACGCAAGCCTCCCAGATATTGTGAAACCACCAGCAACACGGTCTGTTCCCGGACGGTCGTTTCCTGGGCCTCACTTGCCCGGATTCCCTGGTGCGCAGACTGCCAACGCCGCCAGAGGGTGAGATCGAATACCGGCATGGAAAAGTTCGGGCCCGCCTGAAAAAACTGAAAGGGCCCGCCATGTTGGGGGATCCCGGGAAACTTGCTGCCAAACAGCGCATAGATGTTATAGCGCTCAGCTCGGTCCACGGTCTCAAAATCAGCCTGCGGAAGGAGGCCGGCGCGCGCAATGTTCCGATCCTGTACGCTCTGTGCCAGATTCAGGTTGGCGACTTGCACCTGAGGGTTCTGCTTCAACGCAAGCTGAACTGCCTCTTTCAGCGTCAGCTTCAGGGGATTACTGTCTTGCCCTCGCGCGCTCCCAAAGCAGAGGAACATGGGGAGGACAAGGAGGACGAGCGTCCCAAGGATGGTGTGTTTGGAGCCACGCGATCCATTCGCGTCTCTTCCCTGTTCCCTGCCACAGCCCGCGATTTCTTCGATGATAGATTTGGTCATAAGTCCGGCTCCGATCAACTTTGCTCCCTGGCCGTGAATCTTTGCGAGTAGACACTTACCTTTGGAATCGATGAACGTCACGCCCTCGAGTTCCACAACAAGGTTCTTCCACTTCTCAACAGCCAAGCACCAGCAACGCTCGAACTCATCCACCCACGGGCCTGCGAGCTTGCCTTCGAGCTTTAGAGTGACTCTGCCGTGTTCTTCTTCGATTTTAGTGGTAACTCGGAGCATGATTGCGATTCACCTCGTCCACCGAGGGTACGGGCAAGGGTAGGACCAAAGTCCCTCTTACCCTCACAGTTGTTAACCATATATCGGAAAAGGACTTAATCGAAGTGTGGCGGCTTGGCGGGTTTCGTGCTGAAATCGGGTAAGCCGACATTTCGGCATCTGCTGATATTTCGGCACAGAGAGCGGTCGCCACTTTGAGCCCAAGTTGACGTGGTCGCCTTTCCCTGGCGGGTGGAGTTGCCGTCGAAACCATGCTGCGGGGCTGCAACCCACGGTCTCTTTGCAATGCTTAGTGGCAAGCGGTTGTAGCAGGGACCCGCTGGTCGGTCCTGCGGGTCTTTAACCCGAACGCTGCACAGCTAGACAATTGCACCTTTGCGCATCCTTCCCGTGCCCGCCGCGGCGGGCTCGAAAGTCCAAACTCCAGCCTCCGCCCTTTAGGGCGGCACTTGCCCGGCTAACCTGTCCTTATGTTCTTGATCCGGAAGCCCAACGCTACGTGCGTTGCCACCCGAGACGGGGGGATCACATGTGATTGCAGATTTTATTAACTTCTCAATTTAAGCTATAGGTGGAGGAGAGCAGATGGATTCACGGAAGGGTAGTAACATTAATTGTGGACTGCGCTTTGAAGGCCGGCCCCGAGGTAGAAAGAAACGGTGGGGCAGGAGCGTCCTTCCGTATCAAGAGCCGGAGGAGAGCAGATGATTTCCGAGAGGGTTATGGTGGTCGAGGGCGACATCACAAAACAGAAAGTGGATGCGATTGTGAATGCGGCTAATTCAACCCTGCTGGGAGGCGGCGGAGTGGATGGTGCAATCCACCGGGCTGCCGGGCCTCGCCTGGTTGAGGAATGCAGGACGCTGGGAGGCTGCCCCACCGGCGAGGCAAAGATAACGAAAGGCTACAACTTGCCGGCAAAGTGGGTGATTCACACCGTGGGGCCGGTTTGGCACGGTGGCGCCCGGCGTGAAGATGAGTTGCTGGCGAGTTGTTACCGGACCTCGTTGGAATTGGCGGTTGAAATGGGCATACGCACCATTGCCTTCCCTGCGATCAGCACGGGCGTGTACGGCTTTCCGCTCGAACGCGCAACGGCGATCGCTGTGAGCGAGGTGAGAAGCTTTCTGGAAAAGAATCCCTCCCTCGAGAAGGTGGTTTTTGTGTGCTACGGCAAATACACCTATGAATGCTATTTGAACGCTGTAAAAGACGTTTAACCAAAAATTGTATTCCCACCGAGGACAACGCCTAAACTGCTGCCGGAGAACTGCAGAAGAGGGCTTGCAATTGCGTTGAATCAGAGGCCCCACATTGCTATACTGCCACGCAGATTTTTGAAACCGGAGGTGTCCGATGGGCAAGGTTTACCGTACTGTGCTCGGAGTGAGCTGGGGACTTGGCGTGATTTGCATGGTGGCCAGTCTCGTGTTGAAGCTGCTGCCGAGTCTGGAGATCAAGCTGGATGTTACACCCCGCGGCGGCATAGTGATGGCGGCGGTTCTCTTCTTGTGCGCTTTAGCAACCGGCGAGGCGGGAAGAACGCCACCCTCTTCCTGAACAGATCGCGGGCCACGGAACAAGGCAGGTGCAGGTCCGCCTCATGCATCTAATCGAAGAAGGCCAGAAGCTCTCTTCTGCGACAGACCATAGCTCCGTTCGGCCTTGGGGGAAGGCGTCCCGCGTATCAGTATCCCTTTGCGCAGCACAGCCTTGGAATAGGCAGAATCGGCGTGGGATCCCGAGCTGATCAATTCCGGCGAAGTCACGGGAGCCCTTCATCCAACGAAGTAGGTGTAGCGATGTGCCGCTTCCCCAGACCGTTTTGTAGTACATTCTGTGAGTGGGCCGCCACAGGGGGAGGGAAGCATTTCCGGAATAGCCACCGAGTATCCTAAGGTGGGATCGGGAGCATAGCAGGCGGCGGCCCAGTCGGGCGGAAGGCGTGCGGGTCAATATCCAGGAGTAGGGTGATGAGTTCAAGGGCTTGCTGTTTCATTGACTTTCTCTTACCCCTAAGGTAATTTCATGGACGGGATAAGTAGCTCCACGCGCAGCTTATGACTTCTGAACCCAGTGTGGTGGAAGTGACCCTCGAGAGTGATCTCAAGAACGTTGAGGTGGCTGAAGAGATCGCGCGAAGAGTCGCCGCAACCGCAGGATTTGGCGAGGAGTCCGAGCACCAAATTGAAATGGCCTTGCACGAATCGATGATCAATGCCATCTGGCATGGAAATAAGAACGACGCGAGTAAGAGCGTATGGCTGCGGTTTGAGATTTATAAAGACCGGCTTGAGATTCGCGTTCGCGACCAGGGTAACGGTTTCAATATCGCCGAAGTTCCCGATCCTTGCTCGACCGAAAATCTTTTGAAGGTTTCCGGCCGCGGGATATTCTTGATCCGTACTTTTATGGACGAATTCCACGTGAAGCACCTTCCAGGCTCGGGAACCGAGGTTACTTTGGTAAAGCGAATTCATCCGGCGCACCAACCTACACAAGGAGGAACCGACCGTGAGCATGAAAGCCACAATTCGACAAGTTGATTCGGTGATAGTCGTGGACCTTAGCGGCAGAATCACCCTGGGAGAAGGCTGCACGCAATTGCGCGAGCTTGTCCGAGACCAGTTAAGCAAGGGAAATAAGAAGGTTTTGATTAACCTTGCGGATGTCTCCTACATCGACAGTTCCGGCATCGGTGAACTGGTAAGCGCCTACACGGCGGTTACAAACCAGGGCGGGCAGTTGAAGCTTCTGAAGCTCACCAAAAAGGTTCACGACCTTCTGCAGATTACCAAGCTTTACACCGTTTTCGACATCCACGATGACGAAGCCAAGGCCATCGGCAGTTTCGAAAAATCATAGGGGTCAATGAGACGGGGCGGGAAATTTCCAGCTTCACTTGGCCGCCCTTCGTGTCGTTCCGCCCGGCACAGGTGTTCGCCGTCTCCGGCCCTGTGCCTTTAACGTTACGCTCGAAACTCCGGCCTCACGATGCCCTAGGAGATGGGTTCCCGCCCGGTCACACGGGCAGGGAACTTCCCCCCAACCGACAGACCCGCGTGAGCTGAGAGGTGGCGCAAACCCCAGGGCGGGTCATGGCGCGAGAGTCTTTCCTGCCTGCAACAATTCTGTAACAACTGAATAACGCAGCCCTCAAGTTGTGTGAATTTGAAATAATTCCGAGCCTGCCGGATAGAATCCGCAACCTGCTGGAGAAAACCTGGCGAAGCCAGCAGGGGGGATGGTGAGGTATCCGAGAAATCGCATGGGAAACGGGTCAAGGTGCCGGTTGACTCCATTCCGAAGGCGCACACTCGGCTGCCAGACGGCGCGTTGGCGTCTGGAGTGCAAAACTGCGGGTGCGAACGAGCCCGTGGGGTGTATACTGCTGTGGCTCAGGATGCCAAAATGGAAATCCTGGCCTAGAATGGTAAAATCGTAGCCAATAGTCACGAATGTTAGGTTAGTTCGCGCCACGGCTTGACAAGGGGCCGGGGACACCACGAGGCCGGAACTGGAGAGGTGGCCTCAGGATCGGTCTCCCAAATTGAACGAATGAGGAGGATCAAATGAGACGCCAATGTTTAAGTGTAGTGGCGATAGCAGTTCTGACAGTATTGGGAACACTGATGACGGGCGGCGCCGGACATCCTCAGGCACGGCTAATCGCCCATCTCCACCAACTCTATTATAGCAATGCGAAGTGGCTCGACGAGGACCTGGCGGGCTTCACGAACGGAGCGTTAGCCCCGGGAAGAAGCGCGCTAAGCAGCTTCGCCATGGCCAACGGGACACAACGTGTCTATTTCGTGACCGACAACCAACATGTCCACCAACTCTATTACAACAACACGAAGTGGCTCGACGAGGACCTGACGGGCTTCACGAACGGCGCGTCGGCTGCAGCAGGAAGTGCGCTGAGCAGCTTCGCCATGGCCAACGGGACACAACATGTCTATTTCGTGGCCGACAACCAACATGTCCACCAACTCTATTACAACAACACGAAGTGGCTCGACGAGGACCTGACGGGCTTCACGAACGGCGCGTCGGCTGCAGCCGGAAGCGCGCTGAGCAGCTTCGCCATGGCCAACGGGACACAACATGTCTATTTCGTGGCCAGCAGCCAGCATCTCCACCAACTCTATTATGACAGTGCGAAGGCGGATGCGAAGTGGCACGACGAGGACCTGACGGGCTTCACGAACGGCGGGTTGGCTGCAGCCGGAAGCGCGCTGAGCAGCTTCGCCATGGCCAACGGGACACAACATGTCTATTTCGTGGCCGACAACCAACATGTCCACCAACTCTATTACAACAACACGAAGTGGCACGACGAGGACCTGACGGGCTTCACGAACGGCGGGTCGGCTGCAGCCGGAAGCGCGCTGAGCAGCTTCGCCATGGCCAACGGGACACAACATGTCTATTTCGTGGCCAGCAACCAGCATCTCCACCAACTCTATTATGACAATGCGAAGGCGAATGCGAAGTGGCACGACGAGGACCTGACGGGCTTCACGAACGGCGGGTTGGCTGCAGCCGGAAGCGCGCTGAGCAGCTTCGCCATGGCCAACGGGACAGAACATGTCTATTTCGTGGCCGACAACCAACATGTCCACCAACTCTATTACAACAACACGAAGTGGCACGACGAGGACCTGACGGGCTTCACGAACGGCGGGTCGGCTGCAGCCGGAAGCGCGCTGAGCAGCTTCGCCATGGCCAACGGGACACAACATGTGTTTTACCTTAATTAGCTTGGCTTGGGCGGGCGGCCGACCCACTGGCCGAGAGTGCATCGGCCAAAAAACCGGCTGACGTGCCCACGTTTCGCGTCCTTTCCGAAACGTGGGGCCACTCCCATGGCAGCAGGTAGCGGGTAGCCAGGGTCAGTGTATTCCTGACCGCGGGTTCTTGAAGTTGTCGGAGCGTTTCGGAGTTGGTGCTCCTCTCAGGGCGTGTCTCACGTTCACCGCTTGCGTCTTTCGGACCGCGTCTTCCTTCTCAACGTCAACCTTCGGGCCGAGGAGCAGGCATTGGGGTGATTCCGGTTTACACACTCGGGCGTTTGATGCCGAATTTTTCCAGGCGATATTGGAGCGTGCGGAAGGTCATGCCCAGCAGTTGGGCGGAGCGGGTGATGTTCCAGTTAGAGCGCTGGAGTGCCTCCAGGATCTTGGCCTTCTCGTGTTCTTCCCAGGAGCCCTCGGGGATGATCGGACGGAGTGCTTCGTCGGCAGGTTGGGCCGGGGCGGCAGCCATAGCCGGGGCACGTTGAAGGACTTCCGGGGGAAGGTCCCGAAGTTCGACACCTTCTGTCTCCCCGAGGACCACGGCGCGCTCCATGGCCCATTCAAGCTGTCGAATGTTTCCCGGCCAGGAGTAATTCCTTAGTGCCTGAATCGCTTCCGGCGAGATCTTTTCCACCCTGCGCCCGGAGACGAAGGCTGCTTTCCTCATAAAATGAAAAGCCAGCGTATCGATGTCATCCCCCCGTTCCCGCAGGGGTGGGCAGTGGATGGGGATGACGTTTAATCGGTAGTAGAGGTCCTCGCGAAACCTGCCTTCTTTGACGCCTTGTTCGAGGTTCTTGTTTGTGGCCGCGATGATGCGCACATCCGTTTTGATGGCTTCGGTGCCGCCCACGCGCATGAACTCATGTTCCTGAAGCACGCGAAGTATGTTGGTCTGCATGCCCAGGCTGGTGTCTCCGATTTCGTCCAAGAACAAAGTGGATTGGTGAGCTCTTTCGAACAAGCCTTTTTTTTGCTGATGGGCGTCCGTGAAGGCGCCTTTCTCGTGTCCGAAGAGCTCGCTTCCCAAAAGGGTTTCGGTGAGCGCCGCGCAGTTGATGGCCAGGAATGGGCGTTCGGCCCGCGGGCTGTTGCGGTGAATCTCGCGTGCCACCAGTTCCTTGCCCGTACCGCTCTCCCCGAGGATTAGGACCGTGTGAGCCGTGGGAGCGACCTTCAGAATCATGCGCATCATGGCCTTAGTCGCCGGTGAGTCACCCAGGATGGTGCGCTTGAGTGTTGCCTGGCGTTCGAAAACCTCGTCCACCACGCTCAGCAGTTCCGCCCGGTCAACGGGTTTCTCGAGATACTGGTAAACGCCCCGGCGGGTTGCTTCCACCGCCGACTGGATGGAAGGGTAACCGGTGATGAGGATTACGGCGACGGTCGGGTCCTCTGCCACGATCTCACTCAGCAATTGAATTCCCGTCATGCCGGTGAGGTTCAAATCGGTAATGACCAGATCGAAGCGGTGATGATTGAGCAAGCGGAGAGCCGCTTCGCCGCTGGGAGCGGTGTCGGTGGCGTAGCCCTCATCTTGCAGGATGTCGTGATAGATTTCGCGTTGCCGCTGCTCGTCGTCGACTACCAGGATACTTCCGGAAGGCATCGTGGATTGTCCTCACTTGGCGGGGGAGGCAGCGAGTGCTGCGTGCTCGGGCCGCGCGGGTTGAGGAAACGGAAGTTGGACCACGAGGTCTGTGCCGGGCGTGTCGCCGTTGTCGACGAAGACCCGCCCCGTGTGGTCCTCAATGATTTTCTTGGCGATGGCCAGCCCCAGGCCGAAGCCGGTAGCTTTGGTCGAGTAAAAAGCCGCAAAAACTTTATCCCGTTCGGCGGGGGGAATGCCGGGCCCGGTGTCGGCAAAATGCAGATCGAGGGACTCTTCGCCGTTGAGCGCCTTGGTGATAACCGCAAAAATGCGGACCTGGCCTCCCAGAGGCATAGCCTGGATGGCATTGGTAAGAATGTTCAAGAAACAGGTCTTTATCTGAGCCGAGTCCAACCGGAAAATCGGCAGCTCCTGCGCGAGGTCCAGTTCGATCTTGATATTCTGGTTGCCCGCTTGCTTCTCGACCAGGGCCATTGCTTCGGTGAGGGTGGCCCTGAGGTCACAAGGGAGCAGGGTGGGCGGAGCCTGACGCCCGGCTGCCAGCACGTCGTTCACGAGGTGATTCAGGCGGCTGATTTCGTCCTTGATGTTGGTAAGGTTCCGCTCCATTACACGCGCCGCGCGGTCGTCGCCGTAAAAATGCTTGGCGCGGATCTGATCGATGGTGAGGTTGATGAAATTCAGCGAGTTGCGAACCTCGTGCGCCACCGTAGCTGCGAACCGGCCCAGCAGGGAGAGTTTTTCCGCCTCATTCAAGCGTTCCTGGAGCGCCCGGTTTTCCCGCAACCGCTCGACCATCTGGTTGAACGTCTGAGCCAGGCGGCCCATCTCGTCCGAACCCCTGGAAGGCAGCGAGATATAAAGGTTCCCTGCGGCCACCTGCCGCGCGCCAGCCACCAGTTGCTCAATCGGCTTGGTGAAAAGGAAGGCCAGGTAAAGCACTACGCACAACGCCGCCAGCATCGTTCCCAGAATCCAGTAAAGCCGCTGCTTGTACCACAAGCGGGATAAGGTTGTTACCCGGTCGCTTTCACCTTTTATTACGGCGTACCCGATCACTTTATCGCCGAGCACCAGAGGGTATTGAATTACAAAGGCGGTTTGGTCAATCGCAGGGTACGGATCGAGCTCCGGAAACTCTGCGGGAAGACGCACCAGGTCCTTCCTGGTTTCAAGGCGCCTCTTCTTAATGGGGATCTTCTTCCCGACCTGCCCGGGATTCGTGCTCGCCACGACCTTGCCTTCAGTGGAGGTAGTGGAAACACTGGCGAGCCCCAGATCCTCCAGTTTCTTCTGGTAGATCTTCAGCGCGTCATCCACGCTGGTTTTGGGGGGAATCTGAGTCTGCGCAAGCTGGCTGAAGGTTAATAACCGCGATGTCTCCCCAGCCACATAATTCAGGATCTCGCGCCGATGCTTGACATAGTTCCAGGTAAGAATAGCGCCGGTGCACGTCATGGTGAGAAACATCACCAGGGCAAGGCGCGTGCGGAAACGGAGATTGAAGTGTACGGACTTCAAAGCCGCTCTCTCGGTATTTCCTTATTTCTGACTTCACATTCTATCGCAATGGTTGCGCGGCGTCAATGAAGCCGGCGAATGCTGGAACATGGAAACTGGAAACTGGAAAACGCAAACTGGAATTGGAAAATGAAAACTGGAAACTGGAAACTGGAAAACGCAAACTGGAATTGGAAAATGAAAACTGGAAGACCGAAACTTGATGGCTGTGGGTGCATGGTTCTGAAATCTGAAATCTCAAATCTCAAATTTCCTCTCGGGGTCTCAACCACCCCAAGGGCGCGGGTTGGGCGGTTCTCCCCTCGGGGTGCCAACCACCCAAAGTGGCGCGGGTTGGGCAGTGTGTGAGCCTCCGGATCCCGCGCCACCCTGCGCGATGGCATACAGCGTACTTCGAACCGTAGCCTGCGTAGCACGGCTATCTTGGCCGTGTGCAACCGCTCGCGCAATTGCAGGATGGGTATTATTAGTCTCATCAAGCTAGGCCTCCCGAGTACACTCAGGAGAATGAAACCTGTGCAGCCCCCCGGAATATTCGGCGTGCATGCCTTCGCCACCCAACCTCCCGCCCCGATACCGCATCTTATGGACGTTCACAGGGCCTTCAGAGAATGTCGAAAAATGCTGCGGTTGATACGTGTGGATAGCTTATGGGCGAAACACTTACCGCTTCGGGACGCCCGCAGGACGGGGACCGCAAGGCTCAAAGGCTCGGCGCGTTTGGGGATGGGGGCTGCCCAGGCGGAGGATTACATCCGGGCGGAGACTGAAAAACAGAGAGCATCTCAACCATCATGCATCGGAAGGCTTCAGCAACACCGCTCGCCGCCTGTTCTTGTTTAAGTTTCAACTCCTCGCCGAAGAGGTCCAGATTATCTTCCAACTGCTTGCCGAGCTGGGCGGCGGAGGCTTCCATGATCTCATCCGCCACCTGCTGCTGTTTTTCCTGAATCCTCTCAAGCCAATTCTGTTCGATATTGCCCGCAGCTTTCTTGAGGCTAGCCTCGATTTGCTCCGGCAAGGCCCGAGATTCGCTGCGCAGTTTCTCCAATGTGCTCTTCAGCAACTCCTCTGACTGTTCTTGCAAAGTCTCCAGGGAAGCCCGGGTCTTCCCTTCGAGTTGCTGGAGTTGTAATTCGACGCGCGAGCCCATTCGCGTTTCCCAATCACTGAGCGCAGCTTGGGTGGACTTCATATGCTGTTCTGCAAGAAGCGAACTTTCCGCCAGAGCTTCGGCAACGTCGGTCTTGACCTTGCAGGGAATCTGCGCCGACTCCTTTTCGATCAAGTTGAGGAGGCTGCACAACATGTTCACCTGCTGTTGCACCAGATCGGTAACCTCTCCCATCACCTGCCCGAGGTCTTCCTGGAACTTGGGAAGGGCCTGGGCGGATTCTTCCCCGAGCGACTTTCGCAAGCCGTTTAGCGCCTCCATGTCCCGCCCCACTTGTTCGGAAACCCCACGGATGGCCTGGTTGGCGTCACTCTTCGCTTTGGCGAGGGTCTTGGCGGATTCCTCCTGCACTTCTTCACGAAGATCCTTCAACGCGTTCGCCTGCCGTTCTATCTGGCCCGAGATTTCTCCGATCGTCTGGGTGGCAGCACCCTTCACGTTGGCGAGAGTCTGTAAAGACATTTCCTCGTCCGCCTTGCGAAGATCATTTAGCGCGCTCGCCTGCCGTGCCGCTTGTTCGCTGACAGTTTGGAGGGCCTGAGTAAGGTCGCTCTTCATCCTGGCCAGGGCCTCTGCACATTCCTGTTCGAGAGCTTTCCGAAAACTGCTTAGCGCCGACTTCTGTTGTTCGCCTTCAGCGTTCGCGAGTGATTCCTCAAGTCTCTTGGTGCAGTTGTCACCGGATGTCTCAGCGCGTTCGCCAAGCCGTACTTGAAATTCTTCCAGAGCGTAATCGGTGGCGCTGGAAACTGCATTGAGGGCTGAGCGACCGGCGCTTGAAAGTCGTTCTTCAGTCTCTGCCGTCACATTCTTGCCGGAAGTCTTGAGTTCTTCGCCCAACAGTATGAGCGTGTCCTCGGCCTGCTTTTGCAGTTGTCTAGCCGTGGCCTCCGCTACCTCGTCAGCGGTTTTCTGGAGTTGGGCCTCAAACTCGACAGCGGATTTGGACCACGCCGTGGCGATTTCCGCCTGGGCAGACGCGAGGGTGGTTCCAGAGATGCGGTGGCTCTCTTTTTGGAATTCCGAAGTGGTGGATTGAAGCATACGGCCGAGTTGCGCTTGCCCTTCTTCAATCAAGCGGCTGAGTTGACCCTGAATACCCTCTCCTGCTCTTGCTGACTGTTCTTCAGTCACGGAGTACACCCGCTCTAGAGCTCCCTGAATTAAGGGTTCCAAAGCCGCTGCGACTTCTTCTTGCACGCGTCTTTGGGTGAGGGCGATCGACTCGTCTGTCACGGAGTCGATCTCCTCTCTGACCTTCATCTCCAGGTCGGCCATCGCAAGCTCAACAATCTTCGGCCTGTTCTCCTGAATCTCTCTCAAGATCCTTCCCCTCTCATCCTGTACCGCCTGCTTCAGTTCTTCGAGCTCTGCAACGAGTTGCTGCGTCTCCGCACGGCAGGCTTGCAGATCCCCTTCCAGCGTCTTCACGTGTTCCTCAACAGAACTCTCACCCTCATCGAAGTTCTCTGCGGTGTCCTGCAGATTGGTTTGCGTTAGCAGGCCAATTGGACGACTTAACTCTTCCGGTTTTTCCTGAAACAGTCGCAGCTCATTTTCGCCGGCGGCTTCGATCGGCTGAGTGAGGCGGGTCAGGGTGGCCGCGATTGACCCATTCGATTCCTCTGCCGGCAGCGCGGGGGTCTCTACTGCAACAGGCAGTGGCGACGGTTGAGGTGTTTGCATGGTCGGTGGGGCGAGGGACGGACCAGTTCTGCCGGTTTCGGCAGGTTTCAGTGAAGGGCTGGCGTAAGGGACGGCGAATTTCAGTGCGGTAGGTTGCCCTGGAGAAGAGGCGGCCCCCGCCGGCATCCGTGGACTGTGAATCTCCAGGCGGGGTGCTGGGAGTGTACTTTCCTGCTGGTCATAGGGAGGAAACGCGATGCCCCAAATGTCGTGCGACCCCACCAATTGGAAGCCGATTTCATACGGTTCTTCGCCCGCCCGTTTCTCACCCACCCAGACGACCCTAATCCCCACTGTTTGCCCCACGATCGGGTTATGGAGGGTCATTTCGGAGCCCAGACTCAGGACGCACTTGGTGGCAATCTTTCCGCCGAACTTGTCGATAACGATGGTCCTGGTCTTCTCCGTGAATTCAACGCCATTTGCGTCTTTTCCGCTCAGCGTAATGGGTAACGCGATCGCAAGCCTGCCGATTGCGCGACCTGCGATACCTTGTGTTTCCACTTGCCACGCACTTGTAGAGTCAGCCATGGGTGCACCTTTACAGTTGAGAAGGTACCGTTTCTCAAATCTCCTGAATCATTTTGTCTTCCGCCTTTTAATGTATTAGAAAAGCTTCATCTAAGAAACAGACCAAAAGTACTAAGTGGAAGGGGGCTTTTTTGATCTGCCCTCTGTACTGTCTGCACTGCGGCCCTCTGGCAGGTTGCCGAAAAATGGCAGCTAGTAACAACGTCGCCGTCCGCGAGTGGCGCAGACTTGCCCCTCCCTCCTGCGCGCCACACGCGGAACCAGCCCGCCTCAGAAGTTGTGGGAGAATTTTTGAAGGACTTTCTCAGCATACGGACACGGAGGCGCAGAGAACTGAAAAGAATGCGCGGCTTCTCCGTCTCTGGGTGCCTGGGTGGTGAAAGCAGTCGATTGTTTCGCAGCGCGGCCTGCGGCCGCAACCCAAATTTCAATTTCGGCTCCTCAGCAGAATCTGTGGGTGCATTGTGGTTCAGGGAGCGTGCCCAGGTTGTGATAGAGCGCGACTTCGGCAGCGTGGAAGGTCCGAAATCCGTATGCCTTTCTCAGAGTTAACTTCAGCCGGTCATTCAAATCCTCGGTGGGGCCACTGGAGATCGTCCGCCGGGCTCGAAACCAGTTGAGCAGGAGTTCCGGATGGCGCCGAAGCAAGCGCGCTGTGCACCTGGAACGAACCGGAAACCGCTGAAAACGCTTGCAAATAGCAGTCCCAGGGTGCGCCAGCATACCGTCTCCATTAGAGGCAAGCTCCAGTAGGTTCATACGGTGCGCTGCCGTCCTGAACGTAATGCCTTTCTACTAGGCGCCCCCTAACCCGGCATAGCCGGAACCAAACAGGAGATTTGGACGCTTTCAAAACATCCCTCTAAGCCGCATAAACACAGGCTGAAACGCCATCGGCTCAAAATGTCCTGCCACAAAATGTCAGAATCCTACGACAAAGGTAATAAAGGATATATCGTATCCGAAAAAGGACACTATTTTTCTCTTGACAAGGCATCCTTGCTGGGTTAAATTCTAACTCGTTTGTAAGCGTTTACGCTTTTCTCCGAAGCTCGGAGTACCTAGATCTCACCAAGCGGTCAACTCAAGAGCTTCTTGTTCGACTTCGTCGGGTCTGGTCAAAGCTCCAAAGCAAATGCTAGCAAAAGGCGCACAGCCTCCTCCGACCTCGCCAGTGAGCATCCGGCGTTGCGGAGGGGACTGTGCGGGATTTTCCTTTTCAGGAGGGATAATAATGAAGATCCGTCATAGGGGTGCACGCGCACTGGCGCGTGCAACTACAATTTTACTGCTAACGCTTCTTTGGGCTGGCACAGCCCATGCTCAGTTCAGGGGCAGTATTAAAGGCGTGGTTCAAGACCCGAGCGGCGCTGGCGTGCCCAGCGCAAAGATCGAACTCTTGAACACCGCCACTGGGGTTTCCAGCACCACCACGTCAGACGCTGCGGGGAATTACGAATTTGTGAGTCTGGCGCCAAGCGCGTATCAGGTTACAGTTGACACTGCCAGCTTCGTCAGAGAAGTGGTCAAGGTCACCTTGGACACCAACCAAACTTTGAACGTGCCTATTACCCTCACGCTAAAGGCAGTAACCCAGACTGTCGAAGTGACGGGGGCGGCGCCCGTCTTGAACACGGCAGAGACCCGCAACCAGATGACAATCGAGAATCAGACTGTTGCCGAGTTGCCCGTCGCCGGCCGCCAGTTAGTTACGTTAGCCAACATGGCGCCCGGCGTCACCGGATTGGGAAGCGTGGGCAACGGTGTACCCGGCGCGGCCGGGACGCCAGGGTCCGGGGTGGACAATTACTCGACGGAGACGCAGCTTGACGCCAGCGCCAACGGCGAAGGCCAGATGTCGAATATGTGGGTTGTAGACGGACTCGACGTCACCAGCGGAATCCGCCAAGGGATCCTAAATCTGACCCCCAACCCCGACTCGATTCAGGAAACCGCCATCCAGGTCAATACGTTTACGGCTGAATCTGGCCGGTCGGACGGAATCCAAACATACATGACGACGAAATCCGGGACCGACAAATTCCATGGTATCGTCGATGATTATTTCAACTACCAGGGTATGTTCGCCCGTGGGGATTTAGGTCCCCCCACGTACGCGGGGTTTCACAGTAACAATATCTCCGCCGGAATTGGCGGCCCCGTGATCCCGCACAAACAGTTTTTCTTCTTCTTTGACATCGAGCCCTTGCGCTCGTCTAAGGCCACGACCACGGGTGGTGAAACGTTCGCCGATCCGGCGTTCACCTCGTGGGCTCAGGCGAATTTCCCGAGCACGATCGGCACGGGTTTGTTGGGCAAATACGTGCCTGCTCATCTGAGCAACGTCACTGTCGGCAAGACAGCGGCTCAGGATCTAATCGGGGCGGCGGGGTGCCCGGCCGGCCAGACAACGATACCCGTCACCGCTACGGTTTCCATCCCGTGCTCGCTGGACATGATCGACAGCGGTGTGTTTAATGGCACGGCCGTTCGGAATGGGACCCAGTGGTTCGTCCGCATCGACAAGTATTTCAAAAACGACCGAATCTACGGCAGCTTTTACCGCACGACTTTGAGTTACGGTGAGCCGACAGCCGTGCCCCAGTTCTCTCCCGCCAACAACCAGAACTGGGAACGCGCCTATCAGTTTAATTGGACCCACACCTTCTCTCCCACCACGTTAAACGAAGTGAATTTCGGTGGTAGCCGTGTGGAGGGTACGCTCGGCAGTGGCGCCCCTGATTACACGGTCCCTGACATCGCCGTCACGGGGATCAATGCTGACGGAGGTAATGCCTTTGGCGTGGGCTTCGCCCAAGGTGATTTCATTCAACACAACTATCACTGGCAGGACGTCCTAACCCACATCCGGGGAGCGCACACGCTGAAGTTCGGCTACCAGGGGTGGTTTGGCGATGACGTAGAGCCCTTTCAAGGGCCGTACTCCACGCCGACCATCTCTTTCAACGATTTAACGGAGCTGGTCCAAGACGCTCCGGCAAGGGAAGCCGGCCCCATGTACGACCCGACGACGGGCAAACCGTTGTTGTGGTCATGGAACGCGGCATCCAGCACCTGGGGACTCTTTGCCCAGGATGTTTGGAAGGCGAAGAAGAACCTGACCTTAACGCTGGGCCTGCGATGGGATGACTCGGGCAACCCTTACACCCGTAGTTCCAGCACGGTGTTTGGGAATTACTATCTGGGTCCGTCCACATCTCCCAATGCCAGTTTCACCCCGTACGAGAACACGGTCGCGAATGGCTTTGCTAAGTCGACGTACAACGCCCTCAATCATTCTGTGAGCGATCTCCTTAGTCCCACCATTGGATTTGCGTGGGATCCAACGGGGAGCGGCAATTGGGTTCTGCATGGCGGATTCGGCATCTACAACAATTGGCTGACGCAAGCCAACGTCCAAGAGGAATTTCGAGGCAATCCCCCGGGGGGCGTGGAGCCGACTTTTTTTGCCGGCGGGACAACGATCAACGGAGTAGAGATTGCTGGGCCTCCTATACTCGCTCTTGGAAACTCCAACAAGCCCCCCTTCGGGTATACGGTTCCGAGCTTCACGGCGGGGCTCAACAGTGTGGGCGGCATTACGGGGCTTGACTTCCCTATCGGAGGCATAAACCCGAACTTGAAGTCGCCGAGGGCCGATATTTGGGCGTTGACCCTGGAGCGAAAATTCGGAAGCCGATACGTCGCCAGCGTTGGTTATTCGGGATCTCACTCGTACGATTCGGTGGGCAACAGCAACCAGCAGGGCATCGTTAGTTACGGAGTCGACATCAACGCTTATCAGGGCGACTTGATTCAACACGAAAGCCTGTCTCCGACTCGGATCAATCCAAGCTTCGGCTCCATTACGTACGCAGACAACAATCGCTACGGCAATTACGAGGCTGTGTTCTTTGATTTCCGCGGCCGATTCTCCCACGGGTTCTTCGATGCCTCGTATACGCGCTCGCAGTCCAAGGATGATGCGGGCAATTACCCCATAGCCCCAGGGCAGGTCGCTGCAGGTCTCGACCCGGGGAACTATTATGGCCCCTCTCCCTGGGATGCTCCGAACCGCTTCTCGCTCACCCTCAACTATTCGCTTCCCGGCCTGAATCACGGAAATGGATTGGTCGGTCATCTGACCGGCGGCTGGGGAGTTAGCGGCACGAGCATTTTGCAGTCCGGCTACCCGTTCACCGTAGTGAATACCAACTCGTTCATTCCCGTATGTGCCGTAAGTGCCCATTGCCCCTCGGTGAGCAATCCGATTACCGGACTCGCCGCAAATAGCGGCGACTATAACGCGGATGGAGACAGCTTGGCTTACCCGAACGCTACAAATTATTCCGAGGCGACGTCTCGTAACGCTTTCCTCAACACCGGGGTCTTTACCCCTGGTCAATTTACTCAGCCCACCCTGGGATCGGAAGGCAACGAGAAGCAGAACGCCTTCCGCCAACCCTACTTCGCGGAGACGGACGCTGCTTTCTATAAGAACAACCGAATCAAAGAAAGCATGAATCTGCAGCTTCGCTTTGAATTCTTCAACCTCTTCAACCGGCAAAACCTTGGCAACGTGGATGCGAACCCGCCGGATGCAACCTTTGGGAAGGTAACCTCAGCACAGCTCCCGCGATGGTGGGATGTCGCCATCAAGTTGACGTTCTAGCAAGTCGTTAGGAAAGAACCGTAGCTCAGGTTGAAGGATTAAGACCCGAGCTACACGCCGTCCGTGGGGAGCTTCTGCCATGCAGGCAGAAGCTCCCCTGGACGGAGATCATGTTTCCAGACCTCGCAAGTCGCTCAAAGCCTGGCCATGACGCTAATTCCCCCCCCAGACACCGCCAGGCCCCGAAAGGGAGTATGCTTAGCGTTGCCGGTGGCCGGCACGGCTCCGGCCGAGGTGGCAGTGCGAGCCAGAGCGAAACCACTTGAGCAAGTGTTTCAGTCCCTTTTATCTCCGCGGCGGAAGCGCGTGGCGGCCTCCCGCGTGCGATCGAGGGTTTTCGCTGGGTTTCTTTCCGTCGCCTTTTGGTTCTCGCTTGCCGCGCTCACTCGCGCGCAAACCAGCCCCCCTCCCACTCCGCAGTCCGTCGTGCAGGCGCTCGAGTCCCACGACAATGCGCGGGCTCTGCGCCTGGCCCAGGATTTGGCGCGCGCCCATCCCACCGACCCGCGCGCCTGGACCTTACAAGGGATGGCCTTCCAGGGCCTGGACCGGCCCCAGGAGAGCCTGGCGGCCTTCGAGCACGCGCTCCAAATCGATCCGAACAACCGCGCCGCGCTGGAGGCCGCCGCGCAGCTTGAATTCCAAGCTGGCAGCCCCAAGGCGCTGCCTTTCCTGGAGAAGCTGCTTCGCTTGAACCCCGATGACCAGACGTCCCACGCGATGATGGCGGCACTCGCCTTCAAACGAAAAGACTGCACCACCACCGTTGCGCACTACCAAGAGAGTCCTCAGGTGGTGGCGAATAATGTTCCGGCTCTCGCGCAATTCGGCGCCTGTCTGGTTCATTTGCATCGCGCTGCGGAAGCGCTTCCGGTCTTCCAGCGGATTGCTGAACTTCGGCCCCAAGATCCGGAGGCCCTCTATAGCTTCGGGCTCGCCCAGTACGGTGCGCACAACTACGCGGATGCCATTCGCACCCTGCTGCCCCTCACGGAGGATGGTCCGGAAAGGCAAAGGGCGGCGGCCTTGAATCTGATCGCGGCGGTCTACGAAGCCGATCAGCAGACGCCCCTGGCGGTCGCGGCCTTGCAGAAGGCTATCAAGCTTGCCCCAGGCGACATTGATAATTATCTTGACCTGGCCACCCTCAGCTTGGATCATGGGTCCTTCAAGGTGGGCGTCGATGTGGTCAGCGCCGGATTGCACGCCCTGCCCGATTCCGCCCCTCTCTATCTTGAGCGCGGCGTCCTCGAGGTGCAGATGGACCACTACGACGAGGCGGACGCCGATTTCCGCAAAGCCGCAGCCTTGAACCCCCTCCAGAATGACAGCTCCGTGGCGCTGGGCATCTCGCTCCTCCAGGAAAACAAACTGGACGAGTCTGTGCAGGTTGTGAAGCAGCGTCTCGCGAAGGCGCCCGACGATCCCATCCTCAACTATCTTCTCGCTGAACTCCTCATCCGCAAGGGCGTCCAACCCGGCACGCCCTCCTTTCAGGAGGCAGAGGCTGCCGCCCAGCGTGCCGTGCGCAGCAAGCCGGGTTTTGCCCTTGCCGAAGATGTCCTCACCGAGCTTTACCTGCGTTCAGGAGAGACGGGTCTTGCGGAGAGAACCTCACGTCTTGCGTTGAAGTCCGATCCCAACGATCAGTCCGCCCTTTACCACCTGATCGTCTGCCTCCGGAAGAAAGGTGATCTGACGGAATTGCCGCAGCTCGTGCAAAGGCTGGCGGAGGCCACCGCAGGGTTACGACAGCAAGAAGAGGCGCGGAACCGCTTCAAGCTGGTTGAAGAAGAGGGCGGCCGAAATCCCCAGAGCAGGGGGATTCCATGATGCCCTGCTGGCCATTGTCCCGAAGCAGGCAGCGTAGAGTCTCGCCTTCCAGAGGCTCTGCGGCTTGTGCGCGTGCGACCGTGGTAAAATCCGCTTTCACCTCCTGCTTGTGTGGCGCGAATTCGTTTTGCGCAGCATAGTAGAGCGAAGGCGTACTTAGGAGCTTTGCAATGAGAGATATCAATCATTTCCATTTCATAACCTTTTTCCTGATACTTTCAGTCTTTCCCTCTCGGGCCAATCCCCAGATGACGAGCAACACCCCAGCCGGGGAATCAAGTACGGGACAGGTAAGACTGGTCGACATCCCGCTCAAATCCGTCGAGATCCATGACGGTTTCTGGTCGCCGCGCATTGAGGTTAATCGGACGATAACCCTCGAGCACGTCTACCGCGAACTCGAACAGACGGGGTCGATTCGGAATTTTGATATTGCGTCGGGCAAAGCCAGCGGCAAGTTTGGAGGGCCCTGGTGGAGCGATTCGGACGTCTATAAGTGGATCGAGGGAGCCAGCTACAGCCTCGCCAAGCATCCCGATCCCGAGCTCGAGGCGAAGGTCGAAAGTCTGATCCAGAGGATTGCCGCAGCGCAACAAAAGGACGGATACATCGACACGTTTATCCTGGTTGTTGAACCCGATATGCGCTGGAGAAACCTCGCCTTCTTTCACGAGCTTTTCTGTGCGGGTTCGCTTTTTGAAGCCGCCGTAGCCCACTACGAAGCCACAGGAAAGCGGCCATTGCTCGACGTGGCAATCAAATATGCTGACTACATCGATTCCTACTTTGGGGAGGGAAAGCACGATGGCATTCCCGGCCACGAAGAGGTGGAACTGGCTTTGGTTAAGCTTTATCGCCTGACCCACCAACCGCGCTACCTCCGTCTGGCGGAATACTTCGTGAACAAGCGCGGTTCCAAGCCCTCGGTCTTCGAGGAGCAATACCGGCTATTGCCTTCGCCCAGAGCCGTGGAACTCCTGGGACACCAAATGGACATCAAGGGTTTCTACAAGAGGTTCTTCCTCCACGACCCGTCGGTGTTCGACACCAGGTACTCGCAAGACTACCTGCCGGTTCGACAACAGCGGGAAGCCGTCGGGCATGCCGTGCGCGCCATGTACCTCTACTCGGCGATGGCGGATCTGGCTTACGAAACGGGCGATATCAGCTTGCTTCAAGCCCTCCAAAGCCTGCACGACAGCGTCACCCTGCGGCGAATGTATGTCACGGGAGGAATTGGCCCCTCCGAGCATAATGAAGGTTTTACCGCAGATTACGACCTTCCCAACGACAATGCTTACCAGGAAACCTGCGCTTCGCAAGGCATGATTCTGTGGAATTACCGCATGCTGAAGCTGACGGGCGACAGCCGATACTCCAATGTTATGGAACTATCTCTTTATAATGCGCTCGCCGCCGGAGTCTCCTTGAGCGGAAACACGTTCTGCTATGTGACTCCGCTGGCCAACCAAGGGGACATGGCGCGACAGCCTTGGTTTGGAGTTCCCTGCTGCCCCACGACCATTGTCAGGTTCCTCCCTTCCCTGGGGAAGTACATTTACAATCAGTCATCGGACGGGTTATGGGTGAATCTCTATATTTCAAGTACGATCCATACCCGAATAGGTAACAAGGATGTCCAGCTTCAACAGGCATCGAATTATCCGTGGGATGGAAATGTAAAGTTATCGGTCAATGGCCCCGGTCCGGAAGAGTTCACTCTCCATTTGCGAATCCCTGATTGGTGCACCCAAGCGTCTGTGACAGTGAATGGCGCCGTAGTTCACCCCGTCATGTCAAAAGGATATGCGGAGATCCACCGCGCTTGGTCAAATCGGGACACCCTCGAGCTCTCGCTTCCCATGCAGGTTCAGAAACTGCGTGCCAACCCGAAGGTCCTTGAAGATCGCGGCAAGATCGCCCTGAAGCGTGGTCCCCTGATTTATTGCCTGGAACAGCCCGACATGGCTGCGCCGGTCGATCAAATGGTCATTCCAACTGAAACGAAGTTCGAACCTGAGTTTGAAGCAAATCTCCTGGGTGGAACGGTCGTGCTGAAAGGGCAGGCGATGCAGAAGCAGTCTGTGGATTGGCATGACGTTCTGTACAAGCCCATGGCAGATTCTCCCGGGCTCCTCACCCCAACCCCCATCACGGCACTTCCATATTGCCTCTGGGGTAATCGCGGTCTCGCGAAGATGACGGTCTGGATTGACTCTCAGCCCTGAGCTGCATGTTTTCCACGATCGCAGGAAAGCTGAGTATGCCGCTGGCCCGCAAGAACGGCGGGCGTCTACCCGCTTGATTTCCGCAACCATGTGCTCGCGGTCGCATTCAAGCCCCGCGCAAACGTCGTCATTCCCGTCCCGCCGTGGCGGCCGAGAAATAGATCCAGCGCCGCCGGGGACGGAGATGTGTCTGACGAAACTGGACGGGAAGGCCGCGGCCGGCGGTTTAGGGACTCACGTTTGGCAGCCCCGGCCCTGTCCCGAGCCGCTGGACCCAGGCAACGAAAAAATAGGGCGCGGGAGCTCCGCGAAGGATGTATGCTGTGGGGATGTATGCTGTGGGGCGGATGGGAGCCAAAACGGAAATGCCGGATAATAGTCCGAACTGAAGAGCTGAGTCGGCGGACCATGAGTCGTCCGGCTGGATGAGGGGGATGCCGTGAAACAATGGGGAGCCCGAAGTCTGGGCGTCTGCGTTGTGGCTGCTGCCACCGCTGTAGTTCTGGGGCGGGGCGCCGTGCAGCACGGCTCAAGCAGGGCAGGTTTGGCGTTTGCACAGCAACTGGCAAGTGCGCACGCGATGGGTTCTTCTCCATCGTCCAACCCTGACGGTCCGAAGCTGGCTGCGATTACGGTCGACTACCCAGAGGAAGGATCGATCTTCCCGCCGGAGATCACACCCCCAACATTCCTCTGGCGTGACGCTTCGAACAGCGCCTCCGTGTGGACGATCGAGGTGGCGTTCACCGACGGTTCGGCCGGGATTCGGGCGAAATCGGCGGGCGAGCGGTTGCGCATCGGCGAGATCGACCCGCGTTGTATTTCCGCAAGCAACGAGCTGCCCAAGCTGACACCCCAACAAGCCGCGGCGCGAACCTGGGTACCGGATGCAGCGGCCTGGGAGGCGATCAAGCGACACTCGACGGAGCATCCCGCCACAATCACCATCACCGGATTCCAAGACGAGCATCTGGACCACCCCGTTTCCCGCGGCGCGGTGGTGATTCAAACCTCAATGGATCCAGTGGGAGCGCCGATCTTCTACCGCGACGTGCCGTTGATACCCTCCGAACTGCAAAAGGGGGTGATCAAGCCGCTAGCCCAAGCCGATCTGCCCCTGCTCGCCTGGCGGCTGCGCAACATCGCCGAGCCCCGCAGCCGTCTGCTACTGACGGGCCTTCACACCTGCGCCAATTGCCATTCGTTTTCCCGCGACGGCAAAACCCTGGGCATGGACCTCGACGGCCCTGCCAACGACAAGGGGCTGTACGTGCTGACCTCCGTCAAGCCGGAAATGGCCATCCGCAATCAAGACGTGATCTCGTGGAGTTCCCTCCGGGATGACACGGCTTCGCCTTCGAGAATCGGTTTCATGTCACAGGTCTCGCCGGACGGCAGGTACGTCTTGACCATGTTGCGGGGGCTGGAAAAAGAACTCGCCAATAGCTACTACGTTGTGAATTTCAAGGACTACCATTTTCTCCAGGTGTTCTATCCGACGCGCGGCATTCTGGCGTGGTACGACCGCGCGACGGGCCAAAGGCGGGCCTTACCGGGCGCTGACGATCCGCGCTACGTGCAAACGGACGGCGTCTGGAGTCCGGACGGCAAATACGTGGTCTTTGCCCGGGCGGAGGCAAAGGAACCATACATCGGAGGTCAGAAGCTGCCCGGGCATGCCAACGACCCGGAGGAGACCCAAATCCAATACGACCTCTACCGGATTCCCTTCAACGACGGCAAAGGTGGCCAGCCGGTGCCGATCGCCGGCGCTTCCCAAAACGGCATGAGCAATAGCTTTCCCAAAGTCTCCCCCGATGGCCGCTGGATCGTCTTTGTGAAGTGTCGCAACGCGCAGTTGATGCGCCCCGACAGCCAGCTCTATATTGTGCCCGCGGAAGGCGGCGTGGCGCGGCGTTTGCGCTGCAATACTCCCTTGATGAACTCCTGGCACAGCTTCTCGCCCAACGGCCGTTGGCTGGTTTTCTCCTCGAAAAGCCGTTCGCCCTACACGCAGATGTTCCTGACGCACCTGGACGAGGAGGGCAACGACAGCCCGGCCATCCTGATCGACAACTCGACAGCGGCGAATCGCGCCGTGAATATTCCCGAGTTTGTGAATATCCCCCCGGACGGGATGATGAAGATCGACGTGCCCGCGGCCGAGGCGTACCGGCTTTTCGACCTTGCGTCGGAGCTGACGGCCAAGGGCCAGCTTGAAGCGGCCATCGCGGAGTGGAAGAAGGTTCTGGAGCTGGATCCTCGCAATGCCAAGGCCCACAACAACCTCGGGGTGGCGCTGGAGTGGCAAGGAAACCTCGCCGAGGGGATGACGCACTTGCAGAAGGCGATGGAGATCGATCCCGACTTCAGCGAGGCCCAGAGCAATTTCGGAATTGCGTTCTATTATCGCGAGCAGTTCCGCGCCGCCATGCAGAACTCGGATTGCGACGGCGCTACTGCTTACGGCAACAAGATTCTTGCCGTGGCGCCCGACGATGCCGAAGTCAAGAAGGCCTTCGCAGACTGCGCGCTGAAGCAAAACCGCCAGCAGATGCGGACCGCGTTACAGAAATCCGATTGGCAGGCGGCGCTTTCGTACGCCAACCAGATTCTGGCCCTGGAGCCGGGTGATGACGAAGCCCAGAAGGCCGTGAAGGATTGCACCCTGGCCGTCAGTCGCCAGGCTGTACACTAGGCCCTGCAGAAAGGGGATTGCGAATGAAACAAGTCCGCTTGCTGGACGAGCCTTTCAAGATGGAACTTGAGATCAGCCGCCCGTGGTTACATTCCCTTCCCAATGTACGTTTAGTTCTAGGGAAGCGCTTTCACTTTTCGCCTATGATCATCCCGCGGAGCGAAAATCTTTGCGCGCCACGAAGGTTTTTCTCAATTCTACTACAACTTCGGGGCCTTTCCGCAAGGTCCGCCACGGCGGGGGACCTGTGAGCCACCAACGAACTTGCTTCCGCCGGCGGCGAGGTCGGAAGAGCCGGTAGAAGCGGGCTTGTTGTCCCTTGACATTGGGAAATTGGTAGGCTAGAATACTAAATCGCGGGTGCGCAGGTCCGCGCTGCTTTATGGGAACCCTCCTTCTCCATGCTGCTCAGACACCTCAATTCATCCCCTCGGTTGTAAGAAGGTAGTTGGTATGTGGTATATGGCAGGTGGGGGAAAAAGGCCGAACCTGGGTATCAGGTGTTAGTGAAAGCGGCTGGGGGCTGAGGAAGGCAAATTCAGAATTTGGACAAGATGTCGGTTGCGGCGAGGCAAAAAACAAAAGGATTTTTCAAAAATGCACGAACCAAGCTGGAATGTCTATGAAAACAAAGGGGCGGGTTTCCACGGCTCGGCGCAAAGCGGGAATGTTGTAGAAAACAAATACACTTACGGGCTTAAGGCGGGAATGTTGTTGAAACGAAAGGTAGTTGGTAGGTGGAAGTCGGTATGTGGTAGGCCGTAGGTGGTAGGTGGGGAAGAAAGCCTGGACATCGGTTCCAGGTGCAAGTGAAAGCGGCTAGGAGCTGGGGAAGAACAGAAGGCAGTAGGCAGCAGGCGGTCGGCACAATGGAAGGGGCAATGCAAAATCTAAAATCCAAAATTGCCCCAGCCCCCAGCCCCATCTTTTGGGCTGATAGCTGATAGCTGACGGCTGAAGGCTGGCGACTGACCCGCCGCGGCGGGAGAACTGATGACTGATGACTGACCTGAATTGCGGGAATAGGTTATATTCAGGAAGGATGGAGTCGTAGGGGACCATGAGCCAAGTGGACGAGGTACGGGCGGCGGCGGATATCGTCAAGGTGGTGGGCGATTACGTCAAGCTGCGCAAGGCCGGCGCGAACTACATGGGCCTTTGCCCGTTCCACCAGGAGAAGACGCCTTCGTTCGCGGTTCACCCGGCGAAGCAGATTTTCCATTGCTTCGGCTGCGGGGTGGGCGGCGACGTCTTCAAGTTCGTGATGATGATGGACAACCTCACGTTCCCCGAGGCGCTGCGCCGGCTGGCGGAGAAAGTGGGCGTCACGCTCTCGGATACTTTCGGCGACGCGACCTACGACGCCAATGCGCGCGTGCGCACGGCGCTTTACAAAATGCACGAGGCCGTGGCCAAGTTCTTTGCCAGTCAACTCAGCGGTACAACGGAAGGCCGCTTGGCGCGGGCGTACCTTGAAGACCGGGGGCTTACGGACGAGGTGGTGGGCCGTTTCCGGTTGGGATATGCGCCCGCCGATGGCCAAGCTCTGACCCGGCAGCTCAGCGGGGCCGGATACGAGTCCGAATTGCTCGAGAAGAGCGGGCTGGTGGTGCGCGACGCAGAGAGGGACCGCCACTACGACCGCTTCCGGCGGCGCATCATTTTTCCTATCGCCAACGACAGTGGAAAAATCGTGGCTTTCGCGGGACGGGCGTTGGGGGACGAGCAGCCCAAGTATCTGAATTCGCCCGAAACTCCTATTTACACCAAGGGGCGCGTGCTTTACCACCTGGATCGGGCCGCGCAAGCCATCCGCAAGCTCGATTACACCATTCTGGTTGAGGGCTATATGGATTGCATTGCAGTGGCCTCAAGCGGAATCGAGAACGTTGCGGCTTCCTGCGGGACGAGCCTGACGGAGAGTCAGATTCGCTTGCTGGCACGTTACTCACGCCGCGTGGTGGTGAACTACGATCCGGACTCGGCAGGAGTGGCGGCCACGGAACGCTCCCTGACATTGCTGCTCGAGGAGGGCTTCGAAGCGAAAGTGCTGGCGCTGCCAGGAGGGCTCGATCCCGACTCTTTCGTTCGGAAGCAAGGCGCCGGCGTCTACCGTGAGCTTCTCGCGGCAGCGCCGAGCTACCTTGACTATCTGACTGAGCGCGCAGTGGCCAAGCATAACCTTAGCACGCCGGAAGGGAAGGTGGCGGCGGCCAATGCCGTCATGCCCTATCTTGGCCGGGTTCCCAACCCCATGCTGCGGGCGGAGCTGGCAAGTCGGCTTGCCGAACGATTGCGCCTGGACGAGCGCCTGCTGCGCGAGGAGCTTCGGCGCGCGGCGGGCGACCGGCGCCAGGTTGAGGTCAAGCAGGACGTGGCGGCTACGGCAAGCCCCGCAGAGAAGCAATTGCTTCGCGTATTCCTGGAGCACGAGGACTTGGCCGATGAGTTTCTTCCTGACCTCGTGGAAGGCCGAGATTGCGAGGGGCTCATAACCGCACCAATCTTTGGACGCATGCTCGAGATGCGCCGGCGGGGAGAAAGCATTCAGCCTGCTAATCTTGGCGAGATGCTAATTGCAGAGGAGCGGCGATTGCTTTATGAATCTGTTTTTTGGGCCTGCGATTTGAGCCGTGAACAGACCCTTTTTTCTTGTCAGGAGCTGAGGGAAAGAAGGTTGGGGCGCGAGAGCGCGAGACTGAAAGGAGCCATCAATCTGGCGGAACGTGAGAAGGACCCCGCCAAGTTGGCAGAACTTCTCGAGACCAAGTCTAAATTGGACAAGCAGTTGAGAGCTGCTGGCGGGCACGAAAAAAACTCCTCCCGCACGCAAACGAAATAGTGTATATTACATCTAATGCAATGGAGCCGGAGAAGTTTGACGGCTTGGCATAATGATGATTCAGTTGTGCTGAAGGCGGCACCGCCGGAACCGGGGTGGAGTGTCGCCATATCTTTTTTGGTATCGAACTAATCCTTCTTCTCCCACAAGGGGGCCGTTGCTTTGGCGTTCGACGACAAGTTTGATCAAGTCAGCAAGCTCATTTCATTGGGAAAGGAGAAGGGCTACCTCCTCTATGATGAGGTCAACGACCTTCTCCCCTCCGACGTTCATTCCGCGGAAGATCTCGACGACCTTCTCTCCATGTTTGACAACGCCGGCATCGAGGTGTTGGATTCTCCCAAAGTCAAATCGGCCGAAAGCCTGGGGCTGGAAAAGGTCGATGAGCTCAAAGGGGACGAGAATGCGGAGGACGTTGAACTCGATTTGACGCCGGGCGCATTGGACAAGACCAACGACCCGGTGCGCATGTATCTCCGCGAGATGGGAACCGTCCCGCTCCTCACCCGCGAAGGCGAGGTTGAGATTGCCAAACGCATCGAGCGCGGGCAGCTCAACGTGCTGAAAACGCTTTCGCGCTCGTCCATTGTTATCCAGGCGCTTTTCGCCCTGCGTGAAGAACTGACGAACGGCGACAAGACCATCAAGGAAGTGGTGGTCTTTGATGACGACGAGCTCACGGAAGAAAAAGTTTCCGAGCGGACCAGGGACGTCATTGAGTGCATTGGTGAGATCGAGCGGCTTTATAAGAAGCTGATGCAACTTCGGGCCAAGCGGGACTCCATCCCCCGCACCCGGCGGCCCAGGGACTTCCGCCGCTATAGCTGGGCTGTGGCCCGCCACCGCATCCTGATCTCGGTGCTCTTCCGCTCCGTCCAGTTCACCCATACCGAGCGGAAGGTGCTGATCGAAAAAATCCGGCAGGCCATCGAAGAGTTGAGGCCGCTGGAGCGCGAGCTGAACAAGACGGAAAAGAAAGTGGAGGGCTCGCGGACCAATGGCAACAAGGATCTGAGAAGAGACCTCCGGCAGCTCCGCCAGCGCTTGACGGATTTCGAGGAGCGGACGCAGTCTTCCGCCGTGGAACTTCGCCGGAGCTGCCAGAACATCATCAGCGGCGAGGAGCAGGCGGAAGCGGCCAAGCGCGACCTGATCGAGGCCAACCTGCGGCTGGTGGTTTCCATCGCCAAGAAGTACACCAATCGAGGTCTTCAATTTCTGGATCTCATTCAAGAAGGTAATATCGGATTGATGAAGGCGGTGGACAAGTTCGAGTACCGGCGCGGCTATAAGTTCTCCACTTACGCCACCTGGTGGATCCGCCAGGCCATTACCCGGGCGATTGCGGACCAGGCGCGCACCATCCGCATTCCCGTGCACATGATCGAGACCATCAACAAGCTGATCCGCACCTCCCGCCTCCTGGTGCAGGAATACGGGCGCGAGCCGACCTCGGAAGAGATCGCCAAGCG
>JBEKIZ010000050.1:0-39988 GCA_050011515.1 Terriglobia bacterium | reverse complement strand
CTCCCAAAGCGCCTGCGGCGATGATATTCAGAGCCAAAAATCGCCTGCGGCGATGATGATGACTCACTCTCCAAGACCGGCCTGTGTGCAAATTTCTACGTTTCTACGTGATTGCCGACAAAAGAGCGCATGGGGCTGTAATTGCCTGGGAAAGAAGGGACGACAAGACTCCGTTTCGAGCCGCTCGGGCCGGCGCACGACCGGGGGGCCTTTTCATGTGGTGCAGAAGCGCTCGACAACTACCTGCGGAAACAGGCCGGGCAGGATGTAAGAAAGCGCGTCGCCGTTGCATTCGTGCTCACGCCGGATGGCAAGACCGTCGCCGGCTATTACACCCTGTCTCAGTACTCTGTCGAACTGGGCGCGATTCCGGACGGGATCGCAGCAAAGCTTCCCAAGTACCCCTTCGTGCCCGCGACCCTCATCGGGCGTCTGGCAGTTAGCAACGAATTTCGGGGCCAGAGGCTTGGCGAGTTGCTTTTGATGGATGCGCTTAACCGTTGCTTGAGTGGCAGCAAACAAGTCGCCTCTGCTGCGGTTATTGTGGATGCAAAAGATGACAGCGCAGCAGCATTCTATAAGAAGTACGGCTTCATCGAACTTCCCAAGACACCCAAACGGCTGTTCCTCCCGATGGCGAGCATTGAAAAGCTATTCTTCTGAGCGCCGACTGGCGCAGAACGAGGCTCTGCGTTTAGCGAACGCCCATCATGCTCGTTTAGAGGCGGCATTTTCATCCCGGACAACTGCGATTCCTTACTTACTCGTTCGTCTTGAGCCCGCACCAGCTTCCCTGCTTCCCCGTCGTGCCTTCCCAGATCGCAGAGCTTCGCTCTGCGCCAGCCCGGCGGTGACCGCGTTCCCGTGCTCTTTTCGAGCGCCGCGTTGTGTCTCCGTCTTGTACCACCTCTTCGGCGCTCCGCGACGAGCATGGTTGAGACTTCAGGGCCGCGGACCTCAAAGACGGAGGTCCGGGCTACCTGCTCCATGGGGCCGGCGACAAGAAGGAGTGGAAAGCGGCGCGCGGGGGCTCCGGCGGGGCGAAGGATAGGCTATACATCTGGCCTATCAAGAAGCGCGCAAGTCGCCGAGTGTAGCAAAATACCACGCTCATGCGTCTACCCTTATATCCCCAGTAGCCTTCTAACCCGTTTAAAAACATTGGGATAATCTGCCGCGAGGCAGAATACTTCAAGAAAAACGGGACACAGGGGAGAAATGGAAATCTCGCACCCTGGGGATGGGTGCCTTCGATCAAGTGGATTCCCGCTTTCGCGGGAATGACGCGGTCCTGAGGTCTGCGGCAGGCGGCCTACCAGATGAACTTGAGTCCGAACTGAATCTGCCGTGACGTTGTGGATGTGCTGGTGATGACACCAGCAGCGGGGGAGGGGACCCCAGCGGCGGATGTGAATACGATCAGGTTTGGCGTATTGAAGTTAGCGCGGTTCAGGGCGTTGAAAAACTCCGCCCGAAACTGGAGATCTAGTTTCTCCGTAATCTTCGTGTCCTTGAGCAACGAGAGATCAAGCGAAGCGAGCCCCGGGCCAATAAAGGTGTCTCGTCCAAGATTCCCGTAAGTCCCGTTAGGTGGGACGAGAAAGGCGTTGGGATTGAAATACTGGTTTGGACTTCCCAGAATCACAGGCCCGGAGAACGCCGGGTTCAGAGACGGGCGCACCGGGTTACGCGTATCCCCGTTGTTGGAGGGATTGAAGCTGAGTTGTGGCGTGAATGGAAAGCCGTTCTGCAAGGTCACAATGCTATTCAAACTCCAGCCGCTTACGAGTGCATCACGCCCACCGCCGAAGCCATTCGCAAAGGCCTTCCCCCGTCCGAACGGCAGCTCATAGCTTCCGTTAATGACGGCAACGTTTCTGACGTCAAACGTCGCAAGTCCCCAATCTGCGTGGAGGTTGAAGGGATTCATGACCAACCCCGGGGCATTGGCCGCTGCGGTGGCATTCAGTGAGTCTCCGTCGTCGAGGACCTTTGACCAAGTGTAAACTCCCCTCAAGGCCAAGCCCCCACTGAAGCGGTGAGTAAAATCCAAAAGCAGGGCATTGTAGGAGCTGACCCCCTCAGAAAACCAGCTCCAGGTGTTCCCCAACGCGGGATTGGCCTTGGGTGCTCCACTCGGAATGTAGTACGTCCCAGCCGGGAGGGAAGCCGGGCAGGGGGCCGCAGGGCAAATTGTGGGGAAAGGCTCGTTCGCGTCCACGCTGACGATCTCGTGGTACCCGTGAGATCCCACATAACCGACGCTGAGCGAGGTGTTGGGAGTCAACTCCTGTTCAATCCTGAGGGAATAGGACACGAGGGTGGGCGTCTTCAAATCAGGTTGAACCCCTCCTGGCACCACCTTCGCACTTGACGGCAGTGGGGCGCCGGGGTTGAAAGGGAGCTGAGAGACCGGGAGGCTCGCGATGCTGTCGGTTGGATTGAAGGGCGCATTCTGATCGAGGCGGTATCCAAGCGCATCTTGAAGATCGTTGTACATTCCGAAGCCGGCGCGGACGACGGTCTTGGTGCGGAAGGGACTCCACGCTAAGCCGATTCGCGGTTGGGGCAGGAACTTCGCGTTGTTGGAAGTGAAGACTGAGTTTGCGACTCGCGGTTGAGTAACAATGACCCCGTTCGCGAAAACGAAGTTGGCGCCCCGTCCATGAGATTCGTTCCACCCGTTGGTGAACTCATCGCGGAAGCCCAGGGACAGCGTCAACTTCGGACTCAGCCGTATGTCGTCCTCGAGGTACCAAGCGCCGAGGAAGGAGCGCCAGCCCAGACGGGTCGGTGTGGGATCAAACAGGAAAGTACCCACCGTGCCCTCCAGGAAGGTCGTCAGACTTGTAAATGTAGCCTGTCCATACTGGCTGAGCGCCAGATTCTCATTGGACTCGAGCCGTTGGAACCACGCTCCTGCACTGACCCGATGACGCCCTTTCGTGAAGGTTACGCGATCCTCATAAGTGAAGAGATTTCGAGCGATGTCCAGGTTGCTTCCATTGTTGCTTCCAGCCAGGCTTAATTGGGCGGCCGGATTCGATGCCGCGCTTCCTCCGATTACCACCGCGCCAACAGGACGGCCAACCAAAAAGCTCGGAACACTCGCTGCGGGGGTATTGGGGGTGGGTTTTCCCGTATAGAAATAGCTGGCGCGAGAGAAGCCGAAGCGGGCGGTGTTGATCACCGTGGGGGAGAAAACGTGGGTTTCTTCGAGACTGATAACCTGTTCCCGGAGGCTCTCCAGGTCCGTGCTATAGGGATTGATGGTGGGTGAGTCGTCCGCGCTGTCGTCGACGGTGTAGACCGCGCCGAAAGAGTCTTTCTCAGAAAAGAGGTGGTCGAGCCGCGTGGTCCCAAAGTCCTCTCGAATCGTTTGCAAGGGGTTGCTGAACGATTCGGCGATGCCTCCGAAGTCCGGCGCGTTCGGGCTTTGCACGGGCCACAACGAAAGCAGAGGCGCAACTCCGGGCGCCACTCCCACGTTGACCATCGTGCCATTCGGACCCGGCAATAGACCTTGGCGCGCGTTGTTATCCGGAACGAGCGTCACATCGGTTAACCCCAGGTGCTGCTGGAATCCCTCGTAATTGCCAAACAGGAAGGTCTTGTCCTTTTGGATCGGTCCTCCAAAAGACCCTCCAAACTGGTTGCGCGCGAAATGCGGGATGGAGGTCTGATCGAAGAAATTGCGCGCATCAAAGGCGTTGTTGCGGAGGAATTCAAACACCGTCCCGTGCCAATCGTTTGTCCCGGACTGGGTGACAATGATGACTTGGCCGCCGGGCCGTTTGCCGTACTGCGGGCCGTAAGTGTCGCGCAGCAGGTTGAATTCCCGAACCGCGTCCACCCCCAGCAACTGCTGGCTGGTACCGCCGGGCTGCATATCGTTCTCGGCCGCCCCCGTGAATTCGACCCCGTTCAACAAGAAGAGGTTTTGCTGAGGCCGGTTCCCCGCGACCGAGAACATGTTGCCCACGGCAGAGTTGGAGATTCCGACCCCGCCTGTCTTCTCCCACGTGAAGTTGACGACCCCGGGATTCAGTGTAAGAAGCTCATCGTAGCTTCGGCCGTTCAGCGGCAGGTCCTTTACTTGCCGCTCTCCCACCAAGCCCGATGTCGCAGTCGGCGTGGCGCTGACCAACGGCGCTTCTCCCGAAACCGTCACTTGCTGCCTGAGTTCGCCCAATTGCAGGACCAAGTCGACCGTGGCCTCCTGTCCGACGACCAGGGTGATGCCCGTGCGGAGCTCAGCTCTGAACCCGTCCTTTTGTGCCCCTATCTCATACCGTCCGACTGGAAGTGAGAGCACGCTGTAACGCCCCATGCCGTCGCTCAC
Source organism: Terriglobia bacterium (assembly GCA_050011515.1). Lineage (GTDB taxonomy): Bacteria > Acidobacteriota > Terriglobia > UBA7540 > UBA7540 > CAVROP01. The sequence goes on along the minus strand of JBEKIZ010000050.1, from coordinate 35,646 downwards.
GCCGGCACGAATCGATCCGGTCTCCAGGTTCCTCACAGTTACGTTCACTCCTGGCAACACGGCTCCCGATGAGTCGGCAGCCGTTCCCGAAATCGCACCCGACACTTGTGCCCGAGCTGCCGAGGTGACCATGAGAGTCAACGCCATCGCTGAACAGAAGATGCCAAACCAATGGGCATGTTCCATTACCCCTTTTTGCCGGCGATTCATATGCTCCTCTCCGATGGAAACTGGGCAGACCTGGCCGTTGTGTTTTTTCAGCCCCTGAGGGAATCGGCCCTATAGCTCAAGCAGCACGCTAAGCTGGGGATCACCATCATCTCCTTGGTTTCGCTAAGGGCAAAGCCGGCTGCAACCAGCTTCGCGGCTTTCCACCGTATCAGTACGCCCAGCCAAATATTGTATAGGCATGTGTCCATTTAAAGTCAATAACATCAATCGTTTATATACGATAATATACGAATAGTCGTAGCGAATAAAATAAGGACTCTACCCCGACTAAGTTCGCAGCCTGTTTGCTGCCTACTACAGAGGCGGCGTGTACTTTCCAATTTCGGTCGGCAGGAAGTGAGCTCGTGCTCCACTTACTCGGGTTCCAATGAGATCTCTACATGTTCCATAGAGTCTTGGGCAAGCAGAGCTCGCGCGCAAGGTGGTACTGGAGAGGGGCGGTCGTGGACCGTCGGGGCCTTCTAAAAGATGTAACGGAGGTAGGAATCGGGTTGGGGGCAACCGGATCGCTGGTGGACGAGCGGGCTGCGCTGGCGGCGACAAGCCCTAGAGGAGGCAGGGCAAACGCACCAGAAGCGCGAGGCCGTTAGAAGAAACCGCTCGCAAGCCGCCACGCCCGTCGTCTCCTTAGACGAGGAGTGGCTAATGGCGACAGATCCGCAAAATAGGGTTCTTCTACCCCCTCAACTGCGAAAGTTGGGCTAAAGGCGCGATGATTATTCAACAACTGCAATGCGACGGTGGATTAGTGGTGTCCGCCACCGGCGCCCCCGCCGCCCCCGCCGGAGACGCTGCCACCACCGCCAGAGTGTGCCGCGCCGCCACCGCCGGAGACGCTTCCACCTCCACCGGAGTGCCCGCCACCGGAGGAGCTACCGCCGCCGGAATAGCCCCCACCGTGCGAGCCGCCTCCACCTTGTCCGTGGGCCATGATGATGGCCCCTGACCCGCCCGCTGAGTGCGACACGGTGGGGCCGCCCCGGGGACCGTTCTGGCCACTGGCGCCCCCATTCCTTTCCCCACCTCTGAAAGGATTGCCGCGGAACTCACCCGTTGACCCGCGCACCGGATAGCGTCCCCCCAGGGTTGCGCCTTCAACGGCGCGCAAGGGTTCACGGCTGGAATGGAAATGATGGTCCGCAAGCAGGGCACTCTCCTTTGCCGCATCGCCTCCCATCAGGATGGTCGAAGGCGCGGAAGCGTGGCGCGATGCGAAGCCTGGCCCCGGCCCACTGATCGGCCCGGTTGAGGGTGGCGCCGTCGCGGCCGCTGCATTGCTTTTGGATGTGGTTCCCGCGCCCAGCGCCGGGGAGCTTGCCGCGCTCGTGGGCTGCGGGCCCGGTTCGAAGGGCGGGCGCACAATCAGGCTTCCCGCCGTGGGCGGAATGTTGCTCACGGTCTGGGGCGTAATCAACTGCCGATTCTGAACCACACTGGTCGGAACCGTGACAAGTCCCCTTTGGAGGACGGGGCGAGGACCCGGGCCTGGATGACCACCCCCTGGTGGAACGGGCCTCGGATGACCGGGCCCTCCCGTCGGCGCCCAGCCGATCCATCCCGGCCCCGCATACCAATTGACCAGCGAAGCCCCCCAGAGTCCGCAACCGAACATCGGGTCCATCCAATACCAGCCAAAGCTAGCGTCGAAGTCCCATAGACCGCAGTGGTAAGGCAGCCAGCCCCAGGGTTCGCCGGAAATCCACGTCCAGCCGAATCCCGGGTACCATCCCCACTGGCCGTTGGTGTAGGGCGACCAACCTGCCCGCGCGTAGGGCGACCAGCCGAATCTGCCACCGGGAAGTCCAACCCATTCGCCATAGGTGTCAAGGTCACTCCAGCCGTAGCGCGGTCCAATCGGATGGACGGGTTCGTCTTTTTCCGTAAGCTGCACCTGCTTATCCCGTGCCTCCGTCCACTGATCCCAAGCGTCCTTGACAATTCCTTTCTGGGTGTTGAAAGCCAATTCCGCGCCGCCGGACGTATGTTCCAGGATCTTGCCTTCGCCGAGTTTGGAAGACAGGGTAGGAGTGGCGACATCTACCGAGCCATTGAAAACTTCCACGCGCAAGCTGTCCTGTTCCAGGTCCGTGCGGAATTCGCACTTGCCATCGGTCGTCACCGTCGCGTCGGCAATCTTGACGCGATAAACATCGCCGTACGTGGGCTGAAAGTGGATAATGCCATCCCGTTTTACCGAGCGCGGAAGGCTGTGCTCGGGCAGAAAGTGGAAAGTGGCATATCCCTGCTCAAACGTCATGCCGTTCAGCTTGTTGCCGTGGGCGTCCAACGCCAGTTGATCGAAAAGCAATTTGGAGAGCTCGCCTAGGCGGGCGGTGGAACCGTTTTCGAATTCCACTTCGGCATAACTGCCGCCGGAAGTGGAGAGCTCGAAACCCTCCTGGATGGGCACGTTCACCATCGCCGGTTCCTCTTCCGCCGAAGCAGGCCGCTTGACCATCACCGTACCACTCACGTAGCTCAAGCGAACCACCCGCGCGTGCGATTTCGCCCCCGCCTCAGCAGCCGTCAACGGGTTGTATACCGCGGCCTTCCCTTTACCCAGGGTTAGGGAGCTGGCGTGTGCCGAGATCGTGACGGAGCCCGCCAACACGCGCAGTTGCACCGTCCCCGAGGTGAACTCCGTTTCGAATTCGGTCTTGCCATTTGAAGTCAAGGTGGCGTCCGCAATCTTCACCTTGGAAACGTCCTGTCGTTCAGGGACGAAGTAAAACCCAGCCAATCCCCGTTCCAACGTAATGACGTTCAGTTTGTTTCCATCCGCATCCGTGTTTAATTGCGTGAAGTCGGCTTTGGCGTGTTCGCTCAGTCGAATCGTGGAGCCGTTCTCGAGCTGCACGTTCGCAAAACCGCCAGCCGATGTCGACACCACAAAGCCTTCCTCGATTGCGGTATTCACCTGCGCCTGGACCCCTGCGGCTGCGCCTGGACGTTTCACCGTCACTTTGCCGCTGACCAAACTCAGCCGCACCGAGCGCACCTGGGAAGGGTTCTGTTGTTGGCTAAAGAGAGCTGCTGGTAGGAAGAGCAGCCCCGCGACCAAAACCACGAGTACACGTCGTAAACGATCGTATCTCACGGTAGGCCTCCGGCCGGGATTTTACACCCGGCTCACATATGTTCTGACGAACCATCTCACGATAAAGTTGCAGCTATGAGACCCTATTCAGAAAGATCTGTGGAAATGACCTTACGAACAGCCGCCAGCAGAGCGGCCTTCACTTGCTTCGAGAGGGCGGGAGCCCTGGGCGCCTTATACCTGCGGCAAGCTTCCACGGTGGTTTTCAAGCTCTCGAGATAGGCGATGCAGGGCCGGCAGCCCTTCAGGTGGCGCTCCAACTCGCGGCAATTCTTTACCGGGAGCTCACCATCCAGGTACTCGGAGAGCATGGCGAAGATCTGTTTGCAATGCTGGTCAGTCATGTGCTCTTGCCCCCGGCATCTCTGCACGGCGGACATAACCCGCCAGCGCGTTGCGAAGGAAAACGCGCGCCCGGTGCAGGCGCATCTTGGTGGTTTCCTCAGAAATGCCCATCACCTCCGCCACTTCCCTGGTGTCGAGTTGTTCCATGTCGCGGAGAATCAGGACCAAGCGATAAGGCTTGGGAAGGGCTAGCACGGCGTCTTCCAGCTTGCTGCGCAACTCCTTGTTCAGCACGATTTCTTCGGGTGTAATCTCCCAGGATTTCACTGCCGGAGCTGCGGCGCCGCTTTCCTTGGGCATCAACGCATCCAGGGAAAGGATTTGCGCGGGAGCGAACTTGCTCTTGCGGCGGCTCATCAGGCATTGGGTCTTGGCCACCTTGTAAAGCCAGACGGCCAGCGCCCGCGCATCGGGAAACTCCTTCAGTTGTCTGGCCAGGCGGATGAGGGTTTCCTGGGCAGTGTCCTCGGCGTCCTCGCGAACGCCGCACACTTTCATCCCGAAACCGTAAACGACCTCCTGAAGTGTTTCGAGAGCCTGCTCAACGTCCTCGAGTTTCCCGGACTTCAGATTTGCGAGTGCCTGCTCAACTTGCGAATTCATGAGATACGTCGCCGGAATCGGAGATTGCCAGCGCAGTCTTGGGCCGCCTCCTCCGCGTTTGCAAAGTAGATGCTAACACAGCGGTTCCCCAACTTGTGAGGAGCAGTTTCGAGCCATCGCCGCCGTCCCAGCCGTTCCTGCCAGACCCCAGCAGAGACGCGCTGTCCTGTACAAGAAACTCACTTCTTTTTGTTACCTTTCCGTGGAAACTGCATTTATGTGGATGAGGCCAGGAAAATGCAACACGACAAAGGGGTCCGGAATACCTGGGTCGAAATGCGCAAAGGAATCGGTAGTTGTCATGAACCCCTCGTAAGGGCCCCCAGGAGGATTACCATGCCATGGTTTTGCCTCCTCGGGCACGACTGAGGACTACAGAATAGGGTAACAGTCCGGGCAGACAACCTCTGTTTGTGGAAGGGCAGGGCTTTAGCCCTGCCTTAAGGGGCTGAAACAAGGGGCGGCTTTAGCCGCTGAAGCCAATGCAGTAACTTTCATGGGTTTATGACGGTGGCTTCAGAGGCTAAAGCCTGAAGTCGGACCGGCGTTTTGGGCGGGGCTGAAGCCCCGCCCTTCCGCTGACGCGTGCCACGATATTACGTAATCATCAATGGAGAGCAGACCGAAAACTGAGGTGAACCATGATCGAAGGAAAGCTGCGATTAGCAACCGTGGAGGGCGAAGGAAGGCAGTTTGTAGCGGAGTCGGGTACTGGTCATGCCCTCGTTATGGACGACGCCAACGGGCGCACGGGACCGAAGCCCATTGAGCTGGCCTTGTTGGCCCTCGGTGGCTGCACCGGTTTTGACGTGATCGGCATTCTTCGCAAGAAACGCCAGACGGTCACCGGGTATGAAATCGAACTCCATGCTGAGCAGAACCCGGAGCCGCCTTCTTACTTCACCCGCGTTGAAATCAAGCACCGGCTTCGGGGGCGCATCGCTCCCGAGGCTGTTCAAAGAGCGATTGAGCTTTCCGAGACGAAGTACTGCGCCGTGGGAGCGATGATCTCGAAGACGGCGAAGATCGAAACTACGTTTGAGATCCTGCCGGACGTGACACAGGAAACCTTCCGCGAGGCAGCGTGATGAAGAGATTCATCTCCCTGGTGGCAGTGTTTCTCTTGGCGGCTGGCGCAGGCGCTCAAACTCAGCCTGCCGCAAGAGAGTCAGCTCAGTCGCTTACCCTTCAGGAAGCTGTGCAAATTGCGCTTCAGAAGAACCCTACCATCCAGGCGGCTGACGCCTACGCGCAGGCGGTGCAGCAGGGAATCACTGCTGCCAAGGCTTTCCGCTACCCGCGGCTGGATTTCGCCGAGGGATTCACGCGTGGCGACAATCCCGTTTACGTGTTCGGAACGCTGCTCCCTCATCACAACGAGGTGCGTATAATTTGGCTATGGCAAACTTCTTGATTTTCGTTCTCTTTCTGGTGGTCTGGTTCCTGGTCCTGCCACCCATTCCCGGAATCTCGCGCTTTACATGAGCGCGGCGTTTTGCCTCCCCGGCGGGGAAAGCGAAGCAAGAAAGCTGTGACATCAAACCTAAGGAGTGAGATCGGTTTCCCATGCCTATCTTTGAATACGCCTGTTGCAACTGCGGACACGTCTTCGAGAAAATCGTGTTGACGCGCAACCAGGAGCCGCCTGAGTGCCCCCAATGCGGATGGAAGCGGGTCGAGCAGAAGTTCTCGGTATTTGCCACAGGCAGCGCCCCAAGCAAGTCAGCCGGCGTGTGTGCGCCTTCCGGTGGTGGTTGACAGCTCTGACCGGGGAGCAGGCTGCTTCCTAATGTACACGCCACCCGCGGTCACCACGCTTCCGCGGCGAGCCCTGCTACGTGGTTAAAGTGCTCATCCCGGGTGGCCAAGGACAGGCCGTATTGCTGTGCGACGGCGGCAATCCAGATATCGTTTTCGGGTATGGGGCGGCCTTTCAACCGCAAAGATGCTTTAATCTCTCCATAGAGCCGGGCGGTGGTGGCATCGCAGGGCAAGATGGTCACGGCAGCGGCCAGTTCCTCGATCCGGGCGAAATTGGCGCCGGCCTGGCTGGACTTCAGGACGCCGTAGTAAAGTTCTCCAAGAACTGTGGAGGGCAAGAAAACCTCCGGGCATTCGGCCAGTCGCTCGCGGACCGGCTTCTCGCCCGCGAAGAGCGCAATTACAATGTTGGTATCGAGAGGTATTCTACCAGGCATTCAGGTCAACGTGTTCACAGCCTTCGAGGATGGCCCGTGAGATGGTTTCGAGGTCGGCCGGAGCAATGGCCCCCGCAAATTGGAGCAGTTTGTCGCCCGAAACGCCGGCCGGCGAGGCCAAGCCTCGCGCAAATTCCAGCACCTGGCGCTGTTGCGGGGTATCCAGCTTGTCCAATTGCTCGTTGATCTCGTCCTTTACCGTTTCACCCATGATACTTTCGAATCTAAAGAAGACGCCACGGAAAGTTAAGCGCCGCGCTTGCAGGATTCCGGAAATTGCGCGCGGCGGCTGCCCGCAAAATCATTTGGTCGGGCTGGCGCCGCGACGTGTCGGGGGGCCAGCCGGCAGTTGTTCTTTAGGAATAACTACGGGTCTCATAGACGGTGGCCTTCGCTTGCTTGACCATGGTCCGTCAATGCCGTATAATAAGAAAATGAGCGCGGCGATTGCCTACACCAGCCTGTATGAGAAGCGGGTAGGGAAGGTCCTCCGCGTGGAAGAGCGAAACGCGATGGAACTCCACGTTGCGGGAACCCCTGAGATACACGCGGTCGTAGCAGGTACCGGTGGGGTTCGAAAAGCGCGGTGGGGCCGCCAAGGAAAGTGAAAACGGGGCGGCGTTCGAGTGATCTACTTTTACCGGTCAGCGGCCGATGTGGTCTACTTCCTCGACATCTATGCAAAAGCGGCGAAGGAAGACTTGACCCCGACCGACAAACAGCAATTAAAGGAGCTGGTAAATCGTTTGAAGGGTGTCCAATGACAAAGACCAAGCACTCCAAAATGGGTAAGCGTCTGATTGCCGCTATGAAGGAAGTCGTCGATCACGTGGAGGGGAGGACCGCCCTTCCCATGCGCTACGTCGAGGTGCCTGAGGACGTGGACGTGGTGGCGATCCGGTCCAAGCTGGGGCTGTCGCAAGCGGAATTCTCACGGCGCTATGCCGTCAGCCCGCGCTCGCTCCAGGAATGGGAGCAAGGGCGCAGGCGTCCAGAAAGCGCGGTGCGCGCCTACTTAACGGTGATTGATAGAAACCCGGAAGCCGTGGAAAAAGCGCTCACGAACAAGTCGTGAGATGCCACGGCATCAGGTACGAGCCCGCTACATTTTCTCACCTTCCCATGCGATACGCGGGTGGCGCCGACAACGCATTTTATATCGGCGACCGTTAAGAAGCCAGAACAGGCCACGGATAGGACGCGGTGATGGAGATGTTGCCCGTGTCCGTGGGGCGCATACATCAAAGCCAATGTATGCGCCACACGCTGTCTCTTGACAAGCGGAACAAGATAGGCTAGTGTAGTAAGCTGAAGCCGTGCAGGCGGTCATGGCCTCCTGGGAACGCTATGCTGCAATGCTACCTTGATCCCCCAATGCACTCTCTGGAGTGTCCCAAGCGGGGCCAAAAGCCCGAAAAACTCCCTTTTCTCAGGCGGACAGCAAGTCCATTCTCGGCAGAGAAAGAGAAAAGTAGTTTTTTGAAAATTAACGCACGACGCGGGAATGTCTATGAAAACAAAGGATCGCTGTGGAAAACTGGGTGGCAAAGCGGGAATGTCTATGAAAACAAATCGGATACTAGCATAAAGCGGGAATGTTGCTGAAAACAAAGGACGTAGGTGGTGTCTCGCAGGTGGTAGGCGGCCCCCCCAAATACCACCTACGACCTACCACATACGGGTAGAGCGGGTGCCAGGCGCCAGACCAGGATTCGGGATTCAGGAGCGGGATTCAGGAAGTGGAAGAGCAGCAGACAGGTTGGAGGGGAGCGGCGCGGGCCAAGACCCCGCCCCTCTGGAACCTCTCCCCAGGCAACCTCTTCGGCTTGATTTGCTTCGAAAACAAATGCAGGTTCTTCGGACGGTTAGAGGGAGAGAGCCTGTCTTCCAGGTGGGGCTAATTGTTAGGGTTTCACGCCGAAGCATCTTGCCACGCGGCAAGTCCGATGGCATTATAGTATGTTGGATATTCTAAGGGTTCCTTTGGGACTTTCCCACGAAAGCATGAAGCGAATCATCGCCTCTTATGGGCGCGTTTTTGTGGCTAGCATCATGTTCCTGCTGGTTGGCGTGGTCGCTCTTTCGACCGCCACCAGGAGGCCTTGTCTTCAAGCCTGCAGCGGGCCGTGGCACACTTACAAAGCCAGCCACATGACCGAATCGAAGCAGCTTGAAAGTTCCGTCACCAATGCGGCTGAGTCCGCCGAGGTTGTTGTGGCGGAGACCAAAACCTCACCCCCGCGTTATGTTCCCCACGAAGAAACGCTCCCCCTTCCTCTTCCTAAAACCTTCCAGAAACATCACCTCCGGTCACCACCCGTCCTCGAGTAAACCTCTCGCGTTCATCACCTGTTTCGCCTCACCCATTCGGTGAGCAGCCCAGCGGATAGCGCTCAATCTCTCACGACATCGTAGTCATCGTTCCGTCGGTTCGACAGAGACCAAGGAGGTAGAGATTTTGCAAACTCCATTATCGTCCGACCAGATCAACCAGCTCCGGTCCTTCGACACGTGCGTAATATCTGATGCGATTGAAACTTTCGGTGTCCGGTTGCGAAATGAAGGGTTCGCAACTGCCGGCTTCCGATGTCTGTTCAAGAATTTCCCTCCCATGGTTGGGTATGCGGCAACTTGCAAAATTCGATCGGCTGATCCACCCATGGTGGGAAGCCGCTACCTTGAACGCACCGATTGGTGGAAGCACATCACAAGCCTTCCCTCTCCGCGCGTGGTCGTGATGCAGGATATTGATGAGCACCCGGGGACAGGGGCTTTCCTCGGCAAGGTGCACGTGAACATCTTGTTATCGATGGGTTGTGTGGGCGCCGTAACGAACGGCGCCGCCCGCGAATTGCCCGGGATCGAAGCGAGTGGCTTTCAGGTCTTTGCCGGCCGGCTCGCCATCTCGCGTGCCTATGTCCACATTGTTGAGTTTGGCGGTCCGGTGGAGGTCGGCGGGCTGAAGATTCAACCCGGCGATCTAATCCACGGCGACCGCCACGGCATCATTACCATTCCCCAAGACATGGCAATCAAACTCCCTGCTGTGGCCAGCAAGATTATGGAGAAGAAGCAGCTAGTGATCGACTTGTCGAAGAAGCCCGGAGCTACGGTTCAGGAACTCAGCCGGGGGCTCAAGGATTTACTCGACTTTAACTCGGATTCCATTCGCGATGGAGCAAAACAGTGGAAACGATGAACAAGCGAATATCGGCCAAGAGCAAATGGGTGACGCTGGCTATCGCCGGCTTGGCTGCCATGGGGGTCGCGCTTCTCCCTTCCTGTGGGAAGGTTCGAGCCAAGGTCGACTCCCCGGCGGCCGTAACAGTTGGGGTGACGAAAGTAGCCCGGAAGTCTCTTCAGCGGCAAATTACGCTTTCCTCGGAGCTCGTCCCCTTTCAGGAAATCGACGTCTACGCGAAAGAGTCAGGTTTTGTCAAAAACTTGTACGTCGACTATGGCAGCCGCGTGCAAACGGGTCAATTGATGGCAACCCTGGAAATTCCGGAGCTCGAGGCGCAGCTACAAGTGGATCAAGCCGCCATCAAGAACGCGACGGACGAAGTTTCCCGCGCCGATCACGAGCTGAAACGTTATCGGGCGCAGTACAGGGCTCTCCACCTCGAATATACCCGCTTGAATGGCGTCTTCGAAAGCCAGCCAGGCTTGGTGGCGCAACAGGAAGTTGATGACGCACAGGGCAAAGACCTGGCGGCAGCGTCTCAGGTGGACGCGGGTGAGTCAGGACTCGAGGCCGCACAGAGCCAGCTCCTGGTGGGTAAGTCCAGGCTTATTCACGACCAAGCGTTGTTCGCCTACGCGCGCATCACGGCGCCGTTCTCCGGCGTGGTGACCCAACGCTACGCCAATCTGGGCACCCTGATGCAGGCAGGCACGAGCTCCAGCACGCAGGCCATGCCCCTCGTCAAGTTATCCGAAGATGATCTGTTTCGTTTGGTGATCCCCGTTCCCGAATCCTCGGTGCGCTACATCCGAGTGAACGATCCCGTCGATGTCCATGTGCCGTCTCTAAACCGGTCTTTTCCAGGCAAAGTGGCCCGCTTTTCCGTGGACGTGCAGGCGGACACGCGTACCATGCACACCGAGGTCGACGTTCCCAACCGCGACCGGCTTTTGATGCCGGGAATGTATGCGGAGACCACACTTACCCTGGAAGCGAAAGATAACGTTCTAGCTGTGCCCTTGGAGGCGGTGAATCATGAGGGCGAGCAAACCACGGTTTATGTCGTGAGTCCTACCGGCAAGGTCGAGGATCGGGTGATAGCGTTGGGCCTCGAAACCTCCACTGAGGCGGAAGTTGTCTCGGGCCTCGCGGAAGGCGAACCGGTGATCGTAAGCGACCGCAGCGGCCTTAAGCCAGGCCAAGAAGTGCGTCCGCAAGTGGTCCAAATGCTGCAATTCCACGGAGCAGGCCAGCAGTAGCAAGCGACGATTGGCGCGACCGTTTGAAGGTGGAGGCATATGCCGCGATTTTCAATCCGCAATCCGTATTTCATCATCGTTTGTTGCCTGATATTACTGGTCATCGGGGTGACCAGCCTGGCGCGCATGCCGGTGGACCTTTTCCCGCCCATTAATTTGCCGGAAGTGGTGGTGGCCACGTTTTACTCCGGTATGCCTCCCCAGGATATCGAAATCGACATCACCAACCCGCTCGAACGCTTCTTCACCCTGGCCAGCGGTATCGATCACATGGAATCGCGCTCGTTGCTGGGGGTGAGCATTATCAAGGTCTATTTCCAGCCGGGGACGAACGCCGACGCGGACGTGACGGAACTTTCGAACCTCGCCCTCGCGGACTTGAAGCGCTTGCCGCCCGGCACCTTGCCGCCCGTGGTGCTGAAGTTTGATGCCTCCAGCCTGCCGGTTTGCTTGGTGACGGTGAGAGGACCGGGGCTCACTGAAACGCAGCTTCACGACTACGCGCAGTTCGCCATCCGCAACCAGATTGCCGTAGTGAAAGGCGCAGAGATTCCGCCGCCGTTTGGCGGCAAGTACCGGCAGGCCATGGTGTACGTGGACCCCTACAAGCTCTTTTCGCGTCAGATGACTCCCATGGACGTGGTGGACGCGGTGAACCAATCCAACCTGATCCTGCCCGCCGGGGATGTGAAGATCGGCCCCGACGATTACTACGTCTATTCCAACAGCTTGGTGAACCAAGTGAAGGACTTGAACAGTATCCCCATCAAGACGGTGGGGACCTCGTGGGTTACGGTGGGAGACGTGGGGAAGGCCGAAGACGCCAATCAAATTCAGTATAACGTTGTGCGGGTAGACGGCCAGAGGTCGTGTTACATCCCCATCATGAAGCAAGGGGGCGATACCAACACGATTGAGGTGGTGAACGGAGTCCGCAATCTGATCGGCCACCTGTTTGATATCCCCAAGCAGATGACGGCCAGCCTGGTCTTCGATCAATCCGTCTTCGTCAAAGAAGCCATCAAGACTCTGCTGCACGAAGGCCTCCTCGGGCTGCTTCTCACCAGCCTCATGATCCTCCTTTTTCTCGGAAGCTTCCGGGCGACCTCGGCTGTCTTTCTTTCGATTCCTCTATCGGCCTTGGCAACCTTTGTGGTGCTCAACCTGATGGGCAGCACCGTGAACACGATGGTTCTGGGAGGGCTGGCGCTGGCCTTTTCGCGGGTGATCGACAATTCCGTGATCTCGCTCGAAAACATCTACCGTCACCTGGAGGGGGGCGCCTCGCCCCAGGTCGCCGCAGAGGTGGGGGGTGATGAAGTCAGCCTGGCTGTGTTGGCGGCAACCCTTACCACCGTGGTCGTCTTCTTCCCGGTTACCTTTCTCTACGGCGTGAGCAGATTCCTCTTTTCGGCGCTGGCCTTGGCGGTGGTCATTTCGCTCTTCGCCTCATACTTCGTAGCGATGACGGTGATTCCGCTGTTCTGCTCGCGGTACCTCAAGCAGGCGCCGCATACCGAAGGGCACGGGGTAGGGCCGAGCGGCGCTCGGCCTGGGGCCAGCGCCGCTGGCCCCTACAATGCCTGGTCCTGGGGGCAGAAGTTCAATGCCAGGTTTAACCGGATGTTCAACAAGCTCCTGGATTTCTACGAGTACTGGGTGCGGCGGGCGTTGGTGCGGCCGGGTCGCACCGTCGCGGTTTTGGCGGGGGTGTTCTTGGCCAGCTTGGCCATCTACCCCTTTCTGGGCTTGGCCTTCTTCCCGCGCACGGACGCCGGGCAATTCACCATCAACCTCAAGGCGCCCACCGGCACGCGCATTGAAGTGACCGAGCAGTACGTCGCCAAGGTGGAGAACCTGATCCGGCAGACCGTTGATCCCCAGGATTTCAAGCTGGTGGTCTCCAACATCGGCGTGGTGCCGGATTTCTCCTCTCTGTACACCACCAACGCCGGGCCCTACACGGCCACCGTGCAAGTGCAGTTACAGGATGACCACCGGCGCAGCAGTTTCGATTACATGCAGCAAGTGCAGGAGGAGATCAGCAAGCAGTATCCGGAGATTCGGACGTTTTTCCAAAGCGGCTCGATGGTGGACGCGATCTTGAATATGGGCATGCCGGCGCCCATCGACGTGCAGGTCAGCAGTAGCGAGTTGGGGAAAAGCTACGACATCGCCCAGGACTTGGCGAGGCAGATTCGGGATCTGCCCGGTGTGGGAGAGGTTTACATACCGCAAGACATGAACTATCCGGCGTTGCGGTTGGATGTGGACCGCGTGCATGCCGGGGAGCTGGGGCTGAGTCAGAAGGACGTGGTGGACAATGTCATCACGGCACTGAATTCGAACTTAATGATCGCGCCCAACTACTGGGTGGACCGGAAAACCGGTAATGACTACTTTCTGACCGTTCAATACTTTGAGTCAGGCAGGCCTGCCATTCACGACTTCATGGATCTGAAGAATATCCCCCTGCGGGCGCCCAAATTAACTGAGCCCACCACCCTCGGGGCCGTAGTGAATCTGACCCGCACCCAGACCCCGACGGAGGTTGACCACTACCAGATCCAAAGAATCACGGACGTCTATGTGACCCCCGCCGGAGAGGCCCTCGGGAAGGTCGCGGACGCCATACGAAGCATTTTGAGAAAGGCAAGCCTCCCCGGAAATGTGCGGGTGAACCTGCGCGGGATGGTGCAGGGTATGACCGAGTCGTTCCACAGTTTCGCCCTGAGGCTCTCGCTGTCAGTGGTCCTTCTGTATCTCATCCTGGTGGCGCAATTCCGGTCATTTAAAGACCCCATCCTCATCATGCTGGCCATCCCCATGGGATTCATCGGGGTGCTGGTGATTCTTCCCGTGACGCACACCACGCTCAATGTGATGTCGCTGATGGGTGTACTGATGCTGGTGGGCATTGCCGCGTCCAACAGCATCCTGATCGTCGAGTTCACGCACCGCCTGGAGGAACAGGGCAGATCCGTCGAGGACGCCGTGATTACGTCATGCCGGGTGCGCTTGCGCCCCATCCTGATGACTTCGCTGGCAACCATCATCGGCATGTTGCCCATGGCTCTCAAGCTGGGCACGGGAAGCGAGCAGTATGCTCCGTTGGCTCTTGCCATCATTGGCGGCTTGATAGCCTCCGTCATCCTCACGATTTTCATTGTTCCAGCCGCGTATCTGCTGGTGTACGGCCGGCGGCAGGCAAGCCCGGCCCGCGGACCCAAGGAGGTTGGGGTATGAGACGTTTCGGATTTCAGCGCACCGTCATTCTCTGCGCGTTGACTTGCGCGCTGGGTTTGGCGGCAACAATTCCAACTCTGGCTGCGCCCCCTCAAACGCCAAAGCTCACCTTGAAAGACGCTGAGGCGCTGGCGCTGCGCAACCATCCCTTGTTGCAGGCCGCCACCTTCGAGGCGGAAGCGGCCAACCAAGTCACCCGCGAAGAGAAATCAGCCTATTACCCCACCGCCACGGCAAGTCTCACAGGGGCAGGGGCAATACCCGACAGCCGCATCGCCGCAGGCTTCCTGAACAACCCGACCATCTACAACCGTTATTCGAACGGTCTGGAAATCAACCAGCTTATTGCCGACTTCGGTCGCACGTCCAACCTGGTGGCCTCGGCACGCTTGGGAGCGAAGGCCGCTTCCCAGAGCGCGCAGCAAACCGCACAGGACGTGCTGCTCGCCGTCAATCGCGCCTACTTCGGCGTCCTGCGCGGTCAAGCCGTACTCAAGGTTGCTGAGGAAACGGTGAAAGCGCGCCGGATTCTTGCCGATCAGATCACCACACTCGAAAAGAACAAGCTGAGGTCTCTGGTGGACGTAAGCTTCGCCGAGGTGGACTTGGCGCAGGCACAGTTGCTGCTCGTGCAAGCGCAAAACGGCGAGAAGGCGTCTTACGCAGAACTGGCCGACGCCCTCGGACTCGCCAATCCTCAACCGTTCGATCTCGCCGAGGAGCCGATGCCCCCCGCGCCAATCGCTGACCCCACCGACTTGATCGTGCAGGCCCTTCAGGATCGCCCGGATCTCTCCAGCGCGCGCTTCAGCCACGAGGCTGCGCTGCGTTATGCCCGCGCTGAACGCGATTTGTGGATGCCCACCATCACTGCGACGGGCGCGGCGGGTCTCACCCCGGCTTACCAGGTTCCGCTCAGCGACCGCTACGCCGCGGCGGGCATCAATGTGAATATTCCGATCTTTAACGGGTTCCTTTTCTCCGCCCGCCACCAGGAAGCGAACCTCCGCGCCAAAGCAGCGGACCAAAGCATGCGCGACCTTGCCGACCGTATCTCGCGCGACGTGCGAACCGCCTGGCTCGACGCCGGTACCGCCTACCAGCGTCTCGCCGTCACCGCCCAGTTGCTGAAGGAGGCCACCTTGGCGCTCGACCTCGCGCAGGCGCGTTACAAACTTGGGCTCAGCTCGATCGTCGAACTCTCCCAAGCGCAACTGAATCTGACCCAGGCCCAAATCGCCGACAGCAGCGCGAAGTACGATTTCCAGATTCAGTCCGCGGTTCTCAGCTATCAGATGGGGCAATTACACTAGCCTGCATTTCTCACCACGGGTCCGGAAGGGCGGGTCCCGCAGGGCGGGACCCGCCGTTACAAGGCCTTCCTGATTATTCCTGTGTCCCGTGCCCCGCGCAGTCCCGCGCTCGGGGGACGGCGCGGGGCACGGGACCAACAGAGGGCGGGAGCCGCCATTTCGGCGGGTCCCGCCCTGCGGGACCCGCCCTTCCGACAGTCCCCTAGGAGCGTCCAAACGTGGTGAGAAATCCGGGGTTGTAGCTTATGCTTTAACGAATTTCAAAGCCGCAGAGTTCAAGCAGTAACGGAGGTGGGTTGGAGGCGGGCCGTCGTCAAACACGTGCCCAAAGTGAGCATCGCACTTCTTGCACTGGACCTCGCTTCGGACCATGCCGAGCGTCAAATCACCCTCGGTGCGGATGTTTTCCGGGGCAATCGGGGCCCAGAAGCTCGGCCATCCCGTTCCCGATTCGAATTTCGTATCCGAACTGAAAACCGCGTTGTCACAGCAAACGCACCGGTAAATTCCCTTTTCGTGATTGTTCCAATACTTGCCTGTGAAAGCGCGCTCCGTTCCCTTTTTTCGAGTAACCTCGAATTGCTCGGGATTGAGCATCTGCTTCCATTCTTCGTCTGTCTTCACGACTTTTTCAACCATGACCTTCCCTTCCCTCTTGCCGGAGGCGGTGAATTCCACCAGGGTTACCAAGCGGGGTTTGCTTTTACTCTGGGAAATCCCCGCTCCTGGAGGGGCAGCGCTTGCGACCCTTCTCAGAGCCAATGCGCTCCCCATCGCAAAAGCAGCAGTGAGAAATCCCCTGCGGCTCAAGTTTTTGTCTCTTAGAACATGCCGAATGTGCTTTGTTTCAGGTTGCACGCTCCACCCCTTATTTGTGCCTTTGTTTGCCCTTTGCCTGACACTACAAGAGATGGAGACAAAGGGTATTTGGTTACAGTAAGTCTGCCTGTTCAGCGAGCAAGGGATATAGGCGTGGGAAAGGCGCCATCTTCATCAGGCGTTTTCGATTGGCGGCGATGGCGGCGAGCTCGCGCCGTTGACAGGATACACCAAGCTTCGGTCCGGCTCCCAAGAGAGGTAAACCTTGGCCCCTGGGGAAGTCCGCTCGAGGGGAAGGGCGTTCGCCGCCATGGCCCCTCGCACGACCAGCCGCTCGCCGCTCGCAATCTGAACCGTCCAGCGGCGGCTGCCACCTTCGAAGATGGCCTCAACAACTTCGCCTGGCACGATATTAACGGCCTCGCTGCCGGGTCGCGGGCGGCCCAGCGTCAGTCGCATGGCCTCAGAACGTACACCCAGCATGCCGGCAAGGCCTGGGCCCAATTCCAGCGAATTCCTCGACCAGAGGATCAATCCGGTCGCGGTTTCGAAGCGCGTACCCTGAGTGGAATGACTGAGGCAACGCACTTTGAAGAAATTCTCTACCCCCATGAATTCCGCTACAAAGGGCGTCAGGGGCGCGCCGTAGGTCTCCTCCACCGGCCCCACCTGCTCGAGGCGCCCACGGTTGATGACGGCAATTCGGTCCGACATCACGAGCGCCTCTTGCTGGTCGTGGGTGACGAAAATAAAGGTGATCCCCAGGCGCTCGCGCAGGCGCTTCAGTTCCACTTGCATCTGCTGGCGGAGCTTCTGGTCGAGCGCGCCCAAGGGCTCGTCCAGCAGCAGCACCGCAGGCTCGAGAACGAGAGCCCGCGCCAGTGCCACGCGTTGCCGCTCACCCCCGCTCAGTTGATGTGGATAGCGGTCCTCTTTTCCGGGGAGCTCGACCATCTCGAGGATGGAACGAACTTGCTTGCGGATTTCCGCCGCCGGCAACTTCTTCTGCTCGAGGCCGAAGGCCACATTGCGGAAGACATTCAAGTGAGGGAAGAGTGCGTAGTGTTGGAAGACGGTGTTCACGTTGCGGCGGTAAGGTGGCAGAGGAGAGGCGTCCCGCCCGTTGATTAGGATTTGCCCGCCTTGCGGTTGCTCGAATCCCGCCACCAGTCGCAGGATAGTCGTCTTCCCGCTTCCGCTGGGACCAAGCAGCGTGAGGAATTCTCCCCGCCGCACCTCCAGCGAGAAATCCTCAAGCGCCGTATGTACCCCGTAGCGCTTGCTGATGCTCCGAAGTTCGACAATGCACTGCGGCAACTCTTCCAATTCTTGAGCTGACTCCACCGCCTCGTGGGATGTCCAACTCATCCTACTCGCCACTTGAAAAAATGACAAGAGTGATTTTTATGATTTGTGATTTGCGATTTCTGATTTGCGATTGCCGGTTCCACTCTGCGCGTCTCTGTGCCTTGGTCCCGCTTCACGGGATGAGCTGTTTCGACTTTTTCACACCTCCCCAGCCCTCGGTCCTGACGCCCTGACACCTGAAATCACCCCACGCGGCGGTGTCATTCCGATCCCGCAGTGGCGGGAGAGGAATCTCGCTCTGCGCCCTGTGTTCTTCCCCCTGCGCCTTGATACTGTGCGCCGCCTTGTTACTCTGGTAAGCTGAAGAGTCCGAATTCCATGAAGACCTGCGTCGCAGCTCGCAGATAGCTGATAGCTGAGAGCTGAAGGCTGAATGCTTTTGTGTCAGCTATCAGCCGTCAGCCTTCAGCAGGCGGTTCACTGATAGCTGAGAGCTGAAAGCTGAATGCTTTTGTGTCAGCTATCAGCCGTCAGCCTTCGGCAGGCAGTTCACTGATAGCTGAGAGCTGAAAGCTGAAAGCTTTTATGTCCAAGAAGCATAAAGAAACAGTCCAAAAGCAATTCACCAAGACGGCCGACGCCTTCGCCAAGTTCACGGTGCGTGATACACCCGAGGTTCTGGCCGAAAAAGTGGAATTTGCCAAGCCCCAACCCCAGGAACTTGTTCTCGACGTCGCCTGCGGGCCGGGAGCGTTTATTCTGGCGATCGCGCCGCGTGTGAGTTTCGCCTGCGGCATCGACTTGACACCCGAAATGCTCCGCCAGGCGCGCGAATTCCAGGCGGAAAAACAAATCGCCAACGTCCTGTTTGCCTGCGCCGATGCCGAACGCATTCCCTTCCCTGACACCAGCTTCGATTTGGTTAGCTGCCAACTCGCTTTCCACCATATAACCAAGGCGGAACCGGTGCTCCAGGAAATGATACGCGCAGCGAAACCCCAGGGCCGGCTACTAATTATCGATACCCTTGCCCCGGAGAGCGACTCGAAATTCGAGCTCTTCAATCAGATTGAAAGACTCCGCGACCCTTCCCACACCTTTTCTCTTCGCCTTACCACCTTCCTCAGCATGTTCGAGGAGCGTCGACTGGAGGTACTGCGGCAATCAGTCCGGCGACGGCAGCGATCCTTCAATCAATGGATGCGGCGCGCCGGACTGGAGCCAAGCCAAAAGCGCTATGTGGAGACTCGAAAACGAATGGAAGAATCGATCCCTGGAGACAAAGCGGGTTTCTCCGCGCGAGTCGATGGACACGACATTCAGATTATCCATAACGAGGGGATGTTCTTGGCAAGGCGGCTTCCGGCAGATACCTGAGCGCCCAACGCTGTCATCCTGATCCCGCACGGCGGGAGAAGGATCTCGCCCGTTCGCAAGTCTGGTGTAGAGGCGGCGGGACCTGTCCCGATCTCATCGGGGCGCCGCCACTTGGTCCGTCAGCAAGCATTAAATGTTGAGCGCCGGTGAATGCCCTTGTCACGACCCGGCGCTTGTGGTAACTATCTCTCATTGATGACGCCACTGGAAACTTACCTTCGGGACCTTCGCGACATTCGCTCCACCGGCGCGGGAGTTGAGGAAGAATCCTACTATCATCCTCTTGCTGCCCTGTTGAACGAGGTCGGCAAGAAACTCAAGCCCAGGGTCAAGTGCGTCCTGCAACTCGCGAACCGCGGCGCCGGCAAACCGGACGGCGGCCTTTTCACGGCTGACCAGTTCGAGCACCTTTCGGACGCCGAGCCCCTTCCAGGCCAGCTTCCGGCGCGGGGCGCGATTGAGGTGAAGCCCACTAAAGATGACGCCTGGGTCACCGCCGAGGCCAAACAGGTCACCAAATACTGGAACCGCTACCGCCAGGTCCTCGTCACCAACTATCGCGACTTCGTCCTGGTGGGCCAAGATGCCGAGAGCAACCCGGCGATTCTGGAAACTTACCGGTTGGCGGAAAGCGACAAAGCCTTTTGGCAGGCGGCGGCCACGCCTCGCGCGACGGCGGAGAAACAGAATGACCGCTTCGTCGAGTACCTCCAGCGCGTCATGCGCCACGGCGCGCCCATCGCCGCGCCCGAGGATGTGGCTTGGTTCCTCGCCTCCTATGCCCGCGATGCCCTGGCCGGCATCCGTGACGTCGAGCTTTCGGCCCTGGCGGCGGTCCGCGCCGCGCTCGAAGAAGCCCTGGGCCTCAAGTTCGAGGGCGACAGGGGCGAGCACTTCTTCCGCTCCAGCCTCGTCCAGACCCTTTTCTATGGGATTTTCTCTGCCTGGGTGCTCTGGTCCCGCCACAATCCGCCCACATCCCGAAAGCGGTTCGACTGGCGACTCACGGCCTGGTCGCTGCGCGTTCCCATGATCTCGCGTCTGTTCTCGCTGGTCGCCGATCCCCACCAGCTTGACGCGCTCAAGTTGTCCGAGGTGCTCGATTGGACGGGCGGTGTGCTGAACCGCGTGGACCGCGCCTCGTTCTTCAGCAACTTCGAGGAAAGCCACGCGGTGCAGTACTTTTACGAGCCGTTCCTTCAAGCGTTCGACCCCGAACTGCGGAAGCAACTCGGTGTCTGGTACACGCCGCCCGAGATTGTGAAGTACATGGTGGAGCGCGTCGATACCGTACTGCGCCAGGAATTGGGCTTACCGCTCGGCCTTGCCGATAAGAACGTCTACGTCCTCGACCCTTGCTGCGGCACAGGCTCTTATCTCGTTGAAGTTCTCGACCGCATTCATCGAACCCTCAAGGAACGTGGTGAAAACGGCCTCACCGCCAGCGACTTGAAAGAAGCGGCGCAGAAGCGCGTTTTCGGCTTCGAGATTCTCCCCGCTCCTTTCGTGGTTTCGCACCTTCAACTGGGGCTGCTTTTGCAGAAGCTCGGCGTCCCCCTTTCCGACAAGGGCCATGATCGGGTCGCTGTTTACCTGACCAATTCCCTCACGGGTTGGGAACCACCAAGGGTGCCAAAGACTAAGCTGATGTTTCCCGAACTGGAAGAGGAGCGCGACGCCGCCGAGCACGTCAAGCGCGAAGCGCCCATTCTGGTGATTCTTGGCAATCCGCCCTACAACGGCTTCGCTGGTGTGAGTCCATTAGAGGAGCAAGGACTGCTTGAGCCCTACAAAAGGGGTTTGAAGGATTGGGGCATCACGAAGAACTATCTTGACGATCTGTACGTGAGATTCTTCCGGCTCGCCGAAAGAAGGGTTGCTGAGAAAACCGGCAAAGGAATCGTATGCTATATCTCGAATTTCTCGTACTTGAGCGATCCTTCCTTTGTCGTGATGCGTAAGCGGTTCCTGACAGAATTCGACCGGCTCTGGTTCGACTGTATGAATGGAGACAGCCGCGAAACGGGCAAGCTCACCCCTGAAGGAAATCCCGACCCCAGCGTCTTTTCAACAGAGTACAACCGGCAAGGCATTCGCGTAGGGACGGCGGTCGCACTGATGGTGAGGCGGGCTGAGCGAATTGGCACACCGTCGGTCAAATTCCGGCACTTCTGGGGCGTCACGAAGCGCGCGGACCTATTGGAAAGCCTAAGCTCTCAGGACTTCGAGCAATCATACGTCGCTGCGAACCCCCAAAAGGTGGATAGGTTTTCGTTCCGCCCCGCCAGCGTCGCAACGAGTTACGGCAAGTGGCCGGACGTCGCTAGTCTCTGTAGCATTACGCCGATGTTAGGGCTAAACGACAATCGTATGCAGGGAACCCACGATGTCTCCCAGGCCGAAATATCTCGACGGATGAGGGCGTACTATGATCCCGCCGTACCCTTCGAGGAAATTGCCCGGCTCCATCGGGGCTTGGCAACCGACGCCGCTTCGTTCAACGCAAGAGCTACCCGCCAGCGACTTCAGACCGCAAGCGGATTTACTGAGGACCACGTAGTGCCCTTCTGGTTCAAACCGTTTGATCTACGTTGGGCCTATATCGAGAGGGTGGGCAACCTGTGGAACCGCGTTCGCCCCGAACTGCTGGACAATGCGTGGCCCGGAAACCTCTTCTTGTTGGCTCGCTGCCATGCGCCGAAGACACCCGATGGGGCTGCTTTCTTCTTTAGTCGGCACATCGCGGACCAGCACGTGCTACACACAGACGCCTACTTCATCCCGGTGTGGTTATCAGCCGAACGTTCCGACGCTAAGACGGGCAAACAGGGTGGGCTCCTCGCTGGACCGGCTGACGCGAAGCTCGTCGCCAATCTATCACCACGTGCTCGCAAGTATCTGGACCAACTCGAAATGGATTGTGGTGAGAGTGCCCCGCTGATTTGGCTACACGCCTTGGCGATCGGCTGTTCGCCAGCTTACCTCGCCGAAAACGCTGACGGCATCCGTCAAGACTGGCCGCGCATTCCGCTGCCGGACTCGAAGGAATTGCTGCTGGCTTCGGCGGCGCTGGGCCGGGAGATCGCCACGTTGCTCGACACGGAGACGCCATTCGATGTAGGGGCGCATGACATGCCTCCAGAGGGCGAACGCCGTTCGCCCTTACAAAAGATCGGGCTGCCCACGCGCGTGGACGGAAAGCCACTCGACGAAAGCAAGGACCTCGGCGTGACTGCCGGCTGGGGCCACGCGGGCAAAGGCGGCGTCACTATGCCCGGCAAGGGCCGACTCATAGAACGCGACTACACTCCCGAGGAACGCGACATAATGCTCGGCGACCGCACCTGCGACGTGTACCTGAACGACGTGGCCTACTGGAAGAACATCCCGCTCCGGGTTTGGGAGTACACCATCGGCGGCTACCAGGTCATCAAGAAATGGCTCTCCTATCGCGAGGAGCGCTTGCTGGGCCGTCCGATAACCAAAGATGAGGTTCGCTGGGTGCAGGAGATGGCCCGCCGCATCGCCGCCATCCTCCTGCTGGAACCAGCCCTGGACGAGAATTACCGCGCCGTCAAAGCTCATACCTACGAGTGGACGAAGAACGGGTAGGACCCGCGGGTGGCCCACACACTGCGCCAGCCGGCGCAAAAACACCAGGTTGAAACTTGAGCCTTGTAAAGTATTTGTGGATTACAGCATGGGATGGAACGACCCGGAGCGACTCGACGGCTTGGAACTGAGCGGCCCACTTGACCCAAATCGGCCTTGGCCCTATCATCAGGGCGCGCGACGATTGATTCGGAAGCGGAATATAGATCCTTGCCGCCACCCGGCCGCCGCATGAAATCCCTAAATTGGTGAGGTGACACATGGAAGTTTTTGCAGGACTCTGGGTGATCCTTGGTGCAATCTTGCTCATAATAATCGTTATTGCCCTTATCTTGGCTCCCCTTAAACTCTATTCCATAGATTCCAACCTGCGCCACATTCAAACGCAACTCCACGCGATCTCACTCCAGATCCAGGAGGAGTCTCGCTACCTCAGCTCTATTTCCAACACCCTGGCGAAGCCGGCAGGCGCTCCAGCTCCGCCCCGAGCGGCGTGAGCCGGATAGAGTGCCCGAAGCAAGCGTAGCGCGTACCTGCTTCTGAAGGTCCGCGGCTTTTGACGGTGATCCCTCTTCGAACCGCGGGCCTGCAAATCAGGTGCCCACTACCTCGCTCGTAACAAGATAATGGAAGGACGTATCTACATTTCGGGTGTGTTCACCACGGTCAATCGCAACAAGTGCGGCGGCGGTGTGGGGTGGCTGGACAATGACCCTCATTTCTGGAGACCGCCTCCAACTTGGGGCATTTGCCGCACGGATTTCAGGCGAGTCATAAAGGCAGGGGATTACATTTTCTTCGTCTTAGCGAAAGCCTCAGAATTGCCGCAGATGGTCTATGGCTATTTCAAGGTGCGAGAGAGGATCACACACGTGGAAGCGTTCTGCTGCCCTGACCTTCGCCACAAACGCATGGGGAACAAGGTTCCCAACGGGAACATCATTGTTGACGCACACGGGCGTTACAGCCGATTTGACGGCGGCTACCACAAGAACAGATTCGATGAGATTAAGCCCTACTACGTCATCGGCGACAGGAACGAAAGCGAGTTTCTTTCCGAAGAGAGGATTCGACAATTGGCTCCCGGGTTTGTCGCGGTTTTGAACAGACTATTCGGAACGCGGAAAAACTCGGTTTTCGGAATAATCGGGCGCAAAGGCAGAAGAATGTCCGAGGAACAGGTCAGGCGCTTGCTGGCATGGCTGCGGCATTGACACTCGCCGTCTGGCGCCTGGGGTGCGGAATTGCGGTTGCGCACGAGCCGGTGGGCGTATACTGCTGGGGTTCAGGATGCCAAAATGGAAATCCTGATAAACAGCGATCAATAGAGACCAAAGAAATACTTCAATAGGAGGGAGTTTACCATGTCAGGTACCGCTATCTCTATCATAGTCCTTGCTGCAATCCTTGTTATCTGGCTGCTAGGAAAATCCATTCGTACGGTCAGGCCGACCAGTCGAGGTTTAATCGAACGGCTTGGCAGATACAACCGTTTTGCTAACCCGGGTATTATCTTTCTGATCCCGTTTATCGAGCACCTGGTTCGCGTAAATATTACAGAAAATATGATCGATGCCGGACTGCAAGAGATTATCACCAGCGATAGTCTGAATGCCCAGGTTGATGCCCAGGTTTACTTTAAAGTACGTTCTGATGAAGAGGATGTCAAAGCATCCCAGTATAATGTGTTCAACTATATGCTGCAGATCGTGGCTCTGGCGCGAACAACACTAAGAAACATCATCGGTACTATGACATTAAAAGATGCCAACAGCGAGCGCGGCAAAATCAATAGCGCACTGTATAATAACCTTTCCACGGAGACCAAGAGCTGGGGGCTTGAGATTGTCCGTACCGAACTTAAGGAAATCAATCCTCCTGCTGACGTTCAAGAGACAATGAACAAAGTGGTTAAAGCCAGTAACGAAAAGATTGCTGCGATTGACTTTGCGACGGCTCGTGAAACTCAGGCAGACGGCGAAAGACGCGCTGCTATCAAGGTGGCTGAGGGACAAAGGCAGGCCGCAATCCTGCAAGCTGAAGGTCAGAAGCAGGCCAAGGTACTGGTGGCTGATGGTGAAGCTCAGGCAATTAAGCTCGTGAATGAAGCGGCCGACCTTTATTTCAAAGGTAATGCCCAACTGCTTCGGCAACTACAGGCGGTAGAAACATCGCTCACCAACAATTCCAAAATCGTTGTGCCTACAGATTCTTCACTGGTCAATGTTATCGGAGGTCTGGCGGGCATCGATACTCATCCGCCGGCAATGAAGTAATTTGATTTACCACGTCTCGAATGCGTTTCTCAATTCAAATGGTCTGCCGCCGGCTGCCGCAGAACCAAGCTCTGCGGTCCTCAGTGGTTGGAAATCCGCCCGAGCGCGAAGAGGAGCTAGATATATAGCCTATCATAAAGGGCGCGACGCCCGCAATGTGGCAAAATGCTACACATATTTGATTATTCGAATATCTCCAACTATAGTTCTAACCCATTGAAACACATTGGATAATCTGCCGCTAAGGCAGAACCCTGCAAGAAAAATGAGAAGAAAGGTAAAAATGGAAATCTCGCCCCCTGGGGGCTATGTTATCTCTGGCCGCCACACCCTCCTAGCCGCAGGTGGCACACGCATGGCCTTCCACTCCCTTGGTTGAGGCCAGTCATCCTTCAGCTCCTGATAGGAAGAGTGAACGGCCATTCATGCTTCATCCGCGCCCGAACAAAGTACGCCGCACTGCCGACCGCAAAAACTGCAAAAGCGAAAATCAGTGACTTCCTCGCCGCAGTTCCCAACACGTAGACCCAACCAAAAAGCGAGATGATTCCGGGCAGGGGATAGAACCACATGCGGAAGGGGCGCGGGAGTTCGGGAGATTTGAACCGGAGCAAGAAGAAACCCACGGTCTGGGGTAAGTACTGGATCAGCACGCGCGTGGCGACCAGGCTTCCGATGACCTCACTCAGATGGCCGAGGCTGAAGATGGAGGCCACAATTCCCAAGGTGATGAGCGAGACATAAGGGAATTGGCCTTTGGGATGAAGCCGCGCGAAGACGCGGAAGAAGTTCCCGTCCATCGCCGCTGCGTAGGGGATGCGGGAATATCCCAGGAGCAGCGAGAAAACCGAAGAAAAGGCAATCCAGAGCAGCAGGCCCGTCATCACTTTGCCTGCGGCTGCGCCCTGGAGTGTCGCGATATAGACAGAGGCAATGAAGGGGCTGTGAATGGCATCCCGCCAGGGGATCACACTGAGGAAGGAGGCGGTCATCAGCACGTACAGGGTTCCCACCGCCAGGATGGAAAACATGATGGCACGCGGAATCACGCGGCCCGGATTGCGGATTTCTTCGGCAAGGTAACAAACGTTGTAATAGCCGAAGTAATCGTAGAGCGCATAAAGCGTGGCATGGCCGAGCCCCACCCAAAAGATCAAGTTCAGGTGAAACGCGCCAGGGGGGAAATCCAGCAGGCGCCTAGCACTCAAGTGAGGCAGCCCGGAAAAGATGATCCAAAAGCACCCCAGAATCACGCCACCCACCAGGACCACCGAAATGTTTCCGAGGGCGCCGATGCGCCGGTAAAGCAGCGCGACCAGGATCAGCGGAAAAATCGCGGCGACAATGCGCACGCCCCCTGGCGACAGGCCTGGCAAGAGGTAATGGAGATAGTTCGCAAAGCCGATGCTGCCGCTGGCCACCGAGAGTGGCGCAGAAAACATAATCTGCCAGACCATCAGGAACGAGAACCAGCGTCCCGCGCTGCGCGCTCCGTAGGCTTCGCGAAGATAGTTGTAACTCCCACCCGCCTTGGGCATCGCCGCGCCCAGTTCCGCCCAGACCAGGCCGTCGCAGAACGCCAGGAGCGCTCCCACCAACCAGCCAAGCATCGCCTGTGGCCCGCCCATCGTGGCTAGGAAGAGGGGAATGGTGATGTAGGGACCGATCCCCACCATGTCCGTGATGGCCAGAGACGTGGCCTGGATCAGCCCCAGTTCTCGACGCAAACCTGGTTTGCTGGACAGCTCCATAACGAAGTGGTCAGTAGTCAGTAGTCAGTTGTCAGTCGTCAGTTGTTGCGAATCTGCCATCGCTTGCTACTAGGAACCTGACACCTGTCGCGTCTACTTCTTGAGGAGCAGGCGAAGGAGGTCAGCCTTGGCCTTCGGGCCGGGCGAGACGGGCCGGGCAGAGAGGCTGAGCAGATAGACCGTCCGAGCGGCTTCCTTAACTCTCTCCAGGCAATGCTCGCAACCCTGGGTGAGGTGCTCGCGCAGTTCCAGCGAGCCCTCATCCGAGAGCGCCCCGAGCAGGAACAATTCGTAAACGTCCTCTAGATGTCGGCAGTCCAAGTTCCCAACACCGCGTGTTGGCGGTGCCTCAGGAAGGTAAAGGCCGCGCGCAACCCCGCGTTCACCTTGCCCAGGGGCTCGCCGAGCTGCTCAGCGATTTCTGATTCGGTATACCCACCGAAAAGCGCAAGCTCCAGCGCGTGGCGTTGCGGCTTGGGCATTTGGTTGAAAGCTCTTTGAAGCAGGCCCATCCGAGTATCAACCAAGGCTATGTCCTCCGCACGCGGCATCCAGACCTGAGGAGTCGCGGCGAGGAATGGCGACGTCTCCGAGTCGCCCTTGGTTGAACGGCGCTCCCGTGGTTTGTCCTCTTTGCGTGCTGAAACGGCTGACTTGCCCGCCGCCTTCTCCTCTTTCGTACGACCCTGCCCGTGGCGACTTTGGGTAGGTCGAGCCCCGACTGTCCGCTGGGCGCGAAGACGCTTCAAGGCGATGTGCCGCGCCGTAAGCACAAGCCAAGCAGCCAAACTCCCCTTGGTTTGGGCAATACCAGGCGCTTCCTTCCACAGTCGCACAAAAACCTCTTGCAACGCGCTCTCGGCATCGGACCTCGCGGATAAAATGCGCATGAGTAGCCCCATCAGCTTGGGGGCGAGGTCCTCGTACAAGCTCTCCAGCGCTTCAACCTCACGGTCTGCCAGGCGGCCCAGAAGCTCCTCCGTCTTCAATTCCTTGTTCGCGCCCGATGACTTGGAGGACCCTCTATTTGCTTCAGTAGGCATGACATTTCAATCGAATCAAATCAGTCATCCGTTTCCCCGAAAATTATCGCATTCAGTCTTCCCTGCCCCAAGGGCCAAGCGGGGTTTCTATCCATTTGTCTCAAAATGTCCGAACCGTGTTGCCGCTCGCGTTGCAACGATTCTTTAATGATAACCATAAAGAGAATCGATTGGACTACTCAAGGCCTCCGGCATTAAATGATAAGTGAGTCCCGTCAGAGCATCGGATCTTCGTCGAGAAGGCCTTGCCCCCAGGGCTTCACGACTTGACCATGGCGGGACCAAATTCCTCTTCTTCAC
Source organism: Terriglobia bacterium (assembly GCA_050011515.1). GTDB lineage: Bacteria > Acidobacteriota > Terriglobia > UBA7540 > UBA7540 > CAVROP01. The sequence goes on along the minus strand of JBEKIZ010000050.1, from coordinate 7,684 downwards.
TTCGGGCCCCCGTTAAGGGGCCCGAATTTTTTTGCCTGACTTTTGATGGTCCTTCCTGCGCGGTTCCCAAGGGCCGAGGAGGGCCACTGCTACGAGGTAATCCTCTTCGCCCTCGAATCCCAGACGGCCGCCGTCTTGTTGAAATAGGAGTAATTCGCCATGTGGCAGCCGAGAGCGGTGTTGTTTCCAAACACCTCGTTCTCGACGACCGGCTGGCGTGTCCTCACGGCGTGGAAGAAGTTCGCCTCGTGGTCAGCCATGTCGCTGTATTGCGGTGGCGGAGTGTAGACCTCATCCTCCTCTTCGATCTTGAATTGTCCCGGCGGCGGCTCGGGATGCTCCTTGCGCCATTTATCCAGGTACTCTTTACGCAGTTTCTCCGGCCATCCAAAGATCGAATAGTCCTCGGGCTGAGCTGAGGGCGCTTGCGGCTTGAAAGTGAGAGTGGAACCATTGATGAGCATGGTGCCTTTCTTCCCGTAGAAGCCGAAAAACTCACCCTGGTAATTGTTGTTATGGTTGCAGCGCAGCACTACCTGGAAGTGCGGATAATCGTACATGGTCCAGAGAAGGTCCGGAAACTCACGGCCATCTTTGTAGTAGTACAGCCCGCCGGTGGAAAGCGCGCGCTGGGGAGGCGTATTGGCGCCGGTCACAACGTGAATACCGGAGAGCAGGTGAACGAACAGGTCGCCTGCCAAGCCGGCCCCGTAATCCTTGTAGCAGCGCCAGCGGAAGAAGCGCGTCGGATTGAAGGGGCGCTGGGGTGCGCCGTCAAGCCAAGTGTTCCAATCGATGGTCTGCTCGCTGGCGTCCGGCGGAATTGGATATACCCAGGCGCCGCTGTCGGTGTTCCTATCCCACGCCGCCTCGATGGTATCCACTTCCCCCAGCTTGCCGGAACCCCAGATCTCCTTCGCCTTGGCGTAGAGAATCGAGCTGACGCGCTGGCTGCCGACCTGAAGGATGCGGTCGTGCTTCTGCACAGCCTCGATCATGGCCAGCCCGTCCTCGACACTGTGCGACATGGGTTTTTCGCAGTAAACGTCCTTCCCCGCCTCGACCGCCTCCGTCACCGCCTTGCGATGCCAGTGGTCCGGAGTCGCCACCAATACCGCGTCAATATCCTTGCGATCCAGAATTCGCCGGTAATCACGTGTGGTTTCGATGTTCTTCCCTTTCAGAGCTTCTTTGGCTGCAATATGCCGGCTATCGTATAAGTCCGCAGCAGCCACACATTCCACGCCCGGTACCGATAAGCTCGATTGCAGGAGAGTACAGCCCTCGATGCCCGTGCCGATGATGCCGAACCGGACGGTGTCCGAAGGCGCCACGGGACCAGGCGACGCCCACAACCGTTGGGGCTCCAGCAGGGTGACTTTGGCGGCCACCCCCGCCGCGGCGGCGCCCGCACCCCACTGCATGAACTCACGCCGAGTGAACGAGTAATTCTTCATGATAGATAAGACCTCCTTTGAAAACTGCAAACCCTACAAAATCTACAGGCGCACAGTCTGCCAGAAACCACCGGCGAGTGAAAGTGTTTTGTTGGATAGGAAGGGAACAGGAAAACTGCAAGTAGGGCCACCCCTTGGGGCGGCCAGGCCGGTCCCGCAAGGCGGGACCGGCCCTACGTCGCATATAAGGACATCACAGGAAAACAGAATCCAGAAGTCAGAAGAAAAGCCCCAAGCCCCAGCAAGCGTAGCGCCCCGACCTGTCGGGCGGCCTTCGCTCGGCATTCTTGAACGAACTGCGGACCTGCATGACGCGTGCGCGCTACCTGCTGCCTCATGCCTCTATCAAACCCGTTCACCGTCCAGACATTTCTGGATAACTTCTTCGAGCATGGGCAAAGGGATGAGGAAGCGATTTCCCATCCGTATCGCACCTACTCTGCCGGAGTTGATCCACCGGTAGAACGTGGTGCGCGAGATGGAGCCGCCCGTGCGCCGGCAGAGGAGGCGCCAAGCGTTGGTGGGAGTGAGCATGGGCAAGAGAGCAGACGCCGGTTTGGAATTCTGCCCCCTGAGGGCTGGAATTGGAGTTCGAACGGTGTAGGGCTCCATGGCGAAACAATTCCTCCAACAAAGTTCACCGTCGACAGGCGAAAGCCAAGCGCGAAGGCTTACCCTGCATTTCCCTTAGCGAGTGCACGCATTTCATCAGGCTGCATCCCCCAGCATGAACTGCACGCGTTCCTCTGCTAGCCGATGCCGATCCCTGACGCGCCCATCGTCGGGCTCGGTGTCCGGCAGGCCGAATCTGGCTTGGTCCAGAAGCAAAAACGAGGGTTGCTGGGACTGAAAACAACCGGGCTCGAGGGACTGGCGGCGGTGATACGCGCACTCGCCGTCACCGCCCCGTTGGGCCGGAAAAACGCAGCCCTTCTGGCAGCAGCGGGGCAGGAAGAGTTCCCGGCGCAGCGCTCCTGGATGGGTTCGCAACGAAGCACGAGGTTCGAGCGGCGGTCGACCTCCGGCCGCAGCACGATGAAGTCTGCCCGATCCTCGTTGTAGTGGCGCCGGCGGTGGGGCGCCAAGGTCAGGCCGAAACACATTTGCAGCTTCGTGATGGCTTTCAAACAGCATGGGAATGCTCCTTGATAAGAGGTCTGGCATGTGGCCGCAAACTTGCTGATAATTTGGTGAGGGGAAGAGAGTCTGGGGGTCTCGCGGGCGGAGGTTTTTTTCGAAACAATCTCTCCCACAAGAAAGCGAAATATGCTAACATGGCTTTCAATACGGCACGGGAGGTAGGCTAAGTTTTGAGTAGCCGAGTAAGGTACCGAGCGGCGTAGGCCACTTTGCTTCAAGTCCGCGCTCCAACCTTCCGATAAAAGGGAGGAGAGGAACTCTGAGGGTACGAGGCTAGTGGGTCGCAGGAACGCCGCGCATGAAGCTGGCTAGAGGTCGAATTCAAGTGGCGCAGCGCGCCCGGAGCGGGCGGGTGTGAGGTCTCTGTTACGAATGAGTAGCATGGCAAAGAGTAAACATGGTGACCAAGCCCCGGCCCGCGCCCCAATGAATTTGAGGGAAACACCAGGGAAGTGCGCGGGAGCGGGCCGGGATGGTTCAATGCCCAGGCCCGCCTGGGAAGCCGCCGCCGGGCGCCGGGGGGCCGTTCCCCCAGGGCCCAAGGGCGGAGACTGTGCCTTCAAGTGTAGCCCACGGAGAGGAATCGGCTACTCTCGCAAGGCCAGTGTAGTGTAGCCTATCACGATCGCAAATGTCAAGCTTTTTTTGAAAAGGGGAGGAGTGGCTCTTATGGAAGAAATGAATGCCGCGAAAGTAGTTAAAAAGGTTCGACAGCGGTTAGAGGTCAGCCAGGAGGGTCTGGCGCGGCTGCTGAATGCCACCAAGGGGGCGGTGCAACACTGGGAGCGGGGCCGTAACCGGCCGGACTTGGCGCGCCTGCTGGCGCTCCGACAACTCTGCCCGGCGGGTGCGGAACGGAAGGAACTGGAAACGCTCATCAAGGAAACGCAAGCCCACGTGGCGCCGTTGCCGACCGGCCAGCCGGGACCGGGCGGGAAGATTACTTTACCGCAGCCGGGCGAAAGCCTGATCCTGTTGCGCAGGGATAACAACAAGCTGCGGAAACAGGTCGCCAAACTGGAATCAACCTTGAAACGCCGCAGCGAAAAGTTGCGCATCCTCGAAGATTTGGCGACGGAGTTGCAGCGGGATATGGCTAAACTCCGCGCGGGTCAATCGGTGGCCGCGCCCGCGCCCGTGAGTAGCTCAGTTCCGCAGCCGAGTGAATGACCGAAGGGTGGCGGCGAATCTCCACATCGACGGGCTGGCGGCCCATGGCATGGACGCCCCCGGTCCTGCCGTGAGCGGCAGCCGATAGGTGTGTAATCCCGCCCGGGCGGCGACGTGCAAGCAGGCCTAATACTTCCTGAGGCGCATCACTTGGACGGACACCACCACGGGGAGCCCTCCTGACTCCCCCTGGTGCTCCAGTATGTGCAGGAGGCTTACTGCCTGGCCCAACAGTTTCCGTGAGTCAGGCCGTGAACGAAGTCCGAGCAGGAGTGCGAATGCTTCCCTCAGCAGTGCTCTGTCTGACCTTGTTCCATCGCTCATCCTTTGATAAGACCCCCTTCAATGCCGAACCGCTCGCTTTCGACCAGTGTGGGCGCCGGCGCCCCACAGTCCACGGGCACAAAGGGCCGATCGCGCCTTGAACCTTCGGCGCGGATAGCGCGGGCGGCCAGTTCCTTACCCGTGCCGCTTTCACCCATGATCACCACCGGATGCCGGCTAAACCCAACCCTCGTAATTAGGCGGCAAACCGCCTGCGTCTCTCCCGAGGAGCGAACCAACCCTGAGAAGGATTGCGGCATGGTCGGCACCGTCGCTTCGCCTCTGCCTATGCGTTCGAGGAGGCGTTAGCATAAGCCGTCGTTAGCGGCTGCGTCAATAGGGTATAATACTTAGTATTCACTAGAAGATACTGTAGACTTAATATCCGAAGGCCCTGGCTAGCAGGCGATAATGCCATTGCGGATGGCGTAGTGGATCAACTGGCCGAGAGAATGCAAGTTTAGTTTGCGCATGATGTTGGCGCGATGGGTTTGTACCGTCTTGACGCTGAGGTTGAGGAGGGTGGCAACCTCCTTGTTGCTCTTCCCCTCTGCCAGCAGTTGGATGACCTCGCGCTCGCGCGCAGACAGGTGGGGTCCAGCGAAATCGATGGTGTCGCTGCTCCAGGCGTGTCCCACCTGACGACTGAGCAGGATTCCTGCGACCTTGGATGTGAAGAACGGTTTACCTCGGGTTAGAGCTTCTATGGCGCTTACCAACTCGCGCCCGGCGTCCGATTTAAGCATGCACCCGTGGGCCCCTGCCCTGAGCACTTCGGCCAAGAGCTCCTCGGACTCGTGCACCGTGAGAACCAGCACCTGCGTCTCAGGAACTGCTTTGCGGATCTGGCGCGTGGCTTCCAGGCCATTCAGTTCCGGCATGGTGATGTCCATAATGACAACGTTGGGCCTGAGCCTCCCTGCCTTCTCTACTGCTTCGCGCCCGGTTGCTGCCTCTCTCCGCACACCTCCCACCCTGCCTGTGCTTCCACGAGGGACCGCAGGCCGCGACGAACCACGTCATGATCATCCACCAAAAGGAAGCGTAATTTGCCCATTGGTCACCTGCCCGAGGGGAAGAATTGCCGTCAAGGTGGTTCCTCGGCTACCGGTCTGGATATGCAGCCGGCCCCCGAGTTGCCTCAGCCTTTCCCGCATCCCAGGGATACCCACGCCGATGTCTGCGCCTTCCGGGCCAGCTATCCCCAGCGCGGCCGAGGGGAACCCGTGTCCTTCATCCGCAACCGTCAGGACGATCTCCTTGGGCCGGCGCTGCAGCCAGATGCGGGCTGTCTTGCTTCCGGAGTGGCGGTGGACGTTCGTTAAAGCCTCCTGAACAATCCGGTAGAGCGTCAACTCGAGATCGCTGGGCAGTCGGCCGAACTCGGGTGACACGTCTTCATGAACTTCTATCCCACTCCTCTGGGCAAAGCCTGCCGTGTACCATTGTAGGGCGGGGGCCAGCCCGGCTTCATCGACCAGAGGCGGGTGCAACAAGTAGGAAAGGGTCCGGATCTCCCGCGAACATTGCTCGGCCAGCTCAAGGCTCTCGGAAAGGCAGGCGCTTGCTCTGAGACTCAGGTTCGGTGCCGAATCTTTCACCACGCTGAGGTTGATTGCCAGGCCCGCCAGGCTTTGGGCCGTAGTATCGTGCAGTTCGCGCGCAATACGTCGTCGCTCTTCGTCTTGCAAGCGAAGCAAACGGCCCGACAGGTTGCGCAGGGCTTCCTCCGTCCGCTTGCGCTCGGTGATATCTCGCAGGATAGCCAGAATAGCTCTCTGCCCGCCATGGTCGATCACTGAGGAACTGGCCAAGATATCTATCGGACTTCCGTCCTTGTTGCTGTGGACGGTCTCAAAGTTCAAGTAGCTGCCGTCCCGGAGAATTTCTGCGATTTGCCGTTCTCCCCGAGGTACGTCTTTGGTGAGCTTCTTCAGACTCGTCCCGACCAGTTGTTCCTTCGAAAACCCGTACGCTTCACATGCTTTCTTGTTGGCATCCAAAATGATTTCGTTTTCCGGTTCGAAGATGAGGATCGCGTCGTTGGCACTCTCAAAGAGTGTTCGAGACTGCTTCTCCGAATCCCGCAGCGCCTCCTCCGTCCGCCTGCGCTCGGTGATATCACGAATGGTGCCGATGACCCCGATGATTTCTCCGCGGGCGCCAAAGTGCGGGCCATAAGTGTTGGAGACCCAGCCGAACTTGCCTGTGGTAGGCACGCGGAAGGGCGTGTCGGGGGTGTCCACAATCTCCCCCGCAAGGGCCCGACGGATCATCAGATCCAACTTTTGCTCTCGTAGGTGCGGGAAGAGGTCAAATGCGTGCTTGCCCAAAACCTGCGAAGCGGGCACCCCGGTTAGTTCTTCCATGAAGCGGTTCCAGAGTTGGTAGCGGAATTCGCGGTCATAGACGGCAACCCCTTCTTGGACATTGGCGATAACTTCGCGATTGAATTGCTCGCTCTCCCGCAGCGCCTCCTCCGCCCGTTTATATTTATCAATATTCTGAAATGTCCCAGCAAGTTTTACTATTTTACCGCCGCTAATGACAGCCCTTCCAAGCGAACGCACCCAGATCTTATCTTTGCTGCCTGAAGGAATGAAAAGGGATTCGAGATCGTGAGGTTCGCCCGTTTCCGCAGCTTTCTTCAATGCTTCCTCTAAAGCTGGCCTGGATTCGGGCGCATAGAAATTCAGGGCTTCTTCCAGCGTCGGCTCATATCCCGGCCCGACTCCGTGGATCCGACCGACCTCTTCCGTCCATGAGACCTCCTTGGTCGAGAGGTCAAGCTCCCAACCTCCGACTTTGGCCATTTCTCCAGTATCCCTCAAAAGCTGAGTGCTTTTCTTCAGCGCCTCCTCTGCCCGCCGACGCTCGGTGATGTCGACGACCGTGGCCTCAATAATAGGGTCCTGACCCTCGCCCCGCTTCACCATGGACAGGTTTTCCAAGACCCAGACGGCCTGACCGTCTTTGCGCCGCAGGCGCAGCTCAACGTTGCTGAGAGCTACCTCGCCCTGGATTCGAGCGACAAGGGCCTCTCGCTCTGCCGGATCGAACCAGAGGTCTGAGACTCGCCGGCTTAAGAGCTCATCCCGGGAGGCGTACCCGAAAATCCGGGCGAAGGCCCCATTGCAGTCGAGGATGCGGCCATCCAGAGACATCTGCCCAATGCCCGCCACGTTGCGCTCGAAAAGCACCCGATAGAGTTCTTCCGACGACCGTAGCGCCTCTTCCGTCCGCTTGCGCTCGGTGATGTCGCGGGAGTTGAGCACAACTCCCGCTCCCGATGGAGTATCAAGAACCTTGGCGATGACTTCAAGAATACGCCACGATCCGTCCTTGTGACGTAAACGTTCCTCGGTGACTTGACAGATCGCGGGAGTACCACTTCGAACCCCCGCTTTCATCACTGCATAGGACTCGAGCGCCTCTGACAGGTCGTCCGGGTGAAGCAGTTCGGAGATGTCGGCAATCACGTAGAAACGTAGAAATTTGCACACAGGCCGGTCTTGGAGAGTGAGTCATCATCATCGCCGCAGGCGATTTTTGGCTCTGAATATCATCGCCGCAGGCGCTTTGGGAGGCAGTAG
>JBEKIZ010000049.1:0-40771 GCA_050011515.1 Terriglobia bacterium | reverse complement strand
CCGCAGGGAGCGAGCTCCATGTGCAACTGATCACCACGCTCAGCTCTAAAACCAACGAGACCGGCGATCTGTGGACGGGAAAGGTCGTCGAGCCGATCTTTGGAAAAGGTGGGGAAATCGTCCCCGATGGGAGCACCGTGGATGGTCACGTCACCTATGTCAAAAGCCCGGGCCGGGTGAAAGATAAGGGTGAAATGCGGCTCATCGTTGATTCCATCAGCACTCCGGACGCATCGAAGTACAATATCGTGGCAAGCCTGAAGGACGCCGAAGGCGCCAAGGTGAAAGATGAAGAAGGGACCATGCAGGGGCCGGGTAAGGACAAAAAGGGGACGGCCGAAGAAGCCGGTGTGGGCGCCGCCGCGGGTGCGGGCGTGGGGGCGATTGCCCACGGTGGAACAGGCGCCCTTTACGGCATGGGGATCGGCGCCGCTGCGGGTCTGGCCCACGGGCTTCTCAAAAAGCACAAAGAGATCGTTCTTCCTCAGGGTTGCGAGATGACCTTCGTTATTTCCCGCGACACCACGGCGAAGAAAGTACCCATTAAGGAGTAGGCAGGGTGGCCCATTTTGGATTTTAGATTTTGGATTTTAGATTACTTGATCCGGCAGTGGTGTGAAGATTGACGACTGGCTTCTGGGTCCTGACTGCTGACTCGATTTTGGATTACTCAGTCGGGCAGTGGTGCGAAGATTGACAACTGACTTCTGGCTCCTGGCTGCTGTCTTCACTATTAAGGCAGTAGGCAGGAAGCAGGGGGGAGGGCGCCGCTGCCAGATTGGGTAATCCAATCCAAAATCGAAAATCTAAAATCCAAAATTCAAAATGACTGCTTGCGCCTGATATCGGCGACGATCTGCTTCCCGTGGAAGCGGCCGTTTTCGATGAAGATCTCGTTCGTGTCCAGACCAGCGATGATAACGCCGGCAAGATACAGTCCGGGCACATTGCTTTCGCGCGTTTCCGGGTTGCACTCCGGCCGGCAGGCGGTGGGGTCGATCCGGACCCCGGCGCTGCGAAGGAAGTCGAAGTCCGGATGATATCCGGTAAGGGCGAAGACGAAGTCGTTTTCAAGGCGCAGCGTCTCCGCATTGGAATTCCGCACCTGAATCCAATCGTTGCCAATCTCGGTCAGGAAGCTGGCGAACATGGCGCGGATCGAACCCTCCTTGATTCGGTTTTCAAGGTCAGGTCTGATCCAGTATTTGATATGCCGGCTCAGCTCGCGCTCCCGCACGATCAGCGTCACCTCAGCGTCATGGCGATAGAGGTCCAGGGCCGCAATTGCGGCCGAATTCCCGCCCCCCACAATTGCAACCCGCCGCCCGAAGAACTGGTGCGGTTCCCAGTAGTAATGCGAGACCTTGGGCAGATCCTCTCCTGGCACATTCATCAGGTTGGGCAGATCGTAATAGCCGGTCGCCAGCACGACGTTGCGCGCGTTATACTTGCGGCGCTGACCACCACGCAACTCCGTACCGATCACGAAGGCGCCGTCTTCCTGCTTGAGGGACGTCACACGCTCTCCATAGTGGATGGGCAAATGGTAGTGGCCTGCCACGCGGCGATAGTATTCAAGGGCTTCGGCGCGCGTGGGCTTGATATTGATGCTCGTGAAAGGAAGGTCACCGATCTCCAATAGCTCACGCGTGGTGAAGAAGGTCATGTTGGGCGGATAATGAAACAAGGAATTCACCAAACAGCCTTTCTCGAGAATCAACAGCTTGAGATCAGCCCGTAGCGCCTCAATCCCGCAAGCCAGGCCGGTCGGCCCGGCGCCCACCACAAGCACGTCGAACAAGTCGTTCATCAGAATCGAATCCCCCCTTCGTTCTCGCCCTGCAACAGGCGCCGCAGTTCGCTCTTAAAGCGTGCGTAGCCAGCCAGCAGTTCCGGCGTGGCGGCCACGGCTTCGCCCTTCCACACAAAGGCTTTCCCCTCGGCTCGCTCCACCAGCATCGCGATCCCTTCTCCTACATGATATCCCACCTGGCCGAAGAGCTGGACCTTTCCTCCGGCTGTCTCCAACAAGGCAACGAATCCGTCCCTCTCCACCCCCAGATAGCGAGCATAACGTTCGAAGGTCACGAACCTGAAGCCCGCCTTCAAAAGCGCCTCGAGCACGGCAACTTGGTCTGGACTAAATTCCTTTGGTTGCGCTTCAAGCATAAGAGAAAGCAGTAAATGGTAGGTGGTAGGTGGTAGGTGGGGAACGAACATCGATCTTCACATGTCACCTACTACGTACCATTTACTGACTTCTGGCTCCTTTACTTCGCTTTCAACCAGTATATCCACGCCACTCGCCGCTCTCCGTTGGGCAAGACAACCTCCGTAGTCGCGCGCTGGAACAAACTCTTCTCCGCCGTCTGAGGCGAGAACCCTTCCACATGGTCCAAAACCTTCAACGCTTTCTCCGCCTGGCGAAGACGATAAACTTCGCCGGCAAGCACTTTTCCCGGCTTGGTGGATTTCCGTGCTCCAGGGAGCTTTCCCAAGTCGTACAGCTCAGCCTGCACTTCCCCTGTTGCCACGAATTCCGCCCCCATCCTCCTCAGGTGATGGTGCAATGCAAAGCCGCGTCGCAAGGCGCCATAAACAAACAGGAAATCAGTGTCGAGTTCTTGCCGTGAGTCAACCATGATCTCCCTGTCCCGAAGAGTAGTGTCCGAATTCGACTGTAGCGCCGCCTCTGCCGCCGCACGGGACGCGCTGGCCGGTCCCGCCTTGCGGGACCGGCCCTACATCTATTTGGACACCACCTAAAGGCGATTAATCTTCAGCTTCCAGCACTTCGATGATGCGCCGCAAGGCCGCAATGATTTCGTCGCGCTCAACATGGTTCTTGCGGAACTGCAACACCATCTTGAATTCCTTGGCGGGAGGGATAAAACGGAAGACGGCCGGGCACGGCTTCTTGTCAGGGTTCCGCTCGGCGCGGGCCTGCTCGCGGTTCAACATACCCAGCGCAAAACGCTGCGCCAGGTCCTTCATCTTCACTTCGCTGGGCTGGCGGGCCACCTGCAGCAGTTGCGATTTCGAAAGCACACCCTTTTCAATGCACAAACCCTTAATCTCATCAGGAATCGACCGCAGGCTGAGCAGTTCGGTAATCGAGGGGCGAGACTTCCCTACTTTCTTGGCGATTTCCTCATGGGTCAAGCCGAAACGGCCGGCGAGCGCTTGCACCCCGTCTGCCTCTTCGAAAGGGGTCAAGTCTTTGCGCTGCAGGTTTTCGATCAGCGCCAGTTCAAGCGTCTCGGCTTCATCAACGTCTTTTTCGATGCACGGAAGTTCGCGAAGTCCCGCGGCGCGCGCCGCCAGGTAGCGGCGCTCCCCGGAAATGATCATGTACTTTCCCGACTCCGGCATAAAACGCACCAGCAGCGGCTCCAGCACGCCCTTCTCCCGCACCGAGTCGATGAGCCCCTGCAAATCGCCGATCTCCTTGCGGGGCTGGCTGGCGTTGGGCTGGATTTCCTCGAGCGGAATCATCCTGCCAATGGCCGCACCGGTTCGGGAGGTTATTTCTTCCACGTAGTGTGCGTTGTGACGCATCTTGACCGTCAGTGGTAAGCCAGCGCGTCTAACTGACACGTCGCAGGACCTCCTTCGCAAGCTGCGCGTATTCCTGCGCTCCGGACGAGTGAGGGGCAAACGTGAAGATCGTTTCTTTATAAGCAGGGCTCTCTTCCAGCCGCACACTCTTCCCGATGATGGTCTTGAAGACCTTCTTGCCGAACACTGCGCGGACCTGCTTGTAGGTATCCCGCGCCAGATTGGTGCGCCTGTCAAAAAGCGTGACGATTACCCCGAGCAACTCCAACTCAGGATTGGGGCGCGCGCGGATGCGCTCGAGCGTCTCCAGCAGATCGTCTGTTCCCTCCAACGCGTAGTAGGAGGGCTGAATGGGCACCAGCAGGTAATGGGCGGCAACCAGGGCGTTCACGGTGAGCAGGCCGAGCGCCGGGGGGGTATCAATCAGCACGAGGTCAAAGTCGTTTCGCACCGCAGCCAGAGCGTCTTTGAGCCGATAGGGCGCATCGAACTGTCCCACCAGGTGCGTCTCCAGCTTGGCCAGCGAGATTCTGGAGGGCACCAGGCAAAGATTCGCCACATTGGTCGCCTTCACCACTTGCGAGAGCGCCACCTGGTGATCGGCCAACACCTCGTAGGCCGAGTGCGTGACCTCGTCAGGATTGAAGAAAGTCAGCGTGGTATTGGCCTGGGGATCCAGGTCAATCAGGAGGGTTCGCTTGTCCGCGTGGGCAAAGGCAGCGGCCAGATTGACAGCGGTAGTAGTCTTCCCTACTCCACCTTTCTGGTTTGCGATCGCTATTATCGTGCTCACTCGCAGCTCCAGCCAAGGGTTGGATTTTTTGGCGGGCCCGGAAGCAGCCAGGGCGCGTTCCCCCGCCGGCGGTCACATCTTGTAGCGTCCCATATCCTCGTCGTTCAAGCCTTCCAGCCACTTCCGAAGCTCTTCATTATTGGCCTTTTCGTTGGCGCCACCGGCAATCTTCGAGTTCTTCAGGACTTCCTCTTCAACGTAAATGGGGCAATCCATGCGTAAGGCCAGCGCCAGTGCGTCGCTGGGCCGCGAATCGATGGACATCACCTGTCCATCGCGTTCCAGCCAGATCAGGGCGTAGAAAGTGTCTTCCTTCAACTCGCTCACCACAACCTTCTGAACGCGCGTCTCAAGGCCCAGCAACAGGTTCTTCAGCAGGTCATGGGTCATGGGGCGCGGCGTGGTCACCTTCTCAATTTCCAAAGCAATGGCGTTCGCCTCGTAGATGCCGACCCAGATCGGAAGCACCGATGCCCCGTTGACATCCTTCAAAATCACGATGGGCATGTTTGTGACCGGATCCATCACCAAACCGCGGATTCTCATTTCGATTTCCATGTGATCCTCCAGGCCCCTTGCACGCCCCGCCTTTCCGCGCGCCAGCCGCCTCTCACCTGCTCGAGCTCTTCATTACACCCTCGAATCCTTTTCCGCGCGCGCCCCCACCAAACTGTTCGGCCCGGCCGAGGTCACTTTCACCGTGAGGTAGCGTCCGACATCCTCAGGACTGCCCGGAAAGTTTATCACGCGGTTCGTGGTGCTGCGCCCCACTGCCTGCCCCAAGCGTGCTTGATATCCTTCCACAAGGACTTCGAAACTCTCGCCCAGCAGCGCCTGGTTGCGCCGCACCTGGATTTGCCGTTGTAGTTCCTGAAGTTCGCTCAGGCGCCGCCCCTTCTCCTCCTCCGCTATAGCATCCCGGCTTCCTTCCGCAAGTGTATTCGGCCGTGGCGAATATTTGAACGCGAAGACTTGATCGTACTCTACTTCCTTTATCAACGAAAGCGTCTGTTCAAAATCCTTGCCGGTTTCCCCGCAAAAACCGACTATGATGTCCGTGGAAAGGCTGATTCTACGCCGCGCTTTGCGAATGCAATGGATTATTTCCAAATACTCCTCGCGCGTGTATCCCCGCAGCATCCGCGCCAGTACTGTCGTGGAACCGGATTGCAGCGGGAGGTGAATCTGGTCGCAAAGGTTGGGGTTCGCGTCGATCGCTTGGACGATGTCGGAGGTGAAGTACCTCGGGTGCGAGGTCGTGAACCGTACGCGGCGAATTCCCGGAATTTCGGCCACGCGCGAAAGCAATTCCGCAAAGCTCAGCCGCGCTGGCGAAGAATCATGCCAGGCGTTGACGATCTGGCCCAGGAGCTGGATTTCTGTATAACCCTGGTCCACCAAGCGCCGGGCCTCGGCCAGGATCTTGTCGCTGGGACGGCTTCGCTCCGGGCCGCGCGTCATGGGCACAACACAGAATGAGCACCGCTGGTCGCACCCTTCAATGATCGTGAGATAAGCCCGGAAAGGGTTATCGCGGCGGGTCATCTCAGTCTCAAAGCACTCCTCCGTGTCGAGCGCGAGACCGGTTACGCGTTGCTTTCCGGTTTCGAGCTGGTCAAGCAACTCCGGCAGTTTCGAATAGCTCGCGGAGCCGCAAACCAGACTGACCTGCGGCGCGCGCTCGAAAAACCGCTCGCCTTCCTGCTGCGCCACACAGCCCAGCACTCCAATCAATTTCGGCGCGCCACTTCTGCCCTTCCGGAAAACCCCGAGCCGCGAAAAGACCTTCTGCGCGGCCTTTTCCCGGATGCTGCACGTGTTGTAAAGCACAAGATCAGCCTCATGATGGTTTTCGACGGGCGTCATCCCACGCGCCATCAGCACGCCTTGCACCTTCTCCGAATCGTGCACATTCATCTGGCAGCCGAAGGTTTCAATGTAAAAGGTTTTCAGCGTGCCAGCCGTGGCAACGGTCTCCGACGGCAGGTCGGCATTTGCAGGCCCAGGCCTTCTTCCCACCCCACACGCCTCGTTTGTCGTAATCCTTTCGTTCACCAGGCCCCAGGCCGCGAAGCTCGCCGCCTCCCCTGCCGCACCAGAAGAAGATCGCGGCGTTCCGGGGAGTCCCGGCTGATTGGCGACAATTATTTGGATCAGTTCGCTTCCCATTCGCTGGCGCAGACCCGACGGATTTAGTATAGCCCGAAAGCCCCAGCTTGTGTAGACGTCGCCGCACTTCGGGGCTGGGGACTGGAGGCTAGGGGCTGGGGCGATTTTGGATGTTAGATTTTGGATTTTGGATTACCGCACCCAATTACGCGCTGTCTGCGGCCGTCCGCGCGGGAGTGGCAGACCCCGCGCGACGGATCTGAGCGCGATAACCATGCTTCTTTTCTGCCTTCTGCCTTCTGCCTTCTGCCTGGGGTCGGCTGCCGATTCCACATACCCGAAAGGAGTTAATGAAATATTTAGCGAATCCTTATGCCTCTTTTATGACTAGTCGAGCACACTACAAGATCGAGGGGCAAATGAAAAGCAGTCTGCGCGTGGAAATTGGGCTAGAAACGCGGCTCTACCAGCCGGAGGCAGTGGCGGATGTTCCCGTTGCGACTGACGCGCACCCGGAGCTCGAAATCTTCGTCATCTTCACTGACCATTCGCGAACCCTTGCCGCTCTCCGGATGGCCGATCACTCAGGCAAGAAGCTCGATGCTCGCCTCTGGCTCCTTATGCCCTATGAGGTGCCGTATGCACTACGGTCGACCAGACCGGCTGTTCCTGTGGGGTCCCTTGAAGAGCAGCTCCGTGCCCTGGCCTCCAAGATCCCGGTCGCTACCGCTACGCATATTTGTCTGTGCCGCGACAAATGCCGGACTGTGCGGTTGATACTGAAGCCCCGCTCGATTATGATTCTGGGCGGTAGGAAACGCTGGTGGTCTGTGGATGAGAAACTGGCAAGAGTGCTAAAGTAAAGATGGGCATCATGTGATCTTCGCGGAATCGAGGTAAGAGATCATGCTGGATTTAGCTTACGTCCTTATCGGGATATTGCTGTTCGTTGCCTGCTGGGCTTCTACTAAAGCCTGCGACCGACTGTAAGAGGGAGGTATGCCTTGGACTACATCATCTCAGGCGTGACGGCACTTTTACTATTTGTTTACCTCGTTTACGCCTTGCTTCGTCCTGAACGCTTTTGAGGAATGAGGAATAAACATGACAGCGCTCGGCATTTTGCAGATCGTCGCTTACTTCGTCGTAATCCTCGCGATCACCAAGCCCGTTGGCGCTCATATGGCCAAGGTATTTGAGGGCCAGCGGACCTTTCTCCATCCGTTGCTGCGCCCCCTGGAACGCCTCATCTACCGCCTGGTTGGCGTACGCGAGGATGCCGAACAACGCTGGACGCAATACGCTGCGTCGCTGATTGCCTTCAGCGTGGCCTGTTTTCTGTTTACTTATGTCATCCAGCGCTTGCAAGGCTTCTTGCCCTTCAACCCCATGCATTTTGGCACCAAGGCCGCGCCCTCAGGAGCCACGCCCGTAACCCCGGACCTGGCCTTTAACACGGCAGTGAGCTACCTCACCAACACGAATTGGCAAGCGTACAGCGGCGAGATGACGTTTAGTTATTTCGTACAAATGGCAGCTCTCGCCGTGCAGAATTTTGCTTCTGCGGCCGTGAGTATTTCTGCGGCCGTGGCGATGATTCGTGGTTTCGCCCGGCAGGAGGCCAAGGCCGTCGGCAATTTCTGGGTCGATCTCACGCGCTCGACGCTTTATGTCTTGTTGCCGATCGCCTTTGTCGCCGCATTGATCCTTTGCTCCCAGGGAGCCATCCAGAACTTTCATTCCTATGCCACGGTCAAGACCATAGAGGGAGCTACCCAGACAATTCCGCAGGGTCCCGTTGCCTCTCAAGAAGTAATCAAGATGCTAGGAACCAATGGCGGAGGATTCTTTAATGCCAACTCCGCGCACCCCTATGAAAACCCAACGCCGTTGAGCAACCTTCTCCAAATGCTCCTGATTTTCCTGGTGCCGGCGGGGCTGACGTATACCTTCGGCCGCATGGTCGGCGACACGAGGCAAGGCTGGGCTCTCTTTGCCGCCATGGCAGTGATGTTTGCCGTGGGCGTTTTCACTTGTTACCACTACGAGCAGGCGGGCAATCCCCTCCTCGCGAAGCTCGGATTGGAAAGTACTTACACCGGCAAACAGGCTGGCGGCAACATGGAAGGTAAGGAAACGCGCTTTGGCATCCCCGCCTCGGCGTTGTTTGTGACTGTGACTACCGATGCAAGCTGTGGCGCCGTAAATGCGATGCATGACAGCCTTACTCCGATCGGCGGCCTCGTCCCGATGTTCAACATGCAAACGGATGAGGTCATTTTCGGGGGCGTGGGGTCGGGCTTATACGGCATGCTGTTGTACGCCATTATCGGGGTTTTCATCGCAGGACTCATGGTGGGCAGGACGCCGGAATATCTGGGTAAGAAAATCCAGCAGAAAGAGGTCAAAATGGCAATGCTGGCCATCTTAGTGACTGCTTTCAGCATACTCGTGTTCGCAGCGGTTAGCACCGTTGCTCCCTTCGCAAAGAACGGCTACTGGAACCCGCCCGGGCCGGCGATCGCCAATCTCGGAAACTCTGGCCCGCACGGTTTCAGTGAGCTCTTGTACGCGTACTCGAGTACCTCGGAGAACAATGGCAGCGCCTTTGCCGGGATCAACCCAAACACACCCTGGTACAACCTCACCTTGGGCCTGGCAATGGTGCTGGGACGATTCGCGTTCATTATCCCGACTCTGGCCATCGCCGGCAGCTTGGCGGTTAAGAAGAGGGTGCCTTCTTCAAGTGGCACCTTCCCGACGCATGGTGCGCTTTTTGTAGGACTCTTGGTAGGGACCGTGATCGTCATTGGCGCCTTGACGTTCTTTCCGGCGTTGGCGCTGGGTCCACTGGTCGAGCATTTGCTCATGCATCAGGGGAAACTGTTTTCCTCGCTGATGCTCTCTTTCTGGAGCTAATCCATGGCAACGTTTGTGACACCTCCTCTGATTGACGATCTGACCACACTCATTCCGAAGAAACTCGTCCGGGCGCGTCCCTTGTTCGATCCTCAGCTTGTGGGGCGCGCCCTGAAGGATTCGTTCAAGAAGCTGAATCCTGTCACGCTGCTGAAGAACCCCGTGATTTTTGTGGTGGAAGTAGGCGCGGCGCTGGTTGGGGTTTTTCTGCTTCGTGACGCCTTCACCCGAGCGCCAAGCTTGGGATTTGAGCTCCAAATAGATTTGTGGCTCTGGTTCACCGTTCTTTTCGCCAACTTTGCCGAGGCTATGGCGGAAGCGCGCGGCAAGGCGCAGGCCGATACGTTGCGCAAGACAAGATCCGAATCGATCGCCAAGCGCATTGTTGCCAAGGATGAGATGGAAGCTGTGCCGGCTTCGAAGCTTCGCGCTGGAGACGTCGTCTTCTGTGAAGTGGGAGACATTATCCCCGGGGACGGCGAGGTGATCGAGGGCATCGCGACCGTGGACGAATCGGTTATCACCGGCGAAAGCGCTCCGGTGATTCGTGAGTCGGGTGGGGATCGCAGCGCCGTGACCGGTGGGACCAAGGTCCTCTCGGACCAGATCAAGATCAAGATTACTTCCAACCCGGGTGAAACGTTTCTGGACCGGATGATCGCGCTCGTGGAGGGTGCCGAGCGGCAGAAGACTCCCAACGAGATCGCGCTGAACATTCTGATTGCCGGCTTGACGCTCATCTTTTTGTTCGCCGTTGCGACCCTACAGCCGTTTGCGATCTACAGCGTCGCCTCCGCCGGAGCGGGCACGGTGCCGACCGTGGCGGTGTTGGTTTCCTTGTTGGTATGCCTGATCCCGACCACCATCGGCGGGCTACTCTCCGCCATTGGGATCGCGGGCATGGACCGCGTCATGCAGCACAACGTCCTGGCCATGAGCGGCAAAGCCGTGGAAGCCTCGGGCGATGTCGATACGCTCTTACTGGACAAGACGGGGACAATTACTCTCGGCAACCGGCAGGCGGTGGAATTCATTCCGGTCAAAGGCGTGACAGAAGCGGAGCTTGCGGACGCCGCGCAATTGTCGAGCTTGGCTGACGAAACACCGGAAGGGCGCTCCATCACCGTGTTGGCGAAGCAGAAGTTCCAGTTGCGTGGCAGAGAAGTTGCCGAGCCGGAGGCACATTTCATTCCCTTCTCTGCCTATACGCGCATGAGCGGGGTCAATCTGGATGGCCGTTGGTTACGGAAAGGCGCCACCGACGCCATCCTTGACTTCGTCAAGGAGCAGGGGGGCCAAGTGCCCACCGACTTCATGGCAATCTCTGACCGCATCTCCCGCACCGGAGGCACCCCCCTGGCGGTGGCGGATGGCGCGCGGATGTTAGGGGTTGTGCACCTCAAGGACATCGTCAAAGGGGGCATGAAGAACCGCCTCGTCCAACTCCGCGCCATGGGCATCCGCTCCGTGATGATCACCGGCGACAACCCGCTAACCGCTGCGGCGATTGCTGCTGAGGCAGGTGTGGACGATTTTCTTGCGCAGGCCACACCCGAGGACAAGCTCAAGTATATCCGCAAAGAACAGGCTGGCGGGCGCATGGTCGCCATGACCGGAGACGGCACCAATGACGCGCCGGCTCTGGCGCAGGCCGACGTCGGGGTGGCCATGAATACCGGCACTATGGCGGCCAAAGAGGCCGGAAACATGGTGGACCTCGATAGCAACCCCACCAAGCTCATTGAGGTGGTGGCCATCGGGAAACAACTCCTGATCACCCGCGGCGCGTTGACCACCTTTTCCATTCTCAACGATGTGTCGAAATACTTCGCGATCATTCCGGCCATGTTCATGACCACCTACCCGGCGCTTGCCAAGCTTAACATCATGCGCCTTCACACTCCCCAAAGCGCCGTGTTGGCTGCGGTGATCTTCAACGCTTTGATCATTGTCGCGCTGGTGCCGCTGGCGCTGCGGGGAGTGAAATACAGACCGCAAAGTGCTGTCGCGATGTTGCGCCGCAACCTCTGGATCTACGGATTGGGCGGTTTCATTGCGCCCTTTCCATGCATCTTTCTGATCGATCGGCTGCTCGGATTGTTGCACTTGGCCTGAGTAGGGAATAGGGAATAGGGAGGAGGAATAGGGGGAGTTAAGGAATAGGGAGTGAGTCCGGACTGTTCCCTGTTCCCTATTCCCTGTTCCCTAAGGAGCTCTTATGCGTCACCATATCGCCCCAGCGTTTCGCTTCATGCTCGTCCTGACGGCGCTCACCGGGTTAGTTTATCCGGGAGTTGTCACTGCCCTCTGCCAGGTTCTCTTTCATCGGCAGGCAAATGGAAGCATGTTGAAAGTGGATGGGAAGGAGATTGGGTCGGTCCTCATTGGCCAGAATTTCACGAAGCCCGAGTATTTCCATCCACGTCCCTCGGCGGCGGGGAATGATGGGTATGATGCAACTGCTTCGACCGGCTCCAATTACGGCCCGACGAATCAGAAGCTGATCGACCGTGTGAAGGGCTCCGTGGAGCAATTCCGCAAGGAAAACCCTGACTACACCGGGCCGATTCCAGCCGACCTGCTCACCGCATCAGCCAGCGGGCTCGATCCCGACATCAGCCCAGCTTCGGCTGAGGCGCAGGCCGCAAGGGTCGCCAAAGAGCGGGGCGCCAGCGTGGATAACGTCGAGCAACTCATCCGCCGCAATACGAAAGGCCCCGACTTAGGCTTCCTGGGCGAGCCCCGGGTCAATGTCCTGAAGCTCAATCTGGAGTTAGACCGCCAGTTCCCCCACAGCTAATTTGCAGCCCTAATTAGGGCAACTATATACTTGACGGACCACGCGAACCTTTCCCTAAAACCGGTAAGTCTTCAGCTCGCCGCGGTGGTCCTTGATTTCGGCTTGGTCCGTGCTTAGAAGGGTTAGATTATCTTTTGTGTGTTTGCGGTAACCCGAACGCATGAACCTCACGAAGATACGCTGCCGTATTGACTCGTGGCGCTCTCTGACCGTAAGGATTATGATGCCCGGGTGCGTACAGACAGGGAATTCCTTGAACTTCCTCTCTGTGGTGAAGACGATTCGATCTTCCTTATTGGCAAACGCCATTACGGCGTCGTCGTCTTTCCCCGCCACTTCCAGCACGTCTCTTGCATACAAAGACCTTATAGCTGATATTTTCTGGATAGCGTGAGCAAGGGGATCAGGCACAGCCTCGTCAATTAAAAGCTTCAGGTCGGTGCTCAAGGTTAGGCGGAACACTCCATCGCGATTTTAGAAAAGCGCACCGCATCTCTGACTTGTTCGACCGTGAGGTGAGGATATGATTTCAGCACGCCCTTCACGTTCCCGTAATACTCGATGGCATCAAGAATCATGTAGACTGGTATTCGAGTGCCCTTAATACAGGGATTGCCACCCATTAATCCCCTGCGTACTACTATCGAGGGAACCTGGTTCGCGGCAAGGGAAAATACTTCTCTCATCGAGATGCTGGAATCATCGGAACTTCGCCGATGCTTGAGAATATAATCCCGGCAGCGCTTCAGTGGGTGACGAAGCTCTGGCCCCGCGTCAACGTGTAGCTCTTCTTGTTGAATTTGACTCTTCCCAGGAAGAACTTGGACGTGGCAATGCGTCATTTTATCACCTCCCTCACAAACGATCTAGCCACGGAGGAAAGCGGAAATAAATCCCTGCGCATATCGAAATCCTTTAACTTAACAATTCTCTCCGCATATACATCAACCCCGACCTCATCGTCATCTAAGCCCACGAGAGCCGAGTAGACACCCTGAGACTTAGCAGCCATGAGTACAGACATGGCAATGACTTCGACTTCTTGCCTTCGGTCTAGCGTAAGTCGCATCGGAATCGGAAGGACAGGCTGAAACCTCTTTAGCGGGTATCCGAATGTTCCTTCCACATCAGCGGTAACTTGTTCGCTTCGGAAAAACTGACCGATCCATCCCATTAATTCCTCAGCGAAAGGGCGTGTTTCGTGTGCGTCAGGTGTCTCTGAACCGTTTACGTATTCCAAAGACGCACGGAATTTTGGACGTTCGACCCGGCAGGAGAAATGAACATGGTATCCAGTGCTTTTCGGATTGCGCGTCGGGGCCACAAACCAAAATCTCCTCGCACCCTTGAGCGGGCCTCTGATTCTGTCGGCCATTTCTTTTAAGAATTCGTCGAGTCGGAACTTGTCGAGACTGGACGCAAGGGTATATTCAATTCTATTACAACTTAATAAAGAGAATAATCTCTTGTGTCTTGTTGTCATGCTGTCTTCGCCTTCGGTCCTGGCCTGTGCGGTTTGCTAGCGTTATACTGGGCCATCCGGGATTCCAATTCCGATTTCGAAACCGAGAGAATTTTCTTAATGGCTCGCTCGAATCGCTTAAACTCAGGGCTTTTTCCGTCTCCCGCGTCTCGGGATTTCTTCACGCCTCTCCTCCGCCCGCTTGTCCAATCAGCCCACGGTAAGTGAGCCTCTTCCCGATAAGATTACCACAAACCAAACGGAAACGCTCCGCGTCAGTCAACCCTCTCTGATTGTAGCGGAAGGCTTGCTCGTCCAGGTAACGATCAAGATGAAAAGGCTCGACACTAACATAGGTTCCCCGGATGGTACGCTTCAAGAGACTCCAAAAGTTTTCGAGGCCGTTAGTATGAACCCGACCGCGCACATATTCAATAGCATGGTCAACAACTTGATGCGCGTATCTCGCGGCAAGCCCCTCACAGGAAGCAAGTGCATCGGTATAGACCATAGAGCCCTCTTCAATCCGCTTTGCAATTTCATCGTGAAGAACTTTCTTGCGTCGGCTCGGAATACGCTGAGTCCGCACTTCCCCGCCACGCTGTAAGAATCCGAGAACGGGGGTCTTGTCCTTCCCGCCAGTTCCGGTGATTTTAGCGCGACGTTTGGAGATGTGCATGTTGCGCGCTTTGCCACCCAAAAATGTCTCGTCAATTTCGATTTCGCCGGGCTGGCGCAGAGCGAAGCTCTGCGCTTCGCCCGATTTCTAATCCCTGAAGACCGCAGAGCTTCGCTCTGTGCCTGCCAGTCTGAAGCTCAATCTCGAGTTAGACCGCCAGTTCGCCCACAGGTAATCTGCAGCCCCTACTTCGGAGGCACAGGGGCAGGAATAATCCACTCGCTGAAAGGATTCTGGGCGCGACAGTCCACGCACATCGTCACCGCAGGCTGCGCCGCGCAGTTCGGGCAGACGGATCGCGTTTGGAAGGTGTCAAAGGCCTCTCCACAGCGGCTGCACCTCCAAAAGCTTCCCACCGGTGGCGCAGCTTTGCACGACGGACAGGCAAACCCTTCATGGCGCGGCAACTTGGCCAAACGATACAGGGCTTGCGCTTGCTGTAGTCCACTCCAGCAACTCATGAGGATAAATACGGCGAGAACGCCAAACCAGACGGATTGCATCCACACGGCGAGAATGAGGAGCCCCGCCACGCCGATGAAACCGATCGCCACGGCCACCATCAAGCTGCGGGCACGTCCTACCACAAACCAGAGCAAAGAACGAAGAATTTGGCCGCCATCCAGCGGATAGACGGGCAACAGATTGAAGATCAGCAAGCCCAGGTTGATGAACCAGAGCGCCCGCAAGAACGCGTGGGCATCGGGCGCCGTCTGCGCCAACCCCAACGATCGGTCCAAAATTATCCCCAGGGGGGACACGATGACAAGGAGCGCCACGTTCACCAGTGGCCCTGCCGCGATGCTCCACAGCGTGGCGCCTGGCCGTGAGGGCGGGTTCACATACGCCACTCCGCCGAGAGGCCAAAGCACGATCTGATTCGCCGTTCCTCCAACCTGCCGGCAGGCCAGCGCATGGCCGTACTCATGCAGCATCACAATGAGAAAGAGCGCCAGATACTCCAGCGCGTTCCAGGCGAGAGAGGAATAGCTTTTGGCCCGGTTGCTGATTTCAAACGCCGCGACCAGAAACCAGGACCAATGCAGGAACAAATCAATCCCGGCGAAGCGGAACAAATGGATCGACCCTTGGCGTTTGCTTGTCATGCACAGGCATTGTAACACCAAGCCGTTGGGCAACCTCTGATCAGCCACGCCGAGTTTGATGAGCAATCCCACCTCCTCCCCTAGACCGAAGCGGACACCCTGTCTCTTGACAAACGCAAGAAGATAGGCTAGCGTAGTATGTTGAAGCAAGGGAGACGGTCATGGCCGGCTGGGAACACTTGGCTGCAATCCCGCCCCCCCCCAACCCACTCTCGAAAGTGTCCTAGCCCGGATTTCTCACCACGTTTGGACGCTTTCAGGGGGCTGCCGGAAGGGCGGGGCTTCAGCCCCGCCGAAATCGCGGCTCCCGCCCTCTGTTGGTCCCGCGCCCCGCGCAGCTTGCGGCTGGTCGCCGCGGCGACCGTGGGGCGCGGGACACAGGAATAATCAGGAAGGCCTCGGAACGGCGGGGCTGAAGCCCCGCCCTTTCAGACCCCCTGTGAGAAATGCGGGCTAGGGGGGCCAAATGCCCGGAAAACTCGCCCGTTTCAGGTGGACAACAAGTTCACAAATTGAGGAGAAGGAGAAAAAGGATTTTCAAAAGTGAACGAACAACGCTGGAATGTTTATGAAAACAAAGGGTCGGCTTTCAACCGGCGGGGGAGAAGCGCGAATGTTGTAGAAAACAAAGGTAGTTACGCGTTGAAAGCGGGAATCTTGTAGAAAACAAACATGTTAGCAGCAAGTCTTGAGTTTTTTCGCTCAGGTCCCCGAGGTTAACCAGCACTGCGCTATCCGAGTTCAAGCACAGACCAAGGGCGCGGCGATCAGGCAGGCAACTTCTTGGGGAAAAGCGTAGTGACCACGAGCAACAGCGTCAGGGCGATCATCACCACGCAGGTCACCCAGGCAATGTTGTTGAAGAGGCGGGAATTCTTGTACTTTCCCATCAGGTCATCGCGGTTCACGAGGCGGAGCATGAAAATCAGGACGAAGGGCAGGAGGATGCCGTTGGCCACCTGCGAAAGCAGGATGATGGGGATTTGTTTGGCTTCGCTCAGCACCATGACCGTCAGCGCGCCCACCCCGATCAGCAAGGTGTAGAGCCAGTAGAAGGTCGGCGCTTCATGAAAGCGCTTGTTAACGCCCGCTTCCAGGCCCAGCCCTTCGCAGACGTAATAAGCGGTCGCCAACGGCAGAATAGAAGCCGAGAAAAGGGAGGCATTGCAGAGTCCGAAAGCAAAGAGGGCGCTGGCAGCATGCCCGGCGAGTGGCGCCAGGGCCATGGCGGCGTCCCCCGCATCATTAATCTGCCGGTTGCCGCTAACGTAAATGGTCGCTGCGCAGGCTACAATGATGAAGAAAGCCACCACGTCCGTGATGATGCAACCCACGATGACATCCCAGCGGGAATAGATGTATTCCTTTACCTTGATGCCCTTCTCGACCACCGCCGATTGAAGATAGAACTGCATCCAGGGCGCGATGGTCGTGCCGACTACCCCGGTGAGCATGTAGAAGTACCCGGCACTGAATTGAAAGGAGGGCTTTAGTGTGCTGATCACCGCGTTCGACCACTTGGGATGGGCAAGGAAGCAGGAGATGGGGTAGGCAACGTAAAAGACGCAAGCCGCCAGGAAGACTTTCTCCACAGACCGGTAAGTGCCCTTCACGACCAGCGCCCACACCAGCAGGGCGCCAAGAGGGACCGCAATGTAGCGGGTTACGCCGAAAACCGACATGCCTGAGGCCAAGCCCGCAAACTCAGAAATGGTGTTTCCGAGATCGGCTGCAAGCAGCATCATCATGAGGATGAAGGTGGTGCGGAAACCGTACTCTTCGCGGATCAGGTCCGCCAGACCTTTGCCGGTGACCGCGCCCATCCGGGCCACCATCTCTTGAACCACAATCAGCGCCACGGTGATGGGGACCAACGTCCAGAGCAGTGAATACCCGAACTTCGCTCCGGCAACGGAGTAGGTGTAAATCCCGCCCGCGTCGTTGTCCACGTTGGCGGTGATCATTCCGGGGCCGAGGACGGCCAGGAAAATCAGCAGTCGGGTGCGGAAGGAGCGAAGCCGTTCGCGATTCACGGGGCATTATCCTCTTCTGCGGAATTGCTTCTTGTTGATGACGAGTTCCAGGACGTCGTCAGCCGTGACCACGCCAAGCAAATGCCCGCTGTCATCCACCACGGGCAGGGAGATCAAATTGTATTTGTGAAACAGATCAACCACGGAAATCGCGGCGGCGTGAGAGGGGACGGAAATCAGCGAGTCCGTCGCAAGCTCCTTGAGCGGCGTGCCGGCTTCGGACAGGAGAATGCGGCCGACGGGGACCGCCGCGGTAAGGACATCGGCGTGGTCCACGAGGTAGATCGCGTGGATCAACTCAATCGGCCCCTCAAAACTCTTCAAGGCCGCTATGGCCCCCTCCACCGTGGCGGATTCTTGCGCCACCACGTATTCCGTGGTCATGAGCGCGCCAGCCGTGTTCTCCTCGAATCCCAGCAGCTCGCGGACCTCGTTGGCCTCGTCTTTCTCCATATCCGCCAGGACCTCGGCCGAGGTCTCGGGGGACAACTCCTGCAAGACGTCGGCGGCCTCGTCAGGGGGCATTTCTTCCACAATATCCGCCGCCTTTTGGGCCGATATGCTTTCCAGCAAGTCCGCCTGCATACGCGTGGGAATCTCGGAGAGCGCGTGGGCAGCCGTTTCTTCGTCAAGCCCCTCAATGACGGCTTTCTGTTCATCGCGACTCAGCTCCTCGAGAATCTCAGCGATGTCGGCAGGGTGAAGCTCTGCCACACGCTCGTAAGATAGGCGCAGCTTGAGCCGGCGTTGGGGGTCCGACTCGATCAGGTTGACGAATTCCCACGGAATGATCTTCGTCGGAAAGAGGCTCGTGATCATGCGGACGGTATGCTTGGCCATGAGGCCCTGCAACAGCCTGCGGAGGGCCGCTGCCAGCCCCACATTGACCCCGATAATGCGCAGTTCCGTGTGTTGGTCGGTGGGTTGGATGTCGAAGTCAACGTCATTGACCCGCACAACCTTGCGGTTGTTCACATCAATGATCTGCTGATCGAGGATGTCCTTCTTCACTTTCAGCAACCCCTCGTCGGGAGCATAGCAACGCACTTCCTCGCGGGGAACTCGGGTCTGGCCGGCGCGCACGGAGAGGGATTGCATCTGTTCGTGGGAAATGCAAATGATGGTCTTCTTGGGCGTCTTGACAAGATAGGATGCAACCCGCAAGGCATTCTGGCTGGGGTCGACACAAAGGTCCTCCAGTCTGCCCAGGTATTCTCCCTTCACGCCATAGATGGGGAGATGTTCAAGTTCAGTGAAGTAAATCATAATTCGATTCTCGCGTTCCGCAGCCTTGGACTGATGCCGTCTCTCTTAATACGTAGTGGCTCAACCTTTGTCAAGAAAAAAGACCATGAAAATCCAGGAGTCAGAAGTCAGGAGTCAGAATAAAGCCCACCACGAAGAGGAGTCAGAAGTCAGAGGCAAGGTAGTAACCAGACTGGCGTGCCTCTTCAGACCCGCTGCCGTCCGATACCTGTCAAGGATTGTTGGTGGCTTCATTCTGACTCCTGACTTCTGACTCCTGTCTCATCAAAACTCGGTGTGCAGCCGCAGGGCGAAGAGATCGACAGGCCCGCGGGCGTGGTTATATGCCGGGTTTTGGGCGAATTGATAATCCGGAGTCAACTGGAAGTGTTTCGCGATCTTCCAGTTGTAATACGCTTCGCCGATGCGCTCCGAGCGGTAGTCGAGGGCTCCATCGCCGACTGTAATTCCGAGACCGCCAGCCGCAAGGAACTGCCGATGGGCGGCGCTGATGCCGTTGACGGCCACGCCAAGGCCTACCGTGTCCTTCGGGCGGCGCCACCACGTCCCTTTCAGGCTAAGCCCCGCCGTGGCGGTGCGATCCACGTCGGTAAACTCCCACGTCTGGTTCTTGCCATCGCTCCAACCCAGGCGCGCGAAGGCCCCGAGATTCTTGCGGATTTCCTGCTCCAGATTGATGCCAAAGCCGTACTTGTACCGGTACGCCTTCGTGAGCGTGATATTCTCGCCGAGGCTCGGATTATTGAGGGTCTCTTGATAGCTTCCCATGTGCGCCCGCGTGTCGTAGACAAGCAGGCGTATAGCTCCCGCATGTCCTTTAGGTGAATATCGCTTTTCGACCTCCGCCACCGTAGACCAGGCATGGGCCAGGTTCCAGTCCATGCGAATTCCGTTTGCGACTTCCGACACCTGGAATATGCCCAGCCGCCCGGCCCATGCGCGGGTGTTCAATTCGACCGCAGCGCCATTCGTAAACCCCAGCGAGTCGGCCGGATAATCCCACGCACCATTGGTTATCAAGGTCCAATTCATGAACTGGGATCGGGAGTTGTTGGCGTATGCATTGGTGTCAAATATATCTGTAGCGTTGAAGTGGCCTACCGTAAACGTCAGTCTGCGAACGTCCTTCGGACCACCCAATTCGAATGGCGCGTCATCCGCGGCTTCCTTTTCCCCACCGAAGCCGATCATCTCGCGGACAAAAGCGCGGCATAGGTAGGCATCCGGATAAGTCTTGCCGACTCGATACGCCTCGCCATTCGGAAACCCCGCCACGCCGAGCGTGCTGCTCAGGCCGTATCCTTGCCAGACGAGGACGTCCGCGAAAAACTCTCCCCCGCGCCACAAGCGCACGCCGCCCATCAGATCCACGGACACGGTGTCTTTGACCTCGGCGCCGGGCTTAAGGCTGTTCAGGCCGGTATATTCAGCAGGGAAGGAAGGGTGGCTTTGAGCGCCAACCGTTGACTGGATGTGCAGGTTCCAAGGCTGGCTATCTGGCGGCGTCGAGTTGGTCGCGTCCTGGGGCGGGTCTGGGGGGGGACTTTCCTGCCCACAAGCGGAGGGCACGGCCATCGCCAGCAGAAGGCACACCGCTCCCAGCCATCCGCACAACGTCCAGCGCCATCCCGCGCGCTTCCCGATTATGAAGTCATGGATTCCAACCACAGGACTATCCATTCCATAGAAAATGCCCTAAAAGCAAAACGCCCCTGGGAGCAAAAACTCCGCAGGGGCGATCCTGGAAAACCAGGTTGTACAAACCCGGTTTCTCAAACCTCCTGGTGAGAGCTTTGGCTCCACACAACGTAGTGTCCCGTAACCCGGAACAGCCACATTAGACAAAGCCTTAAGCCGGCCTTGCCTGCTGCACCCGTTGGCCCGTCTCCGGGTTTCCGGGCAGTGGCTTATGTTTGCGTGGTAACCTCGCCTAACGAGGTTGAACCTTTTCCCACGGCGTCTCACCAAAACTCGACTGGCAAAAGGCCGCTTCTTTTCGTATAGCAGCGCGGCATTTCTCCTGTCAAGGAAAAAAGGCCAGCCGGAGCGAAATAGCATAACTTTTTTGCAAATTCCCCGGCCTTCCCACAAAGGCGCAGCTCAGTCCTCTTCCCGCATGACCCATTTAATGGCCTTGAGGAGCATTTCCTGGTAACGGGGATCATTCCAAACCGCCTCTTCGTGCCCGAGGCTGTTGTAATAAACTCGGCCCTTTCCAAACATGCGCGTCCAGGCTACCGGCCATCCGTAATAGCGCCGATGCACCCCAGGCTTGGTCAGGTCCACCGATGTGGGATCGAGCGCCAGTAGAACGTGCGAAGTGTCAGCCTGAAAATCAGCGATCTGGTAAATCTCGTCGGTAATCTGAAACGATTTTCCCAGCGAACTCACCAGCTTGCTGTTCGGGTCGACGACGTCTACCGTCACCAGTTGATGCCATGGGTGATCATTGAAGTAGCCGCCGATGATCTTGTTGTAGACGCCCCACTCATAGAGCGTGTCGGTGGCGCTGTGAACGCCTACGAAACCATGCCCGGAGCGAATGAAATCCACGAAGGCGCTCTTCTCTTCGTCGGTCATGGGCAGTTCTCCCGTCGTATAGAACATGACCGCGTCATAAGTCTTCAGGTTCCCTTTCGTGAATGCGCCGACATCTTCCGTCACGGTCGTCTCAAAGGCCCCGGACTTCTCTCCAATTTCCTTCACAATTTGCTTGGATAACTCCACGCTTTGGTGGTGATATCCTTTCGTCAGAGTCATGTAAAGCAACTTGCCTTTCCTGGCAGTCCGGGAATAGCCAACCTGGGGAACGGATGCCACCATAGCAAACAAAAGTAGCATTGAAAAATGCACCTTATGTTTCAGCATTGTTACTCCTTTGTTACCGATGATGATTGCCACGGAGGGGTGAGGAATTTGTCTTTCAGGTCGGTCGCTCCCTCCTTCTCTTGCGGTATTCGCTGGTTATTTTAGCACACACCGATGCCCGCGACGCCCGGCGGCAGGCTTCGGACAGGGTCGCGTCAAAGTCGCAGAAAAAGCGGCTCTGCCGCCTGCTGTGCGGAAAGCCTCTGGCTTTCCGGCGCAGATAGCCTCCCTTCTTCCCCTCAGCTCGGCTGGAAGGCTCAGCCTTCCAGCCGAGCCGAGGGGGTTAGTCAGGGCGGAAGCCCTCGGAAAGGCGAAGCCTTTTCGCACAGCAGGCGGCAGAGCCGCTTTCGGATGTTACCTTTCGGGGACTTTGACGCGACCCTGAGGCTTGGGAGATGTCCCATTTTGAATGTAGCGCGCACTTGCCTTACTTCAAATGACCGAAGTTGATGATGGAGTTGAAAATCAGCGCGTAGGAGCCGACGGTCTCCCCTCGGTACACAGGGTTGTTGGCGAAGAGCAGCACATCTCCCTTGCCGAAGTGGGCCTGAACGACGGCCGGATGCTCGGCCATGGGATCGCCATTTTCGAGCAGACCCGACAAAAGCAAGTCTTTCATGGCCGCGTAGCGCAGAATGACTTGGGGCCGGTATTCCGCTGGAATCAAGAATGGGTTGTTACGTTCCTGATCTTCATTGAGGGGAGTGGCTTGCCAGGCTTTCGGAGCCGGCAAGGGCGGAGCTTTCTCAGCGGGCCGGCCTTCGGGGGTGTCCTCTTCATCCGGACCGCCGCGACCGGTCGGGCGCTTGTATTCCTTTGCGGTGAGGATATCGCGGTTGACGGTGAGATTACTCACGGTGAAGGCCAAGCCATCGGCGCTATACAAAGGTACCGCGCCGTCATAGCCATACGCGACCGGGTGCTTGTTATCCACCACCGCAGAATTCAAAACGCTGCCGACAACCTTGAGGGTTTTTCGCGGCGCCACAAAGACTCCCGGCGCCATGCCTTCGTCAATGGCGAACTGGGCCGTGTCTTCCGAGGTAATCAACAAGCCGCCTTGTCGCACGAAATCTTTCAGATGAGCCACGCCCGCTTCGCCTAAGCCGGGGCGTAGGTCTTCAGTCGAGTCCAGTTTTCCGAGATTCGGAGTAAGCGAGCTGGTTTGCCAAGGCAATGCATTTCCCCACATAGGCAGGCCGTCCACAATCTGCTGAGCGGATGTGTGGGCCACCGGCGCGAAAACGATGACATCGTATTTCGAGCGCAGATCCGCGTCTTTTGACACGGTTTGCGTGCTGATATAAGCGAACGGCACATGCAATTTATCGAACGCTATGCGCCACCAACCTTCCGTTTGTGTGGAGAGCCAGGTGTGCATGAAAGCAATGCGGGGCGCCGCGGCAGAGTGAACCCTTACGGATGGCTGGCTGGCAATACTGACCGCAGCCAGATCGAATTGCTGCAACAGAGGCTTCAGTTTTAACGCTTCCACGCGGCCGATGATGAGCGAGCCGGCTGCGAATTTGTGCCCGTCGCTTTCGAAGTTTTCTTCGCAGACAGACACATCCGCGGAACCCTGCAATGCATAAACCAGCGAAGCCAGACTGACCTGAGCCGAGTTATTCACAACATAGAAAGGTCCTGGTCCGACTTCGGCCGCCGGGATTTGGCTGAGGTCGGGGACTGGGGACATCGGCGCGGAAAGGATGCCGCGGTCGGTGACGCGCGACACCTTGGCGTTGAAAAGATCTCCAAAAGACCAGCCGGTGTCGTCGTAAGGGTCCTTCTGCGGGTCTTCGGGCGACCAGAACTGGCGATCGAGCAGGGCATCTGCTACACGCGAGAATGGCTGGTCCATGCGAATGATAAAGCTGCCGGCAGGGAACGTTTGGGAGGAAGGTGGCGGCGGCGTGCCCGGTTTTGGTTCTTCTCCGTCCTTGCGGGAAGGCGGAGGCAGCGCCACCGTTGCCGCTTGCGTCAGGCGCTGTATCTCGACGTGCTGTAACGCCAGCACTTTCAACAACTGCATCTGACGGTTCCAAGACCGGTCATCCTGCGCCAGGACGTAAGCGGCAGGCCCCGCATTGCCGGGCTTCTCGACCGAGCGCTTGCTTTTCAAGTAGAAGTTGTTCAGGAAGAGCTTTGCGTTGTGCGCAAAGTAAGAGAGGGTGGAAAGCAGCGCAGTTTGCTCATAATTATTGTTGTCGCGCTGGGACCACAAAACGGTTGGGTAGGGCGGATTGGGCCGGTACCACGTGCGCGAATACTGATCGGGTGATAACACGCGCTTCTCTGTGTCCGCGCCGCCGTTGCCGAAGGTTTCATACAGGCGGCCGATGCCGTTATGTAAGCCGGCCAGGAACATCAGGTAGCCGGGGCTCCAGGTATCGAAGTTTCCATGTGTGAACGCGCCCGGCATGCCAAAACTTTGCATGCGCGCCATGTTGTCGGAAGCGAGCATCGACCATTCGTCAGTCAGGATGGGATCGATCCACGAATTGTAAGGTCCATCCCCCACCGTGTTGTCGTAGAGAAACGGCACGGACTCGTGCAGGTCGTGTAGCACTTGCGCATGCCACTCGAGATAAGTGTTCAGAACGTTTTTCGTAAGGTCGAGGGTCATGGCCATGGCATCGCGATTGTTGTCGTGGGCGACGTAGTGGCCCCAGTAGAGCAGGCGCGGCCAATTCTGGCCAGGATGCGCTTTATGCCATTTGTAGATGTCCACCATGCGGTCACGCCCATCCACTTCCACCACCGGGGTGATCAGCGTGATCATGTGAGAGCGAATGTATTGCACGTAGGGGGCGTTGTCTACAGCCAGCCGATAAGCCAGTTCCATCAGTGCGGTGGGCGCGCCGGTTTCCGGCGAATGGATGGCGCCGGTGATGTAGTAAACCGGAAACGACTGGCTGATCAGGGCCTGCGCCTTGGCGTCATCCAGTTGCAGGCTCCTGGGATCGGCAAGCTGCGCCAGGCGCGCGCCGTTCTCTTTGGCTTGAGTAAGCAGTGACGCATCGGCAACCGCGACGGCGATCATCTCGCGCCCTTCCTCGGTATGGCCGATCGTGAAGACCTTCACCCGCGGGCTGGCAGCCGCAAGCAATCGAAAATATCGGTAAGTCTCTTCCGCATAGGGCAAAACGTCGGGCGCACCGGCCACATCCCCCAGAACTTTCGCGGGAGTCGGGATGGAACTGGACGCCGGAAGGTAATCGGTAAGAGGCGAATTCAAGGCCGGCGCGGTGGTGTACTTCCTGATGAGCTGCGTGTAGGATTCGTCGACGGCCTGCTTAGGATCGCGCTGAAATGTTTCGGGCGCGGGAGTTTGCGCGCTGAGGGAAAAGGGAACGAGGGCTAAAGTGGCCATTTCCATCACGGCGCAGAGCGCCAAAAAACGAACAGCAAATGCGAATTGCAGGTCCTTGTGTGTCATGACAGGTCTCCTCCGAGCCCAGGGTGTGTGTCATTGATTCTTCCTCACGATCACAGCAGCAAAGAAGCCGTCCATGGGGTGCAAATCAGGGCGAGTGCGCAAGTACCCCTGAGGATCAAACAGCGGCCTGAGAGCAGGGTACTCAGATTTGAGCTCTCCCGGCGAAACGATTCGGTACTCTGGAGATTCTTCAAGTACGCGTTCGACGACGCATTCGTTTTCCTCCGGCTCCAGCGAGCATGTGGCATAAACCAGCCGCCCCGCTAAAGAGAGAGAGCCGAGCGCACTCTTGAGCATCTTCACCTGAGCCTCTGCCAAACGGGTCAACTCCGCCGGTCGAAGCCGCCATTTGATCTCCGGGTTGCGCGCCAGCGTTCCCGTTCCCGAACATGGCGCGTCCAGAAGAACTCGCTCAAATGGGCAGCGAAAGGGGAGCGCTTGCGTCGCATCGAGTCGAATCGCCAGCCACTGGACCTCTTTCGGAAGCCAATGCGGGAGCAACCTTGCCATGGTGTGCAGCCGTGCGGCGCTCAGATCGCAGGTCACGAGAGTGCCGCTCCCGAGCGCCTGCGCGATTTGGCCGGCCTTAATGCCCGGGGCAGCGCACAAATCAAGGACTCGGCACCCCACTTGCGGCGCCAGCAGGTCTGCAACAAGCTGCGAGGCTTCATCCTGAATGACCACCCGCCCTTGCCTCAGAGCATGGGACGCCTGCACATTCCCTGATTCAACCACCAAGGCGCGACCCGAGAACTTCCCCAGCCTGGTTATTATCCCCCCCGCCGCCAACTCCTCGCGCAGGCGAGGAATGTCTTGTGCAAGGTCTACCACTCGAAGTACTGTAGGAGGGACTTGGGTGCTCGCCCAGGCCAAGCGCATGCCCACGTCATCTCCAGCCATCCCCGCCTGCGCAAGATTATTCGCCCAGCGCTTGAGCAACCAGGCAGGAGTCGCGCGCCGCACACTGGCCAGCATTGCTTTGTCCAGCTCATCGAACCGTCGCGGCCTTATGGCGCTTCTGCCCGGCGGGCATTGGCGTAACACCGCATTGACTAATCCCGTCGCTGACCGCTTGTGCGCAGCTTTCGTCATCTCCACGGCTTCATTCACCGTCGCTGCCTTCGGCACTCTCTCGAGGAACTGAATCTGGTAAACCCCCATGCGCAGTATCGTCGCCACCTCCGCGTCAAGGCGCTCCACAGGCCTCCCAGAAACCTCTCCAATCTGAAAGTCCAGCTCCCCACGCCAGCGCAAAACACCCATCACGAGTTCAGTCGCTAGTCGCCGGTCCGATTCTTTGAGGGCGGAGACTTCCTGGGTTTGAAGCAGGTCCACACCAAACCCCCGGCCCGCTTGCACGCGCCGGAGAATACGATAGGCAGTTGTTCGCGCGGGCGAAATCGGCAAGGATGGCCTCGGTTAACCGGAATTTCTCACCACGGATAGGGAAGGGCGGGGTTTTAACCCCGCCGTTACCGACGCTTCTAATTGTTCCCCCGTCTCGCGCCCCGCGCAGTCCCGCGCCTGCGGGACTGCGCGGGGCGCGAGACGAACAGAAGGTTGGGAGGCGCTTGGCGGCGGGGTTAAAACCCCGCCCTTCCGGCCGCCCGACTCAAAACGGCAGAGCACGTTGAGAAATCCGGGCTAAACCCCAAGCTTTTCGCCGGATGAAGGGCGCACACCGTTCAGGAAATCCCGCGCCAGCAGACGTTTTCGGCATTCGAGCTGAAGCTCACGGACTTCCAGGAGCGTTCCCAGGCCGCACACCACGCGCAGATTCCCGCGATCGGCAAGAAGCGTGCCAGGCTCATGTCCCGGCCCAGCCTGGCCGGGGACGGGAGCGGCCGACCAGATGTGGAGATTCTTGGACCGAAAGGTTGTATAAGCTCCGGGCCATGGTCTTAGTCCACGCACGCGCCACCGGATTTCCTCCGCCCTGAGCATCCAATCGATTCGGCCATCTTCCTTTTTCAAAATCGGGGCGAATGTGGCCTGGGCATGATTCTGAGATTGGGGTTGAATCTCAGCCCGAAAGAGCTTGGGCAAGGTTTCCACCATCAAATCTGCGCCCACGCCGCTCAAACGCTCGGAGAGGGTTTCAGTTGTGTCATCGTCTTGAATCGGGACTTCTCTTTTGAGAAGAACATCCCCGGTATCGAGTCCTTCATCGATCTTCATGGTGGTGACGCCGGTTACGGATTCTCCCCGGATAATCGCCCATTGAATCGGGGCCGCTCCACGGTACCTGGGCAGGAGCGACGCATGCAGGTTAATGCATCCGTGTTTGGGCAGGTCGATCATCCATTTCGGGATGATATGCCCGTAGGCAACAACCACGATGAAGTCCGGACGGAACTTTGACAGGAACCCGGCAGTTAAATCTTCCTTGAGCTTCAGCGGTTGGAAGACCTCCAGGCCCGCCTTCATGGCCGCTAGCTTCACCGGTGACGGCTTCACCTCGTAACCACGACCGCTTGGTTCGTCGGGGTTTGTCATCACCAGTTCAATGTCATGCTTCTCCGCGATCAGCTTTTCGAGCGTGGGGACGGCGAATTGTGGAGTGCCACAGAAAATCAGCTTCATGAAATGTCGTGTAGCCTGTCATTCCGAGCGGAGCGAGGAATCTCGCCCTGGCTGCGGAGGAACGAATCAGAGCGAGATTCCTCGCTCCGCTCGGAATGACAGCCGTCTTCACCACTCCCCCGCCTTGACCATCCTTCGGACCTGGCGCTTGATGGAGTCCCGCTTCAGCCGACTGAGATGAGAGATGAAGAGCTTCCCTCCCAGGTGGTCGGCTTCGTGGCAGAAAGCCCGCGCGAGCAAGCCCTCCCCGGAAAGGGTGAATTCCCTGCCGCCGACATCCTGGGCGCGAATCGTGGCGCGCAACGGACGAGATGTTTTGGCACGGAAATCCGGAAGGCTCAGGCAGCCTTCTTCTTCCACCTGCTCGCCCTCCGCGGCAATAATCTCCGGATTCACGAGCACCAATTTTGCATTGGGGTCCTTGCCGCATGAAACGTCAATCACGCAGAGTTTCAAAGAGATACCAATCTGTGGAGCGGCAAGTCCCACGCCGTTGGCGGCGTACATGGTCTCGATCATATCAGCCACGAGCTTTTCCAGACTTCCGTCGAATTCGGTCACCGGCGCTGCAGGCTTCTCCAGCACCTCTTGACCGTACTTAACAATTGGATAAATCATTAGAACTGTCTCACTTGCTCCATATAGGCCAGAAAATTCCGCTTTGTTTCCCCCATCGAGTCACCCCCAAATTTCTCGAGGAATGACCGGCTTATCGTAAGGGCGAGCATTGCTTCACCGACAACGCCGGCAGCGGGCACCACGCACACGTCGGACCTCTCGTAAGCCGCCTTCACTGTCTCCTTGGTCGCGAAGTCCACAGACTCGAGGGGGCGACGCAGCGTCGAAATGGGTTTCAGATAGCCCCGTACGACGATGTCTTCCCCGTTCGAAATTCCGCCTTCCAGCCCCCCAGCCCGGTTCGTTTTGCGGGTGAAGCGGGATTTTTCTCGGTCGTATCCGATTTCGTCATGGACGCGGGACCCAGGCCTTGCCGCGCCCTCGATCCCGCTGCCGATTTCAACCGCCTTGACCGCCTGGATGGACATCAGCGCCTGAGCTAATTGCCCATCCAGGCGTTCATCCCACTGGGCAGATGAGCCAAGACCAGGCGGCACGCCATGGGCAATGACTTCGAAAGTCCCTCCCACGCTGTCGCGGGCTTCCAGAGCTTTGTCCACTTCTTCCTTCATGCGGGCTTCCACTGCCGGGTCTACACATCCCAGCATGATGTCCTCAACCGCGCGAAGCGCCAGCACCTTTTGGAACGAAACCGACTCATCCTCGAGGACCACGCTTCCCACCGCAACCACATGGCTGGCAACTTCG
Organism: Terriglobia bacterium; assembly: GCA_050011515.1. Taxonomy (GTDB): domain Bacteria; phylum Acidobacteriota; class Terriglobia; order UBA7540; family UBA7540; genus CAVROP01. The sequence goes on along the minus strand of JBEKIZ010000049.1, from coordinate 11,830 downwards.
ATGCCGAATTCTTTCAGGAAGAGTTTGGCAAGGGCGCCCGCAGCCACCCGCGCCGCAGTCTCACGCGCGCTCGCCCTTTCAAGCACGTAGCGCGCCTCGGGGAAATTGTACTTAAGGCATCCCGCAAGGTCGGCATGCCCGGGACGTGGATGAGTGAGGGACTTATGGCTGGCTCGGGCTTCAGGACTGTCCTCGACTGCCAAGGCCTCCTTCCAGTTTTCCCAGTCGCGGTTTGAAATCAGCAGAGTAATGGGTGAACCAATGGTCCGGCCGCGGCGAACCCCGGAGAGAAACTGGGCGGTATCTGATTCAATTTTCATCCGCCCCCCGCGCCCGTAACCTCCCTGCCGGCGCTTCAGCTCTCTGTTTATGTAATCGAAGTCCACGCACAGGCCCGCAGGCATTCCAGACAGGATCGCCACTAGGGCTTGCCCGTGCGATTCGCCAGCCGTTTGAAAACGTAACATCGTCTCACTCGCACGTTCCGTTAGGAAACGTCTCCACTCTGGTAATATTAGCGAAATTGGGCGACCCGGTCAAAAGTCGGGCTTCGCTTTGCGCCAGAATTCTCATTCGCGCAGGACGCTGAAAAGAGGGAATGGACGCATGAATTACCTACCAGCCGACCTCCGGTCGAACTATAATAGGGCTTGCTGCGGATGTTTGCCAAATATAGTGACGGGCATTGGTTGTGACCCCGTGAGTCGCAGCGCGCCGTGCGGCCCGCCGTTTTTTTTGCTGCCGGGAAAGCCCAGGGCCAGCCCGGCGGGCACGAGCGCTGCGTAGGAATCCGGTCTTGCGCTATCTTCTCCTCAGCGACATACACTCGAATCTGGAAGCGCTGGAGGTGTGCCTCGAGCTGGCGCAGGGAAAGTACGAGCAAGTGTTGTGCCTAGGCGATCTGGTCGGTTACGGTCCCGACCCCAATGCCGTCATTGAAAAGATAAGGCCCCTGGCCTCGATCATCATTCGCGGCAATCACGATAAGGCTTGTTCGGGCCACACCGTCGCCGCGCAATTCAATCCCCTGGCGCGTCTTGCCACCGAGTGGACTCGGAAGGAGCTCACGCCCGAGCATTTTGGTTTCCTTCAATGTCTTCCCGCCGGCCCGGTCCAACTGGACGGCTTTCAAATTGTTCACGGCTCTCCACTCGATGAAGATAATTACATCCTCGGGCCGGGCGAAGCATTCCCCTTGCTCAGGAGCCCGGAAACTCGGACCGTTTGCTTCGGCCACACGCACCGTCAGGGCGGATTCATGATTTCCCCCCAGGCACGCTTTCAATCCATCCGCCTCCCATCAAAGAAAGACGGGCTGATCCTCGCTTTCCCCCTGGAAGACCAGGGCCGCTATCTGGTCAACCCCGGATCAATCGGGCAACCCCGAGATGGTGATTGGCGCGCCGCTTTCGCTATCTTTGATTCCGGGCAACACACGGTCGAGTACTTCCGCACTTCCTATGACCTGCCCAGGACGCAAGCGAAAATGCGGAAGGCAGGTTTGCCACAACTGCTCATCCAGCGGCTCGAACACGGCCGCTGAGCTTTAAGTCGAAAGTCGAAGGTCGAGAAGTTCGACTCCTCGACCCTCGACTCCTCGACTTGTAAACAGAGCGAGATTCCTCGCTTCGCTCGGAATGACAGGCTACCAGAGGAGTCCCGCGAGGGCCTCAGAATTGCACGTAGACGGGCGTCATGGTTGGAGCTGCCTGGTTCCAGTCCACAGGTATGTGCTCGAAGGTGACGCGGAACGCCCTGCTTTCACCCGGCTTGAGGGGTGGTGTGCGCTCGCTCACAGGATGCGCCCTCTCGCGCAGGATCACCTGGCTGAGCATGTCCACGAAGGTCAGATCCAGGTCCAGCCTCCGCACGGTTTTTGTCCCCGCGTTCCTCACCCGTGCGTCCAGGTAAGTCACGCTATCCCCGAGAAAATTCTGCGCCGCGCTCATGTGCAAGTCGGTGAATTCGAGTTGGCGGAAGTAGGCCTTCTGCTCCTCGGTCGGCATAGCGTCGGCGGAGTACTGGGTGGCGCCGCGTGAATGCCAAAAGAACACGGCTACGGCAAGGAGCGCCAACATCGCGGCCCCAACAATTAGGATTATGCGAAGTGTTGAAATGCCTTGGTCTTTGAATCGCATCGTCGAAGTGTGTGTACGAGTCGAGAAGTCGAGGGTCGAAGACTCGAACTTATCGACCCTTGACTCCTCGACACTCGACTCCTCGACTTGTAAATCCTCGCTTCGGTCGGAATGACAGCGCTCGGTTTAGGTCCCGGCCACAGTCAGGCCGGAAATCAGCAAGGTAGGAGAGGCAAGGGCGCTTCGGAACTCCAGGTCTGAGCCCACCATTTCGATGCGAGTCAGCATCTCAGCAAGGTTGCCCGCAATGGTGACTTCTTCGACTGGGTAGGCAAGCTCCCCCCTCTCGATCCACATCCCGGAAGCCCCACGCGAATAATCCCCGGTCACCGTGTTTACCCCAAAGCCAATCAGCTCCGTCACGTAAAACCCGCTCTTCACGGAGCGCACAATTTCTTCCTGGGAATAAGGGCCAGCCGGCATATAGAAATTCTTGAGCCCCACACCGGGCGGGCCCGCGATCCCGCGCGAAGCATTGCCGGTGGTCTGCAAATTCAGTTTCCGAGCCGTGTAACAATTCAACAGGTAGTTCTGAAGGACACCTTTTTCTACAACCGGTGTAATGGAAGAAGGTATTCCCTCCCCGTCAAAAGGACGCGAGCCGAAGCCGCCGGGGCGCAACCCATCATCCAGGATGGTGACGTTTTCGTTGGCCACCTTCTGACCCAGCTTGCCGGTCAGGAACGATGCGCTGCGATAAATCGCGTCCCCGCGTACGGCGTCGAACAAATGGCCCAGCAGGGAGCGGGCCGTCTCCGGATCAAAGACCACGGGCACCTGGCAGGTTGAAACCTTGCGCGCTCCAAGCTTGCGCAAGACACGCTGCGCAGCTTTCTGACCTACCGCCTCAGGGGTTTCAAGCGCTGCCGCGCCCCGCGCCACCGAATACCAGTAGTCCCGCTGCATGCCCCCATCCTGCTGGGCGATCGGCGACACGGACAGGGCACAATAAGATGAGCGGTAACTCCCTGCGAAGCCCAGCGAGTTGGCGTAGGCCATCGTCCCCTGGCTCGCCTCGAACCACGCGCCCTCGGAGTTTTGAATCCTCGCGTCGGCTCCCAGCGCAGCCTCCTCGGCGCGACGCGCCAATTGGATCCGGTCTTCGATGGATAGCGATTCAACATCGCTCGAAAAAAGAGCGAGGTCGCCGGGATAGCATCCCAATTGGCTTGCTTCAGGAAGACCGCTTGCCGGGTCTTCGGAAGTCACCTTGGCCATGGCGATGGTCCGTTCCACAAGCCGCCCAAGCGACGGGTCCGAAAAATCACTCGAGAAAGAACTGGCGCTTCGGATCCCGAGCAAGACGCGCAATCCCAACGCCTTGGAGGCCGCCTCCTTCAGGCTTTCGATCTTTCCCAACCTTAAGGTGGTGGAGAATTCATCCGCTTCGCGCACCACGACGTCGGCAGAGGTAGCGCCCGCGCGCTTTGCCCGATCCACCAAATCGCTAGCGATTTGTTCGAGACCAATCATAAGAGCAGTGACGAGTGACAAGTGACGAGTGACGAGCAGAAGTGAGGAGTCAGTGGAAAAGAGAAAGAGAAAGAGAAGGAGAGCAATTCAGAATTCAGAGTTCATAATTCAGAATTCATAATTCATCATTCACAATTGCCCCAGCACCCAGCCTCCAGTCCCTGTCCCTTCAACTTTCGACTTTTGACTGATTTTCTCCTGTCACTGAAATGATTGCAACTTCCCGAAGGACGTTCCACCCACGGTCAGCCGACTTACTTTGATCGTGGGAATCCCGACACCCACGGGGACGCTCTGGCCGTCCTTCCCGCAGGTACCAATCCCCGGGTCGAGCTTCAGATCATTCCCCACGGCGGTCACGCGTGTCAGCACTGTCGGGCCATCGCCAATCAACGTGGCGCCTTTCACAGGCGTCGTCACTTGGCCATCTTCGATCAGATACGCTTCCGAGGCGGAAAAGACGAACTTCCCATTTGTAATGTCAACCTGCCCTCCGCCAAAAGACACCGCGTAAAGACCGCGCTTTACCGAACGGAGGATATCCTGCGGATCGTCGTTTCCGGCCAGCATGTAGGTATTGGTCATGCGCGGCATCGGAATGTGCTCGTAGCTCTCGCGTCTGCCGTTGCCCGTCCTGGTGGTCTTCAGGATGCCGGCGCTCAGCTTATCTTCGAGATAGCCCCGCAAAATCCCATTTTCAATCAGTACTGTCTTCTGCGTCGGCTCACCCTCATCGTCCACATTCAGCGAACCACGCCGGGCGGGGATGGTTCCGTCATCGACCACGGTGCACAGTTCGGAAGCCACGCGCTGTCCGATGCGGCCGCTGAAGGCGGAAATCCCTTTGCGGTTGAAATCCGCCTCGAGCCCGTGCCCGATGGCTTCGTGCAGCAGGATGCCCGGCCAGCCTGGTCCCAACACTACTTCCATCTCACCCGCCGGCGCCTCGCGGGCCGCGAGCTGAACGATAGCCTGCCGCGCCGCCTCGCCGGCAAAATACTCCGGAGAACGCTCGCCACGGAAGAATTCCAGGCCCACCCGACCCCCGCCCCCGCTCGTCCCCGACTGCAAATTGCTTCCCTCTTTGGCGATGGTAAAGACTCCCAGCCGCACCAACGGCTGGAAATCGGTCACCACGCGGCCATCCGAACCCGCAATCAGCACGTGGCGAATCTGGTCTCCAAAGCTGACGCGAACCTCTTTGATGCGCGAATCGTAAGCGCGCGCCGCGCGGTCCGCGCTCAACACCAGCTCCAGCTTTTCAGCGAGCTCGCGTTCCGTGGCCGGCGACGCCACCGGATAAAAGTTGTGGGCGTTCTCAACCGTGCTCAACCCAACGCTGGAAACGTGCGCAGGCCCGCTGGCAATTCGTGCCGCGATCTTCGCCCCCTTAAGAATTCTCTCCGGCGCAAGGTCATCCGTGTAACCATAGCCCGTCTGCTCGCCCGCCAGTACGCGGATGCCGCAGCCCATAGAAATGCCTTCCGTAGCAGTCTTGACCAGCGATTCGTCCAGGAGGATGGAGGAGGTCGTAGTGTGTTCAAAATATAGGTCGGCATAGTCTCCCCCCTCCGAAAGCGCCGTCGCCAGATATCGCGAGAGGTCAGCTTCCGTCAGCCCGTAGCGGTCGAAAAAGAAGCGTTCAGGATTCTCCATGCTTGGTTGTCGTAGCGCCGCCGCTTGCCCCGGCCTGCCGTGGTCCCGGCGGCATCCTTACCCCCTAGCTGAGACTTGAGCCGCACATTCAGGTGATCGAGGGATTGACCAAAAGATCAACGTAACATACGCACCCAAGCATGTCAATTTTTGCCGCCAAGCGGTCAGGTTTTGGCCGTTCAGCGCGTCATCGAGCACGGAGGCCACGCACCGCCTGCGAACCTCGGACCGCATCCCTTCGACTGCCGCCCAGGACGGTAAGCAAAAGTCGGGACAGGGTACAGGGCCATCAACAACAATAAAATCCAAATTGGCGGACGGAAGAAAGGACCAGGATCACAAACGCTGGGGGCAAGTTAGACGGAAGCTTCCAAGGGCTGCACATCTCGAGCAATCTTTTCCGCCTGCTCGTCTTCCGCCACTTCAAGGTCATAGCGAACCTGGAGGTTCATCCAGAAGACCGGCGTGGTTTTGAAATATCGTCCGAGGCGCAGGGCGGTATCCGTCGTAATGGCGCGGCGCTGGTGGACAATCTCAGCAATCCGTGTTACCGGCACGCGCAGGTCCAACGCCAGCTTGTTCATGCTGAGGCCGAGCGGCTTCATGAACTCCTCGCGCAGAATCTCGCCCGGATGCACGGGCTTTAGTTTCCTGGCCATCCTAGCCTCCTAGTGGTAGTCCGTGATTTCAACGTCGTAGGCGTCGCCCTCCTGCCAGGCAAAACAAATCCGCCACTGATCGTTGATCCGAATACTGTAGTGCCCCTCGCGGTCCCCGCGCAGCCTTTCCAGGCGGTTGCCGGGGAGCGCTGCGAGAATCCGCAGATCGTTGGCCGCATCGAGCATGGCGAGCTTCCGAAGAGCCGAGCGCTCGATGGCGCGGAACTTCCGGCTGGGCTGGCGATGAAAGAGCCGCTCCGTCTCGTCGGACCGGAAGGACTTGATCACCTCCCCAGCCTATAACGCACTGCGTTAAATGTCAACCAGTACAGAAGGGCATTTTCGCGCGCAGGCATCTTCGCTTGACCATCTCCGTGCGTGGCCGTTAAAATGGATGATTCAATCTTTCCGTGAGGAAGTGAGAAGAGGGGCCTATGCTTGATGGACCTATCCCGGAGGGGCTTACTTTCGATGATGTTCTACTCCTGCCCGCCAGATCATCAGTCTTGCCAACCGAAGTCGATACCCAGACTAAGCTAACACGCAACATTACTTTGAACCTGCCCATCGTGAGCGCGGCGATGGACACGGTAACGGAATCACGTCTGGCCATTGCGTTGGCTCAACAGGGCGGCATGGGCATTGTCCACCGAAGCATGCCGATTGATTACCAGGCGGCTGAAGTTGACAAGGTCAAGCGGTCCGAGAGCGGCATGATTGTTGATCCCGTCACCGTGAGCCCGGAGAGCAAGATCTACGAGGCTCAGGATATTATGAAAAAGTACAAGATCTCCGGTGTTCCCGTGACGCGCAATGGCAAACTGATGGGAATCCTCACCAACCGCGATCTGCGATTTGAAACCCGTTTCGACCTGCCCGTCAAACAGGTGATGACTAAAGAGAATCTGATCACCGTGTCGGTGGGCACCACGCTGGATGAAGCGGAGGCGATCCTTCACAAACATCGAGTGGAAAAGCTCCTGGTTGTCGATGAGAAGTTCAACCTGAAGGGCCTCATCACCGTGAAGGACATCCAGAAGCGATCGAAATACCCCGCTGCCTGCAAGGATTCCCAGGGTCGCCTGCGCGTTGGTGCGGCGTTGGGCGCCACGGGGGACTTCCTGGAGCGGGCGGCAGAACTTGTGAAAGCCCAGGTAGATGTTCTGGCAGTGGATACCGCGCATGGTCACTCCTCTCGCGTGATGGAGGCGGTGCGCCAAATCAAGCATAAGTTCCCTGACGTTGAGCTCATCGCCGGCAACGTGGCCACGTTCCAGGGCGCTGGCGATTTGATCCAGTTGGGGGTGGGTGGAGTGAAGGTCGGCATTGGCCCTGGTTCCATTTGCACCACCCGCGTAGTGACAGGAGCAGGAGTGCCCCAGATCACGGCCATCGCGGAGTGCGCTCGCGCCGCGCGCAATTCCGGCATACCCGTCATCGCCGATGGCGGCATCAAGTATTCCGGCGACGTTTCCAAGGCCATCGCGGCTGGAGCCAGTTGCGTCATGATCGGCAGCCTCTTTGCAGGAACAGAAGAGAGCCCCGGTGAATCCATCCTTTACCAGGGGCGCAGCTTCAAATCGTACCGCGGGATGGGCTCCATCGCTGCCATGGCCGCCGGCTCCGGAGACCGGTACGCCCAGGAAGTGACCGTGGCCCGTGGGGAGGTGACCAAGCTGGTGCCAGAAGGTATCGAAGGACGCGTGCCTTACAAAGGGCTCTTGGCGGACTTGGTGGGTCAACTTGTGGGAGGACTTCGCTCCGGCATGGGCTACTGCGGATGCGCCACCATTGAAGAACTCCAGAACAAGGGGCGCTTCGTACGAGTCACGATCGCCGGCCTGCGAGAGAGTCACGTGCACGACGTTATCATCACCAAGGAAGCGCCCAACTACTCGATTGACTGACCCTCAACAGCACATTCGTCCCTTCTATTTGCAATCCCGCGTGGTTCTGGTGTGGGTTGTCACCGCCGCCTGGGCCGGCGCCATGTCGGTGCTTTCCACCGGGGCCTACAGCGGTTCCGTGACGGGCTGGCTCCTGGCGCAACTTCTCCTTTCACTGCACATTCACCTTACCCCCCAAACCTTCGAGACAGTTCATTTCTTAATTCGGAAGCTCGCGCATTGCAGCGAATACGCAGTTTTCGGCCTGCTCCTCTACCACTCCTTCGAACCCCGCCACCCTGAACGCTGGGACACTCGAGGCGCCTTCGGCGCTCTACTTGTCGCCGGCCTGTTCTCCTTGGTGGATGAATACCACCAGAGTTTCGTTCCCGGCAGGACCGCCTCCCTGGCGGACAGTGGCATTGACACGGCTGGAGCTCTCTTAGGGATGGTCCTTCTCTATGGGGGCAGGCGGCTTCAGGCCAGCCACAGCAGTATAGCCGCAGAGAATGAGAGTGAGGCGGAAATGAAGAAGGGGACGGGGGGAGAATAGTGGTGCCACAACCACCCCGCCACCAGGCTTGCGGGAAGGGCCGCCACGCCTACCAGCCAGTTGAACCCGAAATCCGAAATTGGGAGCGACAGTTGCGTTCTAATCCATTAAGGTTGAACGCAGTTAAACACCAACTGGGGATGAACAAAAGAGTGCAGGCCGACATCACCCGCCCGGGTAGGCACCGGTTCGGCGCCAGACGCTGAGCCTGAGTGCTTTCATGCTGAGCCCGTTCGCTTCGCTCAGGGTAAACTCCGCAAAGCATCCCTGCAGTTTGTCGCTGGATGCCGAGCGCAAAAGACAACTGCAGAGATCCTTCGCCTGCCCGAAAGCACGGCCGGCTCAGGATGACAGACCACTCCAAATTCAAAATTCGGCCTGAAAAAGGCCACCCAGGAGAGTACCCATACGTTGCGGGGCAACCGCCTGGCACTCCCTACTGCGTCTTCGTGTTTACCGGTGAGCACGGGCATCGCTCGGGCCAAAAAAAGAAAAATCCCGACCCGGAGTTGATTGCTCCGGCTCGGGATTCTGGAGGGGCGATTGATGGATCGCCCCAGCTACCTCATCAAGGTGTTACTTCTTCTCGTCCTCTTCGGGCGGTGGTGGCTGCTCCTCGGCCTTGGCTTTTTCCGCCGCCTTCTGCTTGGCTTCCGCCCTCTTCGCGCGCTTTTCTGCTAATTTCTGGAGGACCTCGGAACCCACCAGCTCCAGCACGGCCAAGTCAGCTCCGTCACCCTTTCGCCAACCGGTGCGTACAATCCGCGTATAGCCGCCCCTGCGCTCGGCGTAACGCTGGGCAAAATCGCCGAAGAGCAACTTGAGCGCGGCAGGGTCCAGCAGGTAGCCTGCTGCCAGCCGGCGGGCATGCAGGTCACCCCGTTTTCCCAGGGTGATCATCCGCTCGACAACGGGACGAGCCGCCTTTGCCTTTGCCACCGTGGTCTCGATCCGCTCTCTGAGAATCAACGAGGTGACCAGGCCACGCAACAGGGCGCGGCGGTGCGAGGTGTTCCGACTCAGTTTCTTCCCGTAATTACGATGTCGCATCTTCCAAATCCTGACCCTAAATTTGTTGCTGTGGGGGCTCCTGACCAGGCGGTACAAGAGGATTACCCTTCTCGTCAGTCCTCATGCCCAAGCTCAGGCCCATGGCGGTGAGGATTTCCTTGATCTCATTCAAGGATTTTCGCCCGAAGTTCTTGGTCTTCAGCATCTCCTGCTCGGATTTCTGAACCAATTCCCGGATGGTAGTAATGTTCGCGTTCTTGAGGCAGTTGTAAGAGCGGACCGAAAGCTCCAACTCCTCGACCGAGCGATCCAGGTTCTCGTTGTAAACCGGGGCCGGCTTCTCCTGGGGAGCCTGTTCCAGCTCGGCCTCTTCTTCAATGTTAATAAAGATGACAGTGTGATCTTTGAGAAGCTTGGCCGCCAATCCAGTTGCATCCTGCGGCGTGACGGCGCCGTTGGTCCAGACATCCAGGGTCAGCTTATCGTAGTCGGTCATCTGCCCCAGGCGGGCGGCCTCCACGGCGTAGTTCACCTTGCGGATGGGAGAGTGTACGGAGTCCACAGGGATGTACCCGATGGGCAAGTCTTCATCAAAATTCTTCTCTGCCGAGACATAACCCCGGCCGATCTTGACGCGCATCTCGATATGCAGGCTTCCACCTTCGCTGACGGTAGCGATATGAACGTCCTTATCGAGAATGTCCACATCCGCATCTTCCTGAATCGTCCGGGAGGTCACTTCACCTTGCTTGTCCACAATCAGATGCAAGGTCTTGGGGCCCTCCACGTGCATCTTCAATGGAATCTGTTTGAGGTTCAGGATGATGTCAGTGGCGTCCTCCACCACCCCCGGGATGGAAGAGAACTCGTGCATGACGCCCTCGATCTTCACGGCCGTGATGGCAGCTCCCTCGATCGAAGAAAGCAACACCCGGCGCAGGGCATTTCCGATGGTGGTCCCAAACCCACGTTCAAAAGGTTGGGCCGAGAACTGACCATACTTGTCGGTCAGCGTATCCATGTTACAAACCAAGCGCTTGGGTTTCTGAAAGCCTTTCCAAAGCATTGCGTTCGTACCTCCCTGAGGCCCGACTCTACCAGGCTCTCCTGATCCTTACTGCCCAACTCACTTCGAGTAGAGTTCCACAATCATCTGTTCCTGGATGGGGAAATTCACATCCTCGCGCTTAGGCCAAGAGACGACCCGCGCCTTCAGCGTTTCCCGGTTTATCTCCAACCAGGGCGGAACTGCCTTGTTCCCCGTCAAGTCGAGGGCTTGTTGGACAGCAGGCAGTTGCCGACTCTTTTCACGGACGGCGATTTCCTGACCGGGGGAAACACTAAACGCCGGAATGTTCACTTTGCGTCCTCCAACTTCAATGTGACCATGGCGAACCAATTGCCGGGCCTGGGCTCGTGAGGTGGCAAGGCCCAGGCGGTAGGTGACGTTGTCTAAACGACACTCGAGCATGAGCAACAAGTTCTCGCCCGTGACGCCCCGCCTCCGCGCCGCCTTTTCAAAATAGGTCCTGAATTGATCTTCCAGAACGCCGTAAAGCCGGCGAACCTTCTGCTTCTCGCGAAGCTGGAGTCCATAGCCGACGATTTTTGGCCGGCGCGCCTTACCATGCTGGCCCGGCGCAAAGTTACGCTTCTCGATGGCACACTTGTCCGTGAGGCACCGGCGCCCTTTCAGAAAGAGCTTTGTCCCCTCACGCCGACAGAGCCGACAAACTGCGTCCCGATATCTTGCCAATCCAACCTCCTTCAAAAGCAGTGACGAGTGACAAGTGCCGAGCAGGCTTGCCATCGCGATTTACTGCTGGTTTGTTACTGGTCACTCGTCACTTGTCACTTGTCACTGCCTTACACCCTCCTACGCTTGGGCGGCCTGCACCCGTTATGAGGTATGGGTGTTACGTCCTTGATGTTGCGAACCTCCAACCCTGCGGTCGCCAGCGCGCGAATGGCCGATTCCCGGCCCGCGCCAGGCCCCTTCACTCGCACTTCTACGCTTCGCATCCCGTGATCACGTGCTGCGTTCGCCACCCGCAGCGCAGCTTGCTGGGCTGCGAAGGGTGTCCCCTTGCGCGAACCCTTGAAGCCCAACGAACCCGCGCTGGACCAGCAGATCAGCTTCCCGTCAGCGTCGGTGATGCTCACAAGAGTATTGTTGAACGATGCCTGAATGTGAACGACGCCCGCCGGGACGATCCGCTTTTCCTTCTTCTTGAAAACCTTTTTCTTGCTTACCTTTGGTGCCGCTTTCGCCATGTCTCCTCACCGGGTGCCCTTAAGCCCTGCCACGCCAACTAGGTCTTGGCCATGGAACGCTTCTTATTCGCAATGGTGCCTTTTCGCGGTCCCTTGCGGGTTCGCGCGTTGGTATGCGTGCGCTGTCCGCGCACCGGAAGACTGCGCCGATGGCGCATACCGCGGTAGGAGCCGATTTCG
>JBEKIZ010000048.1:0-40824 GCA_050011515.1 Terriglobia bacterium | reverse complement strand
TCGGCAAATAGAGAAAAAATAGGTTCGGAAAATAGGTGCCGCTTCGCCGTGAGATCACCATTGACTGTCAAATGCGTCCCAAACCGCGATTCAGCACTTTCTATCATGGGGATTCCGAAGCTGCTGACTTCCAGACGACGCCCTTGACATCAATATCCTGTTGCGTTAGGCTTGGCTACGTCCTGGGGGTTTCGGCTGTGAGGTGTCCCCTCGGGCTGGTAGTCGGAACACAGCAAGGAATTAGTGTCTGCTCAACGACTTCGCGTAGAAGCGCCAAGCGGAGGAATGTGAGGGTCACATGGCCGACGCACTGACCAAGGCAGGCCGTTACCAGATTGTCTCTGAGCTGGGACGCGGATCCATGGGTGTGGTCTATCACGGCTTCGACCCTGTCATCGGTCGAACGGTTGCGATCAAGACCATGCTTACGGAGGGTCTTACGTCGCAGGAGTTCCGGGAGTTCAAAGCCCGGTTCCAGCGCGAGGCGCAAGCGGCCGGCGTGCTGAGCCACCCGAACATCGTCAACGTCTTCGATTACGGTGAAGACAGTGGCATCCTCTACTTGATCATGGAATACCTGGAAGGGAAATCGCTGGAGAGGTTGATTGAAGAACAGGGGATGCTGCCCATCGAAACCATCATCCCCATGTACGACCAGGTATGCAGCGCGCTGGACCACGCCCACCAACACAGCATCGTTCACCGAGATATCAAGCCTGCCAACATCATGATTCTTGACAATGGGTCAGTGAAAGTGACTGATTTCGGCATAGCCAAGATGATGTCCATGGGGATGACACAAGCCGGGCAAGTCCTGGGCACGCCCAATTACATGTCACCCGAGCAGGTCAAGGGCCGGCAGATTGACGGCCGCTCCGATATCTTCTCGTTGGGCATCATTCTCTATGAGCTGGTGACCGGCGAAATGCCCTTCGGCGGACAGAACATCACCACTGTCATCTATAAGATCATTAACGAGAACCCCATTCCGCCTCGCGAACTGGATGCCACGATTCATCCGGGTCTAAGCTACGTGATTTGCAAAACCCTGGCAAAGAGCCCCGACGAGCGCTATCAGACTTGCCGGGAACTGGCGGATGATCTAAAGAATTTCAAGTGCCTGGCGGGTTCGGCGTCGCCCTCCGCCACCATAATAGTCAAGGTTCCGCCCTTCCCCAGCACAGACTTGGAGCGTGCGGCGGCGCCACCCGTTGAGATTTCAAGGCCGCCCGCGGCCCCGACTGAAGCGGCTCAGACCACGCCTATTGAACAACCTTCCCCGGGGCAAGTGCCGGCGCAAGTCGTGCTGCCGCCAACCATCTTCCAAAAACTGCACACTTCGCCGATGGTTTGGATCCTCCTGGCCCTGGGCGCCGTTGTATTCCTCGGAATCCTCGGGGGCGCAGTACTCTACCACCATAAGGTGAATTCACGGGTAGCTACCCCGCCGGTTGGCCAATTGCTGGTCGCGGCGAATGTCCCTGAGGCCAAGGTTTCGGTAGATGGCAGAAGCGAACCTAATTGGGTCACACCCTACACGATCACCGACCTTTCGGTCGGTTCTCACCAAGTGGTGGTTTCGAAGGAGGGCTACGATAATTACCAGCAGTCCGTAACCATCGAGGGCGGGAAACCCTTCACGGTCAACGCCAGCCTTCCTGCGCGAGCCGAACCGCCGCCCCAGACCCCAGCGATAGAACCTGCGGCGGCCAAGGTGGAACCTCCCAAGAAAGAGAGCGTGCCGACTGGCGCAATCCCCAAGACCGGCCAATTGCTGGTCACGGCGAATGTCTCTGGGGCCAAGATTTCGGTAGATGGCAGAAGCGAACCTGATTGGATCACCCCCTACTCGTCTACGATTGGTCTTGCCGCCGGCACTCACCAACTGGTGGTTTCGAAAGAGGGGTACGATGATTACCAGCAGTCCGTGACCATCCAGGGCGGGAAACCCTTCACGGTCAACGTCCCCCTTTCGGTGGGGAGGGGAGAAGTCACGATCGTTACCACGACGCCCGGTTTAGACGTGTTGATTGACGGGAAGTTGATTGGGCCCAGTCCAGCGCGAGCGAGCGTGGTCGCTGGGAGTCACAGATATGTCGTCAGGCGGCCGGGGGCAGCGCCTTATGAGAACACTTTCAAGATCACGAGTGGGGCCATCTTGGATGTCAGGGTCAACCTGGGCGGAGAAGCTGCGGGGACTGGGATTGTTGAGGTGCACACCATCCCGTTGGGTGCGACTGTGTTTGCGGACGGCAATCGGATTGAGAGTCAAACTCCCGCCTCGTTTAGTCTCCCCACCGGGCGGCACACATTGGTCATTTCTCTTTCTGGCTACAAGTCGGTAACGCAGGTGATTGAAGTGAAGGCCGACGAACCCGTCAAGGTGGCTGTCCCCATGCCCCGTCAATAGGACTGGCGTCCACTTTGACCTAGGAGAGTTATTTCGGAGGTCCAGCATGATGCGGCGCATGATGCTCGCTTTGTTCTTCGTATTATTGGTGGTTACCAGTGCGTGGCCCAAGTTCAAGGAAGATGAACAGCAATACCTGAATGACCAGTTCAAGGCGATTCAGGACCAGGTGCAGGCGCTCACCACTCAGTTGCAGACTCTCAACGCACAACTTCTGGAGTTGCGGCAGAACCAGGCGCAATTTCAAGCGGTCATCCTCCGCCAGCAGCGATCACTTCAGGACTTGGATCAGATGGCGACCTCGATGCGCCTGGGGGACGAGGAAAACTTCAGCAGCCTGAAGACTGCCATCACCCAGTTGCGGAATGAAACGCTGGCCGGGCTCAAACAATTGGGTGGGGCGGCCAGCCCGGGCCCTGTACCCACCGAGGCCACAAAGACTTTCTCCGTAAACCCGCCGCCACCGGCGCTTCTGAATTACGTGACCGCCGTTGAGGGTGACAAGGTGATGCTGCTGGACATGGGCTCGTCACAGGGAATCCATCAAGGGTCTCGCTTGGCGCTGTACAAATCTTCTGACCCCAACACGCGAGTGGGGGTCATTGAGATAATCCAAGTGATCGATGCCGGGACCTCCCGGGCACAGATCGTTACGGTGAACAGCGGCGTGCGGCCTGAGTGGGGCGATGTGGTTCGTCTGGAATAGTTTGGCCGCCCCTCATGGCTCGATTCGTTATAACCGACCCTTCGAACCAGACTCAGATCTTCGAAATCAGCGGGTCAACGGTGAGCATCGGACGCGCCGATTCCAACGATCTGATGCTCCAGCACCCTAGTGTATCCCGCCAACATGCCCGCGTGACCGTGTTGCCCGGGGAGACGGTATTGATCATCGACCTCGGGAGCATGAATGGCACGTTTGTAAACGGCCAGCCAGTCCAGGAGCACCGCCTCTCCGACCAGGACCGGATCAACATCGGCATCTTCGAGTTCAAGTTTGAAGCGGCCACGCCAGATCCCTTTTATGTTGAAGCTGGCCATGACGCCGGCAGGGATATCACCGGGCTGATCAGTCCGGATACCCTGAGTAGCCGGCCGCGCCCGCCGCTCGCCGCCGGCGTTCCGCCGCAACGGGCAATCCGGGACCGGCTGACAACTCTGGAGCAGGAAAATAAACTGCTGAAGCTCCTGTTGGCCGTAGGCAAGACTCTTTCCTCAGTGCTGACCCCCGAGGAGGTCATGCAGCGCGTGATGGAGCTTGTGTTCCAGATGGAAAACGTGGAACGCGGCTTCGTAATGCTGCGGGACGAGAAAAAGGGATTTAGACCGGCCGTCTTGCTATATAAGGATGAGCGGCAGAGGGGCGACCCGCGTGGCCCCGTACTGTCGAAAACCGTCATCGACCGGGTGATGAGCGAAAGAGTGCCGCTGCTGGTTCGCGACGTTTCGATGGACCAACGATTCTCCAGCAGCGAAAGCCTTCGGATTTCTGGCATTCGCTCTGCGATGTGCGCCCCCCTCATCTACAAAGACAAGGTATTTGGTCTCTTTTATGTAGATTGTCTCAGCAAGCCCTCTGCCTTCTCCAAGGAAGAGCTGGACATCTTCTCGGTTGTCGCCGCGGAAGCCGCTATCAGCTATGACCGCGCCCATTCCCACGCCGAACTCTCCCGCCGCGTGATCGAACGCCAGGCCCTGGAGCGGTTCCTGAGTTCCGCGATCGTGGAAAAGATCCTGGCCAAGCCGGACGAGATCCACTTGGGCGGGGAGAACCAGACGGCGACTATTCTCTTCGCGGACATCCGCGGGTTCACTCGCCTCTCAGAGCGCATGCAGCCGCAAAAAATCGTCGAGCTTCTTAACGAGTACTTCAGCGAAATGACGGACCTTATCTTTGACAATGGAGGCACGTTGGATAAGTACCTTGGGGACGGAATTATGGCCCTATTCGGGGCTCCTTTGGCCAAGCCCGACGACGCCCAGCGTTCCGTCAAGACCGCGGCCGAGATGCAACGCGCCCTCACGGCTCTCAACCGTCACTGGCAAGCTCGCGGTCAAGAGCCATTACAAATGGGGCTGGGCATTAATACCGGCCAAGTAACCGCCGGGAACATCGGCTCATCGAAACGCATGGATTACACCGTTATCGGTGACGCTGTGAATCTGGCTTCCCGGCTGTGCGCCAATGCCGCCGGAGGTCAGATTCTGATTTCTGAATCCACCTTCGGGGAAATCAATGGTTCCTTCCCCGCGCGACGCCTGGATGCCATCAGGGTGAAAGGCAAGGAAGCTCCGGTGGAAATTTACGAAATTCTCTGGAAACACCCTGTGGCGGAGCAGAGCGCGTAGCGCCGACCAGTTTTGTAGGTCTGCAGGCTTTGCGGGGCATTCTTGAACGAACCGCGCACCTGCCCCTCAGGTCCACGCTACTTGCTTTGGACGCCTCCTGGGTTGGCGAACTGGGCTCATTGACGATTATGATATCACGCCGCTTACCTCTCTTGCTCCTGCTCACTTCATTGGGCCCACACCCCGGTGCTCATCCTGCGCGAGGTTTTCAGAAAGACACTCCTGCCGGTCAACTCCCCGCTGAACTTCGCGGAGCGAAGGTCTATCACTTGGACCTGGAAAAGAAACCGAACCTGGCCCCGGAAAAGCTCGTGATCTACAAGAATATTACCTACCAGGATATCAACCTTGAGCGACTGTTGTTGAATCTCTATTTGAGCATCAAGCCAGTGGATCGTGGTGCCACTATTCAGCGCATTTACTTTCAGGACGTTCGAGTCAACGGCGTGCCGGTCCACCTCGAGACGTTTGAGCAGGAGTTCCAGCTTTCAAAAAAGGAGGTCGTGGACCTGCCGTCTCCCTTGAAGTGCACCATCGTGTTCGCGGAACTAGACTCTCTCAAGCCGGTTGCGGAAATCCTGGAAAAGGACTCGATCCGGATTACGGGGGAGAATTTCATCGAAGTCAAATTGACCGCGGTCGAGAAGCTCGCGCTGCGGACCAAGCAGTTGGTCATCCCTGTGGCGTTGAACGAAGATGTTCCCCTGAACCTGTTCTCGGGGAACCCCCTCCTCCAGATGGCGGCGGGCAAAATTCTGGATACGCTCTCCGACCCTTCCTCCCCAGCAGCACAGGCTCTTGGCAAAGACCACTCGGCTAAGCTCACCGAGGAGCAGACCCTCTCGGCAGCCGCTCGGCCTGCCCTCTACCTCTTGTACTGCGAGTACGCCCTGGTAGATCCCAAGACCCAGGCCAGAGAAAAGTTCAGCCAATCCGGAACCGGCTTTGTGGTCAGCGCGGAAGGGAAACTGCTCACGGCCAAGCGCGTGGTGCAGCCGTGGAAATTTGATCCGCAAATTGCCTTCTTGATTGCTCACTACCATCTCGAGTTAGACCCCAAGAGCTACCGTCTTTACGCATGGCCGGCGGGGGCCCGCGTAAAGTCGCCGGACGGTGGGTTGGATTTTCAGATGGCGGCCAGCAGCGAAAAAGCGACGCTGAAACTCCTGAAGACTGCTCCCGACCGGATGCGGAAGAAGGATTATCAGGACCCCGACTCCGGTGAGCGCGCCTCCCTTGACCTGGAGGCTGAAGGAGAGAGCGACCTTGCCTTGCTGCAATTGGCAGGTGCGAATCTTAAGCCGCTGGCCTTCGCGGACTCCGCTGCCCAGACCGGCGAAACCACCAAGAAGGCCCTGTTCGGGTTTCCATTCGGGCTTAACCAGTCTCAGGCTGACCCCCGGGCGGTATATCTTCAAGCCACCACTGAAAACACCACGGTGACCTTGGAACGCTTGGTGAATCCCGGAGAATCCGGGGCACCCCTGTTGACAGCAGAGGGTAAAGTTCTGGCTATTGCCAGCGGCGCGAATCAGTGTGTCGCTATTCAGGCGGCCCGTAAACTCCTCCCATGAGCCTCGACAGGACGCTGAAAAACCCGCTCGCCTGTCATTCCGATCCCGCAGTCGCGGGAGAGGAATCTCCCTTTGTTTCCAGAGTGAGATTCCTGTCCGTCGCCCGACGGCTCGGAAGGACAGCGATCACAATTTGCAGAGCGAGATTCCTCGCTTCGCTCGGAATGACAGCGATCACGGTTTTCGCATTCGGCTCCACTCCCGCTTGGTCGCAGCAGGAGATGGTATCCCAACTCAAAGAGAAAGTTTCAAAAGCCGGGGTATTCTTTCGCGCGGACGCTCCGCGCGTCCTGCGCAACTCCAATGATCCCTGCCTCCCTCTCTATCTTGAAATCATTAACGGAGTCGAAAAGACTGCCCATACGACGGGCGCCGGCCTGTCGCAATACATAACGCGGGACCCCCTGAAGCTGCTGGGGCTAAACCTGTTTGTGAAACCGGCCGGGACGGGGCGCCAATTCGTCGCCGACCCGCTGCCCCTGGGCGAAAGCCGGGATTTCTCGTTTGATGCTCGGAGCAACGGCCAACCCCTGACCATCACAGACCGGATGAAGAAGACACTCGAAGTGCCTCGTGAGTCTATCGACACTTACTTGAGGCAACACTTCATTGGCGGTCCGTTTCATGCCGTTGACCTGTGGGTCTCCTTTCGTTTGGAAGGATGGGCCACTCAGGATTTCTATCTCCGCGTGGATTTGAATGCGCCCCCCCTGCCCAGCCTCCCCGGTTGGTACCGGGGCGATGTGCACTACCACTGCGGCTATACCGACAATCCTGCGGAACGTGGATACCCCCTGTCCGTGACCAAGCAAGCAGCGCTTCACGCCGGTTTGGATTGGCTCATTCTTACTGACCACTCCACTGACCTCAGCGTGGAACGGTATGCCCAGGAGTTACAGGAAGTTCAGAAATATCGTGACGGGCGCCTCATGCTCATCCGCGGCGAAGAGGTCACAACGGCTTCCAGCAAACAGACACTTCTCACCACCGTGCACATGCTCGCCCTGCCCTCGCCCGACAACCCCGAGAAGGGGTTTCCCAATCCCTCGCATCCCCAGGAAGACGTCATCTTGAGTGGGGACGGGTCCGTTGCCTCAGCCGCGCTGCCGATAAAGGAGGCCTTGTCGCGCATCGCGGCCGCGGGTGGCTTCGCTTATGCAGCCCATCCTTTCGATCCCATCAGTTCCCTGATGCGCGGCGGGAGTTGGGATTTGGATGCCGATTTTCTGGCGCCGGAGGGCAAGTAACTCCAAGCCGGACTGGTGGGGTTGGAACCATGGAACCGTGCCACCATGGCCACGGCCGACGACGCTCGCGACCCCTATTGCCTCCATCGCGATGCGGACCCCGAAGCCTGCTTCCAACCGGACAGCCAGGCAAACCAGTATGCGCGCTTGGAGAAGGGGATCGAGCTGGCGTGGCGTCCTCTGCTTCAGCGGGGGCTGCAAGCCTCTGGCGATTCCATGCACGCTCCGGGTTTCAAGGTCTTTTTGGCCGCGGGCTCGGACGCTCACGGGGACTTCAATTACGAGGCCACGCTGGACGTAGTGGACTTCCTTGGCAAACCTTCCCGCGGCCTCTCCGGTTACGCCGAGGATAATGCTTTGGGAAAGATTTCGACAGTTGTCTATGCCCCCGAGGGTATGGGACCAAAAGGAGAGAACATCCTCGGGGCGCTCAAATCAGGGCGCAGCGTCCTGAGCAACGGTCCCCTGCTCATCGCGGGCTTAGAGCGCAATTCCCAGGGCAGCTTGGGCGATTCTGGAGATGTTGGCATAGGTGATTCCCTCGCGGTTTCCCTCGGCCATCTTCCACCCTTGCAGCTTGCCTGGGTCAGTAGCGCGGAATTCGGCCCCATCGAATCCATTCGATTGATCGTGGGGTCACAAGAGGGTGAATCCCAACCTCAAGAAATCCCGGTGCCGGCTTCAAGACGGATGGCGAGTGGAGGTTTAATCCCTGTTGACCTGCGGCCTTTCTTGGGAAAGAATAGAGGTATCTGGGGCTACATCCGCCTGGAGGCTCGAACACGAAACGCCACGGGAGAAGAGTTTCGCTGCTATACTAATCCGGTGTGGCTGGAAATCACCGGTGACTAGCTTCGGCCGCCCTGAGCACTTAATATGTCTGCCGAAACAAACAAAGAAGGGACGATACGCTATATCCCATGCGGGACGTGCGGGAGTGGGAACCCCGCGAGCGCGGCAAAGTGCGCCCGTTGCGGGAAGCCCCTCCAGGCTGCGGCGACTCCTCCCGTCTCTCGGCCGGCTGTTCCACAGTCCAAGCCACTGGAGTGTCCGAAATGTCATAAGGCGGTTCCGGCAGGCAGCAAGTTCTGCGGCTTCTGCGGCACAGCGCTTCCGGCTGCGCCCCAAGCGAAGCTTCCGCAACAGCCCCCACAGCCCGTTGCGCCCCAGCCGGTGGCTCCTCCAATTCCCCCCAGGATCGCGCCCCAAGCTGCGGCGCCGGGTGTCTCTCGGCTATCTCCTGCGGTGGCTGGTCCGCCTTGGGCGCCACAGCAACCCCCACCCCCAAAGCTTGCAGCCCCGGCGCCAATTCCGCCCGTCGCCCGGCCTCAGCCGCCGGGAATCAGCCCCCCCATAGCAAGACCCGCCGGTCCATCTGAAGTTGTCCCTTCCCCCATAAGAGTCCCAGCCCCACCGAGACCTGCACCACCCACTCCACCGCCCGTCGTGCCAAGGGTAGATTCCTCGATGCCTGCCGCCGCGCCGGAAGGGACCTTGGTCTTTGGCGGATTTCACGTGCCGAGTATTGAGGCGCAAATCACAGAGAAAAAGCATGATGGCTCCTGGGGGAATCCCCGGCAAGTAGTGGGAGAAGTTTCCTTCGGACGCGCCAACTGTGAAGTCAATTATCCTGACGATTCCTCACTTTCAGACCGCCATGCTTTCCTATCGATTCGCGAGGGCAAGTTGTTTTTGGAGGATCTCAGCAGCCTGAACGGGACATTCATCAAGCAGCGACAGGATACCGAACTTGTCCCCGGGGATGTCTTTCTGTTGGGACAGGATCTCTTTCGATTCACCACACAAAGCCTGGACGAAGCGGAGAGCACCAATGCCGGGCAAGGCACGGTGGCATGGGCTGGAGCACCAAAGCTGCAGCGGGGCCCCATCACGGCCAAGCTCGAACGCATCCGGATGACGGGTGAGATCATTGAAGAGTTCAGATTGGAAAAGCCTGAAACCACCTTGGGACGGACTAACGCCCATTTGGTGTTCAAGGACGATCCTTTCATGTCTGGGACCCACGCCCGCATCGTGGCGCAACCGGGACGCTTCATGCTCCAGGACTTGAGGAGTCGCAATGGCGTCTTTCGCCGGATACGAAAAGAAGTTGAGCTCGAGCACGGCGATGAGTTTTTCCTGGGGGAACACATGTTCCGGGTGGAGATCAGGCAGATCAGCTAACAGTCCGCAGTCCACAGTCGACAGTTGAAAGTCGAAAGGGCGAAAACTGGAGTCCTGGTAGGTCCGACTTCTGACTCCTGTCTCCGGCTCGTCCCTCGTCCCGCCTAGTCGGGTCACTGCCCTTCTGCTAATGGGGCAGGGGTACGCCCTGCTGGTGGATTTTCTGTTCAACGAGGGTACCTCGTTGTTTGACGTAGTCATCCATGATGCGGGGCAGCTCCACCTGCATTCGCACCACAAAATCGTCCTGGGCTTTCTTCAATTTATCGTCAATGCCGGCAGCGCTCTGGTTAAGCGCGTCCATCTGCTTCTCCAATTCTTGGACGTGGGTCAAGGCAGTCCCCATCATCTCCTTTTCAAGCAGTAACCGCAGGCTAGCCAACTCGTCACTGTTGCGGGCAAGCTGCGTCGCCACATAGAAACCAGACAGGGCGGATAGCAAGACGAGAACAATGACAACGTAAAGTAGATTGCGAATCGTGGAAAGCCCAGCGTCCATGGTAACTCCTTTACCTGCTCAAGTGGTCAGTTGTTAGTCGTCAGTTGTCAGTGCTCGGGGGTCAGCCGTCAGCTTTCAGCCCTTGAAAAAAAGGCCAGGGTAACCCTGAATAGTGAATAGTAAATTATGAATTGTGAATTCTAAACTGAGGAACTGCGGCATTCGTAGGCCCAGCGCGCTGCGCTCAGAGCAAACTCTGCGTCCGCAATTCACAATTCACCATTCACCATTAACTATTCATAATTCCCCTCGGCACTCGTCACTGCTCTTCTGGCACCTGAAACCTGACACCTGAAACCTATCCTCTCAAGTGACATCCTTTCGCTTCATCACCACCAGGATAGCGATGACCACAAACAGCGCAGAGCTGGTCATGATCGCCAGGTAAGGCCCTTTGTCTTTCCAGAACCTCGAGGGGAGTGGAAACGCCCCGGAAGCCGCGAAAGCTTCGGGTGGCGCCTCCAATCCCTTCTCCAGCTTCTCGACATCCTCAGGATGGAGGGAAATGGACACCGTATTGACGATCTGGTAGGCGTAATCCTGTGTGGAATGGGAGCCGTGAAGGCAGAGATCCGAAAGTGCCTCCAGGCCCCAACGCGAGATGGCCAGCGCCGAAAGCCAGCGCGCGAAGGTGGGCATACCCGCCACCGGCGCAGGCGTGTATTTGTGGAGTGCCTTTTGCACTTTCTCCGAAGGCGCCACGGCCCCGGCAACTTCGTGCGCGGACTGTCCTTTTTTCACCGTGGCTTGCGCGGCGGCCAGGTCGGGCGATACTTGCGGCCCAGGCGCATTGATCATTTGCCGGGCCTTAGCCTGGGCTTCCGGTTGTGCAAACAGCTTCCCCTCGAGTAGTTCCTCGAAGGTGATAGGGATGATCGTCTTAATCTGGTTCACGGGCAGGAATAATCCGCAGAGAAGAAGCTCCGGAATGAGAACCAAGGGGAACAAGCTCAGAGCTTTCTCCGGAGAGGAGACGAGACTGGAGATGAGAAGTCCTATCAGCGTCCCGTTTACGGCCACCAGGAACATGATTCCGATGGCGGCCACCACTTCCGGGAGGCTCAAATCCAATGCCCGGTTGACCGCGAGCAAGATGACAACCACCGAGACACACTGCACCAGCGCCACAATGGAAAGAACGGCAAGCTTGGAAAGAATATACGACGGTATTTTTAAGCCTGTTTGCCGTTCGCGGCGATACACAGTCTGCTCGTCAACAATTTCACGTACCGCATTCGAGCAGCCGAACCACAAGGCTGCGAATATGGCCATGAAAAGGGTTTGGACCTGGTTCGGCGCGCTCGCCATGAGAGCCACCAACAGAGCGACGATGGGCGCTTGAAGAAACAGAAGCAACGTCTGGCCGCGGTCCACGAATTTCAGCTCCCAGTTTCGCTGCAGAAGGACCTTAAACTGGCGCAAGCTGAAACCCTTGCCTCTCGTGCCGGCAGCAGGCGCAGGGGTAGTAGGGGAAGGAGTTTTCTCCGCCGGAATCGCCGTTTGTGGCTGGGCAATGAGCTCCTTGTAGAGATCGGATGCGGCATAACGCTGCTTGAGTTCCAGGGAGTAGGGAGCCGTATTGTTATCCGTCAAGTCATCGTAAACATCGGGCGGGGCTTCCGCTTTGAAATACTGCAGGAATTTTGTACCCGGCCCATAGTAGGCCAGTCGCCCCTGGAGCAACACCACGACCTTGTCCAGTACGCCGAAGGAACCTAACAGATGTGTGGTGATAATGATGGTCGAGCCCTGATTTGCCAATTGCCGGAACAACATCATCATCAGGGTTTCAGTGCGGGGGTCAAGGCCTGCGGTAGGCTCATCCAGGAAGAGCACTCCGGGCTTGGGGAGCAATTCAATGCCCAGACTCACCCGCTTACGCTGCCCTCCACTCAAGGTGGAGACGGGGTTGTCCCAGCGTTGCGGGTCGAGCTTCAGAGTGTCCAGCATCGCTTCCACGCGCCGATTGACCTCTTCATCCGAGACGTCTTCCGGCAGTCGCAGCTTTGCCGCGTAGTACAGGCATCGCCGTACGCTCAATTGCCGGTGCATGATGTCTTCCTGGGGGACATAGCCAATGGTGGATTTCAGAGCCTCCAGATTGCGGTACAGATCCTCTCCGTTGTACCGAACCTGGCCCGTGGTAGGTTTTACAAAGCCGTTCAGGGCGTTCATGAGCGTGGTCTTACCTGCTCCGCTCGGTCCCAGAAGTCCAATCAGTTCTTTAGGCTTAACCACCAGAGAGATGTCGTCCAAGAGCAATTTGGGTTTTCCGCTGGTCCGATCCGGGACCTGAAAAGTTACTCCAATGGAATCGAGTCGCACCACGCGCGTGTCCGGGGCGTGGGAAAGACTTGCTCCGGAAAAGTGCAGCTCGGAGGGGCCAATGACAATCCGGTCCAACTCCTGGAGTTGATGCCGCTTCACCTTGATTCCGTTGACGAAGGTCCCGTTGGTGGACCCAAGGTCAACCAGAATGACCTTGCCATCTTGCTTGATGATTTCCGCGTGTCTCTTTGAGACCACAGGGTGGTCAATGACCACATCATTCGAGGCGTCGCGGCCAATGGTGATGCAGTCTTTGTCCAGGCCAACCTTTTCAATTTTCAGTTGCGGCTCAAGCCCCGACTTGAAGATCAGGGATTTGCCGGCATAGCGGCCGAAGGTGATGTAATCTCCGTCATGCAGTTCCCCGCTCACCATGCGCAGGCCATTCACGAACGTCCCGTTGGTGGAACGGTCAGTCAGCAGCACCTTCCCCTCATGGAACGACAACTCCGCGTGCACCGCTGAAACTGAGGGATGTTCCAGCACCAACTGGCAGCGGGAGGCATCACGACCGATCTCCAGCCCGGCATCCGGGATGTCAAGGCTCTTTACGGCGTACCTGTCAACGATCAGGTCCAGGTGGGGACGTGCCAGAAGGTCGGTCAATTTGATGGCGACTGTACGTTCCGCCGCCATTTCCTGCTGCGGGGCGGCAGCGACATCGGCTGCGCTCATAACCGAGGTCCCTCCCCCCACCGCCTCCGGTTGAGCGGCGGGAACAGCTTCTGTCAGTGCCGCGCCCTGAGGTAGACCGGCAGCCCCCACTTCCTCGATGCGAAAGAGGTGACGGCGAGCGCTGCCCACCGAGATCTCATCCTCGGGTTTCAGGACCTTCTCCTGCACACGCACTTGATTTACGAATGTGCCATTCGCGGAATGACGGTCGCGCAGGACCACTTCACCCTTGTCGTTAGGAGCAATCCAGGCATGGAGGCGCGAAATTTCGTCGTCCGCCAACACTACCTGACAATTCGCGGGGTCGCGGCCGATGACCAGTCCTCGAGGGCCAATGCTGTAGGTTCGACCCAAGAGTAGTCCCGAAGTGGCAATCAGCCTGTAGGCACGAGGTAAAGGTTGAGAGGGCGGTCCGAGCGGAGCCGCTGCCGGAGCGGTCACCTCATTCGAAAAGGCCAGAGTGTCTGCCGAGTCCTCCACGACAGGCAAGCGCCCGCCGCAGGACCGGCAAAAGCGGTAACCCTCTTCGTTTAGCTCACCGCATACGGGGCAATTCATGACAGCGGTTCTCCGGGAAGAATCCTCTACTTCCCTTGAAAAGCGAATTTGGAGATTTCGATTTTGTCGCGGCGCCGGTCTCAATTCTTCGCTGGAGCGAGTCTTTTCAAGATTTCTGAAAACGCTTCAGGAGTGCCCCTTGAAATCTTCCTCATTGAATTCCTTAAACTCCACGGCCGCGGTGGGGGCCGCTGGAGGAAGCCCTGGTCCGCTGAACTCTGCCATGACTACGGTTATGTTGTCACTCCCGCCCTTGGCGTTGGCTTCATCGATCAAATACTTGCACTTGTTGGCCAGGGACTCAGTCCCCTTCACAATCGCAGCGATATCGGTTGCGGGGACCATGTTGTACATGCCATCGCAGCAAAGCAGGATGCTATCGCCCTGACGGACTTTGGTATACGTCACCTTGACATTCACGCTCTCGCTGCTCCCTACTGCTTGCGTCAGAATACTCCTCCGGCTGTCCGTTTCCGGGTCGTCGGGCACTTCGACACCGATTTCCTTGAGATAGTTCAGGAATGTTTGATCGCGAGTCAACTGGGTCAACTCGCTATTGCGAATGAGGTAGGCACGGGAATCCCCAACCTGCGCCACAAAAAGATAAGGCCCGAACAATGCAGCCACCGTGGTAGTGGTTCCCATTCCACGATAAGCGGGATCGCTTTGCGCTTTCTGGTGGATGATCTGGTTGGCATATTCGATGGATTCCCGGAGCAGGAGCACAAAGTTCGTCTCGCTGACCTGCCCCAGGGACTTGAGGTTTTCATACAGGCGCTTAGGGACTGTGAGGGTGCAAATCTGGCTGGCAACTTCCCCGCTGGCCTCTCCGCCCATTCCGTCCGCTACCATAAACAGCGAACCGCGACTCCCCAAGGTATGGTTGAGAAGTGGAGGCGTAAGACCCACTTCACCCGTGGTCAGGTTGCAAACCACAAAGTTGTCTTCATTGTTTTTGCGGACGCGACCCACATCCGACATACCAAAGGCCCTAACGTCTATTGCGTTCTGCTCTGCCCCCTTCGCCTCACCCACGGTGCTCACTCTCCCTCTGTCAAGCTACTTCACTCCTGGCGCGAAAGCCTGCCGATATAGCCCTTCACGGATCCTCAGCAACCTGCTAAAACCCCGCCGCAGTTCTAACTGGAGCGGCCGTCGGCGAAGCGTAACATAATCGCATAATCAAAGGCTTTAGCGGATATAGACGTAACCTCCTTCTTACCACACACCGGCGTCTGTATCAAGCGCCGTACCTTCTTGGGGTGCGCGACGTAGAAGTGGAGGTCAGGGCATTTTTCTTGGTTTGTGCACACGTCTGAACGTACTGGTACGCAAGGGCAAAGGCCCAGAGGGCCGGTCCCGCCTTGCGGGATAGCCCAGGGCGCCAGCCCTGGGTGCAGAAAGCCCTCTTGTTCGCGGGAGCCCCAGCGGGGCGAAAGAAAAGGTTTCGACGCGGGAACTCTCCCCGGCTCTGCCGCCCCTTCCGGGGCTTGACCGGCGCTGGGGCTTGGTTTCCAAGGGCTAGCGCCCTGGGCTAAGTTCTATCGCCCGCTAGGCGGGCTCCCCAGACCACCCTGCAGTGTCCACAAAACATTTGGACGATGCGCTCGCCGTAGCGCCGGGCCCGCGAGGCGGGGCCGGGGCAAGCGGCGCTGCACTATCCACCCAATTACTGGACGCCAGACTGGGCCAAGCCGGACCGCAAGTCGCTCACTATCTCGTCCGCCACTTTCCTGGCGCGTGCAAAATCCGTGGGGGGCAGTGAAATGGCCGCAACCTTGGCGTGGCCGCCACCCCCATAGCGCTCGCAGATGCTGGCAAGATTGGCGGTCTTGGGTGTTGCGTTCCATGGGTTGCTGCCCACACCAATCTTGATTCGCGCTTGCGAGCGGCTTAAGGCCACGCTGTAAACCGTCCCTGGAAACAAATAATAAGGAATGAACTTATTGAAACCTTCGAAGGTCTGGTCGGCGACGTCGAAGAATAACACCCCATTCTTTAGCCCAGCGCGGGACCGGATAATATCAATAGTCTTGAGGTGAAGGGCATAAAGCCGGTCAAAAGTTTGCCGCACCTCAGGGATATCCATGATCTCCTGAAGCGGCGTGGAAATCAGCTTGGGAATTAGTCGCACAGTGAACTGCGGGTCACTCGTCCCTTCAATAACCAGGGTGAGCTGGGTGGCCGGTTCATGCATTTCCACCGCTGTCCTGGTATCGGGGTACAGGGCGCCATCAATCAGGTCCGCCCAATAAACCAGCTCGTCGAGCTCGGGGGCCACGAAACCGAACTTCGCCTGGCAGGTTTCGACAATAAACTTGGTGCAAGAGCGATAATCCGGCCCGTAGAATTTCTTTCCGCTCTGGTCATGACGAAAATGCTCCGCGTCGGCTTCCGTGAGGAAAGCGCTTTGGTGGTGGTCGAACCACCAGGTGAGCCGCTCAGAACTGGAGTATTTGAAATCTACAATGACGTTTTCTTGATCGTCGAACAGTCCCTCATCAAATAGCTGTCCTGCCCGGTGCACCAACCCGTGGTACCGGAACTCCGCCTGCGGGTCGATGCACTGGCGATAAAAACGCGTGAAGACGGCCGCTGAGCCTACGCCGTCAAAGCAGCGATCATGAAAGCAAACAAGAACACCCATAGCTCCACGCCGTGATTTGAGCTTCCTCAAGCATAGGCCAGGCTCAAACCGCAATAGTGAAACTTGCTAAATTGCATTTACAGGCAGGAATTGTCAAGGGAAAACGGGAGCGGGTTGTAATCCCTCAGCCTCAGGCGGCGTAGCGCCGACCTTTAGAGCCTGCCCTGAGCGCAGCGAAGGGGCGGCAGGTGCCGGTTCCCGCCGTGCGGGACCGGCGCTACGTGCGTTGCCACCCGTCAATGATGGATGACAGCGGGTTACACCTCTTGAGCTGGGAAAAAGGCGCAACCCGCGAGTCCGGAGATTACGGCAGCCGTGGGTCCACACTTCTCGGGTCACTTAACCCGCTTGTTTGGCGGCCAGATCCCCAATGAACGGGATCCTATAAAGCTCGTTGTTGTAGGCCTTATACATCAGGAAAATCCAGTAGGCGAGGATGGCCAGCGAGATTAGAAGCCCGACCAGACCCATCACCACAGCGAGAATTCCGAGCGACACGAAGCCCAGAATACTAGCCACAATCGTGTAGGCAATCCAGAACACGATAAGCGCCACGTTAAAGAAGATGGACTGGAAAGCGTGGAAGCGCACGAACTTATCATTCTTGTAAGGCTCGATCACCAGAAAGATGATGCCGGTGATAAAGCCCAAAATGTAAGTCAACAATCCAGCAACATTGGAGGACATTGCCGTCCCCGCACCGGCCGGCGCCGCCGGACCACCTGCGGCTGAACCCACTGGGGCACCGCACGATGCACAGAAACTTACTCCTTCGGCCAACTGAGTTCCACATTTTGCACAGAATGCCATATATTCGTTCCCCCCTTTGGAATAGTTTGGACGCACCCTAGCTTTCCGAGGCTTCTTCAGACCGAGCTCACACGCTTCGAACGGCGTCAATATCGAAATCAGGGATTAAATCGACCACCGACAGTCGCACCATTACTAGCACAAACTCTCTCCTGGCGCAACCGATTTCACAACACGGCAGCCGTTTGGGAACTCGAGGAAGCTGCGCCAACCCGATTCGTAGGTCCCCGGCCCTCCCTCGATCGTAGCACGGGCACCTGCCCCCGCTTGCCGAGGGTCTTGCCCCAGCGCTTTGGGTGTTGACTTCGGCTGTTCAGGGGCGAGGGGAGCTCTTAAACAACCAACTACTGTCACCATAGAGGCACGGGAACACAGAGAAAAGGCCCTTTCTTTCCAGTTCTCTGTGTCTCGGTGTCTCTGTGGTGAGAAGTTTGTTTAATAATTCATTCACCGCTTCAGACGCCCGTGCTACGCGGGGTGGCGCTGGGGTCTGCCTACTGCTTTCTGCCTGGTGTTTAGGATTGAACTGGGGGGAGTGGGAAATCGAATCAGACTCGTTGCGCGCGGCGCTTTAGAGCTGCGTGCAGGCGGCCGCGAACCTCATCCGGCAAAGGGAAGAGCTTGCCATCGCAATAAAGCTCGATCGTTTTGCGCGTGGTGTCAAACACCGCGTGGCAGTGGTGGCACTTGCCGAGGTGAGCTTCGAGAGTTTGTTTCAGTTCCTCGTCAAGCTCACCATCGAGATAACTCGAAAGTTGATTGACCGCGTTCTTGCAGTTTACCAAAGTCATCCTCGCCTCAGAACTTCACTTAACTCTTCCCGGAGCCGCAGGCGTGCCCGGAAAAGCCGGGCCTTCACCGCGCCGGTACTCAGGTTAAGCAACTGCGCTGTCTCATCGGTGTCGAGACCCTCCACGTCACGCAGGTAAAAGACTGTGCGGAAACCGGGGGGAAGGGCCTGAATGGCACTGCGCAGTATTTGCTCCATCTCTTCCCTTGCCAGTGTTTGTTCAGGATTGGGCCTCCAGTCCGCATAATCACGAACCACAACGTCGCCGTCCTGGTCCTCGGTTTCTTCGAAAGGAACTTCTCTACTGGATCGCCGCTTCCGTAGCTTCATCAGCGCTTCATTGACCGCAATGCGCACAATCCAGGTGTAGAAACGCGAATCCTCCCGGAATTCGGGGAGATGCTCAAAAGCCTTCAGGAAAGTATCCTGGAGCACATCTTCGGCATCTTCGGGGTTTCCTGTGATGTTCATGCCGAGCCGATAGATTTTTTTCTCGTATCGGTTGACGAGTTCCTCGAAGGCGGCGTAGTTGCCCGCCTTCGCCCCGCTCACAAGGACAGACTCGTCTCCAGCCAGTGTGGCCGCCAGCGGTTCGCTCATAGGTGCGTCCTGCTCCACCTGGCCCGCGCTCATCTGTAAGACATCAGCGGGCCGCCTCCGTCGATTGCACGCCGTCAGACCCTTTCCAAGACGGCGAAATCGTGGTACAAGCCCGGCTCACTGTCCTAACTTTATGGATGCGCAAGGCCTCATCAAAGATACAACCTTAGAAACGGTTATGCAAGTAGAGCAACATCGCCGTTCTACTAGCTTGCAGCGGAAGGGTGACTGAGGCAGAATGGCATGCGCCCTGGTTACCGCAACCAAAGAGGATAGCCGGCTGCCATGTCCACTTTGCCTCCGTTCGTACCAAGTTATTGGCTGCTAATGCCTCGAGAGCCATTCGACCTTGTCCGCACGCTGCGATTCATTCTCAGCCCGCCCGGGCTTCTAAAAGGGCAGCCCTTCCCTCCTCTGCTTGATTACTTTGAGGAAGGAGAATACCGGCGCGTGGCGGACGTCGGCGGGCAACTGGTGCTCTACGGAGTCCGCGAAGAAATCGAGCGGAAAAAACCCGCGCTGCAAGTTCGCATCCTGGCCGCACGGTCGGATGATACTATGCGGCGCGTCGTTGCAACTCAGGTTGAGCGCCAGTTCTCCGCCCACCTTGACTTGACCCCCTTCTACGAAGTGGCCAAAGCCGACCCCGTTCTGGGCTGCCTCTGCGAACGCTTTCGAGGCGTGCGCATTCCGCAAACCCCCACGGTGTTTGAAACGCTGATTTTTGCCGTACTCGAGCAGCAGGTGAACCTGAGCTTTGCACACCAAGTGAAGAAGGCGTTGATTGTAACTTACGGCGGACGCGTGGAGTTTGAGGGTCGCTGCTATAACGCCCTTCCCGAGCCTGCCGCCCTGGCCATCGCCACGCCCGGCGAGTTGCGCCGCCTGCAGATTTCCGGGCCCAAGGCCCGCTGCCTGATCGGCATTTCGCGCGCTACATTGGACGGTAGTCTGGACTTGGAAGGACTCCGCGGCCTCGACCCCGCGCTTGCCCACGCCAAGCTCATGGGACAGAAGGGCGTGGGCCCCTGGACGGCCCAGTACGTGGGCCTGCGGGCGTTGGGGCACCCTGATTGCCTCCCCGCCACCGACGTGGGCTTGCAGAAGGTGATTCGGGATCTTTACCGACTTCGCCAACCGCCCTCTGCAGATCGAGTGGAGAAACTGGCTGAGCGCTGGCCTGGATGGCGAAGTTACGCCACTTTCTACCTCTGGCTGACCTACTGGGAAGACAGGGCGTGGAAGGCCAGCCTGATGGAGAGTATCCGCCTCCGAAAGAAAAGGAAATCTTCATGAAACCCACCCTTACAGACCTTGCCCGGCCATTCCTGGCTCAGGCCAGACGCTTGCTCCTTCAAGTTCATGGGCCGCGCATCGAGGCCTGTGTGCGCGCGCTTTCCCCTGAACAAGTCTGGTGGCGAGCCAATCCCGCCTCGAACAGCGTGGGTAACTTGGCGCTGCACCTGGAGGGAAACGTCAGGCAATGGATCGTTTCGGGCCTGGGTGGCGTGCCGGACCGGCGCCAGCGCGACAAAGAGTTTTCGCCGCCAGGCCCCATTCCCCCTCGAATTTTAGTCGCCCGCCTGCGGAAGGCAGTCAGCGAAGCTGACCGTGTGATGCGGAAGCTGAACGCAGAGGCTCTCGCGCGGACATATTCCATTCAAGGATTCCGGGTTACCGGCGTGCAGGCTGTTTTCCACGTTGCCGAGCATTTTTCCCACCACGCCGGACAGATCATCCTGCTTACAAAAATGCTCGGAGGGAAAGACCTGAAATTCACCCACTTGCCAGGTGAGAGAAAGAAGAGCGAGAAAGCCGGACGTACTCCGCCTCTATGAGCATCCCGAGATTGAAAAGGAAATAATCCTCCCGTTTTCCTTGTTACACTGTTTGCGCCGGGGTCAAAATCCCGCTCCTTCCACGCCCTCGAAGAGGCTTTTCAACAAACTCTAAAGTTTGTGGACTTGTTTGGCGACTATTACCAACGTGCCAGCCGGGACAGGCACACCGTTGATCGTTTGCGCTTGCGCTTCGAAGAAAGGCAGACCCTTGACTAGGAGAGTGGGCTGGTTGGGGGGGCCGCTGAGGGAGGACAAGCCACTCAGATTGACGAAGGCAGTCTGGTTGCTGGTCAGGACCATGATAGACGTCCCCTGAAAAAGGGTGGAGCAGGGGGTGAATACGAAAGCCCCCGTCTTATCGTCCTGCCCGACCTGAACGAGGGAAGAGAAACTACCCTGAATGGTTTGCAGCTTGTCGTAAACCTTATAAGCAGCCACGGTGGGTAGCTGGCTCGGCGCACCCGGGCCGCTACTTCCTGTTGATGGCGTAACTAGTCCGTGGACAACCACCTCCTGGCCCACCGCGATATTGCCGGGGCCGAAAGGTAGGTTCGCAAAGTTGGCGTTTCGCGAAGAATACTGATAGGTGGTCGAGGCCGTCACATTGACTACGCCTATGGTGTCGAGAGGCGCCGTGCTGGGGTCGGGCGGCTCGACATCACGCATCCAGAGGTTAAAGCTGGTCACGTTGCCACTTGCATTTCTGGTCACCGAGGTGACTGGCCCGATCAATGCCACTGTATTGCTCGAGGGGTCTTCCGTGTACTCATCCTCCACGGAAGTCGCCACGAAATTCCCGTCGACGTCAATGTAGGCGTCCACTTCCATAAAGCTATCTGTCACCAGTTGGTTGAGCTCCGAAAAGCCATAAAGCTGGGAAGAGCTGTCGAGGTTGACAGTCACCAGGGGCGGTCCAGTAATGGAGGCAGAGAGTAGTTGCAGGGTAAAACTCCCGTTATACAGCGAAGTGTTGCCTGGAGGCAGAATCGTCACGGAGCGCACAAAGCCTACCAGATCGTCCAGTTCGCCAAAGCCCTGGCCCTGGCTCCCTGATGCGGTGATGGGCGTAACGGTGATTTCGGGTGTCCCGGTAACTGTGAGCTGTCCATTCGTCGGATTCACGGTAATGCTCTGAATCATGCGGAGCATGTCAAAATCGATCTGCATGACGCTAGCTTGGCCCTGGTTGATGACCAGGTACGGACTGATCGGAACCTGTATCAACTTCAAGGGGCTCAGCGTGAATTGTGCGGTATTCACGGGAGGATTTGGCGGAAGGATAGTTGGATCGTAGAAAATCAATTGGGGCTCACTGAGTGTGATGTAGGCATAGTCGTAAGTCCCGACATTCGCGGAGCTGATGTTGAGCGCCGTCGTAAAGTCTCGCAAGCAACCCAGGTTTATTCTGATTTCGGGCGGGGTAGGGGAGCTTGTATTGATGGGGGTGGTTGTAGCGGCAGTCCCGGCGGGAGAAAAACCGGTGAGAGAAAGCTCGGTTACGTTAAACGGGAATGACACAGCATCACAAACGCCGGGGGTATCACCGACCAGGCTTGTGAGCGAACCCGTTGCGGCCGTCGTTGTCGGTTTCGACGATCCACAGGAGTTCAGAAACGCGACGGCCAGCACAGCCGTCACCGCAATTGTAACAATCCGCTTGAGCATCAAGTCTCGACTCTTTCCCCCGCTTGTGCCCGCGGCAAGGTGACCCGAGCACATTCCCTTGCGCTCAGACCATGAAACTGAATCCCACCGGACGCCACAGGTCTACCCACCCGTCACACTTCCCTCAGATGATGAACAACCCCCCTTGGGTTATCCGGCCTAAAGCTGCGCTTTCCGCTACATTCCAAACTTGCGAACATACAGTGAATTCACTCCATATGGCAAGAGATATTCGAATGCACCAAGTTCCAAAACTTTGGACTTCTAGTTGCCGTGCGACGAACCGGAACACGAACTGCCCACGGAGGGACGTGTCGCCGTGACGGTCTGCGGGCTTCTCCACCGCGCATCGTGCTGTGGAACTTGCTTTGTTGCGTCCAAAACGCTGGTGCGAAAGGGGGGACTCGAACCCCCACCCCGTAAGGGACCAGATCCTAAGTCTGGCGCGTCTGCCAATTCCGCCACTTTCGCGCCCTGCCATTATTATAAATCAAGAGGGCCTTATTAATTCGCGCCGGCGTGCCACAAAAGCGAGCGGCGCCCTCCGCGGCATGGCCAGAAGGAGGGGACTTTCATGCTAACCGTCGAGAAAAGACTCGTTGATAGGGAATATTCCCGGCACGGCCCGTCGGGGCGGCGGCTGTGTCAGGCTCCGACAATCGGCAACCACTTCTGCGCACAAGCGACACCCCGAGGGACACCTTGTATGTTGACCTCGACGCTGCGCCGTCCTAACATGAAGGTCTCTGGGCTTAGACCATCCGGCTCAGGAGGCTGCTTATGGACGCAGGCCGGCGGCGCGAACGCCGAGGATTCGAGCGCGTACCGAGCAGAATCTTCGTCACGCTGGCCCTGAAATATCAGGGCTGGGAGTTTCAACAGAGTGCGCGTGCAGTTGACATTTCAAGAGGGGGCCTCAGAATCCGAACTGAGCCCGCGTTGGACGAGGGACAGGGGGTCTACTTGTTTTCCGATGCGGGCCTATGGCATCCCCGATCCTGCCGCGTGGTATGGGTTCGCGCGGGGCGGCCTGAGCAGCAATGTGAGGCAGGACTTGAGTTCCTGCCGCGCCTGCTCGCTTAAACCCCGCATAGCAGCAAAAGCCGGAGGCAGAGTTTAGCCTTGAATTGACAGGGCGAAACCGCCTTTTACCATGCCATTGTGCTGCGCAAGAACTTCCTAAGCGCCCAGGCTGCATTCGTTTCGCACGGCGACTTATTTCAATGGGACAGGGTGCTCAGTGAGGCCCCCTCGTTGCCCTGTGAGTCTACGAATGGTCCGAACGTCACCGTTGGCTGTTGGGCGGCGAGTTTCTGGGATTGGGCCTCTAACGCGGCTGCTACATCTTGCGCGTATTTTATGAAGTGGTGCCCTGAAAGCAGCATCGTCATTCCCATGACCAACTTCGGTGGATTCCGCGACCAGCGCCTAAGGATTTGCCACAGGAACTTCCAGTAGGCTCTCCGATAGGAGGAGAGGATGCCTTGACGGAAGATTGACCGAACCAAAACGCCAAGTGCGAGCAAGAAGGGATAGGGCGTCGCTTTCTGCTGCTCCCGTGTTTCCCACTGCACAAGCGAACGATAAGCCCGATTGTAAAATGCAGAGGCAGAATAAAGGGAGACAAGAGTTTCGCGCAAACCCTGCAACAAAATGGGGAGCGGGAGGAGCGTCCGAAAGTTAGGCGAATTGAAATTGCTGAGCGCGGTGTCTTCGTCCAGCAGTCGGCCCTGTTTCAACATTCGGTCGTAGAGCGGAGTCCTGGGGGGCGCTTGCAGGAACCCGGCCATGGCCCAGGGGATGGCGGCGCGCTCAATGAAGTCTCTTTGCCGTTCGAAGATATCCTCTGTATCCGAGTCGAAGCCGATGATAAAGCCCGCAGTCACCCAGAGACC
Organism: Terriglobia bacterium; assembly: GCA_050011515.1. GTDB lineage: Bacteria > Acidobacteriota > Terriglobia > UBA7540 > UBA7540 > CAVROP01. The sequence continues at coordinate 16,752 of JBEKIZ010000048.1, read as the reverse complement.
ATGACTCTGGATGAACCGGATGGACTCTAACTGATCATGCCGCAGATTCTGATATTTCTTGGTTTCCGTCAGTGCTTGTTCGGAGGGACTCTCGATCCCGATGAAGACATAATAAAAGTTCGCCCTCACCATGGCTTCGATCAACTCCGGCCTCTGAGAGAGATCGATCGATGCCTCGGTGTAAAACAAAAACGGATAGTCATGAGATACCTGCCACTCCTCCAGGTTCCGGGCCAATTCCAGAGCGCGCTTATGGTTGCCGATAAAATTGTCGTCGACGATGAAGACCTGCTCGCGCCAGCCCAGCTCGAACAAGGCATCGAGTTCCGCAAGCAACTGACGCGGAGCCTTCGTTCGCGGCTTCCTTCCATAGAGTGTGATGATGTCGCAGAACTCGCACTGGAATGGACACCCACGTGAGAACTGCACCGCCATGGAGACATACTTTTCGATCTTGAGCAGATCAAACCGCGGGACCGGCGTCTTGCTGACGTCGGGCTTGTCGTGGATGACGTAGAGCCGCTGGGCGGAGCCTCGCTCCAGATCGGCCGCGATCCTGTCGAAAACCTCATCGGGCTCGCCAACGACAACATGGTCTGCCAGTGCAAGTAGGGCGTCCGGCTCACTGCTCGCGTAAGGACCACCGACCATCGTCCGCTTGCCAAGGGCCCGCGCCCGGAGGAGAGTCTGGCGAATGTCATCTCTCTGGACGCTCATTCCGCTGACCATGACGAGGTCAGCCCAAAGGATGTCACGGTCGTGCAGAGTTTCAAAGCTCCGATCGATCAGTCGTAACTTCCAGCTCTTCGGACAGAGCGCGGCGAGAGTAAGTAGACCCAGCGGGGGATGGACGGTTTCTTCGCGAAGGAGATCCAGCGTTGCAGCAAAGCTCCAGAAAGAGGGGGGGAAACGCGGCCAAATCATCAGCACTTTGATCGCTTCACCGAGAGGAGGAAAGGTGTAGAGATCGCTGCGATCGTCCCTTGGCGCAGATACGGATGGCCTCTGGAAATCGCTCATCTGAATCGGAATCTCCGATTTCAACTCTATCTCTATCTCTGGCGCAAACCATACCCCTGCCGACCGCTCCTGTCAAGCTCACGCATCGCAACTCGCGTGTGGAAAGGGAATCGTTTTGACACAGGAGTTCGATGACGAAAAGCCGACTTGAACGAAGCCGCCCGTGCGGCGGACGCTGCGCGTGCGTGCAAGTGGGCAGGAGTGTCTTGATCAGGTTATCTTCGGGTCATAAGGAGGTTCCCTATGACCCGTCAACGCAAAATGATGCTGGAGGAACTCCAGCGTCGCAATTACTCTCCGGGTACCATACGCTGTTACCTAAGTGCGGTCGCTGATTTCGCTCGCTACTTCCACCGTCCTCCGGACCAGTTGCGCCCCCCGCACATTCGTGAATACCAAGCCTATCTGTTCCGCGAACGGAAGCTGGATGCGACCAGCGTGACGCAGAAGCTCGCCGCTCTGCGCTTCTTCTTCATCAAGACGCTCAGGAAGCCTTGGAGCGTGGCCGAGACGCCCTACCCCAAACAGGTGCGTCGCCTGCCCACCATACTCAGCCAGGAAGAAGTCGCCCGGCTGATTAACTCCGCCCGCAACCCCTTCGATCAGGTCCTGTTGATGACGCTCTACGCCACCGGGGCGCGTTGCGCCGAGGTGGCGCGACTGCGAGTCGGCGATATCGACAGCCCGCGCATGGTCGTCCATATCCGCGGCGGCAAGGGCCGGGAAGATCGCGATGTGATGCTCAGCCCTGTCCTCCTGGCAGCCTTACGCGAGCACTGGAGCCGAATCAAGTCGAAGGTGTGGCTTTTCCCTGCCGGTCGTCGGCACACCGCCACCCAACCCCTCAACACCAAGACCGTCTGGCGCGCTTGCCCCTATGCGGCTCAGCGTGCGGGCCTCAACAAGCCCGTGCATGTGCACACGCTTCGCCATTGTTTTGCGACTCATCTCCACGAAGCGGGTGCGGACCTGCGCACCATCCAGGTGCTGCTCGGTCACCGCGATTTGGAGGAAACCACCCTCTACATCCATCTCTCCCGCCGCCATCTCAGCGCCACCGCCAGTCCCCTGGACGCGTTGGCGCTGGCGGCCACGGGGAAAAAAGACGAGCCGCCGGGAGACGCATAAATGAGTCGGCCGCCGCTGGAGGTGGCCGATCTCATCCGGGTGGCGGGACAGCAATTCATTGAAGTGAGTCGTCGCTGGATCACCGGCCAACATCTCAAAGTGTTGGCGGCCATCGAGCGCTGCCGCACCGCCGCCCTGGGCGGGCATCGTGATCGGTGTGCCCGCTGCGGGTATCGTGCCCACTCGTTCAATTCGTGCCGGAACCGACACTGTCCCAAGTGTCAGGCCCCAGCTCGCGACCGTTGGCTGCAGGCACGCCGCCGCGAACTTTTGCCCACCCCCTACGTCCATGTCGTCTTCACCCTTCCTCGTCGGCTCGCCCCTCTGGCCCTGCAGAACAAGAAGGTCATCTATGGCTTGTTGTTCCGTACCTGCGCCCAGACCCTGCTCGAAATCGCCCGCGATCCCCGCCATCTCGGCGCCGAAATCGGCTTCTTCAGCGTGCTCCATACCTGGAATCAGAAGCTGGAGCTTCATCCCCATCTCCATTGCGTGGTCCCGGCCGGTGGTCTCTCGCCCGATCACCAGCGCTGGATCCCCTCCCGCTATCGCTTCTTTCTCCCTGTCAAGGTGCTGGGGCGAGTCTTCCGCGGCAAGTTTGTCGCCGCTCTCAAACGGGCCTTCGACGACGGCCAACTGGGCTTCTACGGGGACCTCAAGCTTCTCGCGGAAGGAAAGGCTTTCGCTTCTTTCCTCCGCCCCCTCTTCCGTCAGGACTGGGTGGTCTACTGCAAGCCGCCCTTCGATGGTCCTGAACACGTTCTCCGTTATCTTGGCCGCTACACCCACCGCGTGGCGATCTCCCATCACCGCTTGGTCGCCCTGGAGGGCAACCAAGTCACCTTCCGCTGGAGAGACTCCGCGCACGGCAACCAGCAACGTCTGATGACCCTGGCGGTCGAGGAGTTCTTGCGCCGCTTCCTGCTCCACGTGCTTCCCCCCAGCTTCGTTCGCATCCGCCACTTCGGCTTTCTGGCCCACCGACGGCGCGGGGCTCTCTTGCCACTTTGCTTCCAGTTCCTGGGACGACCGACCAACTTGCCACCCGCCCCAGAACTGCCGCCAGGGGATGAGGAAGGCCAGTTGGCCATCCTGCCTTCTATCTCCTCCTGGCCCTGTCCCCAGTGCGGCGGCCCCATGATTATTCTGGAGCGACTAACCGCGGCGGAAATGTGCCTGCGCTCTCCACCGCTCACCCTTACGAGGCTCTCATGAAATACTGCATCCCGACTCGACCACAGCGCGTCCGCCCACCACGCCCGCGCTCTCGTGTGCCTGGTCACATGCTGGCAACCCATCCCTCCTCACCCTATCCCTTTACACCATCTCCAAGGGATCTCGGGTTGACGGGTAGCACACGCTTTCTCGACCGCAGACACCCATTCCACTTATCTCTCCACCCACCCGCGGGGTCGCTGAACCCCATTCAAAACCCATAGTTTGCCCGCGTCCGCCGCAAACACGGGCGGCTCCGTTCAAGTCGCTGTATCGAAAGCGCGCCGGGCGGTGTGTCTGCTACTCGGGGGCCTGGTCCAGCCGGCGCGCTTCCGATACAGCCCTATGACTTCCCAGGCCGAATCCCGAGCGCGGGGCGTAAGTGTACTGGCAGCAGCGGCTTGTTACGATTGAACTGTCGGGACGAGGTTCCCTCGGCTGGTCGGTTGTTCCCGTGTGGCCGACTACCCAGGATTTGGCCGCTCGCCGGGCGGGTAGGCCTGAACTCCCATTAAGTGAAATGGCCTGTTTGCGCCAACTGGCCACGAGAGCCTTTTGTCCGTCCTTTCACCTACAAAGAAAAGTGAAACTCCCGGGACCCGGTCCTCGTATACGTCCATGACGAAGCGCTCCTTATTCCCGGCTGGAATACCCCCGCTCGCGGTCTGCGCGCGCGGAGGACGCTTAGATATAAGAAGAACGCCCGACACTTCAGCACTTTTGAGAAGAAATCTACATTAGGAAGAAACGAAATGGCGATCAGCACCATCGACGAGTCACAGCCCAAAGCTGCAAGAGTAGCGGGATTTATGTACCTATTTCTAGGGGTGAGCGCATACTTCGCTGAGTCTTATGCCCGCTCCAATTTGATTGTGTACGGCGATGCTGCGAAAACAGCCAGCAATATCATGGCGTCGAAATAATCGGCGTCGCCGCGTCCATGTGGCGGCCCCTCCTGGAGGCTATGAAATGATGGAACGGATTGCAGAAGCGTCGCCGCGTTTCAAGGCCAGGATTGCCGGTGTCTTTTATTTGCTCAACGGGCTGACGTACGGATTCGCCGATGGTTCTGTTCGCGGCAAGCTTGTTGTATATGGCGACGCCGCGGCTACGGCGCACAACATCCTGGCGCACGAGCCGCTGTATCGGTTGGGTTTCGCAGCCGACCTCATCGCGGCCGTGTGCTATATCACTGTGACGCTGCTCCTCTATGACCTGTTTAAGCCGGTGAACAGGAGCCTCTCTTTGCTTGCGGCGTTCTTCAGCCTCGTGGGATGCGCCGTTATGGCTCTTAGCACCCTCTTTCATCTCGCCCCATTGGTCGTCTTGGGAGGCGCGCAGTACTTGAGCGTATTTAAGGCGGAACAGTTGCAGGCCCTGGCGCTCATGTTTCTCAAATTGCATGCTCAAGCCTCCAGCATCTACATGGTATTTTTCGGATGCTATTGCCTCCTGATCGGTTACCTCATTTTCAGGTCGACCTTTCTGCCCCGAATTCTGGGCGCGCTGATGGCGTTTGCCGGTCTTGTTTGGCTGACCTTTCTGTCACCGCCGCTCGCAAACTATCTGTCCCCCTACAATCTGGCCTCCGGTTTCCTCGGGGAAGGATCGCTGATGCTGTGGCTCCTCGTGATCGGCGTGAACGTTCAACGATGGAAGGAGCAGGCCAGCGCAGCATGAAAGCCGCCGTCTATGGTCCTCAAGCGGACTTGTAAGTTGTCACGCAAAAACAGGTACAAAAGGATATCCACATGAAAGCAATCGTCTACTACAACTACGGTTCACCCGACGTTCTCAAATGTGAAGAAATTGAAAAGCCGACCGCTGGGGACAACGAAGTTTTGATAAGAGTCCGCGCGGCTTCCGTCAATCCATTTGACTGGCACTTCATGAGAGGCACGCCGTACATGGTTCGCATACAGGCTGGGCTGCGCAAACCAAAGGACAAGCGACTAGGCGTTGATGTGGCCGGCCAGGTTGAAGCGGTGGGCAGGAACGTAACTCAATTCAGGCCAGGCGACGAGGTGTTCGGCGCGTGCCGCGGGGCCTTTGCCGAGTATGCGTGTGCTTCCGAGTCGGCATTGGTCATGAAGCCGGATAACGTGACGTTTGAGCAAGCGGCTTCTGCACCTGTCGCGGCATTCACCGCATTGCAGGGTCTTCGCGACAAGGGACAGATTCAGCCGGGGCAGAAGGTCTTGATTAACGGTGCGGCGGGAGGCGTGGGTACGTTCGCTGTGCAGATTGCCAAATGGTTCGGCGCAGATGTGACCGGGGTATGCAGTACGAGGAATGCGGACATGGTCCGATCAATCGGCGCAGACCGGGTCATTGATTACACCCAAGAGGATTTCACCAAAAGTGGGCAACGTTACGACCTCTTTTTCGACTGCGTTGGGAATCATTCGTTGTTAGCATGCAGGCGCGTCCTAAATCCCAAGGGGATATACATCGTGGTCGGAGGACCGGACGGTCGGTGGCTCGGTCCTCTGGCTCGTATGATCAAAACGCTTGTGTTGTCACGGTTCGTGAGCCAGAACCTGGTCATGTTTCTGGCGAGACGGAGCAAAGAGGACCTGACCATCATGCACGAGCTCATGAAGGCCGGGAAGGTAACACCGGTCATCGACAAGCGTTACAAGTTGAGTGAGGTCCCTGAGGCTATCCGGTATCTGGAAGAAGGGCACGCTCGAGGAAAAGTAGTCATAACTTTGTAACATAACAACAAAACTTAACAATGCGCTGCACCCGCCTTTGCTCCGCTGCGCTTCGCCGCGGTGGTGTGACGGCGTACTCGGAAACCATCCGCCGATTCGGGTTCGTTCGAGCGCCACAGGATTCTGCCTGTGAAACGCCCTTCTATGAAAGTGAGTGTGGCGGTCGGTGGATCGCTAAACCGGATTTCTCACTACGCTCTGCCTTTTTTTGCCAGGCCCCCGGAAGGGCGGGTCGGCAAGCAGCAAGAAAAGCTCGGGGGCAGGCCCTCTTTGCGATTGAGTCATCGCTAGGAAGTCCGCCCCCGAAAGGGAAGGGTGCAAGAGGAGCTTCATTTCCCAGCGGCGATAACCGGCACACGCTGGAAAAGCACAGGCAGTTGAGCAAGGATCTGACGCTCGGCCTTGGGGGGACTGTACTCGAGAACCACCCCCGCCTCTGCCAGCCGCAAGGCTCGGATTCGGTAGCTTCCCGCGCTGCGCACCGCGATCAACGCGGTGGAACCCGCCACCTCACCCTTGGCCGCATCGTTGGCCATGATGAGCGCCACGCCTTGCCGCCCTTGACTAACCAAAGCCATGCAAGGCTCCTGGCTGGGGTCGACGCGGAATGAGTAATCGCCAGCCGGCAGAACCGCCTTACCCCAACGTGCCTCGAAGGGCAGCGTGAATTTGCCTTCGTACTCCTGCGCGCGGGCCAGGCTGGCGCTGAGTCCAGCCGCCAGCACCGCCAAGAGCAGGATTCTCACGGACTTTAGACTTCGGGTCGACTTCATAACTCACCTCCCAAGTGAATTGGCGGATTGCTTTCGGACCTTTTTTCCGCCTCTACTTGTACAAGCGAGAACCGCGGGCAAGAACTGTAAAGGCCGCGCAAAGATTTTTTGCCTCCCCAAGGGGGATACTGCAAAGGCCCAAACGGCTGTGATAAGATTGAGGTAAATACGGGTTAACGGTATCTCTCGATGAAGCGCCGGAAGTTCACAAAAGCCGCGCGCCGATCTGGTGGCGCTGGACGACGCGCTCAAGCGCTTGGCCGCGGTTGACGAGCGGAAGAGCCGCGTGGTGGAGCTTCGCTACTTCAGGGGACTGAGCGTGGAGGAAACGGGCGAAGTCCTGAAGGTTTCGCCCGAGACGGTGATGCGGGATTGGAAGCTAGCCAAAGCTTGGCTGTTGCGCGAGTTAAGCGGTGAAAGACATGATGGAGCCTGATCGTTGGCAGAAAATCGAGGAGTTGTATCACGCCGCGCTGGAGCGCGCGGAGGGGGAGCGGGCTGGTTTCTTGGAGCAAGCCTGCGGGGGCGACGAGGGCCTGCGCCGCGAGGTGGAGTCGCTGCTCAGTTTTCACCAGCAAGCTGGAAGTTTCATCGAAGCCCCGGCGCTGGACGAGGCGGCGCGGTCGCTGGCTTCGAGTGAGACGGCCGCGACTCGGTCCGACGAAGCTGGCTCTCGCCTGGTGGGCAAGACGGTTTCCCATTACCGCATCCTGGAAAAGCTCGGCGGCGGGATGGGCGTGGTTTATAAGGCCCAAGACACCACGCTGGCCCGCTACGTGGCGCTCAAGTTCCTGCCCGAAGGGATGGCGAAGGATCGCGAGGCGCTGGAGCGCTTTCAACGCGAAGCGCGCGCCGCCTCGGCCATCGATCACCCTAACATTTGCACCATTCACGAGATTGGCGAGCACGAGGGTCAGCCCTTCATCGTCATGGAGCTTATGGAGGGGCAGACGCTCAAGCACTGCATTGCCGCCAAATCCCTGAAGGTGAACGAAGCCCTGGATTGGGGCATTCAGATTGCCGATGCGCTGGACGCCGCGCACTCCAAAGGTATCATCCATCGGGATATTAAGCCGGCGAATATTTTCATCACGACGCAGGGCCAGGCGAAGGTCCTGGATTTCGGCTTGGCGAAGGCAGTCGGCCCCCCGGAGGCGGGCTACGCGGATGCGGCGGCTGACGAGTTGGACCTGACGCGCCCCGAGGCGGTGATGGGGACGCTGGCGTACATGAGCCCCGAGCAGGCTCGCGGCCACCGCGCCGACAAGCGCGCGGACATTTGGGCCTTCGGCGTGGTGCTCTACGAGATGCTCACCGGCCGGCATGCCTTCCAGGGCGAGACAACCTCCGACACGCTGGCGGCCGTGCTCAAGACGGAGCCGAATTGGGATGTGCTCCCTGCCAACATCCCGGCTAACATCCGCAAGCTGCTGCGCCGCTGTTTGGAGAAGGATCCCAAGCTTCGTCTGCGCGACATCGGCGAGGCGCGCATTGCGATTGAAGAAACGTTGAGCGGCGCAGCGGCGGGCCCGAGTGTCCGCCCCGCTGCCGGAATCGAGCCGAGCGCACACACGGGTGCGCCCCTACGTGTGCTGGCCTGGGTCGCGATGGGCCTGATTGCAGGCGCTCTGCTTTCCGGCGTGGTGGTATGGAGGCTGGCGGGGCCAGCGTCGCAGTCCGCCATGCATTTCACCTCCGTCACCAATTTTGCGGGCGTCCAGGCGCAGCCGGCACTCTCACCCGACGACCGTTCGGTGGCCTTCGTCTCAAACCGCGACGGGAATTACAACATCTACGTCGGCCTGGTTCGCGGCGGAAATTTGCTCCAAATCACCCACGATTCAGACCTCGAATCGCGGCCCCGCTGGTCGCCCGATGGGGCCACGATTGCTTACGCGCGCCTCAATGATTCGGGCATCTGGGACATCTGGGAAGTTCCGTCGCTGGGCGGGACGCCGCGGCGGCTGATTCTGAACGCCGAGGATCCGGCTTGGTCACCTGACGGCCGCTCGCTCGCTTACGAGAATACGACCAACGGTACGCTTTGGATTTCCGGCCTTTCCGGCGAGAACGCGCGCCAGGTAACGCCAGCGCCGGGCCCCGCGATGCAGGACAGCGAGCCGCGTTTTTCTCCGGATGGCCGCGACCTTGCTTTTACGATCAAGTCGCCAGGGCCCTACGGCGAGTTGGAAGTTGTGGACCTCGCTTCCGGCAAGGTCCGCCCGTTGACGTACGATACAGCGCTGGCGCGTTCGCCCGCCTGGTCCCCAGACGGACGCTCAATCTACTTTGCCTCGAGCCGCGGCGGGTCTATGAACATCTGGAAAATCGCCGCGACGGGAGGTGAACCGGAACAGATCACCGCCGGCCAGGGCGACGATGCAGAACTGGATGTCTCATCCGATGGGAAGCGGATCGTTTTCTCGACCTTCCGCGAGAATATCAATATCGCCCAATTGGACCTTGAGGCAAAGCCAGGCCAGCAGAACCTGAAACCTCTCACCACCGACCCCGCGCGGAACCAGGTTGCCCCTGTTTACTCCGCGGACGGAAAACTCCTCGCCTATTTTTCCAATTTCAAAGGCGTTGAAAAAGAAGGCATCTGGGTGGCCAATGCCGACGGCTCGAATCCTGTGCAACTGGTTCAGGATGGCCGAATCAACATTTTCCCCCAATGGATTCCGGACAACCAGCACCTCATCTATCTCTCACGCTCGCAGGGGGCTCCCGGACCCACAGATGAATACCGGAGCGTCGCAGTCTCCGGAGGAGCGCCGCAAACGATACTTAAGAATGCGCCGGACCGTAATTTCGATGTCGGACTCCAGGGACGACTGCTGTTCAGAAGTTCCGGCGGTGAGATTCAATCCTTTGACCCATCGAACAACCAGACGCAGACGCTCGCCACTCTGCCCGCTAGCGGTGACTGGGGGGTCTTGCGCTGGTCGCCCGACGGGCGCTCGGTAGCGTACATTGTGGACGCAAGTCGGGAAGACGATCCCAACGCCGGCCTTTGGGTGGATGACTGCAAGACCGCTCCCCGCCAGGTCTTCCGCGGCTGGGTTGACTCGTATGCCCGAGGTCCGGGGAATGAGATCTACTTCCTTGAGGGCAAGCCGGATTTGAATGGCGTCTTGTGGAAGGTCGGCTGGAACGGCCAGGACCTGACTCGCACTTCCACAACCATCCGCTTCGTCTATTCTTATTGGATTCAGTTGGTGCGGGACTCCCAGGAGTTCGTCGCCGTTTCTCCCGACCGCCGCCACGTGGCCGTTAACGTGCAGGGGGTCTTGCAAGCAAATATCGGCATGATTGAGAACATTCGCTAGCCGATTGGGGTGATTGGAACAGGAGTTGGACCGAGGGTCTGAACGAATGAGTCTTGCGGCAGGAACCATGCTCGGTCCTTATGAGATCCTCGCGCCGCTTGGCGCAGGCGGGATGGGTGAAGTGTGTCGCGCGCTCGACGCGCGCCTCGGCCTCTCGGCGGCGTTGGAGAGCTAGTGCGGCGGGTGGCAGATTCCGAGTTGCGGATCGGCGAAAACCACCCTGCGCGGCCCAATCGCGGATTGTGCCCGAAAACCGCCCTTTCACGCCGGAATCCAGCCGGCCGCAACGCACTGCGCCATTTGACGGCTAGGCGATTTCCCAGGCCGAATCCCTAACCCGGATTTCTCACCACGTTTGGACGCTCTTAGTAGGCTGCCGGAAGGGCGGGGCTTTAGCCCCGCCGGAATCGCGGCTCCCGCCCTCTGTTGGTCCCGTACCCCGCGCAGTCCCGCAGGCGCGGGACTGCGCGGGGTACGGGACGCAGGAATAATCAGGAAGGCCTTATAAAGGCGGGGCTGAAGCCCCGCCCTTCCAGACCCGTGGTGAGAAATGCGGGCTAACAGCGCCGGAACTATCTGAGCGGTCGCAGCTCGAAGTGAGACGAGTGGACAAGGGACTAGAGTCGGACCCCGTTGGTAGCGAAGTGTCAGCGGAGCGCAGGTTAGCGAGGTAGCCCGCTTGTGCTTATGTTCCGCCGAGCTGGCGGGCCCGCCGGAAGAACGCGGCTGCCACGAGGATCGCAGCGACGGCCAAATACATGGGTGCAAAGCGACCGGCCTGCGGACCATTGGCGCTACCGGTGAAGTCGAACCCCGGGGCCCGGTTGAGCGGGCCGACGTACCACAGCGCGGTGTACAGGCCTTCAAAGAATTTGCTTGTGCCGCTCCAGACGCCCAGAGCCAACGCCAGCGACGGGATGAACAGAACGCCAGCGGCCCATGCAAATAGACCGGCGCTCTGCCCTGCAAGCGCCAGCCGGACGGCGGCCCCTAGCCCTGTGAGCGCAGCAACCAAAATGCCTGCCATCCATGCCGCCGGGAACTGCCGTGGCAGAACCCGCGCACAAGAAAAAACCAGTTGTTCGGTGCCGAAACGCGCTTCGCGCGTGCCGAGCGCGGACCACACGAGGATAGGCCAGATCCAGGCGACGGCCAACAGTGGCCCGCGCGAGATATGCAACGGCGCGGCGAACTGGGCGATAAGCAATCCTCCGGCCACCGCGTACCACCACCAGCGATAACCCTTCAGGGCGAGCCGCAATTCAGCCACCAAAAGACGCCAGGCGCCAGAATGCAGCGCGCCAGAGGCGAGCGGAGTGAGATGAGTGGACGTGGCGACGTGCGGTCGCGCCGTGACGGATTCCAGCGCCGCCCCTGCCGGGGTGGCAGCTCCCTCCGATCGAGGCCTTGTGCCCGACCGCCTGCGCGAACTCGCCGGGTCGAACCGGTCGAAAAACCACGCGCCGCACAAGACGAGAGCGAACGCTGCGGCTGTCCAAGCCAGACGCTGGATGACAACCCCAGCAGTCCATTCGACACCGTTCCAATGAAAGCCAGCCGCCACTCGGACGGACTTATCGGCCACGGAGAGTGAAAAACTATCCACGTAACCCGGGATGCCAGCTCGTGCCGCCGGGACCATACTTCTATACACGATCCAAAGGCCAGAGGGATCGAGCTGCGGGAGCTCCGTCGCCACCGGCAGACTTATGCCGAAACTCCAGAGAAAAAACCACAGGACGTTGCCGAAACCCCCGCGAAGAAATCTGAACGTCTCGAACAAGAGGGCCATCGCGGCCGTCATCGCCATCGCGGGCAATGTGAGGAACAGGAAGGGCGAGAGCAGAGCTCGGGCGTGGAAGGTGCGGTCCTCGGCGGCTAGAAGCTGCATGGCCACAGCGGCAAGAGCCAGCACAATAACCATGGAGATGAGCACCGCGAAGTTGCTGAGGAATTTTCCCAGGAGATAGGATACTTTGGTGAGCGGTGTTCCTGCGAGGATCTCCCCCACCCCCGTTTGGCGGTCACGGTCCACGGCGTTCTTGACGATGTAGAAGCCCACGAGCGAAAGAAACGTCGTCGTCACCAGTGATACCATCGCGCCGATCCACGCCGATGTGTACACCCCACGATAGTCGCCAAGACGCAGCGAGATTCGCCCCGTGCCTGCGGCATAACCCAGGTAGACAGCGAAGAGCAAAGTAATGAGATAACTGTAGCGGCGCACCCGCTCGAGAAAGTCGGCGCGGGCAATGGCATAGACAACACCAAGCGCTCTCATACAGTGGCCTCGGTAGCAGCACGGTGGCGGTGAGCTGCAAGGGTGGCGAGATAGGCGTCCTCAAGCGACGGCTCCAGCGCACGCGCGCCCGGCCTTGGAGCCCCATCGGCCACTACCCGCGCATGCACACCGTCGTTACGATGGGCCGTGCTGCTGACGAGATGGCGCTGCCGAAGTGCGGAAAGCTCCCCGCTCGAGACCACGACCTCCCAGACCTTCCCATTTACGCCAGCGAGAAGCGCTTCGGGGACACCATGGACAACGAGCTGTCCCTGGGCGATCAGGGCAATGTCCGTGGCCACGGCCTCGACATCGGAAACAATGTGCGTGGAAAGAATGACGATCCGCTCCCCGGAAAGCTCCGAAAGCAGATTGCGGAAGCGCACGCGCTCTTCCGGGTCGAGGCCGGCCGTCGGCTCGTCCACGATCAGAAGCTGCGGATCGTTCAGCAACGCCTGCGCGATGCCCACGCGCTGGCGCATGCCACCTGAAAACCCTCCGAGAGGCCGCCGCGCGGCGTCCGCAAGATTCACAAGCTCCAGCAGCTCGCCAATGCGCTTTCGCGCGCTGGCTGCGTCCAGGCCTTTCACGGCGGCGAGGTACCCTAGAAATTCGAGCGCGCTCAAATTCGGGTAGATCCCAAAGTCTTGCGGCAGATAACCGAGCACGGTGCGCAACGTGTCAGGATCATGCTTGATGTCCGTCCCGTTCCACAGCACACGCCCCGCACTCGGCTGGGTGATCGTCGCCAGAATGCGCATCAGGGTGGATTTGCCTGCGCCGTTTGGACCGAGCAACCCAAGCACACCAGGCCCGAGTTCCAAACGGAAACTGCGCAAGGCCTCTACGTTTCCACGATAGGTCTTGCTGACGTTTTCAATTTCGAGCTTCATGAGCGCGAATGTCCATCACCCGTGGGCGTGCACCTGCACGCGTAACACAAGCTTATCGGAAGCTGGCCTAACCTTCACTATCGCTGCGCCGAAATGATCGCCTATAAACACACACTTTGCGCCATAAAGTGGTGCCACCTCGTTTTGCGAATCAGTACAGTCTCCTTCATTAGCTTTCGCCGTCAAGGGGAAGTCATGTCAAATTAGTGGGGTTGCGCGCCGCTGCATTTTGGTGCAATGGCGTGCAAGTCGCCAAAATCACATCCTAAGTCTGGCGCGTCCGCCAATTCCGCCACTTTCGCGCACTGCCATTATTGCAAATCAAGAGGGCCTTATCAATTCGCGCCGGCGTGCCACAAAAGCGTGCGGCGCCCCCCGCGAGGTCCGACCCGTCAACTGACGGGTCGGATGCGGGTGACGTCACCCCGGTCTTGCGGCCCACGGCCCAAGGGAATACGACCCCTCCAGGGTCGGGGAACGAGCGTGGCGCTTTCCGGGGGCGTTGCCCCCGGCTACTATCTTGTGCCCTTGCAGGGCACGAAAAACCTGCCCTTCGGTCTTACCCCGCGGCACCCCGTTTCTGACATCACGGATAGCTCCTTTCGGCCATCCATGCTCAGAATGACATGTGGCGGGCCGCAGGGGACTCGATGTCGCTTGACAAACCGGAGAAGATAGGCTAGGATGCTACGTGGAATTGGGCAGGGGCTTGGATTCAGGACTCAGGAGCAAGGAGACGGAAGAGCGGTTGCAGGGGGAATTGTGAATGGTGAATGGCGAATTATGGATTGCTTTGCTCCTTGTTGCGCCGCTTGGCGCCGGCTGCTTCCTCGCTCGTCCGTTTGAGAGCAGCCGGAACCGGCAGGACTCTTTGCACGCATTGCAGCCAGGGACAAGATGTCGCTTAGAAAAGGGAAAGGAAAAACGCAGTAAATTTAAAAATTGACCGAACGACGCGGGAATCTCTATGAAAACAAAGGAGCGGCTTTCAGCAGCCTGGGGCTAAGCGGGAATGTTATAGAAAACAAAGGCAGTTACGCGTTGAAAGCGGGAATGTTGTTGAAAACACAGGCAGTTGGTATGTGGTAGGTAGTAGGTGGGGAAGAAGGACTGGGGCAAGTGCGAGTCCCGAATTATGAATGGTGTATTGCCCGCCGACTAAAGCTTTTGAAGAGCCGCAGGTCCGAAGGGCGGGACCTGCGCTACCCTTGGTTTTCTTCGGCAATTCGCGGCGCACAGAAGGTAGCCGGTCCGCAATAAGCAGGGGGCAGTCGGCAGTAGGGAGAGTGAATGAGGCAATTCATACTTTAGACTTCATAATTCATAATTCTTGCCAGCCCCGCTGTTCGATGATTCGATGCATCAATCACTCCACGCTCTCGTGCTCCCGGTCCGCAGGCCCTAGCCCCTGCCCATCCACCGCCTGCTACCTGCCGGTTCCGTACTGCGAGGCTGTGCACGCGGCGCGCATGAGGTGATGTTATAATCTCGGGTCGAGCTTTTCGAGACCCTCGCTGAAAAGAGCGCGTGTTGTTCAGTTACGCTCTGAGAGAGCGGCGGCAGGCACAACTCCTGATGCACGGGGAGAAGGTGGAAAAGCGTTGACCCCTTTCTTACGCCTCACCTTTGGATTAGCGTCTGCGGGCGCACTCGCACTGGGTGGGTGGATGGCGTGCGCCCGGTATCTGCGTTGGCGGCGCAAAGATCCCGCCGAACTCGAGAGGCTGAGGCGCCTGGATATTAACAGGCGTGGCCGCATCGGCGCGGGCCGAATTGTGGATTTGGTGGAACCCCAAACGGCGGGGGCAAAATCGGTGCTCCTGGGTTATGCTTACGAAGTGGCGGGAGTAACCTACGAGGCCGCCCAGGACGTTACGGCGCTGCCTGAAATCGCCGCCATGGCCCGGTTTCTGTCCGGACAGACAGCCAGCGTCAAATACGATCCCAAACGGCCTGCGAATTCCATTGTCGCTTGTGAGGAGTGGAGCGGACTTGGACCATTGAGTCATTGAATGATTGACGATTGAGCGATTGCTCCGAGCGGTTGCCGACCCAAGCAATGACTCAATGACTCAATGAACCAATCACCCAATTCGTTATGACCTTCCAGGAAAAACTCGAAGAATTGCGGCGGCGCCAGTCACGCGCCGAAGCGGGTGGCGGCGAAGAACGCCAAGCCAGGCAGCATGCGGAGGGAAAACTCTCAGCCCGCGAGCGGCTGGAGATGCTTTTTGACCCCGACAGCTTTGAAGAGATTGACATGCTGGTGGAGCACCGTTGTCACGATTTTGGCGTGTACAAGCAGCGCATACCGGGCGACGCGGTGGTGAACGGCTACGGGCGCATAAACGGCCGGCTGGCTTTTGCCTTCGCCCAGGACTTCACCGTGTTCGGCGGTTCCCTGAGCGAAGCGAATGCCGAAAAGATTTGCAAGATCATGGATATGGCCATGAAGGTCGGGGCGCCGTTCATAGGGCTGAATGACTCCGGGGGCGCGCGCATTCAGGAAGGAGTAGCTTCGCTGGCCGGATACGCCAACATTTTCCTCCGCAACACGCTGGCTTCTGGGGTGATCCCCCAGATTTCGGCCATCATGGGACCGTGCGCCGGGGGCGCCGTCTATTCCCCCGCCATCACGGATTTCATCGTCATGGTGCAAAACACCAGCTACATGTTCGTAACCGGCCCGGACGTCATCAAGACCGTAATGCACGAGGACGTCACCAAGGAGGACCTGGGCGGGCCCATGACCCACAATTCCACCAGCGGCGTGGCGCACTTCGTAACTCACGACGACCCCGACTGCCTGGCCCTGATCCGCGAGCTGCTCTCGTTCATGCCGCAGAACAATCACGAGGATCCGCCACGTGTCGAAACCCAGGACCCTGCGGACCGCCGCGATGCCGTGCTCGACACGCTGGTGCCCGTGGAGCCCGACAAACCCTACGACATAAAGGAAATCATCCAGCGCGTGGTGGACGACGCCTATTTCCTGGAAGTACACCAGCACTTCGCCAGAAACCTGGTGGTGGGTTTTGCGCGGCTGGGCGGGCAGAGCGTGGGCATCGTCGCCAATCAGCCCGCCGTGCTGGCCGGGTGCATTGACATCAACGCGTCTGACAAGGGGGCGCGCTTCATCCGCTTCTGCGACGCCTTCAATATCCCCATCGTGACTTTCGAGGACGTGCCGGGTTTTCTCCCCGGCACGCAGCAGGAACTCAGCGGCATCATCCGCCACGGCGCCAAGCTGCTCTTCGCCTACGCCGAAGCCACCGTCCCCAAGATCACCGTCATCACCCGCAAGGCTTACGGCGGCGCCTACTGCGTGATGGGATCAAAGCACGTCCGCACGGATGTGAACCTGGCCTACCCCAGCGCAGAAATCGCCGTGATGGG
>JBEKIZ010000047.1:0-41419 GCA_050011515.1 Terriglobia bacterium | reverse complement strand
CGAACGACGAATCTCGTCTTGGAGTCCCAGAACCATGGTGGCCGCATCGGCGATGGTAAGTGGTTTCATGACTCCATGAAACCACACTTTCTCACGATGCGCAATTATTTATGACGTTCTGTATAGATGTGCCGGCAGCTGATCGGACATATGCGGAATGGAATATTGGGTGGCGGATGATTCAACGCGGAGCCAGGCGCCAAGGTCGGTGCGGATGAAGACAACCGGCGCCACGTAAACCATCGGTTCACGCTGGTAGATTGCCTTCGCCTGCTCGTAACGGAGGCGCAAGCCATGCATGGCTTGCTGAATGTGACGCGCCTCAACGTGGAATGGCAGCTCAACCGGCCGGAGCGTGGGCGCCTCGCCAAGGACAAGCTGGTGTTCGAGTTGCGAGAAAAGGACCGCACCGCCTTGAAGAATCTCACGGGATGTGCGGAAAACGAGGATGGATCTCGGGTCACAGTCGCCCTCTTCGATGAATGCCTCGGCAGGACGCAAAAACAGGACAAGCCAATCGCCGTTGGTGATGGCCACGCGCTTCGGCACTTTCCCCGTTCTGGCATTCACCGATCGCACGTAGTCTCTCAAGTCCTGCAGCCATCGGGACCAGTCCCCGCTCAGCGGTTTGCCCGCAAGGCCGCGTGAAATTACGACGGAGTCTGTGCCCGTGACGGGAATCGCGCCCTGCGCAGGCGCCGGACGGGGATCCGTAGTCGAGATGTCGGGTAGGGTCGCGAGAACGGGGAGAGCACTGCTAGGTCTCTTGGCTTCGACGATAAGCAGAGGTTTGTTCGTCTCGTGCTCGATTCCTAGATAGTCAAGGAAACGGCGCGTGCCAGAAGCCTGGGATCGTACGGTGGCTTCGGGTAACAGGTTAGGAAGACCCTCTTCTAAACTGAGATCCAGCCGCCAATTGAGGCCAGCAAGGAGCGCGTTGATCAGGTAACATCGGGCGTGGTGCTCTAGGGATTCGTCGAAGTCCGGCGGCCGTCGTTCGGGGGGGCAGGCGATCGTACCATGCACGCGCCTCGTCGAGCTGACGCCGGAAGATACGATCGTAGTCTCCGCGGACTCGCTCGAACGCAGTGCGAAACTCATCTGCGTTTCGAATTCTGCTCACCGGAAGATGTCCTCTAGGCGGTAGGTGAGTTGCCGGGCACTGGACCAGCCAGCCCGTATGAACGTGTCCAGGAGCTCCACGAGAATTTGGCGGCACTCCGGGTTTTCCTGCAACATCTCGCGATACTCGGCGAGATATCGCTCGACCAATCGGACGACTAGGTCAGCAGCCATCTGTTCAAACTGGTAACCACCGCCAATGGCAGCGCGGACGATCGTTCCAACACTCAGGAAGACTCTGCGCGGGTCGAAGGGAATGAAGCTTTCGAGGGTTTGCAGCAAGTGGTGGGCGATGCTTGGAAACCCGAGGTCAGACAACGCGTCGATAATCGGAGCGGATTCTTCAAAGAATCGTCTCCGTTCGTCAGTGCTGAGATCTTTCCGGCCGGGCCGCCGGTTCTGGCCGCGATTGTCGAAGGCGCCGGAAGCGAAGTACATCTCCAGGGCTGCATGATCGAGCACTCGAACCAGCCGCTTGGTGTTTTCCTGGTCGGTCGCAGGCCAAGCATCGAACAGTGTTTCGGAATTGGTACGTTCCAGTTCGCGAAGCCGGCCCTTGACAGACCAAACGATGCGCCTATAAACATCGAGGGCGCGGCGACGGATGGCGTGTTCCCGGGAATCGGCGGCATCGAAAGCGCCATAACTAAGCAGGTCGCGAAGGTTAAGTTCAAGCTGGGAGAGCAGTTCGGCGTTGGGAGTGGGATCGGCGATAAAGGTGTCCAGCAATTCGCCGCTCAGAGGATGGGCCTGCCATACGTGTAGACCGCAGAGAATGCCGACGGCAGCGTTTCTTACGCCATCGGCACCTGGGCCTGTAATCCTGCGAGTCAGAAGCGTCCTAATGAATTCGGCGACTTGCTGCGGGTGAGCTCCGGAGATTTGTCCGACGGTGTGCTGGAGTAAGCCGGAAAGTACACCCGTGCTCTGGTCGTCGGTCCCAATGGCGTAAATGATGTTCCACATTCGCGCTTGATTGGTGCGATACAAGTGAACTAGGCGAATGGCCACCTGGAAGCGGACGACGGCCACGGGATCCCGGCTGAGGCGCTCGACTGCATCGAGTACGTCCGGTGTGGCACACGAGGCGTGCTGCGCGAGAGCGGTCAGTCCCTCTGCCGCCGAGATGCGCGCCGACGGACCTCCCCACGAGGGAGACTTGTCGAATTGCGCGTCATATTCTGGGCTCGGCTGAGGATTGGGGTGGTTGCTGGCCGCGAGTAGAAGCTCCTTCGCGAACGGTCCGGCATCTTCGGCGCACGAGAGGTCTTTAAATCGAGCGAGTCGCTCGGCGCCTTCGGCCAGAACCCCCCATGCATAGTCACTTTGCTGTGGATCAACACCACCGCGGTCGGCGGTCATCAGTGCACCATACAGGCTTCGAAGCGCCGGCAGGACGGTCTGGACGTCGTCCGCAGCCGGATTAGAATTCGCGAATTTTGCGGCGAATGGAACGACGGATTGTTCGAGCTGTTGAATATTGACGTTCGCGGCAGACTCGACTTCCACTCCCCGGTCGCTCAGATACTCCCGTTCGCCGTAGGGCTTGCTGTAGGGGCCACTAAAACGAACGGGCGGTTCGTTCTCCGGTACAGCGTTACCCTCCGTCAGCGTCCTGAGCAGGGCCTTAGCTTCTTGCGTGACAAGATTCTCGAACGTTATGCATCCGAGCAGGCGGTTTCGTACGTGTTCCAGGTAGCTCCGACGGGCAGGATCGCCGCTCTGCGGAAGGGATAGGATGACTCGCTCTATGGATTCCCGCTCCACAGGCGGGAGAGCTGAAAAGCAGACACGCAGATATTCCCCTGAAGGCTGAATCGTGTCGAGGTTCGAAAGCACGGGGATCGCCTTGGCCAGTGTCACGAGCTCGAGCGCGATAGCTGTGGGATACTTCGTCGCGACCTCCAGCAATCTGCGCCAAAAGACGGCGAGCAGGTTATGTTCGGCGACGATATCGAGAAGTCTTCTAAATTCGTCGAGGCAACCCTTCTCAGCAAGGGTTTCGCAATGTCGCGTAAATGCATCGAGGAGCTTGATGGAATCCTCGTGCTGCGTACTCATTTGGCGATCCCAAATGGAGCTGTAGTCGGTCAGAATGCGGGCGCTTCGCCCACGAAAGTCGAACGATTCGTGCGCGCCACCGGCCGGCAGAGATCGTTCTTCACGGACGTAGCCATCGATAGCAGCAATTGCGACTCGCGTTGCATTCTCCGGAAATGCGGCTTGAAATTGCGGAAATACAGCGGCCAGTTGGTAACGGGCCATCCCGTAGTCTTGCCGGCGGTTCCCAGAAAGCCGAAAGATGCGGCTCGGGTTCATGGCAGTAGGAGCAATGGACTCTTCACGAAACTGAAAGGTCGCAATGTAGATCTCCTCGACCAAACCGGGATCGCGTTGCACGAGCGTTTGTACCTCGCGTGCCAGCCATGGCATTTCTTCGAACCCAAACTCGCGAAGGTGAGCGAGAACGAGAGCGCGGCGAATCAGAGCGGCTGAACGCACGGGATCACTGTCAAAGGTGCGGCACACGCACTGCATGGAGAGGTTCACGAGCCACTCGTCGCGGCGAGGCGTAGCCCATGCGAGTTCGAGAAGTCCCCGCGAGGCGACGCCCAAAGAGGCGAGTTGGTCCGGTGTGCACCCGTTAAGGTCCTCGCAAGAAGCTGTAAGAAGAGAACGAAGTGCGTAGGCGGAAGAAATGTGGAGATTGCGGCTGACGCGCTCGGCGAGCTCGGCCCATGGGCCTGCGAACGGACCGATGAGCGGATGCTTGTCTCGCGGAGCGACGAGAACAGCTCCAACCAGGTGCTGGAGTACTTCCTCTCCCAAGCGTCGCGTTGTTTCATCGGGAGCGTTGAGCTTCGCCAGCAATGGTTCGAGGTCGGCGACGGTGCGGACAAGGTCGACGGCAGCCGAAGGGCCGATCAGTTTGCCGATCTCCACGACGCGCGAGCTTTGCGCAATCTGAAACGCGAATTCCCAAAACGATGCGGAGGACTCCTCGCTCCAGAGGTGCTGAAAGTGAAGCACGAAGCTCGGGCGCAGGATCAGGGATAGATCGGGCTCCTGTTCGATTCGCCGGATGAGGTCGCCTCGATTGCCGCGAAGCAAGAGGCGCGCCGCGCTGTAGTCAAACAAAACGTGGTGGGAGAAGGCCAGTACATACCGGTTGGGCGCCTGGTCCGGTGCCGGTTGCCACTCCATAAGGACATGCGCGCTAAGGAGGTTGTGCAGTGACGGACTTCCCGCCGCATCGGCGACCTCCGCGAGATCCACCCGCAGCACTCGATGTGCGGTCATTCCTTCACAGGCGCGCCGAAGCGTATCTTCCCGTGCGTAGCCGAGGTCATCTTCGCCAATCACACGTCTGTGCCAATACTTATCGAGCAGGTCGAGCTGCGTTCGCACCGGCGTGAGCTGCTCGATCGTCATGCCGGTCCCTAACAGCTCACCGAGTAGCCGCAAGTTGAACGGGTTTCGCAGCAGTTTCTGGAGTTCGGTCGGTGCCTGCATGATCAACGCGGCGAGCGGGGGCGATTGCGTCTTTACACGTGCAAGCTCCGGTTCGGATAACGGGCGGACATCCACGTGAGAAACGGTTGAAAATTTATCATCACGGAATTCGAGTTCTGCCGCGGCAGTGCCCTTGACAGCAAACAGGTCCTGGAGCTCCTGGCTGTAACGCAGGTCGAATTTTCGAACGGACGCAACAATCCGCCAGCGTGTATTCCGGCTCGAAATTCGTCTGATCAGGTCACGAATCGTCTTGGCAGCGGGGCCGCCGCGCGCGGCATCGAGAGCGTCGATCACAAGAAAACCTGGGTGGCGCCCCGGCCAGCTCTCCAGCACTTCGTCCAGGTTGTGCTCGAGGCGCAGTTCGGCCTGGAGCTGTGCTTCGGTGCCCGCGCCCAAGCGATCGACCGCTAGGACGACATAGTCCGCGTCTCGTGCCCTCAAGCCGTCGACAAAGTGCGCAAGTGCTCCTGATTTTCCGGCTCCCGGTTCTCCCACAACGAGTGTGTGCGAAATGCTCGCGAGGCGACCGATCTCGCGCGTCACGGCGCGATCGATGCTGACGATCGCATCCCCAACTCGGATCTTCGCGAGGTCAGAGAGAATCTCCTCGGTCTTTGTCGTGGTGCGCCGTAGCTGTTCGATATCGGGACGGTAGCTGGGCGGAATATTTAGCTCGAATCCTGCGTCCAGGAGAATTTTCTGCAGTGTGGCGCGATCCCCGCCGGAGTGCGTTTCCGCCATGTGAGCGCAGGCTTGAACGAGCGTGGACCAAGCGGCAGCGGCGTCCTGATAGTTGCGCAAGACGACCTGGCGCAAAGCGTCCTGCGCTTCGCGCTCCCCGTAGCCGTTTGGGTCAACGTCGAGAATTTCAACGTGCATGAGTCGTACGGCGTTGCGAACGTCGACATCGCTCGGCGATGCGCCAAACTCGGCGTGGTACGATCTCGAAAAGTGATCGGAGACTGCTTTGAGTGCGTTCTCCTCCTGAGCGTTCGACGCAGCATCGAATAAATTTTGCTGGGGCAAGAGTTGGCGAGCTTTTTCAAGAACGTTTCTCAGGTGCTCACGGATTAAGCCGGAACTTCCGGGTCCGACAATCAGCACCAGGGCGTCCCCTTCGGGGTCCGGCTTGCGGTCCCACGGAGGACGCTGTGGGCGGGTACCGCGGTTGGTGAGGATTTGTCTCGTGAATTGGTCGACTACGTCCGCGAGGGGTGAATGGGCCGAGTCGGAAAGATCGATCGAGTGCTTGACTTGCGCGTAGGCGAACCAACCGGTTCGCGAGCCCACCAGAAGATCGTCAACTGCTTGTTCGGTTTCACACCGCAAGAGGCTCGGGATGTCAGTCAACCCGAAAATGGCACTGCGAGCGACATCGCAAAGGATGCGCGTGGCGACCCACGCTGCGATTCTGTTCTGAAAATTGATTCCGGCTTGCGTGGCTGCACCGCCACCGCCGGACTTTTGCGCATTGCTATTCATCTGCGTCATTTTGACCACGCATAAGCTACCCCGCTGGAAAATTCACGTCGCAACCTCGCCGCAGCTGGGGTCCGACCGAATGCAGGACCAATCCTGTGGAAGCAGGCGACGGACGAAAGTGAGCCCATCGCCCCGGGCGTACCAGATGAAACTCTTGTATTACTCGACCGTCACACCCGCCAGATTAATCTATCACTCGTGCTTGGTGCTGGGGTAAGAATTGTATCGGCGGGTCGGGAGCGTTCCAAAACGCAGATTGGGGATGTAAATGCCTTCCCTTACATCCATGACGGCGCGCCGTGCATCGCAAAGTCACCCACAGTCGGCGTCTCGAAACCAACGCCCTTGAACTACCGTACGTGTTGAGCATTACCCTTCCCACCACTCATCTGGCCGGGATCCCAGGCGCGTTGCGGTTGAGCTGGGTCCTGCCTTGTCGCCAAGGGTTTACCAATATCTGACGATAAGAGCCCAACCCCCCCCCCAGGAATCAGCCGCGCGGTCCCCCAACGGCGTTCGGGACGGTAAGCCGACTTCTCAGGCCGAATCCCAAACAGCGCCGGAATTGGTTGAGCGGTGGCACCTCCAGTGAGACGAGCGAATAAATTCCTCGGCAGAAAACTGGCGGCTACTTTCCGAGTCGACCATGCGTCCAGAAACGGCAGCGCATTCCATCATGGCCCGGAGCAGCCCTCTCCAACAAAGGCCGAATACATTTGCGCAGACCAACCTGCCACCCTCACTTTTGGCTTGCGGAAAGGCTGCAAACCATATTTAAGCCGCCCCTTGACACCGCACTAAAGGTAGTCTAGGCTGGCCCGTGCTGGCCGATCCGCTGGCCCGAAGGCCCATCAACATTCAGGACGTTTTCGCCCGCCGTAAGGAAGGAGCGCCAATGATGAAAGTAACTTCCGCTGTTCTAGCCGCTCTTGCGGCCACACTCGTCGTCGGTACGCTCTATGCCCAGGTCGAGGAGCGTCCGATTCCCCGCCTGGTGCACAAGGACGGACGTTTCGCTCTATTCGTGGACGATGCTCCATATCTGATATTGGGTGTAGAGGATCAGGACTTGGGCTTAGAGAGCACTTGGCCTTTGCATCCAAAAGATTGGGCCGCCATGGAATACCTGCATGCCAACACGATCGAAATACCGATCTACTGGGATCAGATCGAACCGCAGCCCGGACAGTTCGACTTTACGTCGATCGACAGGCTCCTGACAGAGGCTCGCCAGCATAACGTTCGTCTGCTGCTGCTCTGGTTCGCCACGTGGAAGAACGGCAGCCAGCACTACATGCCCGACTGGATGTTGTTGGACCCCGGCCGCTATTCACATATGATCAACAGGAACGGGCAGGCGGTGGACTCGCCTTCACCGTTCGCCACCGAGTCGCTCGAAGCGGACAAACGTGCGTTCGCCGCTGTCATGGGACACCTTAAGGAAGCCGATCCGCAGCGCACCGTCATCATGGTTCAGGTGGAGAATGAACCCGGAAGCTGGGAGAGCGTCCGCGATTTCTCTCCGGCCGCGCAGAGGTTCTTCGAGGCTCCGGTGCCGCCCGAGATCCTCAGGGCCATGCATGTGAGGACCGCTTCTTCATCCCCGAACTGGCAGGAAGCCTTTGGTCCCGATGCGGACGAATACTTCAACGCCTGGTCGGTAGCGAGATATATTGGGCAGGTCGCGGCCGCGGGAAAGGCCGTTTATCCCCTGCCCATGGACGTCAACGACGCTTTGCGCGACCCGTTCAATCCGGGCCCTCCCGGCGAGCCGGGAGCTCCCGGCTGCTACGAGAGCGGCGGCCCCACCGACAATGTGATCCCCATCTGGAAAGCCGCGGCGCCAGCCATCGATATTCTGGCCCCCGACGATTACCGGAGCGACCCCGCCGCGTATGTGAAGGATCTAGAACTCTATCACCGCGACGACAATGCCCTATTCCTGCCAGAGAGCGGTTGTTTCCAGTGTGACCCCGCTAGTGGAGACTTTACCCGCTATTTCTTCACCATGCTCGGTCTTCAGGCTATAGGAGACTCGGAGTCCGGGAATGCTCCCGTGCCTTATTTGGCAAGGAATTTTGAGTTGGTCGGCCCGATGCAGCGGGAGATCGCGCGTCTCAATTTCGAAGGGAAGCTCAAGGCCGTGGCCGAGCCGCTGTACTTCAAGGGCGGAGACCATGGCAAGCTCACGCAGACGCTGCCGTTCGGATCCTGGAACGCAGTGGTGTCGTACGGAGCGTCCCACAGAGGTCCCGACACGGGGAATCCGACGCCGGAGGGGCGCGCTCTGGTTGCCCAACTTGGGGACAGCCAGTTTCTGGTGGCCGGATACTTTTGCCGCGTCGACTTCTTTCCGGCCGGCACCGAGCAGCAACGGAAGTCCCAGCATATCGTAGAGGGAACCGGACAGACTCCCTCGGCCCTGATTGACGGTAAATGCCAGCACCGGCAGTTCCTGCGCGTCGAACAGGGAACCTACGAGAACGGCGTCTTCAAGCTCCTCCGCACCCAGAATGGAGATGCGACGGACTTTGGCCTCAGGTTTGGCGAGGAACCCGTGGTGCTGCGCGTCACGCTTGCCACCTATTAGAGCGGTCGAGAGAGTTTCTATTCCCCTTCGCCGACCGCAAGAGTCTGCACCCCAGACAACATCGGCAGGATGAAGATGAATAGGAGGGGGCAGGCATGACGGCTTTCTGTGTCGAAAAATCAAACTGGAGCAATTTATGCAGATGAAAATGATTGCGATGTCCGCGTTAGGTTTGATGGTGTGTGCCGCTGCCCTGTCGATTTCAACCGAGGCACAGACCGCTGCCGGTACGCCACACTTGCAGAAACAGGGTACTGCCACCCAACTGATCGTGGATGGCAAGCCGTTTCTGGCTCTCGCGGGAGAACTCACCAACAACGCAGCGACCAGTCTCCCTATGATGGAGCCTATCTGGCCAAAGCTTGTCGCCGGCAACCTGAACACCGTGCTCGTAGGTATCTCCTGGGCGCAGTTTGAGCCCGAAGAAGGGAAGTTCAATTACACCCAGGTGGATGGAGTAATCGCCAAGGCCAGAGAGAACAACCTGCATATCGTCTTTCTCTGGTTCGCTAGCTGGAAGAATGGCACTTCCAGTTTTGCGCCGTACTGGGTGAAGAAGGATTACACCCGCTTCCCGCGCATTCAGATCGACGATGGCAGCACCATTTCGATCTCGGGTCCCGTCGAACTGCTCAGCACATTTGGTGACGCCACGAGGGATGCGGACGCTGCCGCGTTCGGGGCATTGATGCGGCATATCAAGGAAGTCGACGGCGCCCAACACACTGTATTGATGATGCAGATAGAGAACGAAGTGGGCGTGTTGCGGGATTCGCGAGATCGATCTCCAGCGGCGAACCGCGCGTTTGCCGGGCCGGTGCCGGCGGAGCTGATGAATTACCTGGAATCGCACAAGGATACGCTCATTCCCGAGTTCCGTGCGGTCTGGGCGGCGAATGGCTACAAGAAATCCGGAACCTGGGAAGCGGTCTTCGGTCCCGGCAAGCCGGCTGATGTGAAGATTCCGATTCAGACGACGAGCCCGCCGATGAGCGCGAATGAACATGAAGTGAGCTGGAGGGAACTGCACTGGCCTTCGGATGAGATATTCATGGCCTGGAACTACGCGCGTTACCTAGAGAAGGAGGTCCAGGCGGGCAAGGCAAGCTATGACATTCCCATGTACGTGAACGGGTGGCTGCAGCAGCCGAATCATGCCTGGCCGGGAACGTATCCCAGCGGCGGTCCAGTGCCTCAGGTGCATGACGTCTGGCGGGCCGGAGCTCCGGACGTCGATATCCTTGCGCCGGATCTCTATTTGCCGTATTTCGACGAAGTTTGCGAAAGATTCAGCAGGAACGGGAACCCGCTCTTTATTCCAGAGACGAGCACTGATGAGTCCAACGTAATCATGGCAGTCGGCAAGTACAATGCGATCGGCTTTTCTCCGTTTGGCATTGATGGGGGAAGACCGATTCCCCCGGAGCTTGCAGCCACATATCAAATGCTCTCCCAGTTATTGCCCATGATTCTTGCGCACCAGGGGAGTGACACCATGACCGCGGTGCGGATGATCGAGGGAGACCCGCCAAAGCAGGTCAAACTAGGCAATTACACCCTGACGTTTACATATACTGGCCGGATCAGGGGCCTTGCCCCGCAAGCCAAAGGGGGAGTGGTGTCGTCTCCTCCGAGGCAACCGATTGGAACACAGCCGACAGAACCCCTGCCGCCGCTGGAAGCAGCTTCAGTTGTGATTGCCACCGGCCCCGACGAGTTTTATTTCGGCGGAGGCGGCATGCGCGTCGACTTTTCAGCGAACACGCCCGGACCGTCCAATGTCGGACTCGGCGTCGTGCAGCAAGGCAGGTTTGTGGACGGAAAGTGGGAACTTACCCGTTGGATCGAAGGCGACGATGATGCGCAGGGAGAGATCCTGGTGCTGCATCCGGACACGATTTTGCGGGTAATGCTCTACCGCTTTCCATAAGTTGAGAACTTCGGATAGCGCCTGCCGGAGCAGTTCTCCGGCAGGCGCAAACAAGGCTCCCCTCCTCATCTGAGGAGGGGGCAAGGGGGTGGTGGGGCTCACCAAGGTCGCCTCACGACCTGCCCGGAAGTTATCCCGCAAGTTGTGGCGCGCAGGAACCGGGACTTGCCCGCGGTCTTGCAAAGCTCTCGTGCCAAGCCAGCGTCCAGCATCAGTGACCGTGAAGCCGACTTTTCATGCCGAATCCCCAAAAGTGCCAGAACCATCTGAGCGGCCACACCTTGCAGTGCGTCGAGCGAGTGGATTCCTCCTGACGCCGCGGCCGACATATCCGAGAGGATCAATGCGGATTATGTACACAATCGGCAACAATTCTGGCACCATTCAGCAGACGATTCCTGTAAAATAAGTGCGACCACGAGGCCCAGCAGCCTCGCTCTACCGCTCAAGCCAGGCGTCGGCCAGTTATGGAGAACAAGAATGTTCTTCTCGTCCACAAGAAGCTCAAGTCTCGGTCATCATTTTGTCCTGCCGTTCATGGTTCTGACTCACACGGGCGCATCCGTCATCCGCGCGCTTCTTTTCGGTTTCACTCTGATGGCGATAGGCGCGACCGCGCCTTTTGCTGACGCGCAGAAAGTTGAATTGTCCGTAGATGTGTCCAAGGCCGGCGCGAAGATCGACCGCAATATTTTCGGCCAGTTCGCCGAGCACCTTGGACACGGCGTTTATGAGGGCGTCTGGGTCGGCCCAGATTCCAAGATCCCCAATACACGCGGCATTCGCAACGATGTTGTTGCCGCGCTTAAAGCAATAAAGGTGCCGAACGTTCGCTGGCCAGGCGGCTGTTTTGCCGACGAATATCACTGGCGTAAAGGCATCGGCCCAGCCGATCAGCGGGTAGTATCCCTCAATCCCAATTGGGGCGGTGTGATCGAGCCGAACACGTTCGGGACACACGAATTCATGGACTTCCTCGACCAGATTGGCGCTGAGGCGTACATCTCGGTGAATGTCGGCTCCGGCACTCCCCAGGAGGCGGCCGAATGGCTGGAATACATGACCACAGCGCAGCCGACTACGCTGGCCAAAGAGCGCGCCGCCAACGGTCATCCTGCTCCTTATGAAGTCGGCTATCTGGGCATCGGAAACGAAAGCTGGGATTGCGGCGGCAATATGACACCAGACTACTATTTGAGCCAGCTCAAGATTTACAGCCGCTTCGTAAGGAACTTCAATCCGGCACAGCAAGCCAATCAGCAGATGTTGAAAATCGCCGTGGGCCCGGGCGGCAGTGAGCCCAGGTGGACTGACTGGACGGAGGCCATCATGAAGGCCTATCAGCATCACACGTGGAGCTGGGATATCAACGGTCTTTCGATGCACTCCTACACGGTCGTGCGGTGGCCGCCTTCTTTTAAGTCCGTGGGGTTCGGAGAGAGCGAGTACGCTCAGATTCTCAAGTCGACGCTGGACATGGAAGATCTGATCAGCAAGCACTCAGCGATCATGGACAAGTACGATGCGCAGAAGAAGGTTGCCCTCGTGGTGGATGAATGGGGTGGGTGGTATGCGCCATTGTCCGGCAGCAATCCAGGCTTCCTCGTTCAGCAGAACAGCTTGCGTGACGCGATTCTGGCTGCGCTGAACCTGAACATCTTTGCCCGCCATGCCGACCGCGTGCGCATGGCCAACATCGCCCAGATGATCAATGTGCTGCAGGCAATGATCATGACAGACAAAGAGAAGATGGTTCTGACCCCGACCTATCACGTCTTCAAAATGTACGTGCCGTTTCAGGACGCCACGTTTGTGCCCGTGACTTTCGACGCCGGCACCTATACGCACGGCGACATCAGCTTGCCGCGCGTGGATGCAATTGGGGCGAAGGACCAAACAGGCAAGCTGTGGCTCGCTATCACCAATGTCGATCCCGGTCGGCCGGTCGAGATTGAGGCGAACCTTGCCGGAATCACGGCCAAGTCTGCCTCTGGCCAAACCCTAACTGCTCCTAAGATTGATAGCGTGAACGCCTTCGACGCACCCAACACGGTCGGGCCGAAGCCCATTTCGGTGAAGGCGCAAGACGGAAAGCTGGCTCTAACACTGGAGCCCAAGTCGGTGACCGTGATCTCAGTACAGCAGTGACATGAGACAGTGCCGATCTGGCAGCCGGGAGGCTACCAGGGATTGCTGACGTCCGTGCATAGGAGAGAAAACATGAAGCAGCTCGGAATAATGATGCTTTTAATGGCGGGTCTTTGTTGGGCACAGGAGTCGGGCAATTTTCAGCCATCTGCGACCAATGTGTGGGGAGCAGACTATCCCCGTGTCGATAACGCCGGAAGGGTTGAAATTCGTGTGAAAGCTCCCGACGCTACGAAGGTAAAGTTGAATTTCTGGAGCGGGCCGAAGCTGGATATGGTGAAGCAACCGGACGGATTCTGGACGATTACTACTCCACCGCTCGTTCCCGGTTTTCACTATTACACGTTGAGCATTGACGGTGCGGAGGTCAGCGACCCCAACACTCATGCGTACTTTGGTGGAAGTAAGCCCGCAAGCGCAGTGGAAGTTCCAGAGCCAGGCTCCGCCTATTATTCGGCCCAGAATGTGCCTCACGGCCAGGTTCGCGAGGTTTGGTACTACTCGAAAGTGACGGGGACCTGGCGGCACGCGCTGGTTTATCTGCCGCCGAATTACGATACGCGGACCAAAGTCCGCTATCCGGTGCTCTATTTGCAGCACGGCGGTGGCGAAGATGAGACCGGATGGATTCGGCAAGGTAACGCCAACTTCATCCTCGACAATCTGATCGCGGCCGGAAGCTGCAAGCCAATGATCGTGGTGATGGCGTATGGCTATGCCCGGCGCGCGGGCCAGGCTCCGCCCGATCTGACCGGAAAACCCTTTGGTTCTCCCGAAATGCTTAAGGCCATGCAGGACATGGCGTCGGCGTTCGAAGATGATGTGACTCAGGTCCTGATTCCGTATATTGATTCGACCTTCAGGACACTTTCGGATCGCGATCACCGCGCCATGGCCGGCCTTTCCATGGGAGGCATGCAGGCATTCCAGATCACGCTCAATCATCTCGATCTCTTTTCCTACATTGGCGGATTCAGTGGAGCGGGCGGGGCTATGGTTTTTGGCAATCAGAAATTCGATGTGAAGACAGCCTTCAACGGGGCGATGGCTGATCCGGCTGCCTTCGCGAAAAGAGTGCGCTTGCTCTGGGTGGGCGTCGGCACAGCGGAACCCGAGAGAATGCGGGCAGGACTCGTGGGACTGCATAAGGCGCTCGAGGAGGCGAACATCAAGCACGTCTTCTACGAGTCACCAGGTACAGACCACGAATGGCAGACGTGGCGTCGCGATCTGAAAGACTTCGCGCCCAGACTCTTTCAAGAAGCCGCCCAATGAACTGTTGAGCTGAGTTGATCTGAAGGCTGGTCAATTGGAGGGCAAGAAGACGTATGGAGGGCTTCCGCACCTTTGGCGAGCCGGAACGCCAGACTCCTGTGCCCCACCCATCCTGGCATCAAGATCACCCTAGCGGAAGGAGTATCGAACATTGACTTCCCGCGAACATGCATGGCTTGCTTGGTCATGGCATAGAATCTGGACTTCTCTCTTTCTCGGCATGTGCTGTTTCCTCTGGAGTACAATGAAGGCGAGAGCTCAACTGTGGGATGTGCCTCCACTGCCTCCCGTCAAGCACGCGCCAGCTCCGGACGGCATGACTGCTACGGTGGGGAGCGAAAGTCTTCATATTTCCGTTTGCCGTTCCTCTGTCATCCATTTTGTCGCGACGCCCGAGCCGCCTAACACAGTTAAGCAGAACCAGCCCTGGATGCTCGATTCGAAAGAGTCGTGTCCAGGCGCGAAGTTTCAGGTGTCACAGACAGCCCAAGGGGCTATCCTCACCACCGACACGCTAAAGATAGAGCTCTCTCTGAAGTGGGGGAACGTGCAGTTCAGCACCGCAGGAGGCGAGAGCCTTCTGCGCGAGCGAATGTCAATACCGCGCACCTACGAATCGGCCGAGTTAAACGGCGAGAAGACATTTCACGTTGAGGACAGGTTCTCGCCTGAGTTTGACGAGGGCTTCTACGGGCTGGGACAACACCAGAGTGGCATGTTCAATTACCGCGGCGCGACCGTCGAGCTCGCGCAGAACAACACCGACGTCGCGATTCCGTTGCTGTTGTCGAGCAAGGGCTACGCGCTGATGTGGAACACGGCCTCCCTGACCTTGGCCGATAATCGCTTCCCGCTGGAACTGAACTTGCGTTCGCTCGCCGGCCATGCCGTGGATTACTACTTCATTTACGGTCCGGAAATGGATCAGATCATCCATGAATACCGAAACCTCACCGGACACACGCCCATGCTTCCGAAGTGGGCTTATGGGTTCTTTCAATCGAAAGACCGTTACATGTCTCAGGATGAAGTGTTAAGCATCGCGCACCGCTACCGTAAAGAACACATTCCCCTCGATGCAATCGTGCAGGACTGGTTTTGGTGGAAGACGGAAGGCGACCCGGTCTTCAATTCCAACTTCCCTGACGTCCCCGCCGAACTCAATCAATTGCACGATGAACACGTCCACGCCATGGTCTCGGTTTGGGGGCTCTTTGATACGAAGTCTGAAAACTACCGGGAACTCATAGCCCAGCACTTTGACGTGCCGAATGCTCATGTGTATGACGCTACCAACCCCAAGGCGCGCGATTTTTATTGGAATCAGTTGGTCGACAAGCTTTTCTCCCAAGGCTGGGACGCATTTTGGTTGGACAGCGCCGAGCCCGAAGAATATTGGCCCCACATGGGGGACGCGATTCTGAGCAACAAGCAGATTGCGATCGGCAACGGCGCACAGTACACGAATATATTTCCGTTCATGCACACCCTCGGTGTCCAGCAGCACTGGAGAGCTGCCAGCGAAAGGAAGCGGGTCTTCCTGCTCACGCGATCGGCCTTCCTCGGCCAGCAGAGAGTTGGAGCAACGGTGTGGTCGGGGGACGTCTTCGGCTCGTATTGGGGTTTGAGCCATCAGGTGGCCGCCGGGCTGAACTTCGCCCTTTCCGGATATCCGTATTGGACGACCGACATCGGCGGTTATTGGCCACCTCATGACAAGCCTCTCGATGATCCGAAATATCAGGAGCTTTACGCGCGCTGGTTCGAGTACGGAACCTTCTGTCCGATTTTCCGCACCCATGGGCACCGGCCGCACAATGAACTCTGGGCGTTTGATAAAGTTGAACCGATCCTGATCAACTATGACAAGCTTCGATATCGCCTTATGCCCTACATCTATTCCCTCGCATGGCGCGTCACCAACGAGGACTACACGATGCACCGGCCGCTCGTGATGGACTGGCGCACCGATGGGAAAGCTCGCGACGTTGGTGATCAGTTCATGTTTGGGCCCGCAGTGCTTGTTAGCCCAGTGCTTCAGCCGGACGCTACTCGCAGAACTCTGTATCTGCCAGATTCCCCGGCGTGGTACGACTTTTGGACTGGAGCATCACAGAAGGGAGGCCGCGAAATTGACGCAGACGCCCGTCTAGATTGCATTCCACTCTACGTGCGCGCCGGTTCAATTCTTCCCCTCGGCCCTGAGATTGAGTACGCCGACGAGCAGCCCGCAGGACCTATCGAACTGCGGATTTACCCGGGAGCCGACGGCAAGTTCGAACTGTATCAGGACGCGGGCGATAGTTACGATTATGAAAACGGTGCGCACTCGATCATTCAGCTTCACTGGTCGGAGTCAACACGAACTCTGACAATTGGGGACCGAGAAGGAAATTATCCCGAAATGCCTCGAAGCATAGAAATCAAAATTGTCTGGGTGTCCGTCGGGCACGGTTCCGGCGTGACGCCAGTGGCCAACCCCGACAAAATCGTTGAATACACCGGAAAGGCACTTTCGATACAGGCGCCGTGAAATACCTACAAAAGAGGAAGGAGTATCAAAGATGAAGGCGATTTGGCTGGCCGTCGTCGTCGCGGCAGCGCCGTGGATGAGCGTGTCCGCGAGCACCACCGCGAAGGTTGAGCAGGGTGTCCTGCAAGGCACCAAAGAAGATGGACTCACCGTCTACCGCGGCATCCCGTTCGCCGCCCCGCCCATCGGCGATCTGCGCTGGCGCGCGCCGCAGCCGGCCGCGAAGTGGGCGGGCGTGCGTACCGCCGACAAGTTCGCGCCGCAATGCGCGCAGGGCGGCTTCGGCCCCCCGCCGAACGGGGGCGAGACACCCGCGATGAGCGAGGACTGCCTCTATCTGAACGTCTGGACGCCAGCGCGGTCCGCCTCCGACCGCATCCCCGTGCTGGTCTGGATCTATGGCGGCGGATTTAACGGCGGCGCCACCTCGATCCCCACCTCTGCGTGCAAGCTATCGTTCCGAAATTGCAGATAGCTCTGAGCAGTACCGACTTGACCGCCTTTGAGAATGCTGGCGCTCTTCAGTGCAGTGATTACTTCCCCCAAATTCGGACGAGTCGTAACACCCGCAAACTCCTCGCCCATTCTTCGCAAGAGGCCTTCAAATGCCGCTGCAATCAAGACGGCACCCGCATTCTTGGCTTCTTCTGTCCGGTCAGTCATGACCTCCTTTGCTAGACGGACCAATTCCTCCAGGATTTCACCCGCAACAGCCACTCTCACCCTGACAATTAGCCCAGCTTCGAGTTCCGTCATCGTATTCCGAATTGCACCAATAGCGTGCTGCCAATAAAATCGGTCCGTGCTCGTCGGGTGGTGCCCTGCCTTTGCAATTCCCTCGCAACCGGCTCGAAATTGTTTTAGCTGAGGGCTTTCCGGGCCGTAGAGTGCCGTCATCATCGATATTGTAAACTGGACGGCTTCGGACCCCGCCCCAGGCACGCCCCCTCCTTTCTTCTGAAGCATTGCCTCTGCCTGCTTTAGCCACAAATCGGAATTGTCAACCACGGAAGCTCCTTCTCCCGGCGTGAACGACCCATCCGCTGGCCGGTGCGGATTATAACCCTGCGGACAAACATCGGCGTGCTGCCGCTTTCGGATGCCCAGCGGAGCCAGTCTCGGAGTTCAGGGTCGGTGCGTGGGGAGTCCATCACGGACAATATACCTCCCAAGTCAAGCTGAGGTGTTGAAGGCAGCTCCTAGGAAGCCTGCGGAACGGTGAACGGCAATGGCATCGCTAGGACTCCCGGCCAAGAATCGAGCCTTCAGCGATGCGGGTGTCGCGGCGGCCTGAGCCTCATGAAGCCCGGCTGGCCTCGGGGAAGTAGCGGGAGCGGAGGTAGGCGGCGTAGCTGGTTCCTTGCACGCACGGAACCAAAGACTTAAACAATGCCTGGTACGTCATGCTCCTGAATCGGACCTCAGGCGAGATTGCCTGCGAGAACCTCTCAACCTCTGACCTGTGTTCGTTGGCAGCGGCGCTGCCGGGAACGTCATACCACAAGTACAGAAGCTCGAATCCGTCTGCGGTGAATTTGCGATGCAATCCAAGGACGTGCTTCAATAGCTGGGCAACGCCAAGGTAGTGGAAATCGGGTTGAGCGTTGACGGCCTCAGCCAATGCCCGGCACCGCTCAAGGCCCGCCCACAGTCCCTTGCTCCGGAAATACGAGAACGAAAAGCCCCCGTGGTCGCGGGGCTGAAATGGCTCAGTAAACTTGCCCTCAATTGCCGTGGCTGGGCTCTTCCCGTTGCGGGACAGCAGCAGGTCGAGGTTAGGAGGCTTGCCGCGAAGCCCGGTCGGGAACCTCTGTTCAAATCGCAGGTCGTCAAGGCTGTCCTGGATTCCGCACGCCCGAAGGAGCGGAGCCAATTCCCGACCGCGCCAGTAGTCGAACACATTGCAAACCAACGCAGATGACGAATGCAACGATGACATCTTCGTGGCGCTGCCAGCCGTTCCAAGCTCGCTGCCGTCAGCCGCCTTGAACTCAGAGGCAGTCGCGGGGTTCAGCGCCGAGAAAAGATTGTCGGCAAGATTGAGCACCGGGCCATTTGCCTGATTGTACTGAATCCCACGGCCATCGGCCCATTGCCTCTGACGTTTTTGGATGTGTTCGAGCGTTGCGGCCTTGTCCATTTGCCCGTGATGCTATCGCATTGCGCACGGCGCTTCAACAAAAAATCGGCCAGCAGGCTCATCTGCCTTAGGATGACAACAAAGGATGGTGTTGGGTCATTATGGGCGGAATGACCAGGGTCGTGTCGGTGCAGAATCCACCCTTCAATCTCCCGGATTGCCCGGTCGTCCGACTCGCCTGGCGAACGCTGGCCGAGGCACACCTGGAGCATTCCAAGCAGGCCGATGATATCAAGCAAAGGCATGGCTCACGGTCCGGCGTTTATTCCCGCTGCCTCGGGTGGTAGACTTATGCCATGAGACACGAAAAGCATCTTTGGTTTGCTCGTCCAGAGAGCGAGCGTTCAAGTCTCGGCCAGCAGCCGCTGGAGAAGAAATCAGACCTTCGACTTGGAACAAGGCTGGGAAGAAGCAATAAACTCGCCAAGGGCAGCAAAATGATTGCCCCGCATCGCTAGCGGTGTGGGCCGCTCGCCGTCAGCGTGGTTCATTGGTGCGACAACGAGAGATTTCCGCCCTATGTTTTCGATGTGCGCCCTTAAGCTGGCCGGGGTCCCTTTTGATTCAGCGGAAAGCGGTGTCCCCTCCCTTCCTGTATGAAAAGTGGCGACTAAGCTCAACGGCTATTTCGCTAGGTGAGCTTCCAAAGACCTGCCCTCAGAGTGCAATAACGCTTGCCCTCCAAAAGGCTGACCTTAATGTCATCGTAGACCCTATCAAAGCGCGGCGTGGGAAGGTCGTGGTATCGAAATCCACTTGCAGAGTTTAAGGCATCTTTGAAAAGACCTTCCTTTTCGCTTTCACGTTTGGGCCCACCATTGGGCCTAGGCGAAACGTAGGAAGCCATTACCAGTCCATACACGTCTCTGTTCCGCGCCTGAAGCTTGACCCGAAACCCATAGTGCTTACCTGACCTGAACTCCCCCAACTGACGCCGGAGCCCCTTCAAGGAAGGTCTTGTCTCGTCGTTGGCATTGAACTCCCACGCCCTATGCCTTCTCTGGAGGTATTTCGCTTCGATAAGCGAGCAGATTTCACAGGACGATTCGGATTTCTCCTTTGTTTCGCCTAGTCTGCCTCGCAAAATGACGATGTCGAATTTCTGCTCCTGTTCGTTACCAACGTTTGTCATGGGATACCGACTCCCTTTCGATTCACGCCAAATGTGGTACGCGAACTCCTTGACCAGCACATCCTCCATGCGGCCAGCGACCTGAAGAAAGGCAAACTTCGACCGATTCCTTTTCAGGTATCGAATGAATGAATAGTAGATTGTCGTGACCCCTCTTTGCATATCCCCCCCTTGCCAGAGCAGGCCCGCTTGCTCACGCCTTGGTGTGAGCGGGAGTTTCCATGATTTTCCGGCCAACCGGCAACATACACCCGACCGCCCCTGAATGGAAGGTTCAGTCGAGTTTTCAGTGCTGGCCTCAAGCGACCGCCGAAGGAGTAAGTTCCGTCTCACCCGGAATTCCAAGGCCCGAAGCTGCCGTTTTTCCGCCCGATTCCTCCGAAACTTTTCCTTCCCCCGCCTCCCTCACCGCCGGTTTCCCATTGCGGCAAAACTTCTGCTAGAATCCGTGCCGCAGGAGAGTTTTGCTGGCGCTCATGAAAATCTGCCCCACATGCCAGAAGACTTATCCGGACGATTTTTCCCTCTGTCCTCGCGACGGGGCTCGCCTTGCCGCCCAAGCCACGGAAACCGAGGCGCAGCTTGCCGCCGGCCTGTCCGGCCGTTTCCGCATTGTCCGCCGCCTGGGCGCGGGGGCGATGGGCACGGTCTTCCTCGCCGAGCAGCTTGGCGTGGGAAACCGCCCCGTGGCGCTCAAGGTCCTGAACCGCAAGCTCCTCGACGACCCGGAGTTCCTGCTGCGCTTCCAGAACGAGGCGGGTTCCACGGGCCGCATCCACCACCAGAACGTCGTCACCATTCACGAATCCGGGCAGGCCGATGACGGCACGCCCTACATCGCCATGGAGTTCCTGGAGGGCGAATCGCTCCGTGAGGTCATCAAGCAGCGGGGGGCGCTTCCCGTCACCGAAGTCATGGAAATCCTCCAGCAGGCGGCGAGGGGGCTGAGCGCCGCCCACAGGCTGGGCATCATTCACCGGGACCTCAAGCCGGACAATCTCTTCCTGACGCACAGTGACGAAGGCGAGCTGGTCGTCAAGGTGGTGGATTTCGGCATTGCCAAGCTGCGGGAATCCCCCATGCACACGCAGACCGGCATGGTACTCGGGACGCCCGCTTATATGTCCTCCGAGCAGGCTTATGGCATGAGGAGCGATGAACTCGACGCTCGCTCGGATGTCTATTCGTTGGACTCGCGGGTCACAGGCACTACGTCATGGGACCGACACATGCGGCATTGCATCCGTAGAGTAAGCGAGCTTCTGGCCAAGACCGTGGCTGAGTCCCTGGCACGGCGCAGGCTCCGGTAGACGGGGCCACGGGTTGGGCGGGCGAGGCCGTGTGGTCGGGGGTGAAGCAGGATGTGCGGTCTTGGGTGATGGGGATTCTGGGCGGGGCCGCAGGGTCACACCAGCGCTTGCAATGCCTCGCTAGCTTGGTCCATTGACACGCAGCAGCCTGGAACCACCCTGCTACACCCTGCTACACCGGGAGCTTAAAACCTAAGCTGGAATCGCCTTCGTGCGCAAAGTCCGGGGGCGCAGCGGTGGGGTGATTTTTCAGTTTCAAAAGCGCTTTTTGTGCCTGCCGGGAATCCGCCTATGCCTAGCGGCGTCGGTCCGGCCATCCGGCCTGTACGGCTGGGGCAGCACGGTGATTCTGCTGCACGTGCCGCATAGCAAATTCAGCCCCGATGGCGAGGGCACGAGCGCCCCTTCGCTGCAGAAGGGGTAACGGTCTCCAGGCTTGGCCGTGGGGGATTTGGTTTGCTGATTCATGCCTGGCAAGTTAGCACACGCTGACCCTGCTGGCAACAATCACCCGCAAAGCGATGTTAAAGGATAGGGGGAGTCCCATCGTAAGTCGAGCGCCTGGGACTGGCACGCGCTTACGCCATGCAGGGCGACACCGCCAAAGCCGGGACGACCTATCAGGATTTCCTCACGCGCTGGAAAGACGCCGACCCCGACATCCCCATCCTGAAGGAAGCCAAGGTGGAGTACGCAAAGTTGAAATAATCTCCGCGTTCCGGCCCTCGCTTCCAGGACCTCCTGCGCCGCATGAATTTCCCGCCGCAAGGTCGCTCTCCGTCATTGGCTCCCCCATTTCTTACATGCGCCCCCGATCCGATTCCGTTCCTTACATACGGAGTTGCCGAATCGACTGGCATACGCGGCTACAAGGGAGCACAGCCCTTCTGACCACCTCTGCGAGATTGTGCCTGTGAAACGCCCTTCCCACGCCGGAATTCAGCCAAGCGCCGGGCCAGTTGATGGGTAAGCGACTCTTGAGGCCGAATCCTGTGTTGGACCCGCACCTGCGCCGCCAGCAGCAATAAATCAAGCTACGCAGCTGGGTTCCGGCGCGCGTTGGAATTGGGCGTCAGCGAGAGTCAGTTGAAACGGCGTGGCTGAGTAATCGCATCGGCAAAGAGGAACCGCCGCGTCCCCTTCTCCGGTTAGTCGTAGTCCAAAGTGATACAAGCAACGGTAACTTCCCAGATGCGGACTTCGGGGGAGTCAGGGGACGCAGTTCTACGGGTAGGCCGTGTGCCGGCCGTGGCGGTGTCCGCGGCGATTAGTCAACACGCCGACTATAGAACTAACCCCGCGATTGGACACCAAGCTTATTTCTTGAATTCCAACGTGAGCTTTCAGCGTATATGTGCAAATCAGGAGCGATAGCTCTGGACGACTCTGTAATGCCAGCTGGCGATGCCTTTGGCTTCTGTTTTGGGCGTTTTGGACAAAAGTGTGGAAAGATACACCTTAACGTGGTATAGGGACTTGGCGTTTAAGGGGATAGATAACTGCAAAAGGAGGGACCATGCCAAAAATCTATGAGGAAGTCGTTTTATCTTGTTCCAGGGAAAAAGCGTTTGCCGAGATGACGGTTGTTGATTTTATAAAGAAAAGCCAGCCGGACGTAAGCATTGAATTCGAAACCACATTTAACAGCGAACGGCTGACCAGGTACAAAATGAAGGTCGGGAAATGGGAGCTTGAGTCGGAAAAGGTTATCATCCCAGAGGTGTTCACTTTTGTGACCCAGCGAACGGTGTCTTCTCCTGCCGGATATTCCCTAATTATCCAGATATTCGAGGCCCACGAAAAGGGAACCTTGCTGAGGCACATAGAAGACTTCGAACCCCAAGAGGGTGAGGAGCGCTTG
Source organism: Terriglobia bacterium (assembly GCA_050011515.1). Classification (GTDB taxonomy): domain Bacteria; phylum Acidobacteriota; class Terriglobia; order UBA7540; family UBA7540; genus CAVROP01. The sequence continues at coordinate 18,380 of JBEKIZ010000047.1, read as the reverse complement.
TCGGATTTGAAAAGCAAAGTAAACCAATATCTTCAAGGGGTGCAAAAGTATTTTGGGGGTGAGCACCACGCAAGTGTATTGGGGATGGAAAACAAGTCAGCAACCTCACCTGCTGGACGTTGAGCTTATCGACCCGAAACCGCCTTGTATCCAATGACTCCGTGGGTCGTCCAAAAAGAGATGCCGTGCAATGCTTCCGTACTCAGTCCTCCTTTTCCTTTCGCGGTTTGAGCCACTAGTTTTCCGGCACCCGGATCTACAGTCGGCAAACCGTTGAAGTGCCATTCGCATGCAAACTCCCGAGATACGGGGTTGTGGGAAATAGCTCCTGCCTTTTCGCCTTGTGCTTTTCGACGAATCCGCAGGGGCAATCCGAAGTCCTGCCCGAGCGACGGCGGACTCGGAAACTATGCTGAGTGGGTAGTTCGCTGGATTGGGAATGAAAAACGCGCTTCCCACGCCGGAAACCTGCCACGCGCTGGGATAGTCGATGGGAAGCCGACTTTTCATTCCCAATCCGATCGCGATGCAATCGATCTCGCGAAAATCACTGATGGAATAGGGACTACAGTTATCCGAGTGGCAGCTCGTTTCAGTATGCAAGTCACGCAACCTAGCGGATTCTTTTTGGGGGGAGAGACGGGGTCGTTGGTATGGACGGCCATCTGTACCCGTGGCTGGCGATGATCGGCCAGGAGGGGGTCGTTGGGAGCGGACCAAGTTCTGGCGACGCACAGGTACCTTAATAGGTATTGACACCGTTTCACACCGTTTCTCTTGACATTCCGGGCCTCCGAGACTAGTCTATGGGCGGATAGTCTCAACTAACAATTGCACGACGAACCATTTGAGGCTCCTGCTGCGCATCTGACCGATGATGTGTTCGCCGTTGCGCGAGGCAGCCATGAAAGTGCAAGGCTCCTCTCCTACTTTTCTCTCTTCATTTCTATTCGTTTCCTTGCGTACACCAAGGAGGGTCCTCGGAAAGTGTCTGCGTGGCGGTTTGTTGACGAAGGGACCGCCAACATGGATCCCTTTGTTGGTTTCATTTCCACCGAAGTGATTGGAGGTCAGTCATGACCAGCAAGAGAAGTTTCTGGAGTCTCTTGATTTCTATTATTGTGCCGCTCTTATTGCTTGTGTTCCCCGTTCACATCGGCACAGCAGCCAGGCGGGCGAACGCGCGTCCGGTCGACCAAGTCAAGCAGCGATCTGCTGCCTCTTATGCCAAGTTGCCGCTGAGCTTCGAGATAAACCAAGGCCAGACCGACCCGCGTGTCAAATTCCTCTCGCGGGGCAGCGGCTACACGCTGTTCCTGACTGGAAACGAGGCGGTCCTCTCCTTGCAGAAGGCGACGGGCGTAGCGCCGACTGACGTGGGGACTGAGGCAGGTCAGCTCATTATCAGCGGCGCGCCCGGCGGTCCGGTGGCTGTCCCGCTCACAGTGCAAGACATTCTCACGCCAGGCAACATCGCGACGCTGGCTGGCGGCGGGCTCAATAGCCCCACGGCGCGTTCTGCGTATATTCCTATCCCCACCGGAGCCGCGGTGGACACATCGGGAAACCTTTACGTTGTTGCATGGCCATTGAACCAGGTCCTCAAGGTCGGTACGTCTGGAAACGTGAGCGTCCTGGCGGGGACGGGCGCCGCAACCTATAGCGGCGACGGCGGCCCCGCCACTAGCGCCGGCCTGTACCTATCCGGCATCTACGTCATCATTGAGGCAGGTGTCGCGGTGGACGCCGCCGGCAACGTGTTTATCGCCGACGTTTTGAATAACCGCATCCGCCGTGTGGACGCCGCCACCGGCATCATCACGACGGTGGCGGGCAATGGCGCAGGCGGGATCGGCGGCGGGTTCAGCGGCGATGGTGGGCCCGCCACCAGCGCTAGCTTGAGTGCACCTACTGCGGTCGCCGTGGATCGCGCAGGCGATCTCTTCATCGCGGACAATGGCAACAACCGCATCCGCCGCGTCGATGCGGCCACGGGCAACATCACAACTGTCGCTGGCGGCGGCACGCCCGCCAGCGGTATTGGCGACGGCGGGCCGGCCACCGGCGCCAGCTTGAGCAGCCCGATCAGCGTGGCGGTGGACGGCTCCGGCAACATTTTCATCGCCGACACCTACGACAACGTCATCCGCCGCGTCGACGCCTCGACGCACATCATCACCACGGTCGCGGGGGGCGGTTCCCCAGAGAGCGGAATTGGTGACGGCGGCCCCGCTACCAGCGCCAGCCTGTATTTTCCCTCTGCTGTAGCCCTGGATGCTTCCGCGAACCTCTTCATCTCGGACTCTGTCGATAACGTCATCCGCCGCGTGGATGCCTCGACGGGCATCATTACTACGGTGGCGGGCAACAGCACACAAGGTTTCAGCGGCGACGGCGGCTCCGCCACCAGCGCCGCACTCAATTTATCCTCCGTGTACATCGGCTACCCCGCGATGCCGGCGAGCCTCGCCGTGGATGCCGGCGGCAACCTCTTTATCCCTGACAGCGTTAACAACCGTATTCGCCGCGTAGATGCTACCACGGGCGTCATCACGACGGTGGCCGGGGGAGGAAGCGGTGGGGACGGCGGGCCAGCCACCAGCGGCATCCTGGCGAGTCCGGCCTCGCTGGCCACGGACGGTTCCGGCAACGCGTTCGTCGGCGAGGGGGATAACTTCCGCGTACGCCGGGTAGATGCTTCGACCGGCATCATCACGACCGTAGCGGGGAATGGCACATCGGTTCTCGGCTTCGTCGGGGACGGCGGGCCAGCGACCAGCGCCGGCCTGGCTACTCCGATTGGCCTAGCTGTGGACAGCTCCGGCAATCTCTTCATTTCGGAAGAATTCATTGCTAACCGCATTCGGCGCGTCGACGCCGACACCGGCATCATTACTACAGTGGCGGGCACCGGCACCTGTGGCTATAACGTGGATAGCGGCACGGCCACGAGCGTGGAAGTTTGTCCCCGCGGCCTTGCCGTGGACGCTGCGGGGAATCTCTTCATCGCCGACCGCAACAACAACCGCATTCGCCGCGTGGACGCCACGACCGGCAATATGACCACAATTGCCGGGAGCGGCCCGGCATATCCCAACCCTGGCAGCTTTAGCGGCGACGGCGGCCTCGCGACCAGCGCGACCTTGAATAGTCCGTTTGCGGTGGCTTTCGACAGTTACGGCAATCTTTTCATCAACGACGAAGGCAACGGGCGCATCCGCGTGGTTAACACGCAAGCGACCGCAATCACAGTCGCAGGCGTGGTGATCCAGCCTGGGAGCATAGCCACCGTCGCCGGGAACGGCACTTTCGGTTACAGCGGGGATGGCGGGGCCGCCACGAGCGCCAGCTTTGATGCCCCGTTCGGAATCGCCGTGGATGGCCCCGGCAACATTTTCGTCGCGGACACTTTTGATAACCGCATCCGCCGCGTAGATGCGCAGAGCGGCATCATCACGACGATGGCCGGCAATGCCACGCAGGGCTTTTCCGGGGACGGCGGCCCGGCCACTAGCGCCAGCCTGAATAATCCCTATGACGTTGCTCTAGGCAGCTCCGGCAACCTGCTCATCGCCGACAGTGCCAACAACCGCATCCGCGAGGTCTTACTTGCTCCGGTTGTAACCCTCTCCACCACGAGTCTCTCTTTCATTGTCCAGCTCTTGGACACCACCAGCCCCGCGCAAACAGTAACTGTGACGAACTCGGGTGGCGCGAATTTGATCATCAGCAGCATTGTCGCGAGCGGCGACTATGCCCAGACCAGCACCTGTCCCATTTCCCCTTTGACTCTCAACCCTGGCTCCACTTGCATGATTAGCGTCAGCTTCACGCCCAGCCTGATTGGCACGCGAACCGGCACGTTAACCATCACCGACAACGCGAGTGATAGCCCGCAGGCTGTCCCGCTCACCGGCACGGGGACTAACCTGATCTTCCCGGCGGCCAGCGTCTCGCCGACTTCGCTTTCATTCGGTAATCAACTGCTTGGCACTACGAGCGCCGCACAAGTAGTGACGCTGACCAGCGTCGGCACGACGAACCTGAGCTATTTGGGTATCACGATTACAGGAACGAACGCGAGCGACTTCGCTGAAACTAACAATTGCCCCGCCAGCATGGCGCCGGTGGCCTACTGCACGATCAACGTGCAGTTCACGCCCAGCCAGATCGGCACGCGAGCCGGCACGTTAACCATCGCCGACAACGCCAGTGATAGCCCGCAGTTGGTCCCGCTCAGCGGCACGGGGATCACCAGCGCAACCTACACCTACAGCCCCATCGCGGAACCGCTAATCGCGACTGGCGGCACTAACCCTTATCAGTTCACTGGGGAAGTCTCTCCGTTCACTCCGAACGCCTTCAACTATAAGCTGACATACCCCACGCTTGCCATCCCACCTACTACTTCTGTGAATCTTGTGCTACAGCCTTTCTTGATATTGCAGGCTGACCTGGATGCACTGGTTAAAGGAACCGGTTTCGAGGGGGCCAAAATTGTCCCCTACGATGAGACCGGAGGCTTCGGAGTCCTCTTTCGGGCCACGTGCCAGGATTCGTCTGGCAATCCCGTTACATGTCCCCAGACTACAGGCCCTTACACCCACTACACCAGTTGGAACACTCCTTCGGGTGCGCCGCCCATTAGCACCCCGGCATTCCTGACGGCCCCCGCCGGCACCAACGCCTGGCAGAACGACTTCACCGCCTTCTCCCAGACGAGAATTGATCCCACGGGCGCCGGACATACCTGTTGCGGCCTTTCTGATTTCGTGTTCGTCGATTTAGGCACTAGCGTCGGCTCGCCCCCCACCATCAACATCACCACACCTCAGAATGGCGCAGTTTACCCCTTGGGCGCGCAGGAGGCGGCCAGCTATTCCTGCACTCCCACGCCTCCTGTAGTTTCGTGCGTCGGTAACGTGCTCAACGGGAGTTACATCGACACCTCATCGGTGGGGAGCAAGTCCTTCACGGTAAATGCGATCGTCTCTTCCGGCCCCTCGGCCAATAAGACGGTGACCTACACGGTGACGCCCGGGCCGGTGGCCAGCGTCTCGTCACCGAGCATTTACTTCGGCACGGTCTATCTAGGCACGATTACCACCAAGAACGTGACGGTGACCAACCAAGGGGACGCGCCAATGACGATCACTGATCCTCTTCTTTCGATTCTGTCCGGAGGAAATTCCAAAGAGTTTATCGCGGTTAACCTCTGCCCGAAGTCATTGGCTGCGGGAAAGAGTTGCACGATTAGCGTAAGCTTCATCGCGGGGCCCTTCTACACTCAGCAAACAGCCACGCTGATGGTCATGGATAACGCTCCTGGCAGCCCGCAGAAGGTCGCGCTTAGCGCCACGGTGATCAATCCTCACGCCCAACTGAGTGCGACGAGCTTGAGCTTCGGTACACAGAAGGTGAATACGATCAGCACGGCCAAACCTGTGACGCTCAAGAACACGGGCGCTACAGCGCTGATGAGCATCAGCATCGCGATCGCCGGCACAGACCTGCACGATTTCATGCAAACGAATAACTGTCCGGGTTCACTGGCGGCGAATGCCTTTTGCACGGTTAATGTCACATTTAAGCCCACGACTCAAGGTTTGCGGTCGGCGAGCGTAGTGATTACGGACAACGCCCAAAACAGCCCGCAGAATATATCGCTTTCGGGCACGGGAAAATAGAGCGGACGATTCGGGGCGCCAGGCGTGCGGAAAAAACAAACAGGCGGGGGTGCCCCCACTCTTCCCCGGTTGCCGCCGCAGCGAGCGGAGGCGCGGCAGGGTCCGGGAGGCTACTGTTCTAGTCAAGTTCGCACACGTGGCAGAGAGCGCCATGTATGCGCCAGCCGAACGGTTCGTGGACGGTGAGCCGGGTGCCGTTGGCCTGGCTGTTTTCTTAGCCTTTGTTGCTCTGGGACCAGCGGTTGGAGTCCAGGTAGATCGAGTTGAGGTCTGCCCGCTGCAGGACGTTGGCCGCTCCGGGTTCCTTGCGGATTTCTTCCAGCAGGCGAACTGCCTCGCGATAATGGCCCGCCGCTTCCGCGCCTTTGCCTGTCAGGCGAAGCTCTGTAGCCAGGAGGTAATGACCCTTGGCACTTAGTGTTCGGAGTCCTAATCTTTCGGTCTTTGCCACGGCCCGTTCCAACTCCTGCCGGGCGTGCGAATAATCCTTGATGTTCACCAGCGCCTCGGCCAGGTAAATGGAGCATTCTGCGGAGAGGTACTTCAACCCAAGGGTGTCTGCTTCCTGGGCCAGCCCCTTCAAGGCCCCGATGGCCTCCTGGGAGCGCCCTTCCTTGACGGCTGCTTTCGCAAGGTTGAATTTGGAGATCAATACCTTGCCACGATCGGTGGTGTGCGAACCCACTTTCATGGCCTGTTCGTAAAGGCTCCGCGCGGATTTGAAGTTGCCTCGGTAGAAGAAGCTGTCGCCTTGATAATTCAAAATCTGGGCCACCAAGGCATCGTTTTTGAGCACGCGGGACAGGCTCATGGCTTCATCAAAACTGTTTTGAGATTCCTCCCCGTGCCCTGCCTGAGCCAGCGCGTCGCCGTAGCCGCTCAGGATCTCGATCATCCAGGAGCTCCGGTCGCCCAGCTCTCGAAAGGTCTTGAGAGCTTCTTGTTTGGCATTGACGGCCGCGCCATAACGCCCCTGGTAGGCGAAGAGGGTTCCCATGCTGGCCGACTCGATGGCCGCACCTCGCTTGTCGCCCGCGCTTCGGTAGAGTTCTAGCGCACGGAGGTAGTAAGCAAGGGCTTGGTCGTATTGACCCATATTGGCGTTGGTCTCCGCCAGGTTATGCACGGTCTCGGCAATTTCGTTCGGGAAGTTGCTCTTCTCGCGCAACTGAAGAGCCTGCTGAAAACAGGTGGCGGCGTCATCGTATTGCCCTTTGAAGGAATAGCTGCTGCCGATATTGTTCAAGCACAGTCCCTGGTTGCTTTCGTTTCCCAGCTCGCGCTGGATCTGAAGGGACTCCTTGAAGAGGCTCAACGCATGGTCGTGCTGGCCGCGGTCGTGATAGAAGGTGCCCAGATCGATGAGAGTATCGCCAACACCCTTCTTGTCACCAATCTCCCGCCGCAGTTGCAGTGCTTCCTCGTAGCTCTTCAAGGCCTGATCCGGCTTGCCAAGGCGCTCCTGGATTTGGGCGACCATGTTCAGGCTGGTCGCCATGCCCCGCTTGTCGCCAAGGCGGCGCTTGATGCCCAGCGACTCCTGGCAATTGCGTAGAGCTTCATCCTGCCTGTTTAGCAGCTTGTAAGCGACGCCGATCGCGTAGAGAACTGTGGCTTTCTCCTCCAGGTTGTCGAGTTGAATTGCAAGGGTTAGCGCACGATTCAGGTAATCAAGTCCGCCCTGCGGATTCCCGCTCTTGATTTCCACGCGGCCCATCCCCAGGAGGCCTTCGACGTACTTTGGGTCTGCCTTCAGAACTTGCGTGTAGCGCTCCCGCGCCTTGTCGAACGCGCTGGTATCTTCGTAGAGCCCAGCCAGAATGAACTGGACCTGGGTGTCGTCCGGCAAGACCTTGGCCATGTTCTCGTAAGCCTCGATGGCCTTTGGGTAATCCTTCGTGACCTGCGCATGGCTGGCTACGATCCGATACTTTTCCTGCGGCGGCAAGCTTTCGCTCAGGTCCACGGCCTTTTGGGACGTTTGCTCGGCTTCGTTGTCATAGCCTAGGTTGGCATAAGTCAGGCCCAGCTTGGCATAAGCCAGGGCGAACTCCGGATCTTCCTTGGTGGCAACCTCGAACCGCTTTTGTGCCTCCAGGTTTTTTCCCTGACGCAAGAGCTGAAGCCCCTCGTTGTAGTCACGCAGCGCCGGGAGCGACTTCGAGGTAGGTTTGAACGCCTGCGCCTGGAGTTCTTTCATCTCCGACGAGGATAGGGCCAGGTTTTCCCGGATGGCTTGCGCCAGACGATCCACCGCTCCTGGCAGCGCGCCCTGGTTGGGCGCCTCCGCCTTCAATGTCGCAGTACGGTCCCTTTTCAGGTCGCGCAAGGTGGCATCAATGCGAATCTGTTCCCCCAGCTTCGCGTATTGTCCCCAGACCACGGTCTCCGCGTTGCTAAATTCCGCTAGGCGGCGCAGGGTGTCGGGATCCGGAGTGGAGTCCGCCGTGATGCGCAGATCGTGCAAGATTTGATGCAGCCGGTCAGAAGAAACTGTCCGCAGATAAGACGAGTTTCCGACGTCCGTACTCAACCATTCGGCAAGGCTCGATCCGAGCCAGTCCAGCGATGGGTCGCCGGAGGCGTTGCGGAAGGGGAGAATGGCCAGCGAGATGGTGGGCCCCGAGGGCTTCGGCTTGACTGCCGGCGCAAAGATTTTTCCCCGGAACACAAGGCCGATGAGCAGAAGCATAATCAGGGCCAACCCCGGCGCGATCCATTTCGTCGGGAGCTCCTCCACCATCCGGAATCGCGGCATGTGAAGAGGAGTAACGCCCTTGCGTGGGCCGTGACGGGCTTCGAGGTCCCGCAAGATTTCCTGCGCGCTCGCATAGCGACGCTGCGGGTCAATCTCCAGGCACCGGACCACGATGTCATTCATGAACTTCGGAATCGCAGGATCCAGCTTGACCGGCGGGACGGCTCGCTCCTGGGTGCGCTTCAACAGGGCAGCGACGGAGCTTGTGGCCTCATAAGGCGATTTGCCGGTAAGCAACCCGTAGAAAATGATGCCAAGTGAGAACAGGTCAGACCTTGAATCGATTTCCTCGCCCCTGGCTTGCTCTGGCGACATGTATTCCGGGGTACCCACCAACACGCCCGTTTGCGTCAGGCCGGGCATTTCCCTCGAGCGCGCGATTCCAAAATCCATGACCACAACCCGACCGTGCTTGTCCACCATGATGTTCTGGGGCTTGAGGTCACGGTGGATCACACCTTCCGCGTGCGCGGCATCCAAGGCGCGGCAAACTTGCTCGATGATCTCTGCAGCTTCTTCTGGCTGGAGCTTCCCTCGCTCGGCACGAATATTCTTCAGGTCACGGCCGTCGATGTACTCCATGGAAATGAACTTCGCCCCCTCGGCCTCTCCCAGGTCAAAAATGCGAATCACATTCTTATGTGTGACCTGCCGCGCCAGGATCAATTCCTGCTTGAATCGCGGTAAGACGTCTGGATCCCCCGCCAGTTCAGGGCGAATCACTTTCAGCGCAACCAGTCGGTCGACCTCGCGATCTCGCGCCTTGTAAACTGCGCCCATGCCACCTTGCCCGAGCAGTTCTAAAATCTCATATCGCCCCCCCAAAACATGCCCTGCTTTCAGAGCCTGGGAGGCACCAGCGAGGGTCGTTCCGCCCTCAGCGGGTGTGCGGATGGGCCAAACTTCCGTCACTCCGCTCGTCGCTGTCATGCCCTCAAAGTCAAAGGGCGTGTTACAGTTTTCGCATCGAGTTGCTGCGGCGGGATTGATGTGTCGACACTGAGGGCATTCCATGAATCAGTGCCTTCTCAATAGCTGACTGTTAGCTACTTACTTTACGGGTTTCGGCCTGCCAAAATCAAGGACTAGTGCTTCTTGATCTCAACTATCCTTGCCCCCGCGACTAATACAAGGGTCCATCCTTCTCTTGGAAGGTATAGAAGTGTGCGTCTTCAGCACCTCTGAGATTTGTGTAGCCTTTTTCTAAGCTACACTTCAGTCCCCAGCTCACTCCGAGTTGGATTTGGCGACTGGCCCAGATTGTGCCTGTGAAACGCCCATCCACGCCTGAATCCAGCCCAAACGGTGAGCCAGTCGGCGGGAAGGCGACTTCGAACGAAGCCGCCCGTGCGGCGGACGCTACGCGTGCGAGGAACCGGGCAGGGGTATCTTGATCAGGATATGGTCGGGTCATAAGGAGGTTCCCTATGACCCGTCTACGTCAAATGATGCTGGAGGAACTCCAGCGTCGCAATTACTCTCCCGGTACCATCCGCTGTTACCTGCGTGCGGTCGCGGATTTTGCTCGTTACTTCCACCGTTCTCCGGACCAGTTGCGCCCCCAGCACATTCGTGAATACCAAGCGTATCTGTTCCGCGAACGGAATCTGGATGCGAGCACCGTGACGCAGAAGCTCGCCGCTCTGCGCTTCTTTTTCATTAAGACGCTCAGGAAGCCTTGGAGCGTGGCCGAGACGCCCTACCCCAAACAGCTGAGCCGTCTCGCCTATGAGGCGGTGGATAACCGCCCCCCATGAGAAATCCTCGGTCCCGACATGGGTGGTGAATGCAGGGCCGATTCGCAGGATTTGGCGAATGCGGGCGGTGGCGGGTAAAATGCTTTATTCAGGCTGAAGATTAGACTACGGCATTCCAGATAGGGTGGCATGAATGATAGACGGAAACGATAAACAACACCGCTCGATCCTGCAACGAATTGCCCATCAGGCGATGGTGGCAAAGGGACTGGTTCCAGATTTTCCGGCCCAGGCGCTCACCGAGCTCGCGGGAATCCACGGGCCAGCGACCGGAACGGATGGGTCGACGCGCGATCTCCGCAACCTGCTCTGGTGCTCCATTGACAACGATGACTCGCTTGACTTGGACCAGCTTACTGTTGCTGAAGCTTTGCCGGGCGGAGCCGTAAAGATTCTGGTGGCCATTGCCGACGTAGACGCGTTGGTGAAGAAGCAATCAGCACTGGACGATCATGCGCGGCAGAACACCACCTCGGTCTACACGGTGGCTGAGACGTTTCCTATGCTGCCGGAGAAACTCTCCACGGACCTTACCTCGCTCAGCGCCGCGTCTGACCGCCTGGCCATCGTCATGGAGATGATTTTCACCGGGGACGGAACGCTGCAGAGTTCGGACATTTATGAAGCGACGGTGCGAAACATTGCCAAGCTGGCATACAACAGCGTTGCCGCCTGGCTGGAGAGTAGCGGGCCGATGCCACAGGCGATTGGCGCGGTCAGCGGCCTGGATGAAAACCTGCGACTCCAGGACCGTGTGGCCCAGAAGCTGAGGGCGCTCCGGCACCTGCAGGGTGCGCTGGATCTGGAAACCCTCGAAGCGCGCCCGGTCTTTGCCGGAGATGAACTCAAGGACCTGGCAGCCGATAAAAGGAACCGTGCCAAAGACATTATTGAGGACTTCATGATTGCCTCGAACGGAGTGGCCGCGCGATACCTCGTGTCTAGGAAGTTTCCTGTGCTGCGGCGCGTGGTTCGCGTGCCCAAACGCTGGGACCGGATCGTCGAGCTTGCCGCAGAGCGGGGCTCAAAGCTGCCGCAGGAACCCGACGCCAAGGCCCTGGAACAATTCCTGGTGTCGGCGAAAGCCGCTGATGCCCTCCGCTTTCCCGATCTGTCCACCAGCGTGGTTAAGCTCCTGGGGGCGGGTGAATACGTCGTGCAATTCCCGGGAGGCGATGTCACCGGGCACTTCGGCTTGGCGGTCAAGGATTATGCTCACTCCACTGCCCCCAATCGCCGATTCCCCGATCTGATCACCCATCGCTTGCTGAAAGCGGCCATGGCGGGAAGTGCCTGCCCTTACGAAAATATCGAATTGGCCGACCTCGCGCAACACTGCACCGAAGAAGAAGACGCGGCAAAAAAAGTGGAACGGCAGGTCACAAAGTCCGCGGCGGCAATCCTGCTGCAATCAAGAATCGGAGAACAGTTTGACGCCATGGTCACCGGCGCATCGGTCAAAGGCACCTGGGTCCGCCTTCTGCATCCGCCCGTGGAGGGAAGACTGGCGAGCGGTTTTGAGGGCATGGACGTGGGCCACCAGCTCCGCGTGCAATTGGTCCACACCGATGTGGAGCGCGGATTTATCGACTTTAAGAGAGTCCCGTAGGTGCCGAATTATTGCATGGCTCTGGAACGGGGCGGGTTGGATCGGGATGGTCGTTCAGTTTTTGAGGCCCTGCCCGAGTTCGGCGTCACTGGTCGGAGGATGGCCGACGGGAAGCCGACTTTTCAGGCCGAATCCCTAGCAGCGCCGGAATTGGTTGAGCGGCAGCCACTTCCAGTGGGTCGAGCCAATGGTTTCCTCTGCGGACAACTGGAGACTACTTTCCGAGTCGACCATGCGTCTAGAAACCGTGACTAAAGGAAAACTGACGAATCCAGGGGGGATTGTTCCGGGGCGCCCCGTCGTCCGTGCAGAATCTCGGATTAACCCCGCCCCATCATCGGTAAACACGAGGCGACAAAGCAGGACCGATCTGCCCAATCCGAGGCGAATCCTGCAAATTTCAAAGATTTGCTTTGGCGGCGAAGCTCGACCAGTTGATAGGGGAGTTCAACCGTGGTTACACCACCGAAAGTTGTCGAGAACAGCCGCTTTTACAGGCGGTCCTCCAAGGGGGGAACGAAATTATCACCCGATCACCGGAGCGAAGCGAAGGCGAGGCAGGGGCGTGCGCTGGTCATACGTCTCTCTCAGGCGGCAATCTGACCACTTGCGGTACGTTGAACACCGATGCCTTTTCTCCAGGCTTTGTCTCCGAAATTCAAACTAAAATCCACGAGCTTGCTTTGATGCTGCGTTATTTCGGAATGGACGAATTGCTTTCGCTCATCAGAAGGAATGACCTCTGCTGCTAGGAATTTGAAAATGACATTGACTTCAGAGAACTCCAGATCGTGTGCCGCCTCGTAGGCGTCATCCAACGTGTTGATGGCCCCTACCAAATCCTTCTTGAGCATTTGTTGCGTTCGCATAAGCTTATCCCAGACCTGCTTATCGCATGGGTTTAGGAGCTGTTCGGGAGCCAGCGATTCCCGGACAGCCCGCAGTGTAGTCGCATGCCGCACCTCATCGTTAGATAATCCCTGCCAGAAATCGGAAAGTCCCTGCACATGTGAGAAGAGTCTTGAGAATTGACCGTAGATGTCGGCGGCTTTGTACTCGATCTCAATTGCACCCGCAAAGGCGGTGTCCATTGTCTGCCCTGAACCTGAGTCCATCATTCGACATCACCTCGCCTTCTCACCATTTGCGGTTCTCTCCAATTGACGCAGAGGTAACAATGATTAGATTGATCCTCATAATGGCGAATTCCCGACGCAAAGCGCCTCGACTCAAAGTGACCCACTACTAGGTTATCGGCTAAGTCCCAGTTCTCCCTTAAAGGGGGAAAACGAAAGGTTAGGCGAGAACGGAAGGAATGGCTTACTGGACGACTCTGGAGCACGGTTCAGGGCACACCAGGCTCTCAAGAGTCAGAAGCCTGGGCTCCTCCAGGTCCCGGCACCGCCACCGCCCTATGGCGGGTGGACGCGTTGAGCGGAGACTATGAGGTTTCACTCTGGTAGACAGGGGGTAGCGACCCAGGACAGAAGCGCGCGAGCAACGCAAACTTGAACGTGCGCTTCAAGGGGGAAACGCTTTCGATTCCCATTGATCAGAGCCAGGGGCAGGGTAGGTGGAACCTTCTAGGTCGCTTCCACGATCCGGTCGACGTCGGACTGACCAATCGCGCCAGCGGACCCGTAGTCGCCGGAACGGTTCGATTCGTTCGTGTCGAATAAGGTATGCGAAGCACCGTCCGGCGAAACAGGGCGGGTTGGAGCGCTGGCAACGCGCGCCGCTCCAAAATGCAGCGCCTAGCCAGCGCTCCAGGCAAGTGGTGGGATTTGAGGCAGGGGTCAAAGGCAGGTCGACGGAGGGAAGAAAAGCACCCGTGGTCAGTGCGTTGCGCCAGGGAGCGTTGACGCCATGAGCTCAGTGGCCGCCCGCAGCTTCGGGGCATCGGCCTCCGTCATGCGGGCGACATCGCCGTACTTGAATGCGCCACCACTGGCCCATTCCACCACCTCGCCGATGGCTTGCTTCTTGGCCGTGGCGAAGGGCCGTGCCGGGGAACCCCTTGCGGAGCCGGTTGAACCCGGACCCTGCTGCCGACCCGCTGCCATTGTTGTTGGCGGGAGGTGAGGCAGCAGCGTCTGTGGGTGGCTTGGCGGATCCTGCAAACGGCGATCGAGGAAATAGCTCCTCGTTAGTCGCCTGGTGTTCATCGATGAATCCACGGGGGCAACCCGAAGTTCTGCCGAATGACAGAGTACTCAAAAACTTGATCAGCGGGTACTTCCACGGATACGCCCTTCGCTCCCGGAATCCGAACCGGCCCAAGGTGGGCGAGTTAAAGGGTGGGCGACCGCCTGTCCGCATTTATGGGATTTGCTGAACAGGGAGATCCGGGTCGCCAGATGTGCGGGTAAGCCGTCAAAGTGCCGGCCGTGGCGGTGTCCGCGGCGATTAGTCAACACGCCGACTAGAACTAACCCCGCGATTGGACACCAAGCTAATTTCTTGAATTCCAACGTGAGCTTTCAGCGTGTATGTGCAAATCAGGAGCGATAGCTCTGGACGACTCTGTAATGCCAGCTGGCGATGCCTTTGGCTTCTGTTTTGGGCGTTTTGGACAAAAGTGTGGAAAGATACACCTTAACGTGGTATAGGGACTTGGCGTTTAAGGGGATAGATAACTGCAAAAGGAGGGACCATGCCAAAAATCTATGAGGAAGTCGTTTTATCTTGTTCCAGGGAAAAAGCGTTTGCCGAGATGACGGTTGTTGATTTTATAAAGAAAAGCCAGCCGGACGTAAGCATTGAATTCGAAACCACATTTAACAGCGAACGGCTGACCAGGTACAAAATGAAGGTCGGGAAATGGGAGCTTGAGTCGGAAAAGGTTATCATCCCAGAGGTGTTCACTTTTGTGACCCGGCGAACGGTGTCTTCTCCTGCCGGATATTCCCTAATTATCCAGATATTCGAGGCCCACGAAAAGGGAACCTTGCTGAAGCACATAGAAGACTTCGAACCCCAAGAGGGTGAGGAGCGCTTGTCGGATTTGAAGAGCAAAGTAAACCAATATCTTCAAGGGGTGCAAAAGTATTTTGGGAGTGAGCACCACGCAAGTGTATTGGGGATGGCAAACAAGTCAGCAACCTCATCTGCTGGACGTTGAGCTTATCGATCCGAAACCGCCTTGTATCCAATGACTCCGTGGGTCGTCCAAAAAGAGATGCCGTACAATGCTTCCGTACTCAGTCCTCCTTTTCCTTTCGCGGTTTGAGCCACTAGTTTTCCGGCACCCGGACCTATAGTCGCCAAACCGTAGATCTTGCGCCCACGTTCGCCTGCTGATTCCTCCTGGATAATGCACTGGGAAGGTAGGATGTCTGGCTAATTCCACGGATTCGGCCTGATAAACGCCCTTCCCACGCCGGAATTCAGCCAAGCGCCGGGCCAGTTGATGGGTAAGCGACTCTTGAGGCCGAATCCTGTGTTGGACCCGCACCTGCGCCGCCAGCAGCAATAAATCAAGCTACGCAGCTGGGTTCCGGCGCGCGTTGGAATTGGGCGTCAGCGAGAGTCAGTTGAAACGGCGTGGCTGAGTAATCGCATCGGCAAGAGGAACCGCCGTGTCCCCTTCTCCGGTTAGTCGTAGTCCAAAGTGATACAAGCAACGGTAACTTCCCAGATGCGGACTTCGGGGGCGTTTGGCGGTAGGAAGGGCATTTTCCAACAGTCTTGCAGGACGCACCGCCTTGGTATCCGCAAAGGGCGTTTATCATTGTGCGCCGGGATTAAACCGGCATGTTGTTGGGAATGCAAGAGTCCTACAAGAAAGGAGAAAGCGAATCCATCTTGGCCCCGAGTCTTACGGACGGCGTCGCGAGGCGTCGGCCGAAGCGTAGACAGGGGTATCGGTGGGCCGGGCTATTGAGCTTCGAAAAACGCGGATCAGGGTGCTGACCTCGTAATGATAGAGGGAAGGCAACACGGCTGGCTGCGCTAGACGCGAGTGGTCAGCCGGCCCTGCGTAGTCGAAGAACCTGCGCACGCTGAGAAACAACATGCACGAGAACCGGGAGACCTCTGGGGTGCCTCGATCCAGTGGAGATCGAGGCCGGTCCGAGAAGGTGCAAAGCCGAACGTCGGACATGCACGCTCTGGAGGGGTCGGACCGCGCCGTATTACCGATGAACCAGCCGAACAAAGAAGGGCAACCTTCGGCGGAGGTTGAGGAGGAAAGGGCGCGGACCAAGGAGAACATCGCTCAGTCCAACACGAGCCCGACGCAGAGCGGGGAACGAGTGTCCCAGGGATTGCGCGGTGTGCGAGAAGCAGCCAAGGAAAGGAAGCAAGAACGGTTCACCGCTCTGCTCCACCATCTGACAGTGGGTCTGCTTCGGGACAGCTTCTTCGCATTGAAGCGGCAAGCTGCGCCGGGAGTCGATGGCGTCACATGGCAGGAGTATGAGACCGGACTGGAGGATCGGCTCATGGATCTTCACAGCCGAGTTCACCGTGGAGCGTATCGGGCACAGCCCTCGCGGAGAGTCTACATACCGAAGGCCGACGGGCGGCAACGTCCGTTGGGCATTGCGGCGCTGGAGGACAAGATTGTTCAACAGGCCGTAGTGACCATCCTCAACCAGATTTACGAGGTGGACTTTCGAGGCTTTTCCTACGGGTTCAGGCCGGGTCGCAGCCCGCATCAAGCGCTGGATGCGCTGACCGTGGGTATACAACGGAAGCGAGTGAACTGGGTGCTGGATGCGGACATTCGGGGCTTCTTTGACAACATGAGCCACGAGTGGATCCTGAAGTTCATCCAGCACCGCGTGGCCGATGGCCGGATTCTTCGTCTCATCCAGAAATGGTTGCAGGCAGGGATTTCGGAAGAAGGCCAGTGGTCGGAGACCAAGCAAGGTACCCCACAAGGGGCGGTGGTTTCGCCGCTGCTCGCCAACGTGTACCTGCACTATGTTTTCGATCTCTGGGTGGAAGCTTGGCGCAAGAGAATAGCCAAGGGCGATGTCATTGTCGTCCGCTACGCTGACGATCTTGTGGTGGGCTTCGAAAACCGCGCGGAAGCCGAACGTTTTCTTGAGGGGTTTCGGGAACGTCTGGCCAAGTTCGGTCTGGAATTACATGCGGACAAAACGCGGCTGATTGAGTTCGGGCGGTTCGCCGCCCAGAACCGGAAGACACGTGGAGAGGGAAAACCTGAGACCTTCACGTTCCTGGGTTTCACGCATTACTGCGGGAAGCGCCGGAGCAATGGGGCCTTCATCGTCTGGCGGGAAACGGCCAAGAAGCGGCTGGTGGCAAAGCTGCACGCAGTCCAGGCAGAACTGCGCCGCCAAATGCACGCGCCCACCTCGGAAGTCGGTGAGTGGCTGCAGAGGGTGACCTTGGGTTACTACCAATACCATGCGATTCCGGGGAACCTCACTCGGCTACGCTTGTTTCGGCATCGGCTCCGGCTACTATGGCGGCGGGTCTTAGTTCGTCGTAGTCAGAAGAGGCGGATGTCCTGGGAGCGGCTCAATCCGCTTCTGGATCGCTGGATTCCCGTCCCACGTGTTCTGCATCCTTATCCCACAGAACGCTTCCTCGCTAGGCATCCTAGGTAGGAGCCGTATGCGCTAGCAGCGCACGTACGGATCTGTGCGGGGGGCGATCAGCAATGATCGTCCCTACCGCAACCCCAATCCAGCGAAATACCCACTCAGCACAGTTTCCGAGTGCCGTCATCCGATCACAATCGCGATTGACCCTCTGAATCTTCGGTAAACAAGGCGACAAGGCAGGACCGATCTGCCCAATCCGAGGCCAATCCTGCAAATTTCAAAGATTTGCTTTGGCGGCGACGGTCGACTACTTGATGGGCGAGTTTAGCGGTGGTTGCACCGCCGCCGATGGTTGTCGAGAACAGCCGCTTTTGGCGGTGATCCTCCAGGAGGGTATGGTTTTGCGCAAAGATAAAGTTGAAATCGGAAATTCCGGTTTAGAATGGATCTGTACCACTCTTAACGATGGCTGGAATCGGTCACTTCATTGGCTGAAATCGGCCAGAACAACCAGTTTGGCCTTCCGGCACCCAGACGAATGCCCTGCCTAACCCTCCTTTCATCAAGCAGATAGAAAGATTTAACAGTTTCGTAGGTTTGGCAGAGGTCTTGCCACCCCAGGTGTGGACGCAAGCCCGGAGCTCGAATCTGCAAGATCGAGCGAGGTGCGTTGTGAAAAACCGAGTTCTTTTTAACACGTCTCGACACGCAGAATTGTGCCTGTTCCTCCTGGAAGATATGCTTGCTCGCTCCGCGAGGAGGGTCGTCTGTCGGGAAGGATCCTGATTGTCGATGACGAAGCATTGGAGGGATAAGTCTGAGGAAGCAGCCCATTCGCACCGTGAAACTGCCCTGGAGCGACTCCGACACGCAAAGCGGGGTCAGGACGGCGCCAAAAACTGGTTCCTTTTGATCGCACAGGCTCGCTTGCTGATTCCGATGAAGGTGGGCACTGATTCCGGTTTGATCCCGGGCAGTGATTCCGATGTCATCCCGGGCGTCTTCGGAGCGAAGCGACGCTGGCCCTCCTATCGTGCTTGAAGTGACCGGGAT
>JBEKIZ010000046.1:0-41603 GCA_050011515.1 Terriglobia bacterium | reverse complement strand
TGTCAAGTCCTTTTTTGGGGAATGCGAAAATAGGAAGGGTTCAGGAGAACTCGAGGGGAACGCCGGGAGATGCGCGGCTCCTAGCTACAGCCGGAAGCGCCTATCTGCCGTTTCCGAAGCTGCTGCGATCGGGGCGTGTGCCAGGTGGTCAGTTACTCCGAACGGACCTCCAGGGGACTAACTTGAATAGGACAAAAAGGGGACCTCCAGGGCATTGATATCCCCTGACCCGCAGTCATAGATTGGCGGCTCGGCGGAAGTCTCGAAAGTGCGCGTCATGGGCAGCCGCTGCCACTACCCATTTTGGGACAAGGGCAGTGTGTGCGCGCACCTCCTGTCAACCCACAGATGTCGAACCGCCCAAGACATTTTTTACGTATTCGGTAGCCATGGTTGGTTTTCGTGCAACTGTAGCTTCCTCAGTAGCGGCGGCGTCCCCTGTACCGAATAAGAAACGGCGATAAGACATCGCCGCTACAACCACAAACCCGCGGTTGATTCATCGAGCGAATCGACCGTGGCTAGGCACATCTGTGAACGACACAGCAAGAGTGAGGCTTCCATGGTCTCAGCAAATAAAACGTTAAGACGAACAAGTTGGAGCTTGAAATGGGTAGTTGCCGTGCTGCTTCTGCTTATGGTCCAAGGATCCGGCTTGGCTCAATCTTCACAGAATAACTGGGACAACCTCAAACAACTGGCGCCGGGCGAGCAGATCCGGATCGTGCTGAACGACGCTAAGTCTTACAGCGGCCAGTTTCAAAGCGTGAGCGATGATGGGATCGTGCTCCGCGTCGGGAAGGATAGCCAGACATTTGAGCGGAAAAACGTTCTGCGGGTCTCCACGCGAGGCAACACCCACCGCGGCCGGAACGCACTGATCGGCCTCGCGGTCGGTGCCGGCGCCGGGGTCGTTGTCGGCGTTGCTTCCCCTGAACTGGGTCAAGGGAAATGTGCGCAGGGATCTTGCATCAATGCTACGAGTGCCGCGTTGGCAGGGTTTGTGGGTGCGGCAGTAGGAACTGGCCTGGGAGCTGTGTTGCCCACGGGCGGCTGGCACGACGTCTACCGCGCCGCGACGAAGCCCAGAAAATGAGCCTGAGTTGAAAGGGGAATGCGATGGTCAAGGCAATCCTTGGATTGCTGATTATGGTACTCGCTTCTTTCCCAGCCGCTGCACAGATGTCAAGCGGCTATGTTTACGCGTTTGGCGGACCGGTGGTCGTGCCGAAGAGCGCCTTCACACGCTGGAACGGGGACTTCGTCCATGCGGGAGGAGGAGGCGAGGGCCGCC
The DNA here is from genome assembly GCA_050011515.1 of Terriglobia bacterium. Classification (GTDB taxonomy): domain Bacteria; phylum Acidobacteriota; class Terriglobia; order UBA7540; family UBA7540; genus CAVROP01. The sequence continues at coordinate 40,309 of JBEKIZ010000046.1, read as the reverse complement.
TCACCGACCGGTTCGCCCTGGGGGGTGAAATAGGGGTTCTCAAGCCGGTCACAAACCAATACGCCATTACGACCGGCCTGGCTTCGGTGACGCCCGCCTTTCATTTCATCTCCAGGGATTCGAAGCGCAAATTCGATCCTTTCGTGGACGGCGGATTCTCTCTGCTTGCCGGCAACGGCGGGGCAGTAGCGATTCACTACGGTGGCGGAATGAATTACTGGGTGCGACGACGGTTCGGCCTGCGATTCGAATTCCGCCATCATGTCTTTTCACCCGAGACCGGAGAGGCCGTGCACTTGGTTGGCTCTCGGGTTGGTATTGTCTTCGGCACGGGATGATGGCGCTCCCGGGTGGCGGCCTGTCCCGGCTCTGTCGGGAAGAGATCGCTTCTGGATGCCCGCGAGTGGTGGTACGTCCAGAGCCGCGGGGCGCCGGCGGGGGTCCTACAAATGGAGTCCCCTTCCCGACCGCAAACATGTCAAACCCCGGCGTGTCTGCGCCACCTGCGAAGCAAGAACAAAATGCATCGCCGTCGGAAATCTTTTCCCCGCGGGATCCCGAAGGGAGGCTTGTCATAATTCGAGGAAGAAATTTCAGCTTAGCACTTGGAGGTGCTGCTTTGAGAGACACGATCCTACTGATTCTGATATCAGTTCTGTTCGGCAATTCGCTTTTAGAGGCCAGAGTCGGAGCCTCTGCCACAGGCGCTTCCTTGCCACAGGAAACAACCAAGAAAGCGACTGTGCAGGAGCGCATTATGGAAATTCCACCCGGAACAATGATTGAAGTACGCCTCATGAACAAGCAAACACTCAGGGGGAGGCTCGGGGAGGTCACAAACGAGGGCTTCAGTCTGCAGACAGCGCAAGGAAACAAGGTTGAGACGCAGAAGATTACCTTTACAGAAGTAAAGACCCTAAAAAAGATCGAGGGTGAGACGACGGGGAAGAAATTTAGCAGGGGTTTGATTTACGGGCTGGCTGGAATCGGCGTCCTTATGGTGATCTTGATCATCTGGGCTGCGTCCCGCACAGAATAGCGACCGCGTCGGGAGGTTTCCTTGGCAGATTCGGGGCGGCGCGGCTAGTGGGGCGACGTGCACGATCAATCCCGCGTCGCTGCCGTTGAGCGGGACGGCTGCCGCAAACGACACCGTCACCGTGCCGAAGACAGGCCACATACAGACCGCGCCTCTTCCCATGGCGCGCCCGTCAGAAAGCGGCTTCAGCCGTGAAGCACTGGCCAATGCCAATAGCGAACATGCGGCTTCAGCGGCTAATGCCGCGCCTCTCTGGCTCCGCGCGCAAACTCCGGCGGCGGGTCCCGCCCTGCGGGACCGCGCTTCCGATTCCTAACGAGGCATGACTCGTCGGGCTGAGGCAACGCCTCTTTAGAGGTTCTGCTTGAAGAATCCCAGCAAGCGCTGGGTGAGGTAGAACCTCGCTGCCTCGCTAGCGAATCCGTGCTTTTCTCCCGGCTGGAGGTAGAGATCGAAGAGTGTGTGCGCCTTGACTAGAGCTTCTACGAAGTTCAGGGTGTTCTGCATGTGGACGTTGTCGTCGTCGGTGCCCTGGATCAGCAGCACTTTGGCTTTCAGCTTATCGGCGGCCTCGAGCGGGGAGGAAGTCTTGTACCCGTCCGGATTTTCCTGGGGCGTGCGCATGTAGCGCTCGGTGTATATGCTGTCGTAGAACTTCCAGTCGGTGACGGGACCACCCGCCGCGCCGCACTTGAACACGTCAGGTGCGTGAGTTAGCGCATAGAGCGTCATATAGCCGCCGTAGGACCACCCGGTAATGCCGATCCGCATAGGGTCGACATAAGGGAGAGACTTCAGGTAGGCGACGCCGGCAAGCTGGTCTTCAAGCTCGTAGTGCCCCAAGTCCTTAAACACCCTTGATTCCCAAGCGTGTCCTCGCCCCCACGCGCCGCGATTATCGAGCGACCACAGGATGAAGCCCTGTTCCGCGAAGAGATGGTCACTGAGGGAAGTCAGGCCCCAGCGGTTCTGGATAAGTTGAATGTGGGGGCCGCCGTACACTTCGATGATGACCGGATACTTCCTCGCCGGGTCAAAGTCCGGGGGCTTCACCAGGCGCGCGTAGAGCGTGGCGCCGTCTGGGGCTTTCACTTCTACTAATTCCGTCCTGCCCAGCGCGTAATCATCGAGATGGGGCGTCTGCTTGCTCAGCGTGGTGAGGAGCGACCCATCCGCCTTGAGCAGCCGGGTTTCCGGCGGGTCATGGAGTGAGGAAAAGTTGTCGAGCAGAAACTGGCCATCCGGCGAGAGGTTCAGCCCGTGGACTCCGGGCTGCTGCGAGAGGCGCTCCAAACCGCTGCCATCCAGCCTCACGCGGTAGAGCTGGCGCTCGCGTGGGTCCGGGTTGGTGGCCGCGAAGTAGGCCCAGCCGCCCTTTTCGTCCAAGCCGATGATGGGGAGGTCTTGGAAAAAGGGACGATCGATCATCCAGTTGCCGTGGCTAAGCTGTTTCTGCAGCTTTCCATCGCGGCCATAGAGATAGAGGTGCAACCAGCCGTCTCGCTCCGAGAGCCAGAGGAACCGCTGGTTGTCGCCGAGGAAGTGCGGCGGCTCGAGCGAATTGATCCAGTACGCATCCTTTTCTGTGAGCAGAAGGCGATGGGCGCCTGCGGCAGCATCCCAGAGATGGACGTCCAACTCGTCCTGGGCGCGGTCGAGCGTGAGGAACGCGACCGCCTTCGAGTCAGGCGTCCAGGAAAACGAGGGACCGAAGTATTCGACGGATTTCGCCGCGGTCGACGTCCAGCTCTGGTGCTCGCTGCCTTCCACGGAAACGACATGGAGAGAAGGAATGGGATTCGGGTCACCCGACTGAGGGAACCGCTCCTCGCTAAGTTCCACGTGGTTGGACAAGTAATGTGTCAGCGGGTATCGAGGCACGGGGGCGTCGTCCAGGCGAAGGTAGGCAATCTTCTTCCCATCCGGCGACCACTCGTACGCCCGACCGGTGGCACGATTGGCAAGTTCCTCTTCGTAAACCCAATCGAGTTTGCCGTTCATCACGTTTTCGTTGCCGTCGTCCGTGAGCTTTTCACGAAGTCCCGTCCTAAGGTCGAGGGCCAAGAGGTTGTTCTGCTCCACAAATGCCACACGCTCGCCCGTGGGAGAAAACGTCGCGTCCTCTACCGGCATAGCGTCCTTGACAAGGGATTTCATCTGGCCGGTCGCCAGGTTGTAAAGCCAGATATCCTTTTCACCCTGGAGTAGCAGCGCGTCGCCGCCCGGGGACCATTGATATGAAGAGAGGTCAAGCTTCTCGCCTTCAACCGTGTCGTTGGGAGGTCCAAGAAGAACTCGCTCCTTGCCGCCCGCAATCTCATAGAGATAAAGGGTGAGGACAGCACCCTTGCCGGAGCCCTGGCGCTTGAGGTAGCTGATCTCCTTGCCCCCCGGACGCCATTCCAAGCGGGAGAGGCCCATCGTGCTTAGCCCTTGCGGGTGGGTGACCAACTCGATGGTCAAAGGCTTCTTCGCCTCTTGCGCGTCAACTGCGGCCCCGGCCAAAAAGAGTAGAGCGAGCAAACTGAGTAGACGTCTCACCATTCCCTTCCCCCTGAAGACCATGCTCGAGCCCCCAGCTTCGTAATAGGTGCTGCAATTTCCGATCAATCACTGAATTGGAAAAACCACATTATAGCGCTGTAGAGCGCGTCTCCTCGCGCCGCGCAAAGAAAAGAGACTGACCGGGGGAGCATTCGACCCTTGCAAGGTCTAATGTTTTCTGAACGTCCCAATCACAACTGATTTGCGTAGCCCACAACACCAATGGCCAGGATCAGAATTGCTACGCCCCCCACGGCCAAGGTGTATGCCTTGCGGCTCGCGCCCTTCCACTCTCCCGTTATGAACCCCAGGATGTTTGCGGTAATGACCATCGTGGACATCATGACGGCCCATCCCACCGAGGTCCCCAAAGAACCCAACCGCCGGGTACCTGGCGCGTAGAGAATGAATCCGCCGATCCACATGAAGCCCATCAAAGCCGCCAGAGCCCAGTAGTGGCGTGTTCCTTTCAAAAGTAGCAACCCGCCGGTCTTACGTTTTCTCATTAGCCATACGCAGTAACCAGCATTGCAAACACAGAGCGGCAGGGTGAGTGGAGCCCAGAGTGAGTTGCCCGCCATTGACTCTGCCGCGCCCAGCTCCATGGCCCTTCGTACATATTCTCCGCCGAAGGTGAAGCCCAGGTTCGCGCATGAAGAGAGAAGTCCGGACGCGACACAGATCGCAAGCCCGACGGCGAAGGAACTCCGTGGGTCATTGCCTGTGGAGTTCCGTTCGGGTTCCCGGAGCTTTCCGCCCCAGGAGCCGAGAGTAAGACCGACCAGAACTAGGGCGAGGGAGGCGAGCGTCAGTAAGCCTTGTGGCTGGCCCAACTTCTCGGGAGCCATCACGACCATGGGAATGAGCGCCCCGGCAGTTGCCGCCAGTCCGATGATGATAGTGAATCCCAGGGCCATCCCCAACCTACTCACACCTAATCCAAAGGTAACAGTCCCTATCCCCCATCCAAGCCCAAACACCTCAACCAGAACCAGAGAGCGCATGCTGGTGGTTGCCAAGACGGTGACGGGATGAGGAATTGTCAAGAGCACGAATAGCCAGGGCCAAATCAGAAAGCCTGTTGAGGCATAGACGAACCAAGTGTTCTCCCAGGCCCACTTCTGGGTAGACTTCATCGGCAGTATGAAGGCGCCTTGCAGAATGCCGGCGGCCATTACAAGTAGATAACCCATCCTTTGTTCCACCCTTTCAGGGGACTAGCTCAACTGTGGATTGTTGCCTGGACCCCATGTTCTTCACTTAAGTTTTGCCAAGGAGGCTGTTCACCGTATATGCCCGTGCGTCATATTAGCGCGACAACACTGCCAGCAGTGCCGGGACCCGTCCACGAGCAGGCCCTCGTAGCCATGCGGGGTCCCGTCCCAGGCCTTCCAATCATACGTCCTGCCGTTGCTGGCCCTACCCTGAAAGCCACCCTGCTCAAATGCGTGACGCGAGTGTGCGCATTCAACTCGAAGGAGCGATTCCCGAGATTGTTTCCGGACGGTTTGGGATTGATACTCTGGTGAAAAACCTAAGCATTCTGCGCGACGGGACGCTGACCTCACTGTCCTAAGAAGGTAGGGACGAGGTAATGACAGGAGGATGACTTTTTTCAGCCTCTGGCTAAAAACTCGCGAGGGCAGCGGTCTCATCTTCCGCCAGTCCGAGGACTTTGTCCAGACGAACCATCCTGAGGGTTTGAGCGGCCTGTTTTGAGGCCCCAAAGAGTCTGAATTCACCCCCTCTTTCTTTCAGGGCCGAAAAAGTGCGAACCAGTGCGCCGACACCGGAGCTATCGAGAAAAGACACGCCCGCAAGGTTTACGGCAAGTCTCGTGACGCTGGCGGAGAGCGCCTCGCCGACGGAGTTTCGAAAGGCCTGCTCAGCTTCACCTGCTTTAAAGGGGCCGTTGAGGTCAAGAATGGTCACCTGATCAACTGTTCTGATATTAATGGTCACGGATTCCTCGCGGTTGATGCCCTGCTTTCAAAGCGTAGCATGAGATTTACACCGTCACCTGAGACTACGCCGACTTGTTGAGCAAATCAAGGCAGTAGGTGAGAAAAACGTGGAGAAAACATGGCCGAACCACATTGCTTGACTCGCCCGCCGGTTTTTGGTAGCCTCCCAGTCGATTCATTTGGAATTTATCCTGTATCGGCTCACTAGCCCCTGCCGCAAGGGTAACGCCCTCGGCAACATTTTCTATGGAGCAGTTGTCCTCCCTTTTTGAACTATCGGTTGGATTTCACTCCTGCAACAGCATTGACAGTTTTGCGAAGACGCTTGTCACGCATGTTGGCCGAGATCTGGAGGCCCGTGCGGCGATGGTTTGGCTACGTCAGGAGAGGGGTGGGGAATTGCTCTGTCGCTCTCGCTGGTTCGAGGCCGGACTTCGGCTGGAGTTTGCTCCGGGGCAGGCGAGCGAAGGTATTCTGGCCGAGATGCTAGCAAAATCACGTGCGCGGCGGCTCGACGAGGAGGAAATCGAGCCGGAGATGTTCCCGCATCTCGCGGAAGGCGACCGGGAGCGCGTGGCAACGGCCTTGTACGCACCCATCCCGACCTCTACAGACGTGGCCGGCGTCCTGGAGGTATTGAACAAGCGCACGGGAGAATTTACAGCCAATGACGCAGGCTTCGTTGAAGAAGCCTGCCGACTGGCGGGCCGGGTTCTGGATGCTTTGCGCGCCGTCGAGCAGGAAAAGTGGTCGAGCCTGGAGACGATTGAACGATTGACCGCGCTCTACGATGTGGCGAGCACCTTCACTTCTACGCTGGAGCTTGAGGATCTACTGCCCATTATGGCTGAGAAGATCCAAGGGAACCTCGGCGCCCTGGCCTGCAACTTCTGGCTGGTGGATTCCGGAACGAACGAGCTGCTTTGCGCGCAGCAAGCGGGTGAGGATCCGACGACCAACAAGGGTAGCCGCCTTCAAATTGGAGAGGGCATGGCTGGGGGCGTGGCCCAGACCGGCCAAGCTCGCCTGGTCTCAAGCGCCCAGGATGAGCCGGGACTTGAGGCCCGCGTACAGGCAAGCGAGAAGTATCAAATCCAATCGCTGATGTGCGCGCCTCTTCTGAAGGAAGAGCGGGTGTTGGGGGTCGTGGAAATCGTCAACCGATCAGATGGAAAGCCGTTTGATGAGGATGACCTGTTTTACCTCACCAACATGTGCGAGCAGGCCTCCAACGCCCTGAACAATGCCAATCTGTTGCAGGCGGAGCGAAAGGTTCACACCCTGGACGCCCTCCTCACCATCAGCAAGGAAATAACCTCCACGCTCAATCTCGATCATGTCCTCACCACGGTGGTTCACGAAGCTGCCACCGTCGTCCCCTTCGATCAGTGCGTCATCGGTTTGTATGACCGCCACCGCTTTATACTGGGTGCTGTTTCGGGGGAAGCCGAGGTACCGCGGACCCGCGAAATGGAGCAGTTGCGTGAACTGCTGGCGTGGGTGGCTGAGCAACCGGAGGCGGTCTCGGCTGACCAGACTGAAGAGGGGTGGAAAGTTAAGCCGGAGGGAGCGAACGCGGCGCTGGTGCGCTACATGGAAGAGCAGAGACTGAGCGGCTTCTACGCCATGCCTCTGCGCGATGAACAGGGGACCGTGGGCGTGCTGGCCCTCCTGAGCAACACCGCAGAATTCCTATCGGAAAGCCATCTGGAGGTTCTCGCTATCCTTGCCAGCCAGATCACTGTGGCCATCCGCAATGCCCGGCTCTACCAGGACGTGCCGCTGCTGAGCATTTGGCAGCCCGTGCTCAAGAGCAAGCGCAAACTGGAAGGGATCACAGCCGGCCGCTGGCTCGAGATTGCATCGAAGGCTGGGATAGCTGCGCTGGTTTTGATCGTAGTGCCCTGGAAGTACCGAATCCAGACGAACGCCACCGTGGTCCCCGCCGAGCGCCGCATTGTGAGCGCCGAGGTCAGCGGCATTGTCCAAGGAGTACCTGTCCGGGAAGGGCAAAGAGTAAACGCCGGAGACGAGTTGGCCCGACTGGACGACAGCGATGACAGAATCCGGCTGGAACGGGCCTTGACCGACCTCGCGCTTGCCCACCGCCAGCTTGCCGAGGCGGAGGAAAAGAGGGATTGGGCCGGCGCCGGCCAAGCCCGGCTGAACATGGACCTCCACCAGGCAGAGGTCACCCTCTATCAGGAAAAAGTCGATAAGGCGCATCTCCGGGCCTCCATCCCGGGCGTCGTTGTGACACCTAAGGTGGAAGAGAAAATTGGGAAACTGCTCAAGGTGGGCGACGCCTTCTGTGAGCTCGTGGATCAGGACCACTTGGCGGTCGAAATGAACGTTCCAGAAACCGATATATCCCTGATTCGAACCGGCGCGCCCGTGGCCCTCAAATTGAATGCCTATCCCACCCTAACGCTCCGGGGATCGGTGGAGCGAGTCTCCCCCCAGACCATTTCTGCCGAGGGCGAGCAGTTCTTCGTAACGCGTGCCCTGTTCCCCAATCCTGATGTCAAAGCCCGCGATGGCATGGCGGGTCAGGCGAAGATTACCAGCGCGGGAGGCTGGTTCCACAGCGGGTGGTATCCGGTGGGCTACATGCTGCTGCGCGCCCCAACGCAATGGGCATGGCGGAAGGTCTGGGCACTGCTACCGTAAGAAGTCGAGGAGTCGAGAAGTCGAGAATCGAGAAGTGAAATCCCCGATCTTCGATTTCTCCTGCGGCCAAGAGTCGAAAAGTCGGATGCAGGTCAGTGGTCAAACTCTCGACTCCTCGACTTCTCGACTCCTCGACTACCGCGAGGCTGAAGCAATGAAACGATCTGATTGGGTCCTGTTCGGAATCCTGGCTGCTATTCTGGGTGTTCCCGGGTGTGCGAACCAGTCTCAACAAAAAGCAACCCCTGCCGCATCGCCGCAGCCCAGTGTCACCCAAGCTCCTGCCCAGCCGCCTTCCGTGCCGGCTGCGGACACTCTGGAGATTGCAAGTGTATTGTCGGTCGAACACTCTGTGGATTTGCTCGCCCAGCGCGACGGGATTGTGCAAGAGCTCTTCTACGACCAGGACAGTTGGGTAAAGAAAGGAGCGGTGCTCGCACGCCTGGACGACCGCGAGTTGCTTGCCAGTTTGGAAAAAGCTCGCCTGGACCAGAGGGTGGCTGAAAATAACTTCAAGTACCAGGAAGCTGAGAAAAAGGCCAAGGATGCTGCCTATCGACGGCAGCAGGAGTTGCGCAAGTTCGGTTTGAGCAGTCAAGCGGCGCTGGAGGAAGCCGAGTTTCAATCCACCGGCGCAGGCTTCGATCTGGATAGCTGGAAGGCTGCCATCGAGCAAAAAAAAGCGGCAGTTCACGAGCTGGAGATCGAGCTGGAAAAGACTCGAATAGTGGCCCCCTTCGACGGATACATTGTCCGGCGGGCTATCCGCGCTGGACAGAACATGATCAAAAATGACCTTTGCTTTCGCTTAAGCGAGCTTTACCCGCTCCAGGTCCGGTTTCTACTGCCGGAGTCGGCAGGCCCACGGCCCACAGCCGGGTATCCGTTGAAAGTAGTGCCGGCGGATGACAAGTCGCACGAGTATAACGCGCATGTGAAATTGGTCAGCCCTACCGTGGATGCTGCCAGCGCCAGCTATGATCTTACGGCAGAGTTGACGGGACCCCATCTGGAAAACCTGCGGCCGGGAATGGCGGTGCGAGTGATCTGGAGTCTAAAGTCGAGAGTCGAGGGTCAAGGAGTCAGTCGATAGTCGAGAGTCGAGAGTCAAAACTGACTGCCTGGTCGTAAATACAGCCGTCTCCCTGGAGAGAGGGTGAGGATCCCAACGGCGCCTCCTCTTAGACCTTTGGCTGTCGACTGTGGACTGTCGACTCTAGACTAACTCCTCGACCTTCGACTATTGACTCTCGACTGAGTTCCCCATGCGTTTCGGTCCCACCAGTATTCAACTCTCGGGTGTGGTGGCGAAGGGCCTTCGGCGCCCCAAGCTGCGCACCGACCTGAAGGTCGGCAAGCAGACGTTTGCCGGGGAAACCAGCTTCGTGGTCAAAGTCCCTGAGACGGACTCCTTCAATCGCCTGGGCGAGCTGGATTGGGAGCTGCTCTCGCTGTGCAATGGCGCTCGTGCTCCGGCCGAAGTTGCGCAAGCGCTCAACGAACGCTACTCGGACCAGAACCTGAGCGAACAGGACGTGATCGAGTACCTGGACGGCGTGGATCCCAACTTCTGGGAGCGCGGAGCTGCGCAAAAAAATCTCTGCATCTTGGAGAAGATCCGCGACGAGCGTCGTGAGCGCGTGAACCACGCCAGCCTGCTTTACATCTACTTTTCAGCCTTTGATCCCGACCGGGCGCTGGAACGCCTGGACAGGTATTTGGGCTGGATGTTCACGAAGCAGTTTGTCCTCTTCTCGCTCGGCCTCTTCGCCCTGGCCGGGGTGATCGTGGCCCGTGACTTCACGCGCGTCAGCCAGGAAGCCCTGGCGATCTACGGTCCTGGACATAAGAGCGGCTATGACCTCCTGGTTATGTGGCTGATGTTGTTTATCATCGTCGGACCTCACGAGTTCGCTCACGGCCTGGCCTGCAAGCACTTCGGCGGCGAAGTGCACCACATGGGCTTCATGCTTTTGTATTTCTCTCCGTCCTTTTACACCGATTGCACCGACATGCACGTTTTCGCCAAGACTTCGCAGCGCATTTGGACGATCATTGCGGGGATATGGGTCACCCTGCTCCAGTGCTGCTTTGCCCTCTTCGTTTGGGCCTTATCGCCGCCGGGCTCCGTGGCCGGCGACCTGACGTACCAGTTCGCTCTGATGAGCGGTGTGATCGGCTTTTTTCAACTCAACCCGCTGCTCAAGATCGACGGCTACTACGTGCTGAGCCAGTACCTCCAGGTTGATAACCTTCGTGAGCAATCGTTTGCATATTCCGCGGCTTGGTTAAGACGCAGCGTGCTTCGTCAGGCAGTCGAACTGCCCCCGGCCAGCCGCAGGGAGCAGCGGATTTTTCTGGCGTACGGTTTCTCGGCGGGGCTTTACTCCCTGCTGATCCTCTTGTTATTGCTGGGATTTGTGGACAACGCCTTTATAGGCTGGCTAGGCGCCTGGGGGCACCTCGCAACCGTTGGAGTGCTGTGCTTCGCATTCCGCAAGCGGCTCGGGCAATGGCAGACTGCGGTGCGGGCTCACTTGCAAAAACTCAAGGAGGAGTTCATGGCATGGAGGATGACTTGGTGGCAACCAGTGGCAGGGGCCGCGGCGCTTCTTGTGCTCTTCCTTCCGCCCACGGCGGTCAAGACAACGTCGGATTTTTTGCTGGAACCTCAAAGGAGGCTGGAGGTGAAGACCCCGGTCTCGGGTTTGGTCCGCGAGGTAACCGTCCGGGAAGGTGAGACCGTCCCGACCGGTTCAGTGCTGGCCGTGCTACACAACCCAGAGATTGAAGCCCAGGCCGAGATAGTTGCCAGTCAGTTGAGTTTAGCCGAAAGCTCCCAGCGGGCAGCCTTGGCCCGCTCGGATTTCGGCGCCAGCGAGAGATACCTCCAGGAAATCCAGCGTCTGGGAGCCGAAAAGGCGGAAGCCGACCGGAAGCGCGAACAGTTGGTCCTGCGCGCCCCTTTCACGGGGGTAATCGCCACCCCACAAATCGAGCAGCGGGTGGGCGAATACTTGACTGAAGGGGAGCCGCTGGCTCTTCTTGTGGACCGCCAGGCTATGCGCGCGCGAGTGCTGGTGCGGGACTGGGAACTTGAGGATGTGCACCAGGGTGCGGCGGTCGGGCTGAAACTCCGAAGCTATCCCTTCCAGACCTTTTCGGGAACGATTCGCCAGATCATGCCGGCCGCCTCTTCCGAACGCCCCCTGGCAGAGCCCAACAAGGTTGAACGCAAGGGTCAGGAACTGACCAACTTTTTCGAGGTTGTAATGGAATTCCCCAATCCTAACGGCGGGCTAAAGGAAGGAATGACCGGAACGGCGCGGATCTATGGGAAGCGCTATCCGGTGGCCATACGGGCGCTACGCGCGGGGTGGCGAGGGGTACGCAGCCTCATCTGGTGATTGCTCCCGGCGCAATGCGACAGCATAACAGACCACCGCTGGGCGCAAGAGCAGGTCTCTCGCGCCCAGGCGGCAGTATCCAGGCCTAATGGGTCGGGGGATGTATCATCAGCTTTGTTTCGCCCAGCTTCTTGCTGCCCTTCAGAGTTTTCTTGGGGGCAGCTTTTACCTTCTTCTTCTCTGCCATGGTTTTATTCTCCCTTCTTTTGATTTGTGCTACGCCACACCCCTGTGGCGGTCATCGATAAAGAACTTCTGAACTTGCGGCCGCACGGCTAGCAGTACCCAGGCCTCACGAAGTCCCGGGATGCGTCACCATCAGCTTTGTTTCGCCAACCTTCCTGGTTCCCTGGAGGGTCTTCTTGAGATCCATCCTGGGCGCTGCTTTCACTTGCTTCTTCTTTTCCGGCATGCTTGATCCTCGATCTGGACGGCTGGCTTTGTTCGCTTCCGCCTTTTCGCTTATGGAGACTGCACGTTGCGCACCAATCTGAAAATTTTTCTGGGCCGGGGCTCGTGCCCCGTGGTTTCAATAAGTTGCGGCGTGCATTTGTAGCCGCTACGGAAGTAAATTGTGGTGCGAGGAAAAAGCAGAGGGGTAATTCCTACCCCTAGGGTATTTATTCCCCTTAAGTGTCGTCCGTCGTCCCGCCGCGGTGGGTCCGTGGTGGCTTGAAAGAACGGTGCTAGGGGCTGGGGACTGGAGGCTGGGGTTCTTCCCCCATCTACTACCTACCTTCTGCTTCCTGACTTCCGTGTGAAAGGCATGCCAAAACGCTTTGCCAGCATGCTGCTAGATCCCGTGTTTCCGGCAAAGGTACTTCATCTTGTCTTTGTTGAGCCCAAGCAGGCGAGCGGCCTCAACTTTAACCCCCTTGGCTTCCTTGAGCGCCGTCTCAACCCAACGCCTCTCGAAGGCTTTCAACTCTTCTTCCAGCCGGATGCCGGAGTCGGGGAGGCGAAATCCATCGGCTGACGATTGAGGGACAGCTTCGCGGATGTCGCGAGGCAATTGTTTCAGCGGGATGATATCTTCATCCGTCATGACCACCAGGCGCTGAACCAGGTTCTCGAGCTCGCGAACGTTCCCCGGCCACGGGTAACGTTTCATGGCCTCCATCACCTCATCGGCCACTTGCTTTGGGGGCCAATGGTTCGCCGCGCAGTAAACTTTGATGAAGTACTCGACGAGCAGGGGGATGTCATCCACGCGCTCCCTGAGAGGAGGCACAAAAAGCGGCATAACGTGGATGCGGTAGTAAAGGTCTTCGCGGAAGCGGCGCTCGCGCACCGCCTTCTCGAGGTCCTCGTTGGTAGCGCTTATCAGCCGGAAATCCACCTTGATGGATTTCTTTCCCCCCAGGCGCGTCAAGGCGTGTTCGTCGAGGACCCGAAGGAGCTTGCTCTGAAGCGGCAGGCTTAGTGTCCCGATCTCATCCAGGAAGAGTGTGCCGCGGTGTGCCAGCTCGATCCGCCCCTCTTTGGTGGCAACGGCCCCGGTGAAGGCCCCTTTCTCATACCCGAAAAGCTCGGCCTCCATCAGGGTTTCCGGGAGGGCGGCGGAGTTGACGCTGACGAACGGCCGGTCGCGCCGCTGGCTGGCCTCGTGGATGGCGCGTGCCACCAGCTCCTTGCCGGAGCCGCTTTCCCCGCGAATCACCACGGTCGTTGAGGTGCGCGCCACCCGCCGGATGGTGTCGAACAAACCTTTCATGGCCTCAGTCGAACCCAGTAAGTCGCCGAGCGCGTCTTTGCGGCGCAGTTCTTCCCGCAGGATGAGGTGCTCCCGCTCGATTTGGAGTTTCTCGATGGCGCGGAGGATGATGATGCGCAGCACGTCAGGATCGGCGGGCTTCTGGAAGTAGTCATAAGCGCCGGCGTGCATCACCCGCAGCGCTGTAGATTTCGTGCTGTCTTCGCTGAGGATGATGACCACCGTATCAAGTTCGCTCTCTTCCAGTTCCTCGAGAAGCTCGAGGCACTTTCGAATACCTTGCGGGGAAGTTTTGAGTTCGAGCAGGAGAACGTCCGGTTGGCGTTCGCGGAGCATCTCGTACGCCCCGTCGTAGTCGTTGGCTTCCAGCACTTCAAAGTCAGCCCGCCTAAGCGCGGAAGCGATCTTGGAGCATTCCTCGACGTCGCTCTCGACGATCCCGACTTTGCCTACGGTTTTAGCAGGAGGCATGGCAGGTGACCCGAGAACCGGGCGGCGCTTACTTCCTCCAAACCTTGATTTGAAGTGAACCTCGATTACGGGAGTGATTTTAGGGGGCGTGGTGGCACCTTGTCAAATACTTCCAATAATTCGGAGACGCTCTGTCACGGCGACGCAAGAGCCGGCTCAGCGCCTTCCGCTACTTGAACTGTCGCGGATAATGCTATCGCGTTGACTTAGCTGCAAACGCAGCCTAAGATGGCGTGCAGCGGCTGGTTCCTCGCATGATTGACAAGACCATTTCTCACTATCGCATTCTGGAGAAGCTGGGCGGCGGCGGCATGGGCGTGGTCTACAAGGCCAAGGACACCAAGCTCGGCCGCTTCGTGGCGCTCAAGTTCCTGCCCGAGGAATTGGCAAAGGATCATGAGGCCCTGGAGAGGCTCAAGCGCGAGGCGCGCGCGGCTTCTGCTCTCGACCACCCCAACATCTGCACGATCCACGACATCGGCGAACACGAAGGCCAGCCCTTCATCGTCATGCAATTCCTGGAAGGGCAGACGCTGAAGCATTTGGTGGATGTAGGGGCGCGCGGCACGCGCCCAACGGAGCAGGGCGAACGCCGTTCGCCCCTACAAATCGATACCCTGCTCGACCTTGCCATCCAGATTGCCGATGCGCTGGACACTGCCCACTCGAAAGGGATCATCCACCGCGACATCAAGCCAGCGAACATTTTCGTGACCCAGCGTGGCCAGGCGAAGGTCCTGGACTTTGGTTTGGCCAAGCTGACGCCGGAAAGACGGGGGCTGGGGAAAGAAGCCCTGCAAGAGGTGCCAACCGCGACTTACGGAACCGTGGAGGAGCAATTAACCAGCCCGGGCGAGGTGATGGGCACCATCGCCTACATGTCGCCCGAGCAGGCGCGAGGAGAAGAGCTCGATGCACGCACGGACCTCTTCAGCTTCGGCGCGGTGCTGTATGAGATGGCGACCGGTAGGCAGCCCTTCACGGGCAACACTTCCGCGATGATTTTCACGGCCATCCTCACCCAGGCCCCGACCCCACCAGTGCGGCTGAATCCCGAGTGTCCTGCCGAGTTGGAACGTATCATCAACAAGGCGCTGGAGAAAGATCGCGACCTGCGCTGTCAGAGCGCCGCCGAGCTATGCGCCGACCTGAAGCGCCTGAAGCGCGACACGGAATCCGGGCGGAGCGCGGGCGTCTCGCCCGCTGTAGGGGCGGGCCCGCCGCGGCGGGTGCCCGTCCCGCCGGGGCGGGAGCGCCCACGAGCAGGGGCCCTACGAAAACGCTGGAAGGTTCTTGTTCCCGCCGCCCTGCTGCTTGTCGCGGCTGCCATCGGGGGAACGCTCTACTTCCGCTCGCGCCAGGCCACGGCCCGCCTGACCGACAAGGACACCATCGTCCTCTCCGATTTGGACAACAAGACCGGTGACAGCGTATTCGACGACACGCTCAAACAGGGGCTCTCGGTGCAGCTTGAGCAATCGCCCTTTCTCGCCCTGGTGTCTGAGCGCAGGGTGAACGAGACATTGAAGCTGATGGGCCGTCCCGCTGGTGACCGGCTGACGCCGGAGGTCACACACGAGGTCTGCCAGCGCACGGGGAGCAAGGCCATGCTGACCGGCTCGATTGCGGGGCTGGGCAGCCAGTACGTGATTGGCCTGAAGGCGGTGAACTGCAACACGGGGGACGTGCTGGCGGAGGCGCAGGAGCAGGCGGCGGGCAAGGAAGCGGTGCTCAAGGCTCTGGACGACGCGGCGGTCAGCTTGCGCGGCAAGCTGGGCGAGTCGCTCAGCTCGGTGCAGAAGTACGCCACGCCGGTGGAGGAGGCGACCACGCCATCCCTGGAGGCGCTGAAAGCCTACAGCCTGGGAGTAAAGACGGAATATGCGAAAGGGGAAACAGCCGCTCTGCCTTTCTACAAGCGGGCGGTGGACCTTGATCCGAATTTTGCCAGGGTCTACGCCACCATGTCGGGTCTCTACTCGAGCCTAAACGAAGCGCAGCGGGCGGCCGAAAATGCACGCAAGGCTTACGACCTGCGGGAGAAGGTAAGCGAACGGGAACGCTTCGGCATCGAGGGGGACTACTACCAGTTTGGGACGGGAGAGCTGGAGAAGGCGGCGCAGATCTTCGAGCTGTGGCAGCAGACCTACCCGAGAGACGCCGTGCCTTGCAATCAGCTGGGATGTATTTCCACCTACCTAGGAAACTGGGAAAAGGCATTGGAGGAATTTCGAGAGGCGCTGCGCCTGGAGCCAAATGCTGGGGCCAACTATCTCAACCTCGGTCAGGCCTACATGAGCCTCAACCGGCTGGATGAGGCGGAGGCGGTGTACAAGCAGGCGCAGGAGCGCAAGCTGGAGAACGAGGCTCTGCTCGCGAACCGCTACCAGTTGGCTTTTCTGAAGGGCGATGCGGCGCAGATGGCGCAATTGGCCTCAGCCGCCATGGGCAAGCCGGGCGCGGAAGACATGTTGCTGGCCGAGCAAGCGGACACGGAAGGTTGGTACGGCAAGCTGAAGAACGCGCACGAGCTGACCGGGCGGGCGATGGATTCAGCCCAGCACAACGACGCTAAAGAGGCGGCCGCAGCCTATCAGGCGGCGGCAGCGCTGCGCGAGGTGGAAGCGGGAAACCGGGAGCAGGCGCGTGCCGAGGCCAATGCGGCGCTGAAGCTGGCCCCGAACCGCGATGTTCGGGCCATGGCGGCGCTGGCCCTGGCACGGGCAGGCGACACGGCAGGGGCGGAAAAGCTGGCGGCCGAACTCGACAAGACCTTCCCGCTGGACACCCTGGTGCAGAGGTATTGGCTGCCCACCATCCGGGCTGGGGTCGCCCTGGAAGGCAAAGACCCGAACCGGGCAATCGAACTATTGAAGGCGGCGAGCACGGTCGAACTTGGCGGGGCTTCGAACCTCGCGCCCGTTTATTTGCGTGGGGAAGCCTATCTCATGCTCCACGACGGCAGCGCAGCGGCAGCGGAATTCCAGAAATTCATCGACCACCGAGGACTGGTGATGAACTTTCCCTGAGGTGCGCTGGCTCGCCTCGGACTGGCGCGTGCTTACGCCACGCAGGGCGACACGGCCAGAGCCCGTGCCGCGTATCAGGATTTCCTCACGCTGTGGAAAGACGCCGACCCCGACATCCCCATCCTGAAGGAAGCCAAGGCGGAGTACGCAAAGTTGAAATAATCCCCGCAATCCGACATAGCGGAAAGTCTACTCCCCAAAGCCTTGCTCGGATATGGCCCAGCGCAGCTTGAACAACATGCGGGTGGCAGCAGCCGGCTGCCCGTTGCGCAGGGCCGTAGCATTGCCGGACGTGTCTGCCATTTCATACCCCATTTAATTTCCAGCCAGAATTTCTATTTCGATATCACGAAGCTAATCTGTAGCTTCACGAGTGGCAGAAGCGATCCAGGATGCAATTCCCCAGACGATTAACCCCGCAATAAAGCCTTCCACTACGGTACCGGCCAAGGATCCCAGCAGTCGCACCGGCAAGTTGGCCCTGGAGGGACCGAAGAAGTGGGTCTTATAAAAGGGCAGGAGGGCGCTCACCACCGTAGCGATGAAGACCCACAGCCTCCATGTCCAACCAAGCACCAGCGCCGGGACGAGAAGCTGTCGGGCCCCGGCCAACCCCAGGCGGGGCCCAACGCCCCCCAAATAGAAACCGGCAATCAGAATCCCCACCGTGGAGCTCCAAGCGGCAGTGCTCGACCAGGGCATTCCCATCGCCTCTGACCAGTAACGGATAATGACCAACGCGCCTAAGATCACTCCTGGCCCAACCGTCACTGGCCAGCGCCACAGGAGGTGAACCAAAGCCATGAGGACGAGCACCACAACGAAGAGAACACCAATCTCGACCAGGTGCTCAAAGATGTGATAGCCCAGGTGCCCCCAGCTCCCGTAATCCGCGCTTCCCGCAAAATGGCTCCGCTCCAGGCGAAACACGCCGGAGACCAAGGTGGCCAGAATCACCCAGCCTACCGTCCAGGCGGACAACACCAAGGCGGGCAGAAAGAGTTGGGAAAACTTCAGCATACCTCTTTTCAATGGCGCTATAGCGGCAAGGTATATAGCCGCGAGAACCAAGCCGGCGGTGCTCGAAAGGTAGCGAGTCACTGCCGCGGGCGTACCGGTAACTTCCAACACGAAGCGGGCAATAACCAGCACGGCTAGAAAAAGCATTATCCTTTGCAATAACGCCTTGTAAGCGTTCCCTTTGCTTGCTTCACTGTTTCGAGGCATGGCGCTCCTCCTCTTGAATTTAGTTGTCTTGGGTCGGACCGCACAGATTATCCGGTCTTTCTAACAGGAAAGCAACTCGATGGAAGCTCATACAGACTCATCACACAGACACAGAGGCGCGCCGAACTGAGAAGAAAGCGCGTTTTCTTTGTGTCTTTCAGCTCTCGGCTCTCAGCTATCAGCTATCAGCTTTCAGCCTTCCTGCGCTTTGAGCGCCACAGCTTTCATTGCCTACTGCCTGCTGAACCAACGGGGGTGGGAAACATTCTGAATTATGAATTCTAAAACCGAGAACCAACCCAGCGACCGCAAACAGCTTCTTACGTCCAGCGCTAATGCCTCGTAAACTTATCGAAAACCCTAATTACCGGCAGCGCATTGCCGTCATCATCGAAAAAGCTTCGCGAACCAAGCGGCCCGCTCACCGCAGGCTCCCACCAGAAGACGCCCTTGCCGAGCCCGCCCGGCGTCTCTTGCACAACACGATTTACTTCCTCCAGAAACTCTCTTTGTCCCTGCGGAGTTTCGGGAAAGGGTGGCGGCCGTTTCAGGTACTCAGCGGTTTTCCAGTTGTAGGCGACCTCAACCAGGATGATGTCCTTCTTGTACTCTTGCGCCATAAAAATCATGTTTTCACGTAAGTCGTTCAAGCTTCCGTGCCACCACGGGTAGTAGGACTGTCCGATGACGTCGTAGTTCAGGTGATATGAATTGAGCTTGTCAAAGAAGTCCTTGGTTCGAATTTTGTCGCCGCCGCGGTCTATGTGGATCATGATTCTTGGGCGCGGCTCATTTCCCTTTCCCGCTTCAACACCGGCGATCCCGGCTTTCACAAGATCGGCGAAGTTATCCCAGTTGCCGGGCAGGCGGCCATCCGGCCAGAGCATGCCGTTTATAATTTCGTTGCCAATCTGCACCATGTCGGGAAGGACACCGGCATGCTCGAATGCCGCAATCGTTTGCTTGGTGTATTCGAACACCGCGTCGACAAGCTGAGCGTGAGGCATGCCTTCCCACGCCTTGGGCAGGAACTGCTTCCCCGGATCGGCCCAGGTGTCCGAGTAATGGTAGTCGAGCAGAACATGAAAGCCGAGTTTCTTAGCGGCTTCCGCGAGCGCAATCGTGTATTCCAGATTATTGGGCAACTCCTTGGGCGTATGGAAAAACCGCAAGCGCACCCAGTTGTATCCGTGATCCCGCAGGATTTCGAGAACCGGCTCCGCTTTGCCGCCGTCTTTGAATATGCGACCGCCATCCTCGGCCGCCTTCGCGAACGACAGGTCCGCGCCAATCGCGTATTCTGACCTTCGAACCTGCGCACGGGAGAATCCCGGCCAAACCGCCAACAAAAAAGCAAATGCTATGATCTTCCTCATACCGTTCCACCTCCGCTGGGCATCGCTCCTCGCGTTGGGCCGAGCCAATCCTAGTGAACCGGAACGATTTGCCATTGCTGCGTCATGCTGCCGCTGTTTTGCGGTTCTTGAACGGGGAACCGGAGATCCGCAACTCCCCTGACGCGTCCCGAGTACAGGACACGGGTCGAATCCGCTATCATCGATTCAAGCAAACGGGCATGTTGCCCAGAATCGTACAGGACCGTTTTCTTGCAGTAATCCTACCTGGGTAGGATTGCTGTTGCTCAACAGCATGGTATAGAAAGAATGGCCCACGGCCGTGAAATCCGCAATCCAAAAGACGCGTCGGCCGGAATGTTTTTTCACTGCCCCTGCCGACCGGGCGTTATGATTGACACATGCTTGTGCGCTTCAGACGTATCTGCCTGATCCCGATGTTCGCTTTCTGTCTGGTTGCGCGGACCGCGACGCAAACAGACTTCGAAGTTCTGTTGAAAAAAGGCGTAACCCTGAGCCAACAGGCAGATTATGCGGGCGCAATTCCCGCGCTCGAGCAGGCAAGAAAACTTGCTCCGCGGCATTACTTGGCTAATTTGCTCTTGGGCGTGGATCTGTTGCGTACCGGGCGTCCGGCAGAAGCGATTGACCCTCTCCAAGTAGCTGCGGAAGTGAATCCCAACGACGCAGCGGCGATGGGCTACCTTGGGGAGGCGCAGACGGCACTGCGCGACTTTGCGCGCGCAGCGGAATCCTTTCAGGCCGCTGTTTCACGCGCACCGCATTCCGAGGAAACATTACTGGGATGGGCGGACTTCGGTTTGGAGCGATTCCGCGCTCTGGGCACTTGGCTACGGGGTACAGAAAAGCGCACGGCCGTTGTGCTCAGGGTCGAAGCCGAAGGCATGGAGGATGGAACAAAGCCTCGGGAGAATTTACTTCGGCAATCCGCGGCGAAAAACCCGGAGCAACCGGGAATCTGGGGTGAACTCGGAGTGGCGCAGGTGCAGCTTGGCATGCGTTCAGACGCGGAGGAAAGCTTGAAGATCGCGCACGAGCGACAACCCACAGCTTCCACCACTTGGCAACTGGAAGCCTTGATGGAAGCGGCCGCTGGGAACTGGCCCGAAGCGGAGGCCCGTCTGCGTGCTGTGGGAGAGCGCTCCCCGGCAGCACTTCGAAGAGCCATCGCTGCATGGCCGCGGGGTCTCTTACCCGATCACGACGCAGACGGGTCCCTCTGGCAGTGCGTTCGCGAACGTTCCACCAACTGCGTGGCGGCAACCGTATCGCCGAAAGCTGGCGTGGGTCAGAGCGCCGAACAGCTCTTCGCGGAGGAACGCTGGGAACAGTTGGCTGCGGTGCCTCCACCGGCTGCGGACCAAACTGCCGCGTGGTTCCGTCGCGGGGCGGCGCTCGGCGAAATTGGGGATTGCGCACAAGCCATTCCAGCGTTGGAACGCGGACTGAAGGATGGAGCAGAGACGGCTGGCTTCTGGTTGGAGATTTGCTACGGGGCCGAAGCGGGGCGTGCCGCTGCGCAATTAAGGTTGGAAGGCAACGAGGCGGCGATCCATCGACTCCGCGGCGACATGCTGTTGAGAATGAAGGACGATGCTGCCGCCGCAGCGGCGGAGTACGCCGAGGCGCAGCGCCTGAGACCCAAGGATGCGGATCTATCGGAAAGGCTGGCCGAGGCTTACTTAGCCCTGGGGGATATGGCCCGTGCCAAACAGGCCGCGAACGATGCCCTGGCGGGGGATCCGCACCGCATGCTCGCTCTGCGACGTCTGGCCCTGGTTGCCATGAGTGAGAGGGACTATGCTGAAGCGCTCGCGGTCTTGAAGAAGATGGTCGCCATGAATCCCACGAATGCCTGGGCCCGAGTGCAGATGGGGACGGCCTACGCACAATCCGGCCGGCCGGACGAGGCTGTCCGCTATCTGCAGCCCGCGCTGGCAGCGGGTTACCCCGATGAAAAGGGTGCATTGCACGCGGAATTGGCAGGGGCGTTGCGCAAGCTGGGCCGCGTGGAAGAAGCGAAGGCTGCCGCTGCTGAGGCGAGCAGGCTTGCCGATAGCTTTCAGGCACGGGGCCAGAAAAGTCCAGATGATCACCAGTAGGCGGAGTTTTCTGCGGAGCACTGCGAGCCTCGGCGCTTGGGGCGTGGCTTGCCATCTCGGATGGTCGGGCGCAACCGAAGGGCCCATCCGCTTGGAGCGAGGCGCACCGTCAACCGGGCTGGATTTTGTGCTCCGGAATGACGCGCGAGGACGCAGGTATCAGGTAGAAACCATGCCCGGCGGACTTGGCGTGATTGATTTTGATGGCGACGGTTGGCCGGATCTTTTCTGCGTGAATGGCGCATCTTTACCTTCGCTCACCAAAACTGGCCCGGAGTACTGGAATCGTCTCTACAAGAACAACCGGGACGGAACCTTCACCGATGTCACAGCGAAAGCGGGCCTGGCGGGTCGTGGGTACGGAATGGGCGTCGCGGTCGGCGACTATAACAATGATGGTCACGAGGACCTGTTTGTGGTGGGAGTACACGGGAATCAGCTCTACCGGAACAATGGCGACGGAACGTTTTCCGAGGTTACGGAAAAAGCGGGGCTGAATCTCCCGGCAAACCAAAAAATGTGGTCGGTTGCTGCCGCCTGGATCGATTACGACAACGACGGGTGGCTGGATCTCTTCATTTCCAATTATTGCGACTGGGAAGCGGGGACAGACCCGGTTTGTGGCGGCTTGGCGACCGCCTCGCGCGTGTATTGCCACCCGGATCTTTACCGCGCGGAATCGATGCAGCTTTTTCACAACAATGGTGATGGAACTTTTACTGAAGTTACGCGCAAGGACGGCTTTCCCGATCTTTTGGGCAAGGGCATGGGGATTGCGATGGCCGACTTTGCCGGAGACCACCGCCCCGGACTTTTCGTTGCGAATGACAATGCGCGCAACCTGCTGCTGCGCTCTACCGGCCACGGGTTTACGGAGATCGGAATCGAAGCAGGGGTCGCCTACAACGGGGACGGCCGCAACATCTCCGGTATGGGTGCGGATTTCGGCGACATTGACGGGGATGGCCGGCCGGACTTGGTCATGACCGGCCTGCGGAACGAGACGTGGGAGGTCTTCTTGAATCGTGGCGACGCTGTTTTTGATGATGGAAGCGCCAGCACTGGGTTGCTGGGATTGAGCCGGTCCTGGAATGGCTGGGGTTGTGGCCTGGTGGATCTCGACAACGACGGTTGGCTGGATCTGTTCGTTGCCGGCGGCGGTCTGGATACCCCCGACGCTCAGCCAAACCGCATTTTTCGAAATTTGGGCGGTAAGTTTACCGACGTATCGGAGAGCGTAGGCCAGGACTTCGCAACACCGCGCCTGCACCGGGGCGTGGTTTTCGCGGATTTTGACCGTGACGGACGGATCGACATGGCCGTGACCGCACTGAACGAGCCCATCGAGTTGTGGTGGAACCGGAGCCCAGAGCGGCACTGGCTTCAGTTGCAGCTTAAGGGGAAGCGCAGCAACCGATCCGCAATCGGCGCACAGGTGACATGCAAGTCCGCCAGCCGCACACAGACTCGCTGCCTAACCAACTCTGTCGGCTATGCCTCCAGCAAGGACCTCACCGTGCACTTTGGACTCGATGCGGATGACAAAGCAACGGTAGAAATTCGTTGGCCGTCCGGAAGCGTGCAAAGACTGGGCGAAGTAACGGCCGATCAGCGATTGCTCGTGGAGGAGGCAGTCTAGTGTGCCTCCCGCCTGGTTGTTTACAACAACCACCCCCTGCCCCCTCCTTACCAAGAAGGGGACCCAGCCCGCCAACTCCCCTCCTCTCAGAGGAGGGGGCAAGGGTGTGGTGAGCGCACGGGGCCTGTCAATACCTAAGTATGACAGGACACTAGCACCTCGGGCTGACCGCATCTTCTTTCCCGCCAGGGAGCTCCGGGACCGCTAGTTTCGGTGCTGAAAAAAAAGGACCCGCCGGAGGATAAAGCGGGTCCTTTTCAACAGCCCGTGAGCTGTTGACGAGCGCTAGAACGTGAACTTCATTCCGAACTGCACAACGCGAGGATTAACGGCGAGGCCTGTAATCTCGCCAAAGTTGCCCCATGTCACGGTGCCACCGGGTGTGCTGTAGCTCGGGTGGTTGAGACCATTAAACATCTCACAGCGGAACTGCAGGCTGTAACGCTCGACAATCGGGAAGTCTTTGAAGATGCCCAGGTCCATCGTGTTCTTGTATGGCCCCGTGAACATGTTTCGGGCCGTGTCTCCGAAAGTACCGGGGGCATTGTTGGCAAAGGCCGCGGTGTTAAAGTATTCGTTGAGCCAGTGCGATTTGGGGCCCTGCTTCATGTCGAAAGCTTGGCCAGACACAAAATCGGCACGGTCGTTATATTGCTGTGTACCGGAGTTATTGTTGGCGCCACTCGCGATGCTAAAAGGATTTCCCGATTGCAGGGTGACGATCGCGGTCAGTTCCCAACCGCCCAGCGCCTGCTTGACGAACGGGTTCTGGCGTGAAAGAGAGGGCGTGGTGTAAACGAAGTTGGACACCCAAATAAAGGGGAAGTTCAAGTCCGAGATGCCCCGGTTGTAGGTGATGTTGAAAGGATCGGGCAGCGCGTTGCCGGTCTCACTGAAGGATATATTCCCCGACGACGAATCATCGATTGCCTTCGACCAGGTGAAGTTGGACTGGAACTGGAGTCCATGCGAAACCCGCTTATCGACCGTGAGTTGCAAGGCGTGGTAGCTGGCCGTGCCGTTGCTCAAATCCGTCAGGATCTGGCCAAAGTTGGGGTAGGTTGTGCGGTTGCCACCGTTGGCGTAGATACCCGGGTTTAGGTCGTCGATGGTTGACAAGTGATACGACTGGCTGCCGACATAAGCCGCGCGAACCAGCGTATTGAAGCCAAACTCATGCTCGATGGAGAGGTTCCAGCTCTGCGTAGTTCCCACGTGGAAATTATTCTCGAAAATCATCGGAAGGGAAATTGGCGTCGAAAAAGTGCTGGATGCTGGCGGTTTGTAACTCGGTGAAGCAAACGGCGGGAACGGACTCACGCCGCCAGTTCCAGGAAAGTAGGACCAAGGGTTATCCAAGGAAATGGGGCCTCCCGCCGTTGAGGCATAGAAGTTGTAGTACGGGCTATACGGAGCGATATCGGCGGTGTGGTTGTACATCGAATACATCAGGGGTGAAGTGAATGTGCCTAAGCCCGCGCGTATAGAAGTGCGGGAGAGGGAGGAGGGCTGCCACGCCACACCCAAACGGGGCTCCCAATAGGCGTAGGTTGTCGGCATGAGCCCGTTCGTCACGCCCTTGTCGCCTGGGAAGACCAAGCCGGCGGGAGCATTGGGAAACACGGTGCTTTGATCTCCGGCAACGAAGGCGGCGCCCCGTCCGCCGGTCGAGGGAGGGATATTCGGATCCCAGCGGAGGCCGTAGGTGAGCGTGAGGTTAGGCCGCAGCCTGAACTGGTCTTGCGCAAAAAAGCCGGGCTGCCAGCCTGCCACTCGAGAGATCTCGCCCGCGCCCTGCTGATAATTACCTAAGTCGCCGAGCAGGAAGTCGGCCAAGCTGTTCCCGGTAAAGGTGTTGTAAAAGGTGAGGATGGGCTGCGTCGGATACTGCGTCAACTCTTCCGCGAACTGATGCTGCAAGTCCGCCCCAAACGACAAGAAGTGTTTGCCCAGCGTCTTGGAGAACGTGTCATAGAGGCCATAGGTGGTGCGAACTTCCTGGGAAGGCTCGGTCCAGCCCGTTTGAAATTGGCCGTTGACGTTGAAGCCTTCGAAATAGCAGCCGAGCTCGTTAATGTTTATGTAGCGGGACCAGCACATGGGCTGGCCGCTGCTGTCGTTGGTCGCCGCGGCGTTGTGAGCAGACATCTGCGTCCAGAAGAGGGAGAACGTATTGATAGTCGTTGGGTTGAGCGTCCAGGTATGGGTCAACACTTCGTTGTAATATTCCATGCGCTCATTGAACGCGTAACTCCAAGGACTCAAAATGAGAACGGATAGGATGTTGCCGTTCACATCGCCGGAAGGTTGTGTGAAGTAATTGACGAAACTCCGCAAGGAAACGCGCTGTTTGTCGGAAATATTGTAGTCCAACTTGGCGGTATATTCGTTGAAACTATTGATGATGGTAGCCCCAGCGTAGTAGAGGGCTCCATTGGATTGCTGCCCGAGGGGCAGCCCGGTTTTGGTAATGGTTACCGATACCGGATTAAACAGGGAAGGATCAATCTGGTTGAACTTGCCGTTGGCAGGCCCAAAGGGCGCGTTGAGAGTTTCCGAAGTGCAAGGCGCGGGCGAGCAGATCCCGCTGAAATCTCCATTCAGCATTGCGGCAGTAGGCGTCTGCGCGTAATTCGCCGTGGTGGCACTGGAGGACCGGGTGCCCTGATAGTTGGCGAAGAAAAAGAGCTTGTTTTTCAGGATGGGTCCCCCCAACGAGCCGCCAAACTGGTTTCGATGGAGCGGGTCCACGGCATTAGAAAAGAGGTTGGCGGCATTGAGGGTCTTGTCACGATAAAACTCGAACGCATTCCCATGGAGACGATTCGAGCCGGATGTGGTCTCAATACTGACCACGGCGCCAGGCGCAAAGCCGTAACGCGCATCGAAGTTGTTGGTGATCACGCGGAACTCTTGCGTGGCGTCGGCGTTGGGAAACGGCGCATCGAGGCCCAGATAGTTGTCCATGTTCGGCACGCCATCGAGCAAATAGTAGGTGCTGCCCTGACGCCCGCCGCTGGCGGAGGCGCCTGCCTCCGTGGGGAAGGAAAAACCCGGCTGGATGTAACCGTTCGAATTCAGCACGTTGGTCACGCCGGGAGCAAGAAGGACGAGGCTCGATGGGTCGCGGCCATTGAGTGGAAGTTGCGTAACGGTGGTTTGGTTGACGGTCGCTCCCAACTCGGCGGAGGTGGTATTGATCGCCTCCGCGCTTTCGGTGACGGTGATGGTCTCTGTCTGTTTTCCAACCTGGAGGACAACGTTTTGCGTAGTCGTGAGGCTCACCGTCAGCACGATTCCCGACTGGACATAGCCGCGGAACCCCGGAGCTTCGACCTTGAGCGTGTACTGGCCCGGGGGCAAGGCAGGAATTAAGTAAATGCCTTCCACATCGGTCGTAGTTGATTGAGCGAGACTTGTAGCGACGTTCTGCGCGGTGACGGTTGCCTTTGGGATGGTCGCACCGGTTGTGTCGACCACCTGCCCGGTCAAACTTGAGCTGGCGACCTGAGCGGACGCTGCGGGCGCCAGCAACAAGATCAAGGGCAGGATTGTGGCTTGCAAGAACTTGCTTGTTGAAGACTGCATGTTGACCCTCCTTTTCCTCTCCACGGTACGAATTCAGCACCTGGTTGAAATCAGCCTAAAGTAGGATTACCGATAACGCGCATCGATTTTTGTTGCATTACGGGAGGCCGTTCGTGTTCGCAAGAGATTGTTATCCGCCTGCCCGGGTGGCAGGGGTTTCTCCGCTTGGAGGCTCCCTCACCTGCCCAACTCGGCCACGGCCTGGTATTCCGGGACTACTTCAACTTCCTTCAATTCAACAACTTGGCCAGAGGGAGGGAAAGAGATGCGGCTTCGGGCAGGCAAGTAAATCGGCGCGTCCTTCCGGATCGGGAGGATTTGTAATTTCAGGGTCGGGTCGGTTTCTTGGGCCGAAAGCTGGCGCAACGCAACCTGCCAGGGCGTTCCTTTATAGAAGTCGTCGGCCACCAGCTTGCCATCGGCATAGACGCGGGCGATGTCACCAATGTAGGTGATTCGCAGAAAAACATTTCGCACTGCGGGAGAGGTGATCGTTGGAACCTGAATGCTCCACTCGGCGGCGCCCTGGAATGCCTCGGCCTCCGGCGCCTCGGCCACTTCCTTGCCCATACGAACCGGTGGGCGCACGTCCGCATCCCGGAGTTTTTCGACCAGCGCTTTAATCTTTTCTTGCTTCACGTGGGTCTGGTATTGCTCAAAGAGACCATCAGGACCGGAGGCGGTGAATCCCGGCGGCGTGACATCGAGCTTCGGGAGAATCTCGAACTTCAACTGACTGGGGTCGACGCTGCTGAGATGTACGGCGTTGTAAGTGAAATAGAGGTCAGCGGCAGAAAGCAACAATCGCTCGCTGCCAGCCAGATTGGCCTTCCACGCATCGCGGGCCATTCCTCTGGAGAGTAGGACGATCTGGATTTCCTGGCCCCCGACCTTTCGGATGCGTATGGCGGTCTGCTTTCCGGGCTCGACTCGGTCGACAAAGACGTGACCATTTTCACGTTCGATTCTGGCACGGGGAGCTTCGATAATTTCATCCACAGCGGATTCGAAGGCAAACTCCGCAGGCAACCCCGGCCAGGCGAAGAACACATAAGTATTGAGTTCTCCCAATCGGCAGAGGAGTTGCGCGGTGGAATACTCGAGCACGGTTCCACCCAGATTGAGATTCACAGGCCACATGACATAGGCCCCGCTCGGAATTTCCGTCGCATGCCGCGGCACTTTCATTTCTCCTGCTATTGTTTTCAAGCGGAGCTGGAAATTTTTTCGTGCGCGAAGCGGATAATTCCGCTGGTAGTTATTGATGAAGACGAAGCCGTGATCCTTCTGGAACCGCGCTGCCACCCGAGGAGTCGCGGTATCGCTTTTGCTGGCGGGCATGCGCTCAGGAAAATACGGAGTCATGGTGGCCAAACTGGAACCGAAATCATCAAGGAACAGGTGAAACGTCTTCAGGTCTCGAAACGAAGGATTCATCTGGCCAAACTCACCGAGGGGAGCCTGGAAGTCATACGATTTCACGGGGAGATCGTTGGGGTAACCCGTTGCCTGGGATTCCTGCAAAGTTGTGCGCTTGCCGTCCGGATTCGTTCCTCCATGAAACATGTAGTAGCCGTACAACGTTACGCCCGAGCCCAATTTCACCAGGATCATGGCAGCTACGTCATCGGCACTGAGCAGAGGCCGCCGGTGATAAGACAGCTCCATGCCACCACCCATCTCCGCCGTCAGGAAAGGATAGGAAGCGAAACGGGCGTCAATGTCCGGGCGTTTTGAACGCAGATCGCCGCCCACATTTTCGTCGCACCGGATGGGGGTGAAGAAGTAGTTCGCGTTAGGTGGCAGTTCCTGCACGCTACGGCTCCAAAAAGCGTCTGCATATCCCCCGAACACCGGCAGGAATTGCTGCGGCGGAACTTCTGCGGCATCCCAGGCGGTGGCGGTATAAAAGGGTGCGTCGAGGCCTGCTTGGCGCGCTATCTGGAGGAGAGTCAGCATGTGCTCGGGCCCTTTGCCTGGTCCACGCTCGTGATATTCGTTCTCGATCTGAACACCGATAATGGGGCCACCATCTTTCCAGAACAATCCCTTCGTTTGCTGGCCGATTTGTTCATAGAAACGACGAACATAGCGAAGATAGACCGGATCATTTTGGCGCGTGGGGCATTTCTGAATCAGCCAATCAGGAAGGCCGCCATTGCGTACCTCACCGTGAGCCCACGGTCCGATCCGGATCCAGACGTAAACTCCGTGTTTCGCACAGAATTCGACAAACCGAGGGAGGTTGCGCTGAGCCGTCCAATCAAACTGACCTTCAGTCTCTTCATGGTGTATCCAGATGACATACGTAGAAACAATCTGCACGCCACCGGCTTTCATTTTCAAGATTTCTTCTTCCCAACCACTTTCGGGGTAGCGCGAAAAATGGAACTCCCCCATCACGGGAAACCACGCAGTTCCGTCCTTCATTAAATAGCGGCTGTTCGCCGAAAGCACGTGTCCGTCAGGTGCTCGTCCACCGATTGCAAAGGGGAGAGGTTCTGGTGGAGCGGGAGGTTGGCTTACGTCGATGAATAGGGATGAATCTGCATTTTGGCACAGTCCTCTGAAGGGAGTGGTGAACAGGACGCCGATGCCAGCCAGAAGCGCGAACGTCAAACGGACTCCAAGGTTGTCTCTCATCACCAAAATCCTAACCCGGCATAGCCGGAACCAAACAGGGAAGTACGACAGCACTCCGAGGGTCGCCCGCCGTTAAGATCGCTGGACCGTAGGCAGCGGCGACCGGCACAGGCCTGCCAACTCAGAATCGCAAATCTTTTTGCGATGTTTCGCCGCAGGCGCCTATGACTTTATAGCTGGCGGGCAGCTTTGTCATCCGACTAAGGTCGTATTTCGATGCGGCGGGAAGTGCTTGACTTAGAGATGCTCGAGGCCACGCTGGAGAGCTGCTATCACGGCTTGGGTACGGTCATTGACGCCCAACCGCTGCAGGATTACGCTCACATGGCACTTTACCGTCGCCTCTGTGATCCCGAGCTCGTTGGCAATCTCTTTGTTGCTCTCTCCCCGCACCATCAGGGAAAGCACTTCGCGCTCGCGCGGGCTCAGATCCAAGTTTGGGGTACGATCCGCCAAACTGCGCATCACCGGTGGCGGGAGAAACAGAGATCCGGAACGCACCCGGCGCAATGCGTCGACGAGCGTTTCGTGCGACATTCCTTTGATGATGTAGCCAAGCGCGCCGGCGGCGAGGGCCTGATGTATGTCTTCATCCCCTTCGTAGGTGGTGAGAACCAGGCACTTTGCGTGAGGGTCCTCCTGGCGGATGGCGCGCAGTGCTTCCAGGCCACTCATCCCTGGCAGGCGAAGGTCCATCATCGTGATATCGGGACGGTGCTTCCGGAAGAGCCGTACCGCCTCCTCCCCCGACCCGGCTTGCGCGATGACCCGCATGTCCGATTGAGCGTCGATGATTGCGGCGACCCCCAAACGCAGGAGCGGATGGTCATCCACCACCAGGATGCGGGTTCTTTGTTCGGGGTTCATGGATATCATCTGCCCTTGAATTAGGAGACGGAAGGACGCACTGGCACATCCACACAGAGGCGCGTCCCGCTTCCCGGCGCACTTTCAATCTCGAAGCGGCCCCCCAAGTGCTCGATTCGTTCGCGCATCCCGACCAGCCCGAAGTGGGAGCTCTGACTCGCGAGGGCCTCGTCCAGGTTGAATCCTCTGCCATTGTCCACCACCTGCATTCGCATTTTGTCCTTGTCAAAATTGACCTTGATGCGCACTTCCTCAGGTTGGGCGTGATGCACGGCATTGGAGACGGCCTCCCGCGCCACCATCAACAGCACATACTCCACCGTCCGGTCGAGCGGCAAGGGCTTGCCTGAAGCCTCAAATCGCACGGGTACGCGAGACATATGGCCAACTTGCTGGGCCATGTTTCCCAGCAACTGAGTTATCTCAGGCGAAGCAGTTCCCTTTTGGCGGAGGTTCCAGACTGCCTGCCGCGCCTCATCGACAGTGACGCGAATCTGTTGGCGCGCGGAGTCCAGCAGATCTTTTCGCGGCCCCTTCGATTCTGGCTCGAGTACTACCACAGCCTCGAGTAATGCCGAGGCGCCCGCGCAGCCCTGGATGATTGTATCGTGCATTTCACGCGCGATACGATTTCGTTCTTCCAGCACGGCTTCGAACCGGGCGTGCACCTGCCGCAACCGAAGCTGGTGGACGAGCAGGATGCCGCCAACCATCAACAGCGCGCATAGCGCCAGGAACCATGCGGTGCGGTACAGATGGGGGCGCCATTCAATGGGCAAGGACGCTTCCGTTACCTTTTCCGGCATGTTCATCTCAAACGCCTGGACCCGAAATTGATATTGTCCCGGCGGCAAACTCGTGTAGTAAGCGGCCCGAGTACTTAGCGCTTCCGTCCACTCGCGATCAAACCCTTCCAACTTGCAGCGGAAACGGATGCGTTCCTGGGATCGCAAGCGGATGGCGCTGTAGTTGATCTCGAGCTTCCCTTCCCCCGGTGGCACGACCAGATGTCCTGAATTCCGCACCTCGCGGCCGTCAACCAGCACTTGTTCGATCACTACCCGAGGCAAAACACCCGGTCTCGTCTGGTCTGGCAAAATGCGCACCGGTCCACGATTGCTGGGGAACCACAGTTCGCCGCTGGGGGTAAGGCAACCAGCGGGCGCCACCCCGCCGTGCATCTGGGTCGCTTCCACACCGTCCGAGAGTCCGTACAGAGTCACTGCCGGGCGAAATTCGGGTACTTCGGCCTGCTTGTCTAAATCCCCACGGGCAACGGACACGATTCCATTCGGCCCACTCATCCAGAAGGTCCCTCGCTGGTCCTCCAGAATCTGATAGATGCTGTTGCTCGCCAACCCCTGTGCACTGGTGAAGGCGGACAGTCTCCCCGCGCGCCACCGAAACAAGCCGCCCCCGCGAGTTCCAAACCACAGCCCGCCATCGCGATCCTGGTGCATGGTCCAAACCTTCTCGGACCGTAGCCGCTCAGTGACCGCATCCTCGACAAATTTCCCATTCTGCCAGTGGCTTACACCCTGCTCGGTTCCAATCCAGATGTCGCCCTGCATATCTTCCAATAAAGCGCGAATGCTGAAATAAGAGAGGCCCTGCGACATACGATAGTTCGTCAATACGCCATCGTGCCAGCGGTTGAGCCCCTCGTCGGTCCCGATCCAAATGCTGCCGTCGCGGCTCTCCAGGAAGGCACGAATGAAATCGTTCGTAAGGCCATTACGGGTCGTGTAGTGAACTCGGGTTCCCCCTTTTGAAACGAAGACTCCGTGACCTTCCGTGCCCACCCAAAGGCTTCCCGTGTGGTCGCGAAGGACATCGCGAACTCGGATTCCGGGGCTGAGTGGCGGAATCAATTCGGAGGCGCTACGACGCGGATTAATACGATAAAGATCTGCGCTGGCCACCCAGAGTGATCCGTCTTTGTCCGCATAGACAGTCCCAAAATCGGCGTTTTGTGCGCCCGGCAATGGAAAGGTAGTCATGGGCGTCCGACTGAGGCGCAACAATCCAGTCTGGAGCCCCACCCAGATGTTCCTTTCGCTGTCTTCGTATAGAGCGAGGACCGTTTTGCTGGGCGGGTCCTCGGGGGTATTGACTCGCGAGAAGCGCCCATCGCGATAGCGAAGCAACCCGCCTCCGATGGTACCGATCCACAAAGTGCCCGCATTGTCCTCGTGCAAGGTCCGCACCGTGCTGGTAATCTCCGCAATTCTCTCAAAGCGAGCGTTGCCGGTTGCATTGAGGCGCATCCGCTGTAGCCCCGAGACCGTTCCCACCCAAATAATACGGTCACGAGTCTGGAGAATGGACTTGACGCGGCTGGCACTGGGATAACCTTTGAGCGGGTATTCTTTGCAATCCCTTCTATGGATCACCACCAGTTTTGATCCACCGACCCACAGACCGCCGGTGTCGTCTTCGCGTATCGCGTGGACGGCAAGCGAGGGAATGTTGCCCTGCCCGTCCACGCGGAGGATGCGATCCCCGGATAGCCGGAACAGTCCGTCATCTGTTCCCACCCACAGGATTCCCTGATGGTCTTCATAGACAACGCGCACGAAATCATTGCTCAAACCATCTGCCGCAGAGTAGTGACGAAACACTCCATTTTGATAACGCAGCAGCCCTCCGCCATCCGTACCGGCCCACAAACTTCCATCGCGCGAAGCGGTCAGGCAAAAAATGCTGTTTTCCTTAATCTGGGAGGCGTTTCCGCGGTCGAAAACTACGAAGCGCACGCCGTCGAATCGCACAAGTCCGCCCGTCGTCCCAATCCACAAATAGCCGTCGGGCGTTTGGGCGAATGCCTGGGACATGTTCTCAGGCAGGCCGTCCTGCGTCTGCCACACCCGCCGCGTGTAGCCATCTGGCAGAGTGCGCCGCGATGACCCATCCATCCCCACGGGGATGAACATGACCAACGCGCACAACCAAGCGAATCTAGACATTTTGGATAACATCATCCTGCCACTTCGATTCCCGCGAGCAAGCTAGCCCGATTTGTCGCCTGTCCTTGACCATAATTCGATCGGGGCACGAAAACAGTCGACAGTGCGCCTTACATGCTCCTCGTTCGGCTATCTTAGCATGTGTTCGGGAATTAGGGCGCACAGTTCCCTTCTAATCCCCGGGCTGGCGCAGACCGGTGCAGTGTGGGGTCTGCGATTTCCCGCAGGGAGAGACGAGTCATCCCGCTTGCGAGTCCGTCGCCTGACGGAAACCGAAGGCCGCAAAAATCAGCGGTCTGCGCCTGCCAGATTGAATGGAAGCTTGCCGAGAGTTTTCGCCGGTTCGAGGCAAAACTGCTGCAGAGTTCGAAAACGGTCGGACTCTGCAATGCAAGGTGGTAATTTCTTGTTCTTTTGGCAAGGATTCTTCGGCTTGTGTAGGGCCGAACGGCGTTCGGCCCGCAGCGGGGCGAGCGCCGCTCGCCCCTACGCGCCCTTGGCCGAGGCAACCCGCGGTCCTACAAGGTCCGCCGCCCCAAGAGCGGCAAGATTTCTTCCCAGCGCGCCCTGACTCGGAGGAAAACGGGTTGCAGGTTTCCGATTACCAACCCATCGTCACGTCCAGTTTTTCAGCGAAGGGCGTTTTTCGTTCGCTAGTGGTATTATCGTGGGCATTATGAAAACACAATCTTCCATCTCCGCAATGCTGTCTGGGTTCTTCGTATGTTGCATTCTTTTCGCCCGTGTATTGGCTCAATCTCCGCCGCCTACATCGGAGCACGCGGTGGTGTTGCGTGCCGCCCGGCTGCTGGATATCGAGAGCGGGAAAATAATCACGCCCGGCGAAGTGCTGGTGCAAGGGGACCGAATCGCCGAGGTGGGTTCGGCGGTCAAGCGTCCGGCAGGAGCGGAGGTCATCGATTTAGGTGATCGAACGCTATTGCCCGGATTGATTGATGTTCACGTACATCTGTTTTTGCATCCGGGCGCTGAAGATTTGCAGACCATCCAGGAGTCGGTGCCGCAGCGCACGATTTCCGCGGCTCTCGCGGCACGGGACGACCTGATGGCGGGCTTTACGGCAGAGCGGGACATGGGGACCGAAGGGGCAGGCTCGGCCGACACAGCGGTGCGCAATGCGATCGATCAGGGCTCAATTCCCGGACCACGCTTGCGAATCAGCGGCAATGCGGTGGACATTCTGGGCGGACACGAAGATGCCATCGGCTACAACCCCGAACAGCACATATTCTCCAACGCCACTTACGCGAATAGTGCGGCCGAACTGGTGACGGTGATCCGCCAGCAACTAAAGGAGGGAGCCGACTTCATTAAGATCTACGAAACTGGTCCGGACTCACTTCGCGAGGGTCACTTTTCCACGCCCTACCAGTACACCGAGACCGAACTAAGGACCGCAGTGCGCGAAGCCGCCCGCACCGGCAAGCGCGTCGCGGTTCATGCGACGGGCGAGCCGGGCACGCTGTATGCGGCGCAGGCGGGCGTCGCGTCGATCGATCACGCTTTTCAGTTGAGCGATGAAACCATGCGATTGATGCAGGAGAAACAAATTTTTGCCGTGCCCACGTTTACGATCGTCGAGTACTTCGCGGACCATGCAGCGTCGCCCGCACAAGCCGAGCGGGAGCGACAGATGCTCGAGTTTCATGTGGAGGAGTTTCATAAGCAGATTGCAGCCGGTGTACCGATGGCCGTGGGATCGGATGTTGGTCCTTTTCCCCACGGCACGCAGGCACGGGAGTTTGTGCTGATGGTGAAGTACGGCATGTCGCCGCTGGCCGCGCTGCAAGCCGGCCTGCTCAACGGCGCGAAGTTACTCGGCTGGCAAGATCGGATTGGCGCGCTCAAGCCGGGGTATTGGGCCGACGTCATCGCAGTGCCAGGTGATCCGCTCAACGACATCAGCGTGCTACAGCACGTCAGCTTTGTCATGAAGGGTGGCGTGATCTACCGGAAGTAAGCAGGCGGATTCAGCACAGTGCCCCAACGTCATAGGGTCGCGTCAAAGTCGCGGAAAAAGCGGCTCTGCCGCCTGCTGTGCGGAAAGCCTCTGGCTTTCCGGCGTAGACAACCTCCCTTCTTCGCCTCGGCTCGGCTGGAAGGCTCAGCCTTCCAGCCGAGCCGAGGGGGTTAGTCAGGGCCGAAGCCCTCGGAAAGGCGAAGCCTTTCCGCACAGCAGGCGGCAGAGCCGCTTTGGGATGTTACCTTTCGGGGACTTTGACGCGACCCTGCCCCGACGTCACTTGGACGGATAGCCGGGTCAACGGGGAAGTGGAAAACGGGGCCTCCCCCCGGTCGGTAGCCCCTGCCAGCCGCGTCAGCTCAGCCGACATTCGCTGGGGCCGCAATCCTAACCGCGGCGGAACCTTGCCGCTTCCCTCGATTCGTCGCAATTTCGTTAAGAAGCCAGGACAGGCCACGGGTAGGACGCGGTGACAGGGATGTTGCGCGCGTTCGTGGGGCGCCCCGATGCATCGGGGCGCCCCCCGCGATGCTGTCAACAAAACGGTGCGACGGGTCGTGCTTCGAAGGAGTGGAAGGAGTGGTTCCCGCTTGCAAATGACGCTGAGAGCATTCATACTCCCAACATGAGCCTCAAGAATGCGGCACTGCTGGCACTGGTCGGGATAGTCCTGCTAACGGTTTTGGTGGTGGCAGGTTTCATTTCCACCCTATTGGGGGTTATGCGTGATCTGATTCCGGCGATGGCGCTGTTGACGTCGCTGGTTCATGTGTTCGCGAGCCTCAGTGTGTTGGTGTTCTTTTACGTCTTCTACCGAGCGCAATCCTGATACTTGAAGAGTGCCACATCAAGCCGCGGTAGCCGTATTAACGGATGTGTTGCAAAAACTCCCGGGTGGCGCCGACGTCCCGCCTTGCGGGACCTTTAAGAAGCCAGGACAGGCCATGGATAGGACGCGGTCACAGGGATGTTGCGCGTGTTCGTGGGGCGCCCCGATGCATCGGGGCGCGACCCGCGGCCTAGGTTTCCGTTTAGCGGAGGAAAGCGGTCTCGCGTGTTGCGCCTCGCCCGCGGAATTCTTACGTAAATGCGAACTCACAAGGTTAATCATAGGTACGGGCTTGCAACTACAGCTCCCTACCGGAAGATTAGCCAAGGGGGTGATGCCCGTGACAGATTCTCATAAGCTCCTGCTGAGTTTTATCCTGACGCTCATCGGCTCAGGGTTCGGCACGACCATCGTGGCGGTGGTGCTCAAACGGCGGTTCGACGAGCGGCTTGAGCTGCTTAAAGCTGTGCTTGGACGTGGATCACGAATTCATGAGCGCCAGATCGACGCACTCATGACGATCCATTCTAAACTCGAAGGGGCAAGTTTCTATTTGCAGCGGGTTGCGTCTGCCAGCCGGCTTAAGGGCGAGGACGAGAGCCGGCTGCTGGAAAGAGCGGGTCAGGAATTGGCGTCTGCCTCCGCCGAGTACTCCCAGAAGAGGCTGCTGTTCAGTGACACCTTAACAGGCAGGATCGACGAGTTCTTCACGAACGCTCTCTCGGCCACGTTACGCATCGATTTGGCGATGGACCCGATGATGCAGGATGGAACTTCCCGCGGGGAATTTTGGGATAAGGCGCGAGAAGCGGTGTACCGGCAACTTCCCGCGATATTGCAGGCCATTCGCGTCGAAGCTAGAGCTGTGATCCATGGCAGCCCTTCATAGTGTGTGCTGCGGTTCCGTCAGGAAGGGCAGATCAGGTGACCCTCTCTTTACCGCCGGCTGGCGCAGAGCGAAGCTCTGCGATCTGGGAAAGGACGTTTCCACCGCGTCGACTGCGGTTCTCTTTCTGAACGACTAAAAACCGTCACCTGACGGGGCCAATTCATTTCCGGACACGCTAGAGGCTACCCATGACTGGTCAGATCACACTTGAGACATTGTTTTGGCTTCAGGACCAGGCCTCGAAGCACAACCATGAAAAGTCCAGAATCGTGCAGAGACGGCTCGCGTTTGTCGGCGACGCCGTCAGGCTCGCATGTGCGGTCTTGGCGTCGACGCACTTTCCGCCTCATAAACAAACTGCTATTCGTGTCCTCGCGACTGATGTCATCGCCAGCATTGTCACGAGTACCCGCGTCGGTATGTGGGGCAATCTTCCAGATTCCGTCACGCTCCTGAGAACTGCGTTGGAAACCTCTGCGATATTGGCATCGGTCGTCGAGGCACAGGAATATCAAGCTGTGACATGTGAGATGCAAACGGCAAAAATGCGACGGTTCAGCTATGACGAAGCAGTCGGTCGCTTGGGTGAATTGGGTTCAAGACTGAAGTCTTTGTGGGGACGCTTATCCAATATCGGACCCCACAGCACTGGCACTCGAATGAAATTCACGAGCTATGAACTCGACGGGGAACGGTACGATAGGCTCGGGGCGGCTCTGGATCCGAAATCAGCGGAACTGGCTCTTGCGTATGGTCCAGATATTTGTGTTCACCTGTTGGAGTGCTTGGAGAAAACTTATTCCCAGGACTTATTGGAGTTTCCGCTCGCCGATCAACTCAGGGCTTTGAAGGAACGTTTCACTGAGGCAAAGAGCTGGGATGCCGACACGACTGCCTAACACCGCGTTGGAGTTGCGGGTTTCGTCTTGGGCCGACCAGGACCGGTTTTGTGCGGCTCGGCATCAATAATAATTAGTCTCCAAGGTCGATGCGCGGGCTGGCGCAGAGCGAAGCTCTGCGATCTGGGAAAACACAGCGCGGAATCAGGGAAATTGGTCCATGCTCATATGGGATGAGTAGGTAATTAACTGGAGCTGTCCGGAATGGAAATGCCGCCTTGAAGCGGCCATGATGGGTGTTAGTATAGCGCCTGCAACGCCGCGTACATTGCTAAAGCGCAGAGCTTCGCTCTGCGCCAGCCAGCGAATACAAACCCACGATGATGCCCATGCAGTTGCTCGTGGCTTCGCATGAAGCCCCCACGCGAGAGAGACTGATGTCATTTGTAGAGAAGCTTCCTTTCTGATAGACTGGTCAAATAGACAGGTCCGAGGAGGGCAGGGGTATGACCACGATGGGTTTCTACGAAGCGCGGACGCATCTTTCGGAGCTGCTCGACCACGTCGCGAAGGGAAGGAAGATTCTTATCACACGGCGCGGTAGACCTGCGGCCCTGCTTGGTCCGCCCCCCAAGCAGGACCAGCGGGATGTGCGTCATGTCGTGCAGGAGATGCTGGCGTTCCGGGACCGCGAGGGGCCAACGCTGGGCGGCCATGTGACCATTCGGGAACTGATTGACGAAGGTCGCCGCTTTTAGCAGGCTGCGGAGAAACTCTTCTGAACGGTGTCATTCCGAGCGAAGCGAGGAATCTCGCCTTGAAAGTAAAGGACTTGCGAGATTCCTCGTCGCCTGCGGCTCCTCGGAATGACAAAACGAAGGGGTTTTGCCGCAGCCTGTTAGGCGGACGCGCGACCGAGAGGAGGCACGATGGCGAAAAAGGCAAGGAAGCCTGGCGTGGCCGAGTTTGTCCTCGACGGCTCGCTCGCTTTGGCCTGGTACTTCAAGGACGAAGCAGACCCGTATGCAGATGCGGTTGCGGCGCGCTTTCCCGCTGCGCGCGCCGCCGTGCCGCCGATTTGGCCCCTGGAGGTGGCGAACGCAGTGCTGATGGGAGAGCGGCGCCAGCGGAGCACGGAAGCGCAAGCCGCCAAATGGCTTACCTACCTCGGGTTCCTCCCCATTGCCGTCGATGACGAGACCAACGTCCGGGCTTGGGGTGAAGTGCTAAGCGTGGCGCGTGCGTATCGCCTTTCGGCCTATGACGCGGCCTATCTGGAACTGGCTTTGCGCCGCGGCCTGCCGCTTGCGACGCGAGATGACAAGCTCAGGGCCGCAGCCTCCGCCGCGGGCGTGCCGGCGTTTGCTCCGTGACCCGTAGACCCCGCCTCGTCGCCTATTGTTTTCGGACGAACCTGCAGTTGCAATCCTTGCTTCTGGCGAAGCACGCTGCAACAATCCACATTGACGTTAAACGGCCTGTCCGTCGAAGTGGCCAACCGGCCTCGCTCGCGTGGAGGCGCTTTCCCGATTTCGTTTACCTGGATGATGGGTTATTGAGGGGAACTCCTCCGCAGAGTCCGCGAGCGCTTGGCATCAACCCACCGCCTTGCCATCTTCGGCCAGGAAGGAACGCCGGTACTGTTACTCCAACGTTCCCCTGAAGGCCAGGCGCTGCTCGCCATGCACCTCGGAACTGATGACAGCTTGAATGGGCCAGGTTGCGACGGTCGCACGCATGGCGATCCTCGGCCATGCGTGCGCCTGCCAGTGCCTATTCCTTTACTTCAGCCTTGGCCTTCCTGTGAGCGGCCTTGGCTTTGGGAGATGGTCCTAGAAGCACCTTCAAATCCTCGGAGTTGTAAGGGAAGTACTGAAGAGATTTCTGCCCCGTCGTGCTGAGAACAACATCCACCCGGCGATTGTTGGCCAGCATGAACGTGGGAAAGTGCCTCAGAACCCTCTCGCGGTCCTCGGGGGTGAGGTTGGGATTCTGCTCGGTCAACTGCTTGACGGATGCGGCGTCGAGGTTCTGTTCCTTGCCGAACCATTTGCTCTCGATGTTGGATTCGGCGATTCCCTGCTCGATCAGGAAGCCTCGCACGCCCGCGGCGCGCCGCTCGGAAAGCGTCATGTTATAGGCGACAGACCCGCGCTTATCCGCATGGGCTTGCAGGATCAAGTGCGCGTCCGGCCTCAACTGCAGGTATTGCTTGAAATTCGTCACGAGTTCCTGCAGGCGGTGCTGCTGGCTGGGAACCAGCCCGCCCTTGGGGTCCGCCACGGTGGGCAGATCAGTTGGAAAGTAAACGCTGTTTAGAGAAAGCTTGACCTCGAGGACTTCAGCGGTCGCTTCTTGTGCCACCTCAATGGACCCCACAATGTGCAAGGTGGCAGTCCGCGTGTCCGAACCCCCGCAGGCATTGGAACTGTGGAGCGTGTAGGTGATGGTTTCGTCGATCGGTCCCACGTCGGTTTTGCTGGGCGTAGGTTGAACAGTGCGGTTACCTGTGGGCGATACGG
>JBEKIZ010000045.1:0-42243 GCA_050011515.1 Terriglobia bacterium | reverse complement strand
TCACGCCTTCGGCCCGCATCAGTTCCGCAAGACCCGGGATTTCCTTATCGACGACCGCGCGCGTAGCCTCCGGGGTGACGTCGCGCGCTCCAAGCCCAGTGCCGCCGGAGG
Source organism: Terriglobia bacterium (assembly GCA_050011515.1). Classification (GTDB taxonomy): domain Bacteria; phylum Acidobacteriota; class Terriglobia; order UBA7540; family UBA7540; genus CAVROP01. Next base: position 42,132 of record JBEKIZ010000045.1, on the reverse strand, counting down.
TGAAGACGGCATCACAATCATCACCCTCCGTCCAGGCCAGAAGCGTGACCCGAATGCGGTCCGCATCGTCAGGCAGGACCTCGAGCGCTTGGACCAGCCAGCGTCGCTTTTCAAGCAACTCGCGAACCGCCGGGCCGGACCGGTCCTCCCGGCCGCCAACCGCTGCAGCATCACTCAGCACGAGAATTCTTGCGCGAAGGGCAAAGGACATAAGTGAAGCTTTCAGCCGTCAGCTTTCAGCCGTCAGCAAGAACAGCACACTTTTCTGCTGAGTGCTGACGCTGCCAATCTGACGGCATCCTCCTGACTGAAACTGTCGGCCATCTGCTGGAGGCTGTCTGCTGATAGCTGACGGCTGAGAGCTGATAGCTACTTGGCGCGGTAAGCGCCGCTCTTCCCGCCACTCTTTTCCAGCAGCTTGATGTTGGTGATCTCGATTCCCCGGTCGATGGCCTTGCACATGTCATAAACGGTGAGTGCAGCAACAGTCACCGCCGTGAGCGCTTCCATCTCGACCCCGGTCGCTCCCGTTGAGCTCACCGTCGAAGAAAGCTCTACGCCATTCTTGCAAAAATCCGCCTTCACATCAATATGAGTCAACAAAAGCGGGTGGCAAAGGGGGATCAGTTCTGCGGTCTGCTTGGCGGCGCTGATGCCGGCAATACGCGCGATTTCAAGCGGGTTCCCTTTGGAATTTCGTTTCGCAGCGCGAAGAGCACGGGGACTCATTTTCACCAGCGCGCTCGCCGAAGCTTGGCGTACCGTGGCAGGTTTCGCAGAGACATCCACCATGCGGATACGACCTGCTGAATCGTAATGTGTAAGATTCTTCCGCATGCTTCACTGCTCTTTCGGCATGACGTCAACCCAATCGCCCGCCGCCAACTCCGTCTGGTCGGGATGAATCACCAGAAAACAATTGGCCGCGGCAGTGCTAACCAAGTCCCCCGAGCCCTGCCAGTTGACGGGTTCCACAACCGGATCGCGGTTCTGAACGCAAACTCGGGCCGGCATAAACATGGTCAGGCCGGTCCTTTGGCGGCAGGGCTTGGCCAAGCGGGCTCGAAGGAGGACCGGAGGCTCGAACCCCGTTCCGCCCAACATGGCGATGGCCGGACGAACAAATAACTCAAAGGTGACGAAAGTGGAGACTGGATTACCCGGAAGACCAAAGAAAAACCGGTCGCGAACCCGGCCAAAGACCAATGGCTTTCCAGGACGGATCGCTGCTCCCTGGAAGAAGAACTCCGCTCCCAACTCGGCCAGGACTTTTTCCACCAGATCAAACTTACCCATCGACACGCCGCCGCTTAAAAGGAGCAAGTCTGAATCCAGCCCCCGCTCGATCATCTCTCGGAGGGCGTCCTCACGGTCGGGAGCTATGCCAAGCCCTACGGGCACGCCACCTGCTGCGGTGACCTGGGCAGAAAGGGTTACAGCATTGCTGTTGCGAATCTGAAACCATTGCGGACGCTTCTCGACAGCCACCAGCTCGTCGCCCGTAGGCAGAATGGCCACCATAGGCTGCCGGTAAACCGCAACTCTCACCTTCCCCACGGCAGCCAGCAACCCCATTTCAGCCGCCCGCAGCCGCCTTCCGCGCGCCAGAACGCACGCGCCCACTGCGGCTTCACTGCCCTGAAGCACCACGTTCTCCCATCGCTGCACGCTGCGCTGGATTTCGATATGCTCGCCCAAGGACCGCGTGTGCTCGACCATCACGACAGCGTCCGCGCCGACAGGCAAAGGAGCGCCCGTCATGATCGAGACGCACTGGCCGGGGTCCACTTTCCCTTCAAAATGTTGCCCGGCAGGAACTTCTCCCACGCACCGGAGGACAGCAGGCAGTGCGCTCAGGTCAGCAGCACCCAAGGCATAACCATCGCGAATGGCCCGGTGAAAAGGGGGCAAATCGCGGTCCGCCACGACATCTTCGGCCAAAACTCGTCCTCGGACCTCCTCCAACGACACTATTTCTGCTGGAGGCATGGGATTTGCCTGGCCGATTCTTTCCTGGACAATTGATATGGCCTGTGTGTAAGTGACTACCATTGCCAATGCTTCCGTAAATAGAGGTCTTCAGCGGAATCTCTCACCGTGATTAGGGAAGGGCGGGGTTTTAACCCCGCCGTTGCCGACGTTTCTCATTGGTCCCTCGTCCCGCCCCCCGCGCAGTCCCGCGCCTGAGGGACTGCGCGGGGGGCGGGACGAACAGAAGGTTGGGAGTCGCTTCGCGGCGGGGTTAGAACCCCGCCCTTCCCACCCCCCATCAGTGGGAAGCGCTTGCGACGAGGACCGCAAAACGGCTTTCGTCAAGCCAGAGAACCTGGTCGCGCTCCGGCCCCGTCGAAACCATCGCGACCTCGACGCCCACCTGGTCGGAAAGGAACCGCAAATAGTCTTTGGCCTTCTGCGGGAGCTTGGAGAAGTCCCGCAGACCAAACGTAGGCTGCTGCCAACCCGGCAACATGCGATAGTGAACTTGCACCTTATCAAGGCATTCAACGTCAGGTGGAAAGTCGGTAAATCGCTTGCCCTTGTACTCGTATTCCAAGCCCACCGGAATCTCGGAAAGACTATCGAGGATGTCGAGTTTGGTGATGATGAGGGACTCGAGATGGTTTACGCGGGCGCTATAGCGGGCCGCCGCCACATCAAACCAACCGCAGCGGCGCGGCCGCCCGGTGACCGCGCCATACTCTCCTCCGCGTTCTCGAATCTTTTCACCCTCGGGACCCTTGGCCTCGGTTGGGAACGGGCCACTCCCCACGCGCGTGGCATAGGCTTTTGAAACGCCAACTACAGACTGGATGCGCGTTGGCCCCACGCCGGTGCCTGTGCAAGCGCCACCCGCCGTAGCGCTGGACGAGGTCACGAAAGGATAGGTTCCGTGGTCCAGGTCCAGGAGCGTACCTTGCGCACCTTCGAAGAGCACTCGCTTTCCACGGTCGATCTCGGTATTCAAATAGGCAGAGACGTCCGCAAGAAACGGCACCATGTGCTGGGCGACTTCCAAGCACCGGTCAGCCAGTGCCACCGGGTCGAGGGCGGCGCCCCCAAACAACGCCGAGGCAATACGGTTCTTCTCCGCAACAATTTCGCTGCACCGGCGGCGGAATGATTCCGGATCACGGAGATCGCCTGCTCGGAGCCCGCGGCGTCCGGCTTTGTCCTCATAGGCGGGACCGATCCCTTTAGCCGTCGTGCCGATTTTTCCTACGCCTCGCGCCTCTTCCGCAGCCACTTCGAGAGCTCGGTGGTAAGGCAGAATCAGGTGCGCGCGATCGCTGATGAGTAGGCGACCATCGACTCGCACTCCGTTTCCCTCCACGGCCTTGATCTCGCGCAACAAGGCTTCCGGGTCAACCACAACTCCGTTTCCGATAGCTGCAGTCTTGTCCGGCCGCACGATGCCTGTCGGGAGGAGCTGGAGAATGAATTTCCTACCGTTGACGTAAACGGTGTGGCCAGCGTTGGCGCCTCCCTGGTAACGGGCCACGATGTCAAAGTGCTCCGCCAAAGTATCGACGACCTTACCCTTGCCCTCGTCGCCCCATTGGGCGCCCACCACAACCACGTTTGCTGGCATGTTTATCCTGTCCACTTTTGGAGTGCGGCAGCTTGCTGCCGCTTTCGTGTCTCGAGCCTGCTCGAGGTCCTGCCGGAAGCAAGCCCCCGTCAAAGAAAGCGGCAGCCCGCCGCGGCGGGCCGCACTCCAAAGCCGTGCCCCGGGGAACTAGTCCTTTACCCATAGGCTGGAGTAGCTTCGTCTTATCTTCGGAGAATCTGCGATACGGAATCCCAACATTTGCGCCGTCGCCAACGTACCTCCAAACGCTTCTCTGGAGACGTGGCCTGCGGGCTCCGAAAACAAGAGTAACCCACCTTTCTTGAGTGACCTTTGAATTTCTGAGAGAAACCGTTTTGCATCCGGAACCTCATGCACAACTGCAAATACCAATGCAAAATCGACCTTTTCCGCCAAATCATCAATGCAAAGGGATGTGGGCGTGCAGACGCGCAATTCAATTCTATCGATCAGTCCTGCCCTGACGGCACGTTTCTTGACTGCCCTGATCATCCTTTCTTGCAGATCAACACACATCACATGGCCCGATTCTCCCACGAGGCGCGCCATCGGCAAAGTAAAGAACCCCATCCCACTTCCAACCTCCAGCACAGTCATCCCCTCATGGATGTACGGCTTCAGAATATTCTCCGGTTTGTGGAGGAGCTTCCTGAGGGGGTTCACCAACAGGTATCCTAGCCACCACGGACAGACTCTTTCGCTCATAATCTTACTCGCTCCTCCGCCTCATCCTGCCCCCCTGCTCCCGGCTTGGGTCAGGCAATCCCCTGCCTTTCAAAAGCCTGTCAACTGGAGACAGTACCTCAGCAGATGGCAGCTCGACCGCCCACATTCTCTCACGGTGTGAGCGGTTCCGTGGCTATAGCTCCAATTGGAAATCCAGGTTTACAGGAGATGAAAGCCCTCTCGATAACTCGGACCGCCAGCATCCTGGAAGATCAGAGGTGCTTATCGAGCAGCTTGCTGATGGCCTCTTTGGAGGCGGCACCCACGATCTGCTCCTGGATTTGACCGTCTTTGAAAAGAAGTAGGGTGGGGACACCTCGGATTCTGTAACGGCTGGTGACCGTGAGGTTTTCGTCCACGTTGAGTTTTCCAACCTTGGCACGGCCGGCATACACCTCAGCAATTGTATCGACGGCAGGCGCCATCATCCGGCAGGGTGCACACCACGTGGCCCAGAAATCGACCAGAACCGGCTGGTCGGATTTCAAAACTTCCTCCTCAAAGTTCTGCTCAGAAAATTCCAGAGTATGACCGCCCGCCATCGTCTCAAAACCTCCAAAGATTAGTGACCCCTGCCCATAACTTCCAGCGCAAGCCTGTTCCGTGCTCTCGTCTGCCCTGCTGTCATTCTGAGTCCCGACTTGTCGGGACGAAGAATCTCGCTCTGGACTTTCCCGCCGACAAACAGCAGGGCGAGATGCTTCGTTCGGCCTAGGCCGACGGACTCAGCATGACAGTGACCCGCTATCCGTTCGAGGTCTCAGCCTCGGATTCAGGAGTGGCCTTTCCCTTCTGCAACGCTTCATAGATTTCCAAATACTGCTTTGCCGACTTTCCCCACGAGAAATCTTCTCGCATTCCGTTGCAAACCAATTGTTGCCACACCTGGGGCTGGTGATAGGCTGCGATAGCTTGGTCGACCGCGTTGAGCAACGCCGCACCGGTGTACTCGCTGAATTTAAAGCCTGTGCCCGACTGGCCGTCAAAAGCTTCAATCGTATCATCCAAACCACCGGTGGCCCTGACAATGGGCACGGTCCCATATTTCAGGCTATAAATCTGGTTCAGCCCACAGGGCTCATAACGCGAGGGCATCAAGAACATGTCTGACCCTGCTTCAATCTGGTGCGCCAGGGTGTTGTCGTAAGCGACAGCCACCAGAAACTTGTCCGGATATCGGGCCGCCATGAACCGGAAAAGTTCTTCGTAAACAGGGTCGCCCGTTCCCAGCGCGACAATGTAAAGGTCCAAGGCCGCGAGTTGCTCCGCGATTTCCGCGATGAGGTCGAAGCCTTTCTGAGGTGCAAACCGCGAAACGATGCCGATGACCGGCCGATCAAGCACCGGCCGATTCACTCCCATTCTTTCCAGCAGAGCCTTCTTGCACGCTGCCTTGCCCTTCATATCCTTCGCACTGTAGCCAGCGGGGAGCAGCTTGTCCGTGGCTGGACTCCAGGCGTAGTAGTCCACGCCGTTTAGAATACCTCGGAGACGGTCCCTTCGCGACCGAAAGACTCCCTCGAGGCCACAGCCGAACTCGGGCGTCTGGATTTCCTCCGCGTACTTCCGACTGACCGTGGTAATGAAATCAGAAAAGACAATTCCTCCTTTCAGGAGGTTGACCTTTCCATAAAACTCCAGGAAATCCATCGTGAATAAACCTGCGTGCAGAGAAATCCGCGGCAGGATATGCGGGGGGAAAAGCCCCTGGTACCCCACGTTATGGATGGTGAAGACGACGGAAGTGTTGCGGAAGAATTCATCGTCCTGGTAAAGAGTGCGCAAATAGATGGGAACCAGTGCCGTCTGCCAGTCGTGGCAGTGGATGATATCCGGCGGGGTCGCCGACCGCTTTATCAGTTCCAGCGCCGCGAGACTGAACGCTGCAAAACGCTCGGCATTGTCAGGATAATCCTCACCCATCTCTTGGTACAGTCCCGCGCGGTCGAAGAAAAAGGGGTACTCGACCAGAAACGTGCGGACTTTATTCGCCACACCGGCGTTCTGAATGGAGACAAACTTGTAACCGGAACCCAGCGCGATGGTCAGACTTTGCATCTCGCCTTCAGGCTTGCCGGGCTTGGTCATCCTGTAGCGTGGCAGCACAACCTCGAGCTCATGACCCAGCTTTGCCAGAGCTTTCGGCAGTGCCCCCACCACGTCTGCCAGTCCACCGGTCTTGGAGAAGGGCACACCTTCAGATGCTACAAAGACGATACGCACAGAACTACCTCGTTTGGTGGCTTAAAGATTCCAGTGCCTCACTAAGCTACGTTAGAGGATGCTCCCCAGCCTTGTCAAGGGCAGCCGACTTCTTGTGATCATAAGCAGACATAGTGCTCTCGCTCTGACCCCGGGAAAGCTGCGAAGAGGGGGCCGATGCAATTCCAAATTGTGAATTGAATTGCACCTTGCTTCTCACCACAGCCTGCTGCCGACTGCTCTCTTTCCCCCAAGAATTGCCTCCTGCTCTTCCCCCACCTACCCCTTCTTAAGGTACAATCTCTTTCCGTGCCCCAGCCTGCTCGTCCCAAGCTTGGCCAGCATTTTCTCCGCGACCGGCGGTTTCAGCGCCGAATCGTCGAGAGCCTGGCGATCCAGTCCAATGATTTGGTCTGTGAGATCGGTCCGGGGCGGGGGGCGATGACCGAGCTTCTGGCGGCGCGAGCCCAGCAAGTCGTCGCCATTGAAGTTGACCGTGAGCTGGCGCGGATGCTTCAACAAAAGTTCTCAAACAAGCTGGGGATTGAAATCCTTGAAGCCGATATTCTCCAGAGCGACCTCGCCACCCTTTGCCGCCGCTACCAACGGGAGCGGTGTTTCGTTTTCGGGAATCTGCCCTATTACATCACTTCGCCCATCCTTCATCACCTCTTGGATTCTGCCGGCTCGATCAGCGGCATAGGACTCGTTGTGCAGCGGGAGGTCGCCGACCGGCTCAGCGCCTTGCCCGCCTCGCGCCATTATGGATATTTGACGGTCCTGACGCAGCTCCATACGAACCCGCGCATCGAGTTCGGCATCCCCCCGGGGGCATTTTCGCCTCCGCCCAAAGTCGATTCTGCCCTGGTCACCTTTCAGATGAAACCTGAAGGAACCCAGCTCCCGGCCGAGCAGCGGAAAGCGCTGCTGGAGTTCGTGAAGTTGTGCTTCGCGCACAAGAGGAAGAACCTGCTGAATAACCTCGCACCTGTTTACCCGCGCCAGCGCGTGGAAACAGAGCTGGCAGGTCTTAAACTACCTCAAAGCATTCGGGCAGAACAGTTGGCGCTCGAGCAGTTTGAAAAGCTCCTTGCGCGCTTACACTAGGGTAGAGGGATCTTCCATCTTTTCCACTTATCTCGCTTTTTTGAAGCTTTCTGCGCCGGCGATGTCATGTTACCGTGTGTTTTCAACGGGTTATAAGAATGCCGCAGATATGCTGAAACGCGCATATGTGCGGCATATTGACACACTTCGCGCTTCGCCCGCTTAATAGTACGCTACACATATAGCCCATCGCAGTATGACACCCTCAATAATCTGTCAATGCGGCTTGAGTCCGCACCACCCCCTGACCCCTCCTCAACTGAGGAGGGGAGTTCCATATTCCCCTCCTTTGTTAAGGAGGGGGCGAGGGGGTGGTTAGGGTTGGGGCACGGCTAGGCTCGACAGGAATTGCCTGACCGCAATCTCATATTGTTCCGTCGCCTGATTAAAACCTTCGCCGTGGCCGTGGCCGGGCAGGACGATCAAAGCTTTGTTCGGGCTGGCTGCGTGGGAATAAAGGTCGCGAGCAATGGAAGGAGGCATCCTGCGATCATCCTGGAGAGCGACGAAGAGAATGGGACGACTACCGATGCGGATCACCGCGCTCGCGAGGTCAAAGTCGGAAGGGCGAAAACCTCCCCGCCAAGCGATCCCATGGACAATTTCATTGGCGAAGGGAAAGCTCGGAAGATGAAAGAATAGCTTCCAGTGGTGTTCGACAGTGGCCCGCAAGGAGAGGAAAGAACTGTCGGAGATTACGGCGGCAACTTCCGGCGACTCCGCCGCTGCCATCAGAGCGGCCGCCGCACCCATCGAAACGCCCCACAAGATCACGGGGCGCGGCGCCCCTTGTTGATAAAGGGCATAGTGAACGGCGGCTATCACATCCAAACGCTCTTTGTACCCCAGTGTCGTCCGCTCGCCTCCACTCGCTCCCTGGTGCCTGAGGTCAAAAAGCAAGCCATCGTAACCCAGTGCGTGGCCGAAGGCCGCCATCGGCAACATCTCGATGCGCGTGCGGTTCAGCCCGTGGCAATAGACAATCGTGCCGCGCGCCCCGCTTGTGGCGGGGACATACCAGCCCTTGAGCAGCACGCCATCACTCGAGGGGAACTCGACCCATTTGAAATTCATTCGGTACGATATGGGTGTCTTCCCATCGTTTGGGTCGGGGTAATGATAGCGCCCCGTGGTGCCAATGTTTACGATGAACCAGGGAACGAAGAGAAAGAAGAAACCGGCGGCCAGCGCAGCCAGTATCAATATCACGTTTCGGATGATTTGCCAGATTCTTCGCTTCGATACCAATCGACCCTCCCGGGAAGAGCGAGTACGCAGTAAGAAGTAAGAAGCAAGAAGTAAGAAGCAGGCAGCCAAGCCGACCTGGCCACTTCCCTCTCTGCCGGGTCACCGGAACCTGCTCCCAACAAGTGGGCAGTACGCCGTAAACAGAAAGCAGCCAGCAGCGATCCCGACTTGGCGGCTTGCGCCTCTGTCAACCCACCGGCCCGTGATGGCCTAGTGCTTAGTTGCATTAATGGCCGATATTATTTATGAGCCGCGGAACGGCGGGGCTTTGCAGGCTGGGGAAAGACCCTTCCAAGCTGTCACTCCGATCCCGCAGACGCGGGAGAGGAATCTCGCTCTGAGTGTTTTCAAGCCAATGCGAGATTCCTCGTCGTCCCGATCAGATCGGGACTCCTCGGAATGACACGCCAAACGAGTTTTTCCGCAGCCTGTTTAGCCCCGCCCTTCCATCCTCCGACAGTTAAGGTCGCTAATTTCTGCAACTAAGCACCAGACCTTCTTGCTTCCTGCTTCTTGCTTCTGTCTCCTGACTTCTGTCTCCTGACTCCTCCCCTAAACACGTTCCTGGATCGGCTGCGGTTCCACAATATGTGTAATCAAGAGGAGAACAACCACGCCCGTCATGACCGCGCAGAGTGTTGTCACCGCCCCGTAGCCGTGCCGTTCGTACAGCAATCCACCCAGGAAGGCGGCGATGCCGATGCCGGTCTGGGAAAATATGTTCCTGAGGGCAATGAAGGCGCCGCGCTGGGTCGAAGGAACGAGCTCGCTAATAAGCGCTGTCAAAGGACCCTGGCGAAAGGCGGCGCCCAAGCTGGCCACGCAAAAAACCGCCAGCAGCCAAGGCCCCCAGGAAAAGAACGGGATTAACGCCACCGCAAGCGCAAGGATAATGTTACTGACGATGGCCACCGAGCGTTTCCCGATGCGGTCAGAAATGATGCCGCCTAACGGAGCGCTGCCGACAGCCACCAGGCCGCCGAGCATAAAAACCCATCCTATGGTTCGGGTGGAGACGGCGAATTGGCTGTGCAACCATTGGCCGACATAAGTGAGGAAACCGACCAGCCCACCGGACACCAGGAAAGCGATTCCCAAGGCAGCAGCCGTGTCACGCCGAACAAGGAATGAACGAAAAGATCGGCCGGCCGCCCTCAACTTGTCTGAGGAGGGCTCGGGATTTAACCGATCTTTCGGCAAACTGACGGAGAGCGCCGCTGTGGCTAAAGCCAAAATTGCGAACAACAGGAACGCTCGCCGCCAGCCGTAGCGGTCGGCTATTTGCGCTGCCAGCGGGACCCCAAGGATGGGAGCAGCAAAATAGGCGCTCGAGATCAATCCCAGCGCTTTACCCCGCACGCGGTACTCAAACCAATCTGCGGCGTAAGTGATGGAACATGTGGAAAGCGTCCCGGCAGCGAACCCCGTCAGGGCTCGAGCCAGTACAAGCTCATTGAACGTTCCGGCGCGGGAAGCCGTCCAAGAGGCCAACGCGAACAGGAGGACGCCAAAGAGCAGGAATCGCCTGCGTCCATAGTGGTCCGAAAGAACCCCCGAGATAAAAGAAGCCAGGGCCGCCGTGAGGGAGTAAACCGCAACCAGCAGGCCGGCAACTCCGACGCTAACGTGCAGCGAACCCAGCAGCGAGGGAAGCAGCGCGGCTATCATCTGATTGTCAGCTAACCCGAGGAACAGCAAAACGAATAAGTCGGCGATTACAAGTGAGTCCAAGCGCGCCCCGAAAGCAATGCTGAATTGTGAATTCTGAATTATAAATGCTGTGAATTGTGCCACCCACGCTGCCGTAATGTGGAGAAGAGTATTGCGAACTTGTTCTGTAGATCCGCGATGTGTTCGAGCGAAAAGAGCCCCAGATACAGAGGACAGATTTGCGCTACGCGTCTCGCTCGGGTGCTCTGACGCCGGTGCCGTCAGGCGTCAAAACAAAGGCAATTCATAATTCAGAATTCATAATTCACTATTCACCATTCACTATTCAAAATGGTGGAGGTCGAGTTTGATAGCAGCTTTATCGGACATATCCACAACGCCCGCCGCTGCTATGCCGACCGCAACCACAATCGCGTCGCTAATCTCTTGTTTCGTTGCCCCGACTTCCAACGCTTTTTTGATGTGCCCTTCCAAACAGCCCTCGCACTTGGCCACCAAGGAGCAACCAATGGCTATCAGTTCTTTAGTCTTCAAGTCAAGCGCGGTGGGCGTAAAGTAGCTCTCTTTGTAAAACGCCAAATAGATGTTGCGAAAGCGCGGCTCGATCATGCTCATCGATTTTGGGGGTGTCTTGCCCTCCTCAGGCTCAGCGTTCGCCATTGCACAATCCTCACTTATTCAAGTTTAAGAACAGTAGGTGGTATGGGGTAGGTGGCAGGTGGGGAAAACATCGGTCCCTACCTACCACATGCCACCTACCACCTACCGTTTATGCGATTTGCCGCACACGTTTTCATCCGGTCCACTTTTCACGTTCGACTCTCGACTCGTCACGCAACACTGAAAATTTCAGATATTTCTGCCTAGGGCTTAGTTGCATTAATAACCGATATTATTTATGGCCCTCGGAAGGGCGGGGCTTTAGCCCCGCCGCCTCGGGGCGGAGGGTGGAATGGGCCTTTAGGCCCTGAAGCCGCGTCGCTTCAGGGGCTAAAGCCCCCAAATCCCGCCTGAGCTCCGCGGCGGGGCTAAAGCCCCGCCCTTCCATCCCCCGACAAATAAGGTCGCTAACTTCTGCGCCCAAGCACTAGGGCGAGACCTGCGCCGTCTCGACGGAAACAGGCTGCCTGGTAGTAACCAGTTCTGGAATCTCAATGCGAATTACGGTCCCCTTCCCGGGCTGGCTCTTGATCGTCATGGAAGAATCCTGGCCGTAAAGGACCTTCAACCTTTCGTGGACGTTGCTGATGCCAATGCCGAATTCGAGAATGCCGGGTCGGCGTTCCTCCGGAATCCCCACTCCGTCGTCAATGACTTCGATGACCAAGTGCCCTTTGCTATGAGTAGCACGAAGCGTTATCGTGCCTCCCTCAATCTTGGGCCCGATTCCATGCCGGATGGCGTTCTCCAGCAGGGGTTGGAGGATCATGCTGGGGACCATGACGTCCAACGTATCGGTTTCGATCTCTTTGCGGATTTGAAGCTTATCCTGACCGAATCGCACCACCTCAATATCCAAATAGTCGTCGATGAATTCCAGTTCCTGTTTCAATGGTACAAAGTGAAATTGGCTTTTTAGCCTGCGACGCAGGATGTTTGCCAACTTCAATAGTACCGTCCGCGCTGTGTCTGGGTCAAAACGTATCAGGGAAGAAACGGTATTGAGCGTATTGAACAGGAAGTGGGGATTTATCTGGCTGATCAGTGCGTCCATGCGAGCCTGCATGAGGGCCTTTTCCTGTTCAACGAGCTTGCGCTCAATCCGGGTGTTGTTCCATATGCGCACTGGAAGGCCGACTGCAATGAGGGTGGCGAGCACAATAAAAACCCTGGTCCAGAAATGCGGCGAATCCGTATAGTAAAGCAGCTTGCCATGACCCATCCTGCCGAAGGTCATGCGCGCGACTTCGAGCATGATGCAAAGAAGAGAAAACAGCACCTGCCAATCCAGCGCCGGGTGCTTGAAACGTTGCTTGATCGAACGGTAAAGGCTGAGGTCAACGAACCCGGAGAACTTCCAGATTTCTTCCTTATCCGGGCAAACCCACCGGGCCGTCCCCGCCACCACCGCGTAGAGCACCGCCATGGGCACTGCCAATATCTCGTGTCCAATCAAAACCGCCGGCAAGCTGACCATCATGCCAACTACCAGGCCAGCGATGGTCCCGCCCAGCAACCCCGCCAGTACCGTCACCTCCAGGCTGAGATCGGTGGACGGATAGTGGGCCAATAAGCGGGCCAGGACACCCAACGTGAACGGTGCCCCGAGAAATGCAGCGAATTCGAGCTTTTCGCTTGGAGAACGCTGCTCGATAAAAATCAATTGCCGGAACCTTCCGAATCGCGCGATGAAACCTGCAAGGAGGGCGATCACCGCCAGCTTGATGAGCAGGGCCACCAGGATTGTGGCTGCGGGAATGTTCAGGTAAGGATTCATAAGCCTTTTGTAGGGGCGCCTGTGGTGGGTGTCCAAGGCCGGAGGGCAGGCAAAAGACCCACGGCTGTCCAAATTGGAGACCCAGTCGAGTACTCAGCGCGGCTCTGCCGCCCTGATTTGCGGAAAGCCTCCGGCTTTCCGGCCAGTACCGCAGCCTCCGTCCTCCTCCGAGCCGGCTGGAAGGCTCAGCCTTCCAGTCGGCTCGGAGGAGGTTCTTCAGGACACACGCCCTGCGGAAAGGCGAAGCCTTTCCGCACATCCGGCGGCGGAGCCGCAGGTTGTTGCCAAGCGGGTCGAGGCTGACTTAGACAAGCCAGGCAGAAGGCCCGCCCCTACGTTCCACCGCCTACCAAGTGTACCACTTCCAGTTGGTCACCAGCTTGGATGGGTGTCACATTCCAGCGGCCTCGGGGCACGATTTCGAGATTTCGTTCCACAGCCACGCGATCGCCAGGGAGTTTCAGCCACTCAATCAATGCCGCCAAGGTCAAGCCTTCGGGCACCTCGCGAAGTTCACCGTTTAATTGGACGGTCACGACCTGCTTCTCCACATTATGACCGATTGGACATGGTAGACCAGACCGCCGTCTCTGATGTCAGTTTTGAAACCCATCACCCCACGCGCAGCCCCAGTATTGGTGAGCGACCAACGCGCCACCGCAGCCACAATGGTAACGGCTGAACCCGCCGCAGGCAAGAAAAAACTTGACACATTGGATTGCCCTCCGTATAGTGCAATGTTTGGGTGGGGTTCACGACATTCACTGTAAGTGATTGCAATGACAAGCCCTTATTTGCCTGTTCTGATCCATTTCCTGGTCGTAGTGGCGGTGGCGGCGGCCATCCTTGGCTTGTCCGCCTGGGTGGGAGTCAAACGCCCATCGAGGGTGAAGTTAAGCCCTTATGAATGCGGGATTCCCCCGGTGGGTGATGCGCGCGAGCGTTTTTCGGTGAGCTTTTATCTCGTGGCAATGCTCTTTATCCTCTTTGACGTGGAAGTGGTGTTCCTTTACCCGTGGGCGGTTATTTTTAAGAGCTTGAAGTGGTTTGGCTTCGTTGAAATGCTTCTGTACATTGCCATCTTGCTGGCAGGGTATGTCTACCTCTGGAAGAAAGGCGCCCTGGACTGGAAACGGTAGCGCCGCCGTCTCGGCGGCATTGGCCGGTCCCGCCGCGCAGGACCGGGACCACGCCAGCAGAAAAGCTTTTGATCTGGCGGCAGATGCCGCAGCCTCAGGGAGCCGAGACTAGTGCTTAGTTGCAGAAGTTAGCGGCCGTATTTGTCAGAGGATGGAAGGGCGGGGCTTTAGCCCCGCCGCAGAGTTCAGGCGGGATTTGGGGGCTTTAGCCCCTGAAGCGACGTGGCTTCAGGGCCTAAAGGCCCATTCAGCTCTCCGCCCCGCGGCGGCGGGGCTAAAGCCCCGCCCTTCCGAGGGTCATAAATACTATCGGTTATTAATGCAACTAAGCACTAGGTCCCCTGAACTCAATAATCGTCCGTCATGACATCCGACCTCGAGACGAATCTTGCTTTGATGAAGCTTCGGGAGCTCGCTCCGGAGTCCGTTGAAGATGCGAGGGAGTTTCGTGGCGAGGTCACGATCCACATCCGACCCGATAGGCTGATAACAGTCTGCGAGTTGCTGCGTGACGACCCGGGCCTTACTTTCAAATACCTTTCCGACTTAACAGCGGTGGACCTTTACCCCAACGAACCCCGGTTTGAGGTGGTCTACCATCTGCTTTCACTCCAGACTGCAGCGCGGCTTCGGCTCAAAGTGCGGACCTCCGGTGAGAATCCCCGGGTAGATTCCCTGGTTCCCGTGTATCCCTCCGCCAACGCATTCGAGCGCGAAGTCTTCGATCTCTTTGGAATCCAGTTCGCGGGACATCCTTATTTGAGGAGAATCCTTCTGCCGGAAGATTGGGAAGGTCACCCGCTGCGCAAGGATTATCCCACTGAGGGATATCGCTAGATGCCGATCACGCTGGAAAGAATTCCGGGTCAGGAGGAACGGGTTATCCTGAGCATGGGGCCGCAACACCCCTCTACCCACGGGGTATTGCGCTTGGTGCTCGAACTCGATGGCGAGACAGTTGTTCGCGCCCTCTATGACATCGGCTACCTCCACACTGGCTTCGAGAAGTCCTTCGAGGATAAGACTTACACGCAAGGCATCACGCTCACTGACCGGATGGATTACCTTGCCCCGCTCTCTAACAACCTGGGCTTTTGCCTCGCGGTCGAAAAACTGCTGGATATCGAAATCCCCGCCCGCGCCCAGTGGATACGGGTTCTGCTGACTGAGCTCACGCGCATCCAGAGCCACCTGGTTTGGTTGGGAAGCCACGCCATAGACCTGGGAGCCATGTCCGTCCTTCTCTATTGCTTCCGGGAGCGCGAAGATATCCTCCACATCTTCGAAATGGTGTCCGGCCAGCGCATGATGACCAGTTATTTCCGGGTTGGCGGCTTGGCTCTCGAGCCCCCCCTCGGTTGGCTCAAGCGAGTGGAGAAGTTCGTGAAGGCATTCCCCGGCCACTTGAAAGAATACGAAGATCTGCTGACCAAGAACCCCATCTGGCTCCGCCGGACCGTCGGAATCGGAAAGCTCACCGCCGACGAGGCCATTGCCTGGGGGCTTTCAGGTCCGTCACTTCGCGGCTCAGGAGTTGACTGGGATATCCGAAAGAACCAGCCCTACTCGAGCTACGATAAATTTGATTTTAAAGTGCCCACCCGGCCGGAGGGTGATGTGTACGCCCGGTACTTGGTGCGGCTGGAAGAAATGCGACAGTCGCTGCGCATCGTGCAACAAGCAATGGAGGGTCTCCCCGAGGGCCCCGTTAAGGCAAACGCGCCCCACATCGTGTTGCCGGACCGGGAGAGCATGAAGACGTCCATCGAGGCGCTCATCTATCACTTCAAGATTGTGACCGAGGGATTCCATCCGCCGGTCGGCGAGGTTTACCAGGCGATTGAATCTCCGCGCGGCGAGTTGGGGTTTTACATGGTTAGCGACGGGTCACCTAAACCCTTCCGCTGTCACGTTCGCGCGCCCTCCTTCGCCAATTTGCAGGCTTTGCCCAAGATGATCGAGGGCCGCTTGATCGCGGACGTGGTCGCCTGTATCGGCACAATCGATATTATCTTGGGTGAAGTGGACCGGTAGGGCGATTTTGGATTTTAGATTTTGGATTTTGGATTATGGATTTTGGATTACGAACCCCATTACGGTTTCGAATTTCCATTTTCGATTTTCCAGTTTCTAATTTCGAGTTTGGATTTTCGAGTTTCTAATTTCTAGTTTCTAATTTCTAGTTTTCTTCTACCATGCTTTCCGACGCGCTGCTTAAAAAGTTCGATCAAGTGATCTCCCACTACCCGCTGAAGCGATCGGCCATCGTCCCGTGTCTCCTCTTCGCTCAGGATGAGATCGGTTTTATCAGCGACGAGGTCATCGAGGAAGTCGCCCGCCGGGTTGATGTCCGGCCGATCGAGGTGATTGAGGACATCGGTTACTACTCGATGCTCCATCGCAAGCCGATCGGCAAATACAACCTCCAGGTGTGCACCAACGTCTCGTGCATGGTTCGGGGTGGAGAGGAAATCCTCGAACACTGCAAGAAACGGCTGGGAATTGGCCACAAGGAGACGACGCCTGACGGACTATTCTCCTTGGAGGAAGTCGAATGCCTTGGCGCTTGTTGTGGCGCGCCGGCCATGCAAGTGAATTACGACTTTTACGAAGACCTCACGCCGGAGAAGGTTGATGCCATTTTGGAGAAGCTGCGGGGAGGGAACAGGGAATAGGAAATTGACAATGGGGACCGTCAGCGAGAAGGGGGAGTCTGTCATTCCGAGCGAAGCGAGGAATCTCGCTCTGGCCCAAGAAGAGGGCAAGCGTCGTTTTCGCGCTGTTCCCTGTTCCCTATTCCCTGTTCCCTAAGGAACGCATGTCGGATTATCAAAATTACGCCAAAGGATCGCCGCTGGAGGTGAAGGTTCTCACCCAGCGGTTTGGTATCCCGAACTCGACCTCGATTGACGTCTATCTCCAGCACGACGGCTACAAAGCCTTGAAGAAGGCGTTCGAAATGGGACCGGACGCGGTCATCCAGGAGATGAAGAACTCCGGCCTCCGAGGTCGCGGTGGGGCCGGCTTCAACACCGGCATGAAGTGGAGTTTCGTACCCAAACAATCTGCCAAGCCCAAGTACGTTATCTGCAACGCGGATGAGAGCGAGCCGGGAACCTGCAAGGACCGGCCCTTGTTGGAATACGATCCCCACCAACTGATCGAGGGGGTGAGCATCGCCGGCTTTGCCATCGGGTCCCACCAAGGCTATATCTACATCCGGGGAGAATACCGCTATTTGATGGGCATTGTCGATCGTGCCCTGGAAGAGGCCTATACACGCGGATGGCTGGGAAAGAACATCCTGGGAACGGGTTTTGATTTTGACCTTTACACCCACACGGGTGCGGGCGCCTATGAGTGTGGCGAGGAAACAGCGCTCTTAAATTCGCTCGAAGGACTGCGAGGATACCCACGCATCAAGCCCCCCTTCCCTGCTATCGTGGGACTCTACGAAGGCCCGACAATTATCAATAACGTCGAGACGCTGGCAAACGTCCCACATATCATCCTGAACGGCGCGGAATGGTACGCCAAGCTGGGAACGCCCAAGAACGGCGGCACTCGCCTCTTTTGCCTGAGCGGCCACATTGAAAGGCCGGGAGTCTATGAGCTGCCGATGGGCTTTCCTCTCCGGCGCATGATCGAGGAGGTGGGCGGCGGCGTGCTGGGCGGAAAGAAGTTGAAGGCTGTGATTCCCGGCGGTTCTTCTTGCCCCGTGCTGACGGCTGAGGAAATTGACGTTGCCATGGACTTCGACGCCGTGGCCAAAATCGGCTCGATGCTGGGCTCCGGCGGAGTCGTAGTTCTGGACGAAGAAACATGCATGGTGAAAGTCGCCCACCGCATCATGAAGTTCTACGCCCACGAATCTTGCGGTTGGTGCATCCCCTGCCGTGAGGGAACAGCATGGCTGAAGTTGCTGCTCGAACGATTCCACGCTGGCGCCGGACTCCCGGAAGATCCGGACACTGCTCTGGACGTTTCGTACAACATGCTGGGCAAAACGCTCTGTCCCCTCGGAGATGCCGCGGCGATGCCCACCATCAGCATCCTGAAGAAGTTCCGGCCTGAATTCGAAGCGCACCTGAAACTGGGCTACTGCCCGTACGAGAAGAGGCTGGTGAGCGTGGCATGAGGAACTTAGCAACGTGTCATTCCGAGCGAAGCGAGGAATCTCGTACTTCCTTTGCTTCCAGAGCCAGATTCCTCGCGCAGTTTACCCTGAACGGGCAGAGCGAGATTCCTCGCTTCGCTCGGAATGACAGTGAAGGGCTCGGAATGACACATCGCCGTGGCATGAAGAATCCTGTAGGGGGACGGCTTGCCGTCCCCTGCGGCGGGGTAGGGCAAGCCCTACCCCTACAATCGGCCGGAGAGAAGCGGTGACCGTAGCATGAAAGACCGGACGCAAGACCCGGGTTTCGAGATCGTGGACCATCCACTGAAGGAAGAGAACCGTCAGATTCCGGGTCCTTACACTCGTAGTTCGGCTTTGATGCCCAGTTCCGTAACCAAGAAGGGAACTGCGCCCGAGCCGGTCAAGTTCACGATCGATGGCAGGGCCGCGACGGTCCCCGCCGACACATTGCTGATTGAAGCCGCCAAGCAAGTGGGTATCGAGATACCCTCTTACTGCTATTACCCAAACCTGACCTTACAGGGCGCCTGCCGCATGTGCCTGGTCGCCATCGAGAGGATGCCCAAGCTGCAAACCGCCTGCACTACGGTGGTGACCAATGGCATGGTGGTCCACACCGAGACTGAGGAAGTGAAGAACGCTCGGAAGGCCATGCTCGAGTTCCTGCTGACTAACCACCCCTTGGATTGTCCGGTTTGCGACAAGGGCGGAGAATGTGAGCTCCAGGACGCGGTCTTCCGATACGGGGCTGCTGAGACCCGCTTCATGGAGTCCAAGCTCCATCACGAGGAGAAGAAGTTCTCCAGCCTTGTCTATTATGATTGGCCGCGCTGCATCCTGTGCTACCGATGCGTCCGGGTATGCGATGAGGGAATGGACGTCAACGCCTACGGCATCGGTTTCCGCGGCGCGCATAGCGAGATTATTCCCAATCGCGGAGAGCAACTGGAATGCGAAGAGTGCGGGATGTGCATTGATATATGCCCGGTGGGTGCGCTCACCAGCGGGACCTATCGCTATCACACCCGGCCATGGGAGATGACCTATACGGGGACGATCTGCAATCACTGCGGCGACGGCTGCAAGACGACCCTTTCCGTTCGGAACAATCAGATCATCCGAGCCAACAACCGCGACCATTCCGGGTTCAATGGCGAGTTCCTTTGCGTCAAGGGCCGTTTCGGATGGGACTTCGTCAATAGCCATGAACGGCTGACGGCTCCTCTGGTCCGTCACAACGGTCGGCAGGATGCCAGTACCTGGGATGAAGCTCTCAGCGTGACGCTCGAGCGGCTCAAGGGCATCTTGGCGGAATATGGACCAGAATCAATCGCGGTTATCGGCTCCAATCGCACAACCAACGAGGAGAACTATCTCCTCGGGCGGTTCACGCGAACCATCCTGGGCACGAACAACCTGGACCACCACCGCACGGCCGATTACTCTTCCCTGGTGCGCGCCTTGACCGAATCGCAGGCCACCGACCGGCACGCGGCGATGGAGGATATCCTGGACGCCCCCAGCATCCTGCTGGTTGGAAACGACCCAAGCCACCAACATCCGCTGACGGCATTCCAGATTCGACAGGCAGTGCAACGGCAAGGAGCGCGGCTCTACATCATCAACCATCAGGAGATCAAACTCCGTCGCCAGTCGAGCCTCTATCTTACGGTGAAACCCCGAGGTGAAGCAGAAGCGATCCGGGCGCTGGCAGGAGCCGAAACACCTTCGGCGGATCTTGCCGTGGACGGGGTTGACACTCTTAATTCACTGCGGGAGAAGCTTCAGAAGGAAAGCGATACCATCATTATTTTCGGCGACGGGATTCAGGACGCAGCGGTTCGCGACTTAGTCCGTTGGGGACTCTCGCTTCCCGGCCGGACGCGATTCATTGCCCTTGGCGACTACGCGAATTCCCGTGGCGCGGCAGACATGGGCGTTCTTCCCGGGACTCTTCCGGGGTACTTACCCCTTACCGATGACGCTGCTCGCGGGAGTTTTGAATCCGCCTGGCAGGCGAAAATCTCCGCAAATCCCGGGCTCAATCTTCTGGAAATCGTTGAGGGTATCGGAACAGGACAAATCAACGCCTTACTCGTCTTCGGGTCAAATCCTGTTAAGACGTGCAAGATTTCGAAAGAGGTCTTGAGCAAGCTGGCCTTCGTCATGGTCGCTGAAATATTCCCGACGGAAACCACGCAGGCGGCGGACGTGATCCTGCCCGCCACAAGTTTCGCAGAGAAGTCGGGCACCGTCACCAACACCTGTGGGCAGGTGCAGGCGCTCAAGAAGACCATGCGCAAAGCTGGAACCCGGAGCGATCTCGAAATCCTGCTTGCTTTGGCCCGCCTGTTTGACCAGAAATGGAATTACCAGTCTGCGGATGACGTCCTGCGGGAGATTATTGCCAAGGTGCCCGGGTACGCTGTTCCTCTTCCCAGCCTGCTGGTCGGCCGGGCGGTCGCGACGCGGCCCCAGGGCATGCCACCTGAGCTGGAGGGTGCGGACCTGATTTTTTCCTCCCGTGATTCGCTCTTTACTTCGGGGACATTGAGTCGTTACAGTTGGGCGCTGAATTCAGTGCACGAAGCCAAGAAACCCTATGGCCATATTTTCTGACACAGGATTGCTGCTCCTTATCACCCTGGCAAAAATTGCGGTGGTTATCGTTGTTTTGTTCACGACTATCGCTTACCTGACCTGGCTCGAGCGAAAAGTGGTGGCGCACATCCAGGCCCGCTGGGGGCCTTACCGGGTGGGGCCACACGGGCTTCTGCAACCTGTCGCTGACGGAATCAAGTTCTTTCTCAAAGAAGATATCGTGCCCCTCGAGGCCGACAAGGTCATCTACTGGCTGGCGCCCTTCTTGGGATTCACCCTGGCCTTACTCTCCATTGCCGTGATTCCTTTCGGAGAGAGTTTTACGATTTACGGCCACACGATCAGTTTTCAGATTACCGATTTAAACGTCGGCCTGCTCTTTGTCTTCGCCGTAACTTCACTGGGGGTTTATAGCATCACGCTAGCCGGCTGGTCATCGAATAGCAAGTACCCTCTCCTGGGCGGCCTTCGTTCTTCCGCCCAAATGATTAGTTATGAGCTGTCGCTGGGCCTGGCCGTGGTGGGCGTACTGATGATCGCGGGCACGTTGAGCCTTCGCGGGATCGTGAATGGCCAAGCGGGCTTCTGGCATGTCGGCGGAATCCGCACCTTCCTTCCCCACTGGAATATCTTCGTGCAGCCGGTGGGATTCCTCGTGTACTTTACGGCCGCCATCGCAGAAACCAACCGGGTTCCCTTTGACCTGCCGGAAGGAGAGAATGAGTTAGTGGGTGGATTTCATACCGAGTACAGCAGCATGAAATTCGCCATGTTCTTCATGTCCGAATATGCCAACATGATTACGGTCTCTTGCCTGGCCACCATACTGTTTTTCGGCGGATGGCATGGCCCCCTTTTTGGGCCCTATGCACTTCGGGTGATTCTCCCCGTTTTTTGGTTTTGTGCAAAGCTCTTTTGCTTCCTGTTTTTCTATATCTGGATGCGTGGCACTCTGCCCCGCTTCCGGTACGATCAGTTGATGGCCTTCGGCTGGAAATTCCTGTTGCCGGTGGGTGTGCTTAACATTTTGGCGACCAGCTTCGTGGTTGCCTGGATCAGCTCCTCTTGAAGCCGAAATGGTAGTGCTCTTTTACATTTTCGCTGCCCTGGCTGTGATAGCGGCAATAAGCGTCGTTGCCCACCGCACGCCTGTATACAGCGCCCTCTCGCTCATCGTGGTGCTGTGTTCGCTGGCAGTGGTTTATCTGTTGCTGGGCGCAGAATTCATCGCCGTCATCCAGGTGATTGTTTACGCTGGTGCGATTATGGTGTTGTTTGTCTTTGTCATCATGGTCCTAAACGCAGGTCGGGAAGTGCCTAGCCACCGCAGTCGAATTGCGCACTGGCTGGGCGCCCCTCTGGTTGCTGCTCTCCTGGTAGAAATCCTGTTTGCAGTCTGGCAGCAATTTCCGGCGGGAAGCACGCGCCCTGCCGCATCCCTGGACGCCGGGCCTGCCGCCATTGGTCACCTGTTGTTCAGGAATTACGTGCTGCCCTTCGAGGTCACCTCCATCTTGATCCTGGTGGCAATTCTAGGCGCCGTGGTCCTGGCCAAGAAGGAGCTCTGAGGTTTCGAGAATGGTCCCGCTTGCACACGTGTTGGCCCTCAGCGTCACCCTCTTCGTGATTGGCGCCGCAGGCTTTGTTTTTCGGAAAAACATCATCACGGTTTTCATGTGCATCGAGCTGATGCTCAACGCGGTCAACTTGGCTTTCATCGGTTTTTCGCGCTATTTGGGAAACCTGGACGGGCAGTTGTTTGTTTTCTTCGTGATCGTGGTGGCGGCGGCCGAAGCGACCGTGGGCCTGGCCATCATCATCGCACTTTATCGGAACCGAAGCACACTCAACATTGAAGATCTCGATTCAATGAAGATGTAGACAACTGACAACTGACGACTGACCACTGACCACTGATTATGGAAATCCTGCTCATACTCATGCTGCTCCCACCCTTGGTGGGGACAACCTTGAACGGCCTGTTCGGCCGGCGTTTTTCGCAGGCAGTGGTTTCCCTGGTCGGATGCGGCGCTCCAGGACTCTCCATGATCTTCGCGCTGCTCAGCGCTTGGACGTATTCAAGCTCCACCAGCCAACCTGCGCCTTTCATCCACAGCTACTTCACTTGGATTGAGGCCGGGAATCTTCGCGCTGATTATGCCCTTTACTACGACCGGCTCACGCTGGTCATGACCCTGACGGTCACGGTGGTCGCCTTTCTGATTCACCTCTACTCCAGGGGGTACATGGAGCGCGAGGGCGGCTACTATCGCTTTTTCACCTACTTGAACCTCTTTCTCTTCATGATGCTGACGCTGGTGACCGCTGCCAACTACCCGCTCATGTTCGTAGGCTGGGAAGGCGTAGGACTCTGCTCCTATTTGCTCATTGGCTTTTATTTCCGCAAGCAGTCAGCTTCCGACGCTGGGAAGAAGGCGTTCATCGTCACCCGCCTCGGTGACGCGGGTTTCACCGTGGGCGTGGCGCTGCTCTTCTGGACGATTGGCTCGCTGAATTTCCAGCAAACCTTCGCCAACATCGGTGCGCTCCATGCCGGCGAAATGCAGGGGACATTGACGGCCATCGGCATTCTGTTCTTCCTCGGCGCGGCGGGGAAATCAGCCCAGATTCCACTTTACATTTGGCTTCCGGACGCCATGGAAGGTCCTACGCCGGTCAGCGCGTTGATCCATGCCGCCACCATGGTTACCGCCGGGGTTTACCTTGTGGCGAGGTCGAACCTCATCTATTCACACGCACCCCTTGCTCTGGAAGTTGTGGGCGTGGTTGGGTGTGTGACGGCCTTCTTTGCGGCGACGATTGCCCTCACCCAAAACGATCTCAAGAGGATGCTGGCCTACTCCACCATCAGCCAGCTTGGATACATGTTCATCGGCTGCGGGGTTGGGGTGTTCGCTGCCGGAATCTTTCACCTCATGACCCACGCCTTTTTCAAGTCTCTCCTCTTCCTCGCATCCGGAAGCGTGATGCACGCTCTGGACGGCGAACTGGACATGCGCAAGATGGGCGGCCTGCGGCACAAGATGAAGACCACCTTCCTGACATTCTTCATTGCGACGCTGGCCATTAGTGGCGTTCCAGGGTTATCAGGATTCTTCAGCAAGGATGAAATCCTGGCCGGGGCATACGAAGGACCCCTCAGCCAGCCATGGCTGTACTGGCTTGCCACCCTCACAGCGGGACTGACGGCCTTTTATATGTTCCGCGGGCTCTTCATGACATTTTTCGGGGCTTCGCGGATGGAGCCTGCGGTCGAACACCACGTGCACGAAAGTGGCTCCAAGATGACGGCGCCGCTGCTCGTGCTGGCGTTTTTCTCTATTGTCGCGGGCTACGTGAGCTGGCCGAAGGCTTTTGGGGGAAGCGAAGGCTTTGACCGTTACCTCGAGCCTGTGTTCAAACCCTCGCAGGATTTCCTTCAGGCTTCTGCGCATCAGGCTGGTCACGGACTCAGCAGTGGCTCTTTAATGGTGTTCGCATTGCTCTTCGCATCGGCTGGCATCCTCGTCGCCTATTGGTTCTATTTGAAATTCACTCGATGGCCTAACCGCATGGCGGAGCGCTTCAGCAGGCTCTACGACTTACTGATTCACAAATACTATGTGGACGAGTTTTATAACTGGTTGGTCGTCCGCCCACTTCGAGTAGGATCGGAGAAGATTCTCTGGCGGCGCGTAGACGAAGAAGCTATTGATGGTGTCATGGTGAATGGAACTGGTGAGACTGTGGCCGGAGTTGGAAGCCTTCTACGCCGCGTTCAATCCGGCAATATACGAAGCTACGCCTCATGGGTCCTGCTAGGGGCAACGCTTTGGCTGGTTTATGTCCTCTGGCCTCGTTAGGCAGTGACGAGTGACAAGTGACGAGTGACGAGCAAGAAAGCAGAAGTCAGAAATCAGAAGGCAGAAGACAGGCAGTTGGTGGTTGGCCGAGGAGGCGCGGGTTGCAGCGATACATGCGAGCATGAATGCTGTCATGCTGAGCGAAGCGAAGCATCTATGCAGTTCACCGGAGCCTGCGGAGCGCAAAGATAACTGCAGAGATCCTTCGCCCCGACAAGTCGGGGCTCAGGATGACAGACGATTTCAACTTACGAATACAGGTTCAACGGACTACGGACAAGTGACTAGCGCAAGTCGGTACATATTTGGCTCAATCTATGCCCTGGTTGGCTGAGCATCTTCTCACGATCGCAGTCTTTCTGCCGCTGGCGGGAGCAGTCCTCATCGCCTTCCTGAGCCGCGCGCGCGCACCACAAATCCGTTGGGTAGCGCTGGTGGCTTCGCTGCTGACGTTCATCGTAACCGTCGTGCTTTACGCCGGCTTGCGGGGTGACACCCCCGGCATGCAGTTTACCGAGATCCGCCCCTGGATCGCCGTACCGGAGATTAACTATCACCTGGGTGTGGATGGCCTGAGCGCGCTGCTCATTCTGCTGGCAGGATTCCTGACGCCCCTTTGCGTGCTTGTGTCCTGGAGCAGCATCACCCAGCGGGTGAAGGAATTCTTCATCTTCCTGCTGGCGCTCGAGACCGGAATGATCGGCGTCTTCGCGTCGCTCGACCTCGTGCTTTTCTTTGTTTTTTGGGAAGTCATGTTGATCCCGATGTATTTCCTGATCGGCATCTGGGGTCACGAGCGGCGGGTCTATGCGGCAGTGAAGTTCATTCTGTACACCATGGTGGGCTCCGCCCTGATGCTGGTGGGCATTCTTTACCTTTACAGCGTCACGGGAACTTTCGACCTGCTGCGAATCGTCGGGGCATTCACGAGCAGTCCTTTGTTGTCTCCCTCCGCTGAGCGATGGCTCTTCCTGGCCTTCTTTGTGGCTTTTGCGATCAAGGTCCCGTTGTTCCCGTTTCACACCTGGCTGCCCGATGCGCACGTTGAGGCGCCCACGGCGGGCTCCGTGATTCTGGCCGGTGTGCTGCTGAAAATGGGGACCTATGGCATGCTGCGCTTCTGCCTGCCACTGTTCCCTCACGCCTCGCGCCAGTTCGCCCCAATTGTCATCGTCCTTGCCATCATCGGAATCATCTATGGGGCGTTGGTGGCGATGGTCCAGCCTGATTTGAAGAAGCTGGTGGCCTATTCCTCGGTGGCGCATCTTGGGTTCTGCGTGCTGGGGATCTTTGTTCTCAACACCCAAGGAATGGAAGGCGCCATTTACCAAATGTTCAGCCACGGCGTTTCGACCGGAGCTCTTTTCATTCTTGTCGGCCTACTCTACGAGCGCCGTCATACACGACTCATCAGCGAGTTTGGCGGCCTGGCCACTTCTCTACCGGTCTACAGCACGTTTTTCCTGATCGTGACCCTTTCTTCTCTTGGCCTCCCCATGCTGAATGGGTTCGTTGGCGAGTTTCTGATTATCGTCGGCTCCTACCATAGCCGAGCGATATACGCTGCCCTGGCCGCCCTGGGTGTGGTGCTGGCCGCCGTCTATTTGCTCTGGATGTACCAACGCGTTTTTTATGGCGAGATTAGGAATGACAAGAATAGGAATCTTCCGGATTGCAACGCGCTTGAGAAGCTCATCCTAGCCACCGTGGTGATTGTGATTCTTGCCATGGGGATTTATCCCCAGCCTTTCTTGCGACGCATGGACCGTAGCGTGGCCGCAGTCATGCAACGGATTGATTCAAATAGCTTGATGATGACCGCCCGAGTTCACGGCACACGTCCGGGGGTCGCGCCATGACCAGCTTCCAGCCCACAGACCTGTTGAGGATTCTCCCGGAAATCATCCTCTGTGGATTTGGAATCCTGATCATGGTCCTCGACCCTTTCGTAGCTCCCGGGAGAAGATCCTTGCTCGGGTGGCTTGCTTTGGTGGGAGTACTGGCTGCGGCGGGCGGCACTCTGCGGACCTCCGATAATCCGGGGCTGGCTTTCGGCAGGTCCATCGCTGCTGACCATTTCAGTTTCTACTTCTTCTACCTTTTCTTGCTGGTCGCGGCACTGGCGTTGCTGGGTTCCATCAACTACCTCGAGCGAGACAATATTCAACACGGAGAGTTCTACGCACTGATCCTGTTGGGCACGGCAGGGATGTGCTTCATGGCCTCATCCACCGACCTCATCATGGTGTTTATCGGCCTCGAGATTTCTTCAATCTCCACGTACATTCTCGCCGGCTTTAAGCGAAAAGACGCTCTCTCCAACGAGGCATCGCTCAAGTACTTCCTGCTTGGCTCGTTTGCCACAGCCTTCTTCCTTTACGGGATTGCCTTTGTTTACGGATTGACGGGAACCACCAACCTGCTGGAGTTGAGCGGGCGGCTTGCCCACCCGGCGCAGTGGACAATGCTGGCGCGGGTTGCCCTTCTCTTGATGTTCGTGGGCTTGGCGTTCAAGCTCTCGACTGCCCCGTTTCAAATCTGGACGCCGGACGTTTATCAGGGAGCGCCTGCGCCGGTGACAGCGTTCCTTTCGGTTGGCCCCAAGGCGGCGGCCTTTGCGGTTCTTCTGCGGATCTTCCAGGGAAGCTTGTCCTCCCCAGGTTCCACAAGCTTTTGGGTAATCTGGGTCTCAGCGATTCTGACCATGTGCCTGGGCAATCTTGCGGCCCTCTGGCAAACGAACATCAAGAGGCTGCTGGGATACTCGGCGATTGCTCACGCCGGGTACGTTTTGGTCGGTGTGGCTGCGGGAAGCCACGAGGGCACATCCGCCGTGCTCTTTTACCTCACGGCTTATGCATTGATGAATGTGGGGGCATTTGTATTGATCGCCCACTTGGCCGGAAATGGCGAGCGCTCGACGCAAATTGATGATTACACCGGGTTGGCTTACGTCCGGCCTGGCACCGCCGCTTGCTTGACCGTGTTCCTGATTTCTCTGGCCGGTTTCCCAACCACGGCAGGGTTCTTCGGAAAGTTCTTCCTTTTTCGCGCCGCTATTCACTCGCACTTGATTGGTCTCACCATCATCGCCTTGTTGAACAGCGTCGTCTCCGTGTACTACTACTTTCGGATCGTTGTCGCTATGTACATGCGGGAAGGCAAAACCGAGGCCTCAACAGCCTCTTTGCCCATGGCGCTCCGGACTGCCTTGGCGGTGAGCGTAGTCGGTATCTTCTATCTGGGCCTCTTTCCCAACCTGTTTCTGACCTTTTCAAACGCCGCAGGGATTCCACTTCCGTAACTGCCAAAGTCACAGTGGATTGCCGAAAAAAGTCACTGTAATGTCATCCTGAGGAGTCCGCCATTCTTATTGGCGGACGACGAAGGATCTCTGCAGTTACTCATTCCGGAAATGCGGGCCCGCCGCGGCGGGTTCGCCCGCCCAAAAGCACGGCGGGCTCAGAATGACAGGCGGGGAAGATTCTTTCAGCAACCTGATCCGGCAAACCTCAAAAACAGCTCAATGCGATAATCGCTGTCTCAGTTCACCGCAGTTGCTTCAAAACGCTGCCGGAAAGAACAAACAGGGGAGGCCGAAGCCTCCCCTGTTTTCACCGAACCGGCGCAGAATCCCCGTGTTATCCAATCTTCACTTTGGCAAAAATCACAGCAAAGGTGTACAGCGCCATCGACTCAATCAATACCAGTGCCAAAACCAGGGCAAACTGAATGCCGGGCCGGGCGCCGGGATTGCGCGCCAAGCCTTCGCAAGCTGCTGCGGTGGCCTTCGACTGGGCATAACCACAAACTGCGGAAGCAATCGCCATAGCAAATCCGGCGGTGATAATCACCCACTTGGTATTCTCTGCGCTGCCGCCACCGCTCGTGGTCCCCTGGGCGAATGCCGGCGCCGCAACTAGAAGGGTTCCCAACAGTGTCACAAACATCGCAACATAACGTTTCACTTTCTTCCTCCTCTGAACTCTCCCCCACCTTGGGGCGAGTCCTCTATGAATTTCCGCCAGTGGGTGGTTTCCCGCCAACCCTCAACCAGGCAGGACTCACACTCGCGGTCTTGCTAGGGGCGGCCTCAGGCCGCCCGCAACATAATTAGTGCTCCTCTGAAACCGCCATGCTGATATAAACAGCAGGCAAAAGCATGAAAATGTACGCCTGCAAGAGCGAGACAAAAACGTGCAGAGCCATAAACAACGCAGGCGCCACAATAGGGACCAGGGCGCCAAAAACCGCTTCGAGCAGATCACCCACCATCATGTTGGCGTAAAGACGCACGCTGAGTGAAAGCAGTCGGCCCAGGTTCCCAATGACTTCAATCGGAAACATGATGATTGCAATGGCCAGCATCGGCCCGCAAAGGTGCTTGAGATAGCCAATCACCCCATGCTGGCGGACCCCTTGAAAATTGTAATAAAGGAACGCTGACACAGCACAGCCCAGCGTCACCTGAATGTAACTGGTTGGCGTCTGCAAGGTCGGAATGAGCCCCAGCAAATTACAAAGAGCGATGAAAATTCCGAGAGTCCCAAGCATCGCCACGTAACGGCTGCTCCCGTGGCCGATGATCTCTTCGCACATACCCTGTATGAATTGCACTGCGACTTCCATCAGATGTTGAAACTTGCCAGGGTTTTCAACCGACAAGCTCCTCCGCAGCAAAATGGCTCCCGCCACCATCAGGAGGATGACAAAGACTTCCATCGCCACGTAATTCGGAATCGGATGGGCGGGATCGGAAGGCGCTTGTCCAACCTTCGCCAGTAAAGGCGTTACCACGCCCCCCAATAGTCTATTCAAGATTGCCGTAAACCAAAGTTGATGTTCCATGCTTCTTCTTAAAGAGTCGCAACGTCCTCAGGACGGATGAGGTGAAAGTAATCCCTCCCCAAGCTGGATGATTGCTTCAATCAGAACGCCGGCAACGGGAACAAACAGCCCGGCCAGAATCGCCATAGGAGGTAACCATCCGGTCTTGAAAAAGACAAGCACTAAACCGAATGCGAGGGGATATCTTATGAGGAATTTTGCCAGCACCGACTTTGGAATTCGGGATTGGCCGGCCTTCACGAGGGCCTCCACTGCGTCGTGAAGCCAATAATAGTTCAAGATTCCCAGTGCAGCCCCTAAGGCAAAACCGACCGCGATTCTATACTGTCCGCACACCAGGATCACAGTGAGTGCCAGGAAACCACAGAGCATCATCCAACGCGGCATGCGCGCTTCAGCCCTTGCCAGTTCCGGCATCTGAATTGTCTCTGTCTGCATCTTTCTCCGCTCGCTTCAGTATCCGCAGAACCTCAAGAAACCCGGCCGCTGCCCCCAGAAAGCCCATCACCACGGTCAGAATCGGCGAGGTGTGCAGCCAGCGATCCAGGCACCAACCGCTTGCACCACCTACAACCGCACCCGCGGGCAAAATAATACCCAGGCTCGAATAGAACCCAACCTGGGCCCAGAGGTTAGCCTGCTTCCCGGTACTCCAGGGCACATGCCCTCCTCTCACATAAAGAAGGGCCGAATGGCTTCAACCGCCATCGAGATGAAAGGCTGGGGGTAGATCCCGATCACCAACGTCATGACCAGCGTAATGGCGAGCGCCACTTTCACACCCACACCGGTCGCCAAAGGGACCGCCTCCGCCGCCTTTCTCATAAACATTGCAACCACAATTCGGAAATAATAGTACAACGCCACAACCGAATAGGCCACCGCCAGGACGGCCAAGTAATAATGCCCCGTTTCAACCAAGGAAAGGAAGATGAAGTACTTCCCGATGAACCCTGCCGTTGGGGGAATACCCGCCAGCGAAAGCAGGAATATGAGCATGAGGATTGCCATCCCTGGCGCCCGTGCCATCAGGCCGGACATGTCATCAATCTCGTCGCCGACCAGGTCCTTCCGCCGCATCACAATGATCACCGCGAAAGCCCCGAGGTTCATGAAAGCATAGACCAGGAGATAGATGGCAATGGCCGTCAAGCCGTCCCGGTTTCCGTCGGCTGCGGTAACGAGACCAAGCAGCAGGTAGCCCACGTGAGCGATTGCGGAGTAACCGAAGAACCGTTTGATGTTGGTCTGGGTTATAGCCGCCAGGTTCCCAAGGGTCATGGTGGCGATGGCAACTCCAATCGTCAACACCTGCCACTCGCTTCGCAACGGCCACAACCCGGAGATCAAAATACGAATGAAGAATGCGAATGAAGCCACTTTCGGCGCCACAGAAATAAAGGCCGTGATGGAGGTTGGGGCGCCTTCGTACACGTCCGGTGCCCACTGGTGGAAAGGCACCGCCGCCACTTTGAAATAGATTCCCGCCAGAAGCGTAATCATCGCGATCCAAGCCAGAGGGTCGTGCACAGGGCGATCCGATAGCCGCTGTGCAATCACCATCAGGTTCGTCGAACCCCCGATGCCGTACAGCAGAGACATTCCGTAAAGAAGCAAGCCGGAGGAAAAAGCCCCCAGCAGGAAGAACTTCACCGCCGCTTCGTTTGACCGCCGGTTGCCACGCAGAAAGCCTGCCAGGATGTATTCGCAGAGCGCCATGAGCTCAAGGGAAATAAACAGCACGATGAGATCAGTCCCCGAAGCCAAAAACATCATCCCCACGGCCGAGAAGAGGAGCAGGGCGTAGTACTCGCCCAGGTTCGCATTCTCAATCTCGAGATACTTCACGGAGAGCAACACCACGACCGCCGTGGCGATAACGATGATGAGCTTGGCAAAAATCGCGAAAGAGTCGAGCCTGAAGGCGCCGCCGAAGCCGTGGTACGCTTGCCCACCCAGCACGAACCAATACATCCCCAACTTAAGAGCCGCCAGGGCCAAGCCCGCCAGCGCGGTCACGGCATTCATGTACTTGTCACGCTTCTCGAGCAGGAAATCGAACAGCAGGATCGCCAGCCCGAACATGGCCAGGAGGATTTCCGGCTTAATCGCCTGATAGTCCGAACTGTGGAAGAAGGGCGTGACCATTAGTGCGCGACTCCTCCAGCTTGGGGCGCCGCAGACGCAGCAGGCTCCTTAGCCGCCCCCGGCTCGACCAGCGCCGGCGGAGAAGCCTGCATGGGAAGCGTTATGGTGATATTGGCTGCCGCAGGTCGATAAAAGTCCGGATTAACCCGCTCCACGATTGCCGCAACGGGTTTATCGAGTACCTTGAAAAACGGCTTAGGGTAAAGCCCGATCCAAAAAGCCCAGATAATCAGTGGAACCAAGGTCATGATCTCCCGGAAATTCAAGTCCTTGAGCACCTGGTTCTTGGGATTGTCGCAGGCCCCGAACATGGTCCGCTGGTAGAGCCAGAGCATGTAGGCCGCACCCAATACGATTCCTGCTACGGCCCACGCGGCCCAATGCCAGTTCGCTTCGAACGCACCCTGGAGGATGGTGAACTCTCCGATAAAGCCATTCAGCAGAGGCAGCCCGATCGAGGAAAGCATCACAATCATGAACAGGGTGGCATACACGGGCATTACATTGGAGAGCCCGCCTAATTCCTTGATCTCGCGCGTATGGCGGCGCTCATAGATCAGTCCCACAATCAAGAAGAGCGCGCCCGTCGATATGCCGTGATTGATCTGCTGGAGGACGCTACCCTGCAAGCCGTGGGGGTTCAAGGCGAAAATTCCCAGCGTACAAAAGCCCAAGTGACTGACAGAAGAATAAGCGATCAGCTTCTTCATGTCGCGCTGCATCATGGAAACCAACGCGCCGTAAATGATCGCAATGATGGAAAGCACGACCATGACTTTGACGATCGTGGGATTGCGACTGGCTTCCGGCAAAAGGGGCAGCGAAAAGCGAATGAAGCCGTAGGTCCCCATCTTCAGCAGGACGGCAGCAAGGATGACCGAGCCCGCCGTTGGAGCTTCCACATGGGCGTCAGGAAGCCAGGTGTGGAACGGAAACATCGGAACCTTGATGGCAAACCCGATCATGAATGCCCAGAAGACCCAATATTGAAGGTTCAAGGGCCAGGTGTGCTGCATCAGTTGCATGAGGTCGAATGTATAGACGCCGGTATCGGTGTGATAACGGAAGTAGAGAGTCAAAATCCCGAGCAGCATCAAGACGGAACCGGTAAGGGTATATAGGAAGAACTTGATGGCGGCATAAAGCTTCCGCGGCCCGCCCCACACCCCGATGATGAAATACATCGGCACCAGCATGACTTCCCAGAAAACGTAAAAGAGAAAGAAGTCCAGGGACATGAAAACGCCCAGCATGCCCACCTGCAAAAGCAGGAACATGGCGTAGTATTCCTTCGCCCGCTCTTGAATCGCCGTCCATGAGGAAAGGACGGAGAGGAAGCCGAGGACGGTGGTCAACATAATGAGCAGGAAGCTGATGCCGTCAATCCCGAGGTGGTACTGCGCGCCGATGCTGGGTATCCAGTCATGAATTTCCAGGAATTTGAACTGCTGATCCGGCGCCTCCCCCGCAAACCAGAATACCAGCGGGAGCGACACCAGGAAGCTGATGAACATGGCGATGTTGCCCCACCAGCGGATGGCTTGCTTGTTCTCGCCGGGTACAAACATGAGAGCAATCAACCCCACAGCCGGCGTAAAGAGGATGAAGCTCAGAATGTGGTCATGAAAGAAAGCCATCGTTGTCCTCGGAAAAGCAGTTGACAGTCGACAGTCGAGGATCGAGGGTCAAGAGTTACGTTCGGCTCTAGCCTCTCGACTTCTCGACTCTCGACTTCTCGACTCTTTTCAAAAATGCACCAGGTAATACACCATGAAAATCAGCACACCCAGAGTAATCATCCAGGCATAATTCTGCACGAGACCGGTCTGAATGACCCGCGTCGGGTAACTCATGACCTTGACCAGAAACGCCCCCACGTTCACCAGCCCATCAATTACCCAGGTGTCCCAAAAACGCGAGAGTTCCCCGGACATCCGCGTACACCAACCCACACCGTTGACTCCTCCATCCACCACTCCCAGATCGAAGGCGGCGAGGGCGTTCCCGAGATTCTTCGTCCGGTTCACAAAAAGCGCATCGTAGAGTTCGTCGACGTAGTACTTGTTGAGCACAACCTGGTAAATCGGGCCAGCCTTGGCAGCCGCGCGCTCGGGGGCTTCGGGATGTTTAACGTAGCAGAAATACGCCACCATGAAGCCGACCACGGCCACGGCCACGGAAAGCAGCATGAGGCCGAATTCGCTACTCCATGCGTATTCGAACCCCGGCATCGCCCTGGGATTCTCAAAGACCGGCTCCAGGAAGCGCTCAAAGTGATTTGAGCCACCAAGCATCTTCGGCCAGCCTATGTATCCGGCAGCCAGCGCCCCAGCCGCGAGGCAAATGAGAGGAACCGTCATGACCTTTGGCGATTCGTGGATATGGTGTTCGACCTCATGCGGCGCGCGGGATTTGCCGGCGAACGTCAGGAAGAAAAGCCGGAACATGTAAAAGGCCGTGAGGCCTGCCGTGACGAAGCCGACGAACCAAAGCAATTTCCCGCCGTAAGGACTCGAGAAGGCTTTCCAAAGGATTTCATCCTTGCTGAAAAACCCGGAAAAAAGAGGCGCGCCACTGATGGCCAGCGTAGCGACGAGCATGGTTTTGGCGGTGGTGGGAACTCGGTTCCAAAGCCCTCCCATCTTGCGCATATCCTGCTCGCCGCTCAAAGCGTGAATCACGCTCCCCGCTCCCAGGAAGAGCAGAGCCTTGAAGAAGGCGTGCGTCATCAGATGGAAGATTCCTGCGCCGAACGCCCCCACACCACATGCCAGAAACATGTACCCGAGCTGGCTGATCGTCGAGTAGGCCAGCACGCGCTTGATGTCGTTTTGGACCAGTCCGATACTTGCCGCCCAAATGGCGGTCGCGGCGCCAATCCCAGCCACCAGCGCCATCGCCGTCGGCGCCAGGATGAAAAGCGCGTTGGAACGCGCCACCATGTAAACACCCGCCGTCACCATGGTGGCCGCATGGATCAAAGCGCTCACCGGCGTGGGGCCCTCCATAGCGTCAGGCAGCCAGGTGTATAGAGGAATCTGTGCGGACTTCCCCGTGGCGCCAACGAAAAGCAGGATGCAGATTGCTACGATCACGCCGCTCCCAACTGGAAAGCGGCCGCTAAGTGCCAGCGCAGTGACCCGTTGGAAATCCAGGCTGCCAAAGGTGACTGCCATCAGCATGACCCCCAACAGAAATCCCGCGTCCCCGATGCGATTTACAATAAATGCTTTCTTGCCGGCGTCCGAAGCAGACTTGCGGTGCAAGTAGAAGCCGATCAGCAGATAAGAACAAAGGCCAACCCCCTCCCAGCCGACGAACATCATCAGGTAGTTGTCCGCCAGCACCAAGACAAGCATCGAAAACATAAAGAGATTCATGTACCCAAAGAACCGGTAGTAGCCCCCTTCATGCCCCATATAGCCGATGGAATAAACATGGATGAGAAAGCCGACACCCGTCACCACCAGCATCATCACGGTGGAAAGTGGGTCAAGCTGAAATCCCACATGAACGTTCAAATTGCCCAGCGAACCGTCAGCCAGCCGGTAAGCTCCCGCCGGCAACCATGAATAGATAACTTTGCTGAAGACGTGGACATCCGAGGGCAGCTTAAGAAACTCGAGAAAACATCCCAGGGCCCAAAAGAACGAAACGCCCGGCAGCCCGACGGATACCGCGGAGACTGTTTTGTTCGACAGTCTGCGCCCCACGAGGAGCTGAATCAGCGCTCCCAATACGGGAAGGACCGGAATCAGCCAAATGGTGTCTAAGAAATGCATTTCGAAACCGCACTCGCTTAAGTCAGTTCTCAGTGGTCCCGCCACGGCGGGTCAATTTTCAGTGAGCGGCTGCAACTGACGACGGACAACGGACCACTGACGCTTTGGACATTCACCACTTCAGTAAATCAATCTCGTCCGCGTTCACCGTTTCCTTGTTGCGGAAGAGGGCAATAATCAAACCCAAGCCAACCGCCGCTTCCGCAGCCGCATCTGTAATCACGAAAATCGCGAACACTTGCCCGTCCACGGAGCGGAAATACTGGGAAAGCGCCACCAGGTTGATGTTGACGGCGTTCAAGATCAGTTCGATCGACATGAGAATTATGAGCACGTTGCGCCGCGTCAACACGCCAATCACCCCAATAGTGAAAAGGCCGCTGCCCAGCAAGATGTAATATGCAGTCGGGATCATTCGAACTTCCTTTTGGCCATGATCACTGCACCTACCATGGCCACAAGTAGCAGCAGCGAAGCAATTTCGACCGGCAACATGTAGGTTTGGTAAAGGGCCTGACCTATCGCCTGGGTATTGTGCGCCGGCTCCGGACCAGGAGGCTGGGTCGGCAGGCTCAAACCGGCCCCTATCTTGTAAATCATGTAAGCAAGCTGTGCGAACACTAAGACGGCGGTGAATAATCCAAGCTGCCACTGACGGCTGAACTGAGCCTGCTTCAACGCTACGTCAATGTTGACCAGCATGACGACAAACAGGAACAGCACCATGATGCCGCCCACATAAAGAATGATCTGCACCGCAAAAAGAAACTCTGCGTGTTGCAGCAGGAAGATCCCCCCCACCGCGAACAACGTCACGATCAGCCAAATAATGCTATGGACGGCGTTCCGGCGGGTAATCACCATGATGCCCGCGACCAGAGCAACCGCCCCTAAGACTCCAAATGCAATGAAAGGAAGCATGGGTTTGGACAAATCAGAAATCAGAAACTAGAAATCAGAAGGTACAAGCCTGGCGTTATGTTTCGTCGCTCTCTCCAGTAACTTCACCCAACCCAACCGTGTCATTCCGAGCGCAGCGAGGAATCTTGCTCCGATTCTTCTTTCCGCGATCCGCCACCAAGCAGAGCGAGATTCCTCGCTGCGCTCGGAATGACACCTGCATTCTAGTTTCTGCTTTCTACTTTCTGCCTTCTGCTTTCTGCCTTCCACTTTCTGCTTTCTGACTTCTGCCTTCTTACCGTGTATACCGCGTGGGCTGTGGTCCCTCCTCCAGCGCCTGCCGATCCCAAATCATTCCTTCGCGGGAATAGTGGGCTATCTCAAAGTCTTGGGTCAGTTCCAGCGCGTCCACGGGGCAAGCGTCCTCGCATAAGCCGCAGAACATGCAGCGCGAAAGGTCATAGGTGAAGGTCGTCAATCGCTTCTTGCGGTCCTCGGTCCGCGCCCATCCCACCACAATCAGGTTTTCGGGACAAGCCAGCGAGCAGAGGTTGCAGGCGATGCAGAGTGTCTCGCCGGTTTCCGGGTGGTTGTTCAGGCGCGGGGCGCCCCGGTAGCGTTCTGCGACCACCGGGCGCTCCAGCGGATACTGTTCGGTGTAGGTGGCGCTGGGGCGCTGATAGGAAAACGTCAGCCTCAGGCCCTTAACGAGGTCAACCAGGAATACGCGACGAACAAGATCAGTCAATCCCATCGGCGTTATCCGCCCAACCCAGCGGCCGGTGTGCTCGGCGAATGGAAAATCACAAAGTATCGGACCACCGCGGTCACGATGACGTTCCCCAAACCTATCGGAATCATCCAGTGCCAGCCAACGTTCATGAGCTGGTCATAGCGGTATCGCGGGAAGGTCGCGCGATACCAGATGAACGCATAAAGAAGAACCAAGACCTTTGTCGCAAACCAAAAAATCCCCTGAATGGCATTCAACACCACAGGGATTGCCACCATGCCGGCCAGCACCACGCAAGCCGCGGCCAGAGCGACGAAGAAATATCGCTCCAACGGGACCAGACTCTTCAGCCCCAGCCAAAGTATGAACGCTGCTGCGCCGAGAAATGCCACGACAGGCGCAAACCTCAAGAAATCCAGTGCCCGAATGTTCACAAACGGTCTCAGCCAGCCCCCCAGAAACATAGTAACGGCGACGCAGGAGACCACAACCATATTGGTGTATTCGGCGAGGAAGTAAAGCGCGAAGCGGAAACCGCTATACTCCGTGTGGAAGCCTGCGGTGAGTTCCGACTCCGCCTCCGGCAAATCAAATGGATTGCGATTCGTTTCAGCCACCGAAGCGATCAAATAAATGAAAAATGCCACCGGCTGGAGAAAGATGTTCCACACTCCCATTTGCTGCTGGCGATTCACGATCTCCACCATGCTGAGAGAATTCGAAATCAGCAGCACGCCCACCAACGCCATGCTCGCAGCCACTTCGTAGCTCACCAATTGTGCTCCAGACCGCAGCGCTCCGAGGAGCGGGTAATGGCTGTTCGATGACCAACCACCCAGGATAATGCCAAAAATCCCCAAGGAGGACACACCCAGGATGAAGAGGAGACCAATATTGATGTCGCTGATGTAAAAGTTTCCAGCAAATGGGATGACGGAGAAGACGGCGAAGGCTGCCGTCACACTTATCACCGGGGCCAGCAAGAAGACGAACTTGTCCACTCCTGCCGGAATAATATCTTCCTTGAGGAGGAGTTTAAGGCCGTCGGCAACGGGTTGAAGCAGGCCCCAAGGTCCGACCCGCATGGGGCCCAGCCTCGCCTGCATGAAAGAGAGGACTTTGCGCTCCATGTAGACGAGGTAGGCAACGATCCCCGAAAGCACGAGGAGCACAATCAGGATCTTGATGACCGCCAAGATGAACGGATGGACTTGGAAAAAGTCAATTGCGTTTTGGGCCATGGCTTTAAAGCAGTGACGAGTGACAAGTGACGAGTGACGCGCAAAAACTCAGTACTCGGGAAGCGCAGTCCTCGCGCTAGCGCCTACTCTTCTTCTTCCTGTCCTCTGACTCCTGCTTGTCACTTGTCACTTGTCACTCGTCACTTGTCACTGTATTAACGATCTACTTCGCCGAGCACGATATCCAACGTTCCGATCACCGCCACCACGTCCGCGACGAGGTGGCCGCGTATCATGATGTCCAGAGCCTGCAAGTTTACAAAGGACGGCGGGCGAACCCGCACACGGTAGGGGTTCGTACTTCCGTCACTGACCACGAAATATCCAAGTTCGCCCTTCGGCGCTTCGATAGAATGATACACCTCACCGACCGGCGGCTTAATCACCTTGCCGACTTTCCCGAATATGGGTCCGGGAGCAAGACGTTCCACGCACTGGCGGATAATGCGCACACACTGACGCATTTCCTGGATTCGAACTATGTACCGATCGTAGGTATCGCCGTGCGCGCCGGTGGGCACCTCGAATTCCACTTTGTCGTAAGCCTCATAAGGCTGCGCCTTGCGAATGTCCCACTTCACCCCCGAACCCCGGAGTACTGGCCCGGTCACTCCATAGGCGACGGCATCTTCGGCGCTCAGGACACCCACACCCCTGGTTCTGTTTATCCAGATGCGATTCTTGGTAAGCAACTGCTCATATTCATCGATCTTGGGCGGTAAGTAATCGCAGAACTTCAAGCATTCCTGTTCGAATCCATCGTACAGGTCGTACTGCAATCCGCCGATGCGAAAGGCATGGGTGGTCAGCCGTGCCCCGCAGTATTTCTCAAAGATCTTCAGGATTTCTTCCCGCTCCCGGAAGGTGTAGAAGACGGGCGTCATCGCGCCCAGGTCAAGCGCGTGCGTCCCCAGCCACAACAAGTGGCTGGCAAGGCGCTGCAGTTCGGCCAGGATCATGCGCGTGTATTGGGCGCGTGGCGGAATCTCAACTCCCAGTAGCTTCTCGACTGCTTCGACATAGCCCATGCCATTGGTGACCGCAGCGACGTAATCCATGCGGTCCGTGTAGGGTGCGAACTGCGCGTAGGTCCTGTTCTCGGCAATTTTCTCCACCCCCCGGTGCAGGTAACCGATGACGCATTCCGAGCCCAACACCCTTTCACCATCCAGCTTCAGTTTGACGCGCAAAACTCCATGCGTGGCCGGGTGCTGCGGCCCCATGTTGAGGAGCAGTTCACTAGCGTCCAGAAAAGTAGTTTCGGGCATCGCTTACTGTCCGCTCTCGATTCCCAGGTTTGACTTTACCCAGGCATCATCCTGGCGCAGGATATCGTAATCCTTGCGCAGAGGATGGCCAGTCCACCCGTCGGGAAGAAGGATGCGCTTCAAATCCGGATGGCCGTCGTAAGCCACCCCAAACATGTCGTAGACTTCGCGCTCCAGCCAGTTTGCGGTGGGCCAGATGCTTACCACTGAGGGAACCGTTTCGCCCTCAGCAATGACAAGCTTCAGGCGCAACCGGTCATTACGTTTGAAAGAATAAATGTGGTAGATGATATCGAAACGTTTCTCCCGTTTGGGATAATCCACCGCCGTATGATCGGTGAGCAAGGTGTAGGCCCCGCCTTCTTCGCCTTTCAGAAACTGGCACATCGCCGGCAAAGATTCCTTGGCCACGGTAATGCACGGCATCTTTCGGAAAGTGACTGCCTCGCGAATGATGCCTGGAAATCCTTTCTGGAGCGCATCAAGAAGTGGGCTTGACCAGGGCTCTGGTTTTATGGGAGGTTTGGCTGCCGCTGGAGGCTTCGGTGGCGCAGCGGCCGCTTTGGGTGGAGTAGGAGTTCCCGGGGTCCCCGAGGGGGGACTGCCCGCCGCTGATGAAGGTGACATGGGAGCGGCAGCGGCCTCGGCCCGGGCCGGGGGAGTTGCCCCACTAGCTCCCGGTGTGGGCTTTTGTGCCTCGCCTCCATTGGCCGCCTTAGGCGGCGCCTTTTGTTCGTCAGCCATTTCCGTTGATGCCTACGGGAAAGCCCCTCTCTACGGCCAGCAAAACCTTGAATTCTTGCACATTGCCGATAAGCATGTCAACCGCGAGGCGAGGACGCGTTTTCTGGTATTGTCTCCGCCCATGGCGCGATTACCTCGGGTAGTGATCGTGGACGTTGCTCATCACGTGACGCAGCGGGGAAATGGCCGGCAAATCTTTTTGGAAAACCAGTGAAACATGGTGCCTGTCCCGTCCTCTTAATGTCCGAACCTCTTCCGCATTAACATCTATGCCATGGCTCACAGGCACCTAATTCTTAGCGAGGTTCGCGAATTCGCGAACAAATTACGATTTTATGATTCGCATGTCAAAGTGTTTTCAAGGGCTTAGGTTCGGCCTCCGTATTGCTTAAGCCTAGGGAGAGCAGGGAGCGCGGACCTGTTTTTCAAGGTCCGCGCTGCTTTGTTGTCTCGCCCCTTTGGGGATCAAGGACGGTTGCAGCTAGGCCCGGCAACCGACGGGTCCGGAGACCCGTCCTCTGACGGACGGATAGATACCCGTGCGCTAACCGCTCGGAAAAAACCCATGACAGGTTGTTTACGCCTCGCACACTCGATATGCTGGCGGAAATATCGTGCCCGCTTTCTCCCGTGATGGCCGGACTGGGCTCAAAAACCCGTAGCGTTGACCCATGAAGTGGCGTAGAATCCTTGGTGGGTGACGGAACATGAGCAACATCGAGGAAATTGAGCAGGCGGTGGAAAAACTCCCCATCCAGGACTTCGTTAGACTGGCTGCCTGGGTTGACCAGCGCCGCCGGCAGCTTGAAGTTGTTCCTTCGGCGGCCGCCAACGGCTGCATGGCCGCACGTGACCACAGCGCCTTCCTGAACAGCTATGCCCCGCAAGATGAGGGGCTCTACGATGATACCGCAGCCGCGTGAAGTCTGGATCGCTGACATCCCTTTCACCAGCGGCACCGCCTCGAAACTGCGTCCGGTGCTAGTGCTGTGGACGGACGCCGCCGACCTTGTGGTGGCGGCCGTTACTTCGGCCCCGTCCCGTTCGAGGACGGACGTCGCCTTGCAAAACTGGCCGGCGGCCGGTTTGCGTGTGGCTTCCACGGTAAGGCTATCCCGACTGGACTGCTTGGAACAAAACCTCCTACGCCGTCGGCTCGGCATGGTTGGTCAAAGTGATGCCGGGCAATTGAAGCAGGTTTGGGCCAATGAAATCCGGCTGCGTTTCTGATTCGAGGCGTGCGGCCGGGCGCAGGCTCGCCGCAGCTTACCAAACCGCGCTCGCCAACTTTGGGAGCCAGGCGCGGCAGCCCTCACCAGGTGTCCCGGATTCCCAGTCCCGGATTCCCAACGGTTGCAAAAATTGCGTCGACTTCTGCCCCCCCGATGGCATCATATAATTATCAAACAATTGATTGATGAGGAATCCTATGCTCGATACCCGTGAAATCCACCCCTTGACCGA
This sequence comes from Terriglobia bacterium, assembly GCA_050011515.1. Taxonomy (GTDB): domain Bacteria; phylum Acidobacteriota; class Terriglobia; order UBA7540; family UBA7540; genus CAVROP01. The sequence goes on along the minus strand of JBEKIZ010000045.1, from coordinate 280 downwards.
CTTCCTGCGCAATCACAAGGCGCATATCACGCGGCTGAAGGAGACGCAGGCCCCGGAAGTGCTGACGGTGAACGGCAAGGCAGAGGTGGTCGTGCAGGACGCGGCAAGCTACCAGTTAATGCTCGACCGCCTGCACCACATGGAAACCCTTGCGGCCATCCAGGAAGGCATGGCAAGCGCGGAACGCGGCGAACTGAAGCCCGCCGCCCAGGTGCTTGACGAAATGCGGGCTAAGTATGGCCTATCGCGTTAGCCTTTCCGCTCCTGCGGAAACGGACGC
>JBEKIZ010000044.1:0-43408 GCA_050011515.1 Terriglobia bacterium | reverse complement strand
CGTGCTCCATCCTTATCCCGAGGTTCGCTTTGCCGCTCGGTATCTACGATAAGAGCCGTATGCGCTAATGAGCGCCTGTACGGATCCGTGCGGGGGGTATCAGGTAACTGGTATCCCTACCGCGACCCGATAAATACTGGGAGAACTAAATGGCGCAATCGGAACTAAAGCAGGTTATTGATGCCGGAACGGCAGAGTCCGGCTGGAAAGGTCTCTACAAACTCGGTGGAATCACTGCCCTGATTGTGCTAGTGGGGCCGCTAGCCGAAGTCCTCATCGGTTTCCTCCCGGGAGTGGCACGCCTGACGCAGCGGACCGTAACCGTCATCGACTGGTTCACACTCTTTCAGACCCATTGGTTTCTTGGACTCCGCAACCTCGGTCTCTTGAATATCATTGGAGCAGCCCTATTAGCCCCGACTTTTTTGGCTATCTACTCCGCCCTCAGGCGAGACAACAAAGCTTACGGGGCGTTCGGCACGATCCTTTTCTTCGTGGGGATGGCGGTCTACATCGCAAGCAATAGGGCCTTCGCGATGCTTTCCCTGAGCGGCCAATACGCAAGTGCTACTACCGATGCGCAGAGATCTCTATTGATTGCAGCAGGGCAGGCGATGCTTGCTGAGGGACAAACCCGTGCTGGCATTCCCCTCATAGAATTTGCAAGCTTGGTAATCTCCGTAGTCATGCTGAGAGGCAAGGTCTTCAGCAAAGCGACCGCTTACGCAGGAATTCTGGGAAATGTGCTGCTCATGGTCTTTGAAGCCATTCTAGCCTTCGTGCCCGCGTTCCTTAACGTGGGGTTGGTCATTGCCGGCGGTGGTGGGCTTGCGATCATGATCTGGTACCTCCTGGTTGGCCGAAGGCTACTCCAGCTAGGGCGCCTCTAAGGGACCAGGCAAGCATCCCGTCCTCTGAAACAGCTTACTCAGGGCAAGGCGGACACGATTCCCGCCATATCGCCGGATGGCCAGTGGGTGGTTTTCACCCGGCTCCAGGGCGGCAAGTACACTCTGATGAAGGTTCCGAGTGGAGGCGGCCCAGCGTCCCAGTTGAGGGACTACGGCTCACGTTGGCCATCCGTCTCTCCGGACGGCAAGTGGATCGCTTGCAAGTACTTTCCCGGCCAGAATCAGCCAACCAGCCTGGCGATAGTTCCTTTCGCGGGCGGCCAACCGGCCAAGGTTTTCCCGATGGCCGGTACTTACGGCCCTGCTCTTCTTTGGACCCCCGATGGCCGCGCCATCTCTTTCATCAACAGTGTGAATGGTGTGGATAACGTCTGGGAACAGCCGCTGGCGGGTGGCCTGCCAAAGCAGGTGACGCATTTCACATCGGACAGGATTTTCTATTTCGACTGGTCTCGCGATGGCCGCTTGGCCCTCTCACGTGGCACGGACCAGACCGACGCGGTGTTGATCAAGAATTTCCGATGACTGGCAAGACGACTTCGCGCTAACGGATCCTGAAGAAGCTGGGCGGCGGCATGGGTGTGGTCTATCGGGCCGAGCAAATCCCGCGCTTGCAGAAAGCGAAAACAGCCCCTAAGCACAGCCCAAGCGCGGATTCTGCCCGAAAAACGCGGTCTAGCCGACCCTCGCCAGACGTTGGTACTCGGCCTCAGCGTGCTCGGGGATCAGGACCCAAAGGGTGTAGATGCCGAGCGCCGTCCCGAAGGGAAAGTGGATGAGGCTAATGCAGCCGAGGACGATGGCGAGCATGCGCGCCCAGGGGTAGTGGGACAAGAGGCCCCATCCAGCGATCACTCCTGCAATGGCGAAGCCTGAAATGACCAGGCCGATCATGCCCAGGAAGGGAGCCAAGAACAACCGCATGGGCTGGGGAATCGGCATAAACATGAACGGGAAACGCATATGGCCGAAGACCATCAGGGCCACGCCTGGGATCAGCCGCAACACGGAAAGGGCGATCCAGAGGGCGCCAAGCACGCTGACGTGTCTCGCCACGCGCGAGGGTCGGGCGAATCCCGCGCTCGGGCTGGTTTGCGCCGGCAGGCTGGTTGGGCTAATCGAGGATTGAGGCGGTGGCGCGGGCGTGGCCATCGACGCGGGAGTCGGTGCGCCGGAGATGGCCTGGCCGCATTTGTTGCAGAAGATCTGCCCCGGCATGACCTGGGCGCCACAATGAGCGCAGTACATAAGATCCTCCTTGCTTGTCTGCACTATTATACGCTCAACGCCACATAAGAGTTCCCGACGGGCGCGTCCATTGTCCCGCCTTGGTGGGTCAGTTCTCAGTTCTCAATCCCTCGGTTCCGACCGGCACATTCGACCTTGTGTTTTGCTTGAAGAGTTGCCCGCTCTGGTTCTAACTGAAAACTGATAACTGAAAACTGACGACTTCATTCGTACCTCAGCGCCACCATGGGGTCCACCTTCGTCGCCCGGCGCGCGGGAATGAAACTCGCCAGGAGCGCGACGGAGAGCAAGAGGAGCGATACACCGATGAAGGTTCCGGGATCACCTGGCTTGACGCCCACCAGCATGCTACGCAGCAGCCGGCTGAGCGCGAACGCCCCCATCAATCCTGACGCGATCCCAATCAGGGCAAGCTGCAAGCCCTGCCGTACGATCGCTACCAGGATGCCACGACGCGTAGCGCCGAGGGCCATGCGAATCCCGATCTCGCGCGTGCGCTGCGCCGCGCCGAACGAAACCACGCCATAAACACCGACGGTGGCAAGCGTCAGACCCAGGATTCCCATGACTCCGGCGAGAGCGGCTGCCAGACGAAAGATGAACAAGCCGCCGAGTCCATGAATCCCCTGCTGCATCGTGCGGGCATCGAAGATCGGCAGATCGGGGGCGAGGTCACGGATCTGCCCTTGCACTCCCAGGATCAGCGATTCCGGAGGGACCGTGGTCCGAACCTGTAGCGACAGAAACGAAGTGAAGTTTTGCGCGAGTGGGAGATAGAAATAGGGCTGAGGCTCCGGTGAAAAATGCCACATACTCTGCCCGTCCCGGGCCAGGCCCACCACCTCGATGAAAGGCCCGGTGGCGCTCTTCATGCTGAAGCGCTTGCCGATGGGATCCTGATTCGGCCAAAACTTCTTCGCCATCGTCTGACTCACAATTGCCACTGGCCGCGCTGTTTCGTTGTCGAAGTCCCGGAAGGTGCGGCCCTCGAGCAGCGGAAGCCGCATCGTTTCAAAGTACGCCGGGTCAATGCTGTTGAAAGAGACCTCCGGGGCTACCTGACCAGGCGCGAGCGGATGACCTTCGATATAAATGGGGCTCGCAGGGCTGGGCATTCCCAGGGGCACGGTGAAGGCGAGGCTGGCGGATTGGACGCCCGGCATGGCGCGGACCCGGCTCTTAAGGTCCCGACAGAAGCCCTTCGCGCGCGTCTCGTCGTAACCGATTTGGTGCACGTCCAGCATGACACTCAGGACACGATCAGGATCGAAGCCCAGATACATATGCTCAGCTCGCTCGAGGCTGTGAACGAAAAGGCCGGCGACAATCAACAACATCAGCGAGCCCGCCACTTGCGCCACCAGCAGGACACCGCGGACTCCATGACGGCCCACGCCAGCAGAATCGCTCCGCCCACCTTCGTGCAACACGGTATTTACATCCACTCGACCGGCACGAAAGGCGGGCCAGACGCCGAGGAAGATTCCGGATAAAATCACTGCTCCCAAGGTGTAGGCAAAGACCCTCCAATCAAAGCTGTAGTCCAGCCGAAAAGCAACATTTGATGTGGTTGACGTTACCGAATGAAGCATTGATCCGCTGGCGCTGGTCGCCCATTCTCCGAGGAGCACGCCTCCGATACCCCCCAGGAGCGCCAGGAGGAGGCTTTCAGTGAGCATCTGCCGGACGAGTCGCCCGCGGCCCGCGCCCAGAGCCGCGCGAATGGCCATCTCGCGCTGCCGCGCCGTCGCCCGTGCTAGCAGAATATTCGCCACGTTCAGGCACGCCAGCAGCAAGACGAGGGCGGGCAGAACCAGGAATAGACCGGCGATGACGGGAACGAAGTTGGTGACGAAAGGGGCCGGCCGGGCCAATCTCTCCGGAATAACACGCACGGTGGCTCCCTGGTTCGTTGCGGGATACTGGGCGGCCAGGCGCTGCGCAATGACGGCTAGCGAACTCTGCGTCTCTGCCATGCTGACGCCGGGCTTCAGCCTTCCGAGCACCATCAACCCTCGGTCGCGGCGATCGGTCCAGAACCTGCTCGAATCCTGGACCAGCGGCAGCGCATTGAGCGACAGATAGCCATCCATATCAAAAGCAAACAAGGTGCCGTGGAACTCCTTGGGCGTGACGCCAATAATCGTGGCCGGTTGCCCATTGACAAGAACCCGCTTGCCGACGATGGCGGCATCGCCACCGAATCTCTTTTGCCAGAAGGAGTAGCCAAGCACCACCAGCAGCTCCTCGCCCGGCTTTTCGCCCTCGCTAGGAAGCAATAGCCGGCCGAGCAGCGGCTTCACCCCAAGAGCCGAGAAATAATTGCCTGTTACCGCGCTGTAGGCAAATTCACTCGCTTCGCCGCGGACACTGAACCCCGCGCCGCCGGGCGCGTAAGCAAACAGATTGGAGAACGCGTCTGCCTGCTTCTGGAAATCCAGAAGGTCAGGATAAGAAAACTTCGATTCAGACGTTCCCTTCGGTTGAAAAGCAAGAACCATGATTTGCTCCGGCGCTCGCACGGGGAGCGGACGGAGCAGCCACCCATTCAACACGCTGAAAATGGCCGTATTCACGCCAATGCCCAACGCCAGGGTGAGCGCCAGAATCGCGGTCAGCCCCCGCGACTTCCCGACCATCCGAAGGCCGTAACGGACATCCTGAAGGAAATTCTCGATCCAGTTCACCCGGCGCATATCTCGGCACTCCTCCTTGATTTGCTCCACCCCGCCCAGCTCGCGAAGGGCCGCGTAACGGGCTTCCTCTGGCGTCATCCCTTTTGCGGCCTGTTCCTCAATTAGCTTCTCCAGGTGAAAGCGGAGTTCGTCGCTGAGGTCCGCCTCGGCGCGGCTCTTCCGAAACAGTGACCGGAATCGAAGCGGCAGCTTGTGTATCCAACGCATCGGAAGCTCTCAGTTTTCAGTTCTCAGGCGCAAGCGACTTCTTGTTTTCACAACTGACCCGCCGCGGGGGGACCACTGACAACGGACAACGGACAACGGACGACTCCTCCCACTGAATCCTGAATCCTCGCCTTCACGTCGTCTCCAGCACCAGCCCAATGGCGTCAGAGAGCCTCTGCCAGTTGGCTTGCTCTTGCTGCAAATACTTGCGCCCTGCCGTTGTCAGCGAATAGAACTTGGCGCGGCGATTGTTGTCCGACTCGCCCCACTTCGCCTTGATCCATGCGCTTTGCTCAAGGCGATGGAGAGCGGGATATAGCGCTCCTTGATTCACCTGGAGCACGTCCTTCGACACCTGCCGGATGCGCTGGGCGATACCCCAGCCGTGCATGGGTTCAAGAGCAAGGGTCTTGAGGATCAGGAGGTCCAACGTGCCTTGGACCAAATCGGTTGGTTTGCTCATTCACACTCCCCTCAGTTATCGACAATGAATCCTACCTCACCTCTTGTCAATAATCAAGGGGAGATTTTGCGGTCAAGAACGACTGATTCGGTTTCTCGTTCGTCCGGCAGAGCCGGTTGGAGGAGTTGCTTTGTGGGACACGCGCCGGCTGAGCCTGAATCACATCCTGGCGCGGCCAGTTACGTCTTATGCGTTTGCGGAGCGCTGGAAGGCTTGGACAGACCGCACAGTCCGCATGGCGCGACGGTGGTCTGCCAAAAGCGCCAACAGCGATGCCCGTCCGATCTTTTCGCAATGCACGGTGCAAAGTGAAATGGCATTGAGGGGACGAACAAAGTCATGAAGTCGGCGTTGGTAATCGCGAATGACGTTGAGCCCGTCGCCTTTGGATAAGGCCCACGACCAGTCGGTAACCCATCGCATGACTGTTCCGTGGAGGTGCAACGGACTTCTCTGGAGTGGATCGCCTGCTCTTAAAAGTTCGTTGAGGCACTCCGGAGCGGTCAGAAACACCAAACGCCCGCTATGCAAAGATACGTCCGGCCTTAACCCATTCTCACTCAGGCCGCGCGCAACATCGTTTAAGCAGGTCGGGCCGGCTACGATCACAACCTGCTGGCCGATTTCCAACCCTGCGATTACGAATTGTAAGATTTCAGATGAGCCCTTTTCCTTCCGGACTACCAAACGACATGCAGTGGCCTGGGCTGCACGCCCCGCATGGTTGCTTAGTTCTACTCCCATATATCTTATCTTCATCGAAATTTGATGGGCCTGTCAACAAGACTTACTGGCGCAGTGTCGAATTGTCCCATGTCTATTTTATACACTTTCGCCATATCTTCGTGTTTACAAGTGAATGATCTCTGCCAGAGCCTATCCTCCGGGCGACGTGGGCTTACGGGCTCCCGAGTTGGACATTGAAACTCGCATGGCAATCAGTGGCGGGATCTTGCATGACAGACTTTCGTAAATCGCCGCCCCGGATCTTGAACTCCAGCGGCGGCTTCTTGAGTTTGTCAGGCAACCCCTCGATGCGCGCCTTGCCGTCGCTATTGGTGCCGATTTCAAGGTCGGATTTTCGTTTGTTCATGAAGCCGTAAAGAATTGTAACGTGGATCTTGGCGTCATAAAGAGGTTTGTTATTGCTGTCCAGGACCGTGAAGTCTGCCGAACAGGGCCCCAGGTCGCCTCTGATGACTGGGACGTCAACCGGTGAAACGCACAAAGCGTGGTCGGGGGCTGCTCCGGCCAAAAGCACGATCGCTACCAGGAGCAGCTTTCCAAGTCGCGGCGTCCCTATGCGGCTATCCGAGCCGCCAGTGTGACAATGAAGGAATCCGTAACACATCATTTGCTCTCCTTTCCTTTCTTAGTGCAGGCCAGGCACATATTATAAGTGATTTTGAGTAACCAGCGGCGCGATGCTCCCTCGCCCCAAGTTTCGCCTGCGCACTCGAAATAATTCGCGGCCTTGCAGTGCCTGATCCTTGGGGATCATCAAGGTGAGGTCCCGTCAGGAGGTCACAGAGCCGAATCAAAGGCTCTCTCGTTGCCGTCCGGCAAATCCAGAACCGTTTCGCTCGAGTTGGCTGAAAGCTGGACTTGGGTTTTCCCGTTTGCTCGGATTGGAGGGCCAGGGACTCCCGAGGTGGAGCTAACCTTCTGGTAAACACAGTGTGTCGATTGGAGTAACCCCATCATTTTCCACTTGCAACCATTCGAAGCAATCTCCTAATCTGAATTGTACCCCGAATGTTGCAGAAGGCGTGCCCAGTGGTCATGGTCTGGCGAATTTCCTGCCCCCGAATAAGTCATCTGGAATTCAAGCTTGGAAGTCATTGGTTCATGGTGGGAAGTGCATCGTGAGCATGGCAGGTGTGTGCGCTGGTGAAGCTGTGGAAGACAGGGTGTTAGACGACAACAAGGAGACCTCGGCGAGCTCCCAAAGACCTTTGCCAAGGGCTGGAGAGGTTCGGAATGAAGAAGCCCTTATGGCCATCGACTTCGAGGGAAGCTCGGAGTATTTGCTGGAACTGATTGTTGACAACTTGAGGCAGCTTGGCCCGGGCGCCCAAGGGGCCTTCTTGCAGACACTCCTGAAGGGCCTTACCAGCGTGGAGGTAACCGAGAAGGAGAGCATCGTCCATTGGGAAAAGATCTTAGCCCACCGAAGCGAGTTGACGGAAAAACTCGGCCGCCCATCCTCGCTGAGGACAGCGGCGGTGGACTACTTTGGCGAATTACACCTGCTGCGGAAACCCATTTTGTTGGAATACGAAGAGCTTGAGAAGTTGCGTCACAACGCCGCCACGGACCCGCTTACCGGGCTCAAGAACCGCCGCATGTTTGAAGAACACCTGGGTCGGGAGATCAATCGCTCCAGTCGTTACGGGACCTCGTTCGCATTGCTCTTGTTGGACCTTCGCAGGTTCAAGATTGCGAATGACACTTACGGACATGCCACGGGAGACGAGATTCTGCGCAGTGTGGCTCGTGCCAGCGATGAAACCATTCGCGGCTCTGACGTTTCTTGCAGGATTGGCGGCGATGAGTTCGCCATCCTTCTTCCTCAAGCGGAGAAGTCTAGTGCCGAGGCGTTGGCTGAACGAATCGCGGGGAAGTTCGAAACATATGCCAAGCCCCTTGCTCCCAACACACCGGTTGGAATGGATTATGGGATCGCCATTTTTCCTCAAGATGGTGAGGATGCAACACACTTGTTCCAATTTGCGGACAAGAACCTTTACGAGAGCAAACAAAGGGCAGCTCGTCTACAAGAGGAGGCCGTCGTCACAGCTCGGGCTTCTGCGTCCGAAGTCGAAGGACTCGCGCGGGAATCTGAGGCTGCGACAGACCGCGACGACCAGCGTAGCCCTGCCCAGTCCGTTTCTTCTCCAGGCGTTGGCCTGGCAGGAGAGAGAATCCGACCCTCAGATCACGCCCATGAGCGGCGCAAGGATGAACGAATTCCGCTCCAAGGAGCGCGCGGGCTGGGCGTAGTTCGTCTTGGGGCGAAGAGCAAGTTCGTAAGGGTTCTGGACCTAAGCTTTGGGGGCGTTTGCTTGCGGACGGACGATTATGACCTGCCGGACAGTTTTCCAACTCGACTAGCTGTCCCATTCCTGCTCGACGCTGAACTAACCTTGCATCGAATTTACTGCCGTCAACTTCCGGAGGGGAAAAGGCGTGTGGGCTGCTCGTTCACACCCAAATCCCAGCCGGCGCAGGCGTAGCGCCCGGCGGCCGGAAGCCTGTCACTTGTTGTAGGCGCCAAGACTCACCGTTTGACCTCAGGAACTGTTAGGCGCAGGGGAGTTGGCGGACTCACTGAGGTGTCGTTTTCCATTGGGCAAGCCTGGAAATCTGAAGGTGAAATAGCGTATCGTTTGCAGGGCGGGTTACGGCTTCACACTCTTGCGGAACCAATCCACCGTGCGTTCCAGCCCCTCTTTGAAACTCACTCTTGGTTCGAACCTCAAGAAGCGCCGGGCCTTTTCAATCTCAGCTTGAGAATGGCGTACATCTCCCCGCCGGGCGTTTGAGTACTCGGGTTCCAACTGGTGTCCCACGATGGCGGAAAGAGAAGAGAGGAGGTCGTTGAGAGTGTGTCGCTCGCCTGTGCCGACGTTGAAGACCATGCCACCCACGCCATCCGCTAGGCAAGCGAGCATGTTGGCCTCAACCACGTCATCCACATAAGTAAAGTCGCGCGACTGTTCCCCATCGCCGTAGACGATGGGGCGAATGCCCCGAAGCGCCGCTTCGACAAAGCGCGAAACAACTGCCGAGTACGTGGAGTGGGGATCCTGACGTGGGCCGAAGACGTTGAAGTACCGGAGGGAAACAGCCGGGAAGCCGTAAATCCGATGGAAGACGACGCAGTACTTCTCGCCCGCGAGTTTCGTAAGAGCGTAAGGGGAAAGGGGATTCTCGGGCATGGTTTCTACCTTCGGCAACGTCTCCGTGTCACCATATACGGAGGAGGAACTGGCAAATACGAACCGCTTCACTTGGGCGTCCCGCGCCGCCACCAGCAGGTTCAGGGTGGCAGTGACATTCGCACTATGGCTTCTGATCGGGTCTTGCACGGAGCGCTGGACCGAAGGAATTGCAGCTTGATGGAGCACGTATTCCACGCCCTGCACGGAGGCCTTGCAAACCGCAAGCTCCGCCAGGTCACCTTCAACCAGTTCGATGCGGTCGAGACAATGGTCGAGATTTCGTCTAAACCCGGTGCTGAAATTATCCACCACTCGAACCGCGTGACCCAACTCAACTAGTCGATTGACCAACACCGACCCGATGAACCCGGCGCCCCCGGTCACAAGAAAACTTGCCATGGCACCTCCGTTGCCAGGGTTTTTGGCAGGATGCTGAATTTCGACAACGCACATAGGCTACCAAAGCTCGGGCCTCGTGTCAAGAGGAAAAACCAGGATTCAGAGTTCGGGATTCGGGAAACGCGCTTGTATCTCTGAAATCCGGATTCTGCCATCCCGAATTACCTGCCGCCATCAGAAATAATGACACGAGTATCAAAGAAATCTGGTAACAAAAAACAGCCCAGCCGTCGCTCTCGCACTCGGGTCTTCATCATTGGGCGGGACTTTCTGTGGCCTGCGGCGTCACAGTCGCAAACCAAATCCTACGCGAAGCCGTTCTTAGGATGGAGAGCCGCCTGGCTGGTTAGGAACCTTGGAGCCGAGCGATAATCAGTCGCACGCCTGTGTAGCGATAACTTGACGAGGCGCAGAGCCCTGTTCGACGCGTGCCCGGCTCCCCAGGCGCAAGACAATAACCAGCGCCGCCACATAGAGCAGGCCGCCGATGAACAGTGTCTGTATCAATCCGAGGTAAATGGCGCACAGCAAGGCTCCTACCGAGCCCAGCACGCTGGATGCGGCATTGAGCGCCCACGCCCACCGAACCGACGGCTTGTGCCACTCCTCCAGCCGCTTCAGTCCGGTAGGAAAAGGCATCCCCATGGCAAATCCAGCAGGAGAGATCATCAGGACCGTGATAGCAATCTTCAGCCACAGCGGCAGTCCTACACCTATGGGCAACACAGACCTGGCGATGATCCCCAGCAGCGCAACCAGGACCGCGATCGTGCCCAGGGCTGTCACCCAGCGCACCTCACTCTGGTTCAGCACCCGCCGACTGAAGTAGCTGCCCAGCCCACTCGAGGTCAGCATCGAGAAGATCACAACCGTCAGGGCATAAGTGGGGTGGCCAAGGAACAGAACGAATTTCTGGATCAGCGCCACCTCAATCAGAATGTAGCCGGCGCCGATGAATAGAAAATACAGGAGGAACACCAACAAGCCCTTCTGGCGAGGCAGGCGTGTGCCCAGCACTATCGGGGGCAGCAGCAGGATCACAAGGGTCGCTACCACGCTGATTCCCATCAGCCTGAACAGCAACGGCACAGCCTTGTTCATATAGAAGTCCATCGCCTCGTTCGATCCGGTTGTCAGGAACAACCAGATGTCGCGCGGCTGGACCGTGTAGAAGAAGAACGGCCGGTTGTCAGTCACTGGGGTGATGTCGAACGGATAGCGGCGCTCATAGGCCAGCGCATCCGGGCTGCGAAGCAACTCCGCGAACTCGAAACCGCGCCCATGGCCCACGGCCCCAGGCAGGTAAACTGCCAAGAGGTTGGCGGCAGCCAAGGCGGAGCGGGCGCGAGCCATGTCGGCCTCCGAGAAGGGCTTGCGCGAGATCAGCACCGTGTCTATAAGTCCCTGGCGCGCCACGATGACGTGCCGCCACGGCTCCGGCTCGCCCGTCTGGGTCAGCGCCTCCATCGCCAGGGACACTAACCGCAGCGATTCACGCGGCGGATTGAAGGCCCATCGCGTGAAGGCTATCAGCCCATCATCGGTCAGGTGGCCCAGGTAGTCGCGAAACGCATCGACGGTGTAGAGGTTGTTTTCTGCCAGCGCGAATGCGCCGGCCGCCGTCGATGCCCAGGTGTCCACCAAGGTGGCCTGCAACACCTGGTACTTCTCGTGGCTGCGGCGCACGAAACTCCGCCCGTCTTCCACAACGATGTGAACCTCCGGACGCAAGTAAATCCCTTGGCTCCAGTCAAGGAACTTCTCCCGCATGATGGTGGTGGCAATGATGGGGTTGATCTCGACACCCGTGACGTCTTTGCTGCCAGAGGCGAGGCAGCGCGCAACATCGTATCCGCCGCCTGGCCCGATGATCAAGGTCTTCGCCCCGGGCCGCAGTACATAAGGCAGCCCTGGCCCAGCCGTTAGAAGATCGTGGCGGTCGCGCGCGGCGAGATGGTCGAAATTATATCCCGCAATCCACGTGGCTGCATCCGCGTCAATGAGGATGCATCCGTGCGTGGTCACCCCAACGCGCGAAAAGCTGTTCCACTTTACGAAGCTCTCGCTCTCAAGCTTATGTTGTTTGGCGTACTTGACGTCGATCAGGTTATGGGTGGTGTTGTAGACAAGGAACGCGATCAGCCCGAGTGCCAGCGCCAAGCAGGTCGCGCGCCCCGAGACGGAACTCGCCATGCTATGCCAGACGGCCGCCGCCGCAGCGAACAGTACCGCCGCCGCGATCACAGTGTTCGGCCCGCCCAGATGGTTCAGCAGCGGGACCAGCACCAAACACCCAGCCGCCGCGCCCATCAGATCGAAGAAGTACACCCGATCCACCCTCTGGATAGTCTCGGAAATGGCCAGAGAAACAATCGTCCCGGCCAGAAAGAAGGGCAGGGCAGCGACGAAATACACCAGGGCCAGTTGCAAGTTGGTGCGATCCTTGGCCAGCACCAAAGCTAGCATCAAGACCACCAGCAGGCTGTTGATGGCGCTGAGCCATCCTAGCCGGCTGAAAAGATGGCCTCGCCACCCGGCGACCACGTACGAAAACACACCGCCGGCTCCGAGCCCGAACAGGGCGATCGAGATCGCCAGAAAGGCGAAGTGGTAGAAGAAAACCACCGAAAAGATGCGAGTGAGGGAGAGTTCCAACAGGAGTGTGGCAAGCGTCGTCAGGGCCACTGACAAGTAGATTTGAGACCAGTGCAGCGGAGGTTGTCTCACGGGGTTCAAGCTGTCCGACATCATATCAATCTCCACTTCCCTTTAGTTTAGGACACAGTGCCCAAGAAGGACAGGGCCAAAAGGCCGGGCGCCTTGAGAGTTTCACCACCAACATGAAGTAGCTGCTCCGTGTCCGCGATACGCGCGCTTTTCGACCATAGGCTGTGAGATAATCCGTGAGCGGCGACTCTTTTGCGCCGTAATCCATGGAATAACCGTATGCCCCATGGCGCTCTTCATAATCGCTTGACAGCGTTAAAGCGGCAGGTAATCGCCACCCGCGGGCAAAACTCAGGGAGGGAAAATGCGCAATATTCTGAAACCGAGGACACTTCTTCCGATGTGTCTGATCGTTCTCGTGACAGGGCTCACACCGGCCGTGGCTCAGACCACCCCACAAGCTGGCGTGCCCTCCGTGGACCAGATTCTCGATAAGTACGTCAAAGCCATAGGAGGCAAAGCCGCCCTCGAGAAGCTAACCAGCCGGGTTTCCAAAGGAACCTTCGAGATGGACCAGACGCCCGGACCGGCGGCCGAGGAAATCTATGAGAAGGCTCCAAACAAGCAGTATATGGTCACCGACGCTCCCAATTTTGGCCAGGCTAGGCGGGGTTTCAATGGCTCCGTGGGCTGGGAGGACAACCCGCAAAGCGGCCTGCGAGATATTACAGGACCTGAACTAGCGGCGATGAAGCGCGACGCCGACTTCTATTGGGCGATCAAGCTCAAAGGGCTTTATCCCACAATGACGCTTAAAGGAAAGGAAAGCGTTAATGGCCACGACGCTTACGCAATCGAAGCGACTCCCCCGGATGGAGCCGCGGAGACGATGTGGTTCGACGCCGACTCGGGATTCCTGGTGCGCACGCAAAGGGAAGGCGAAGGGCCCAACGGCAAGGTCACATTCGGCATAACCTTCGACGACTACCGCGAGGTTGATGGTATCAAACTACCCTTCGTCATGCACTTTTCGATGGGGGACTTCGCCTTCGTCATCAAGTTGAGCGAGGTGAAACATAACGTGCCCATCGATGACGCGAAGTTTGACAAGCCCGCATCGCACTAGTGCCGTTCGAACTATTCCGGGCCATTTCGTCCCAGCCTTACGGCGGGCCGTCGGCGTAAGGCTCGCAATACCACAGGCGTGGCGCATAGGCTCACTGGGTTGGAACGCCACAAGCCTCCACGGCACGGGCGCACTCGTCGCCGTGGCCAGCTTCGCGTCAAGGACGGGGCGGAAAAGACGGGGAATCAGGCCTGGCGGGATGACGACCCGCGTTCTTGCGAACACGACGCCGATTATCCGCCCTCGCTTTTGGCCCTCAGCCGGAACATACCGATGCTGTAACTGAAAGCTGAGGGCTGATAGCTGATGGCTTCTTAATGTGTGGCCTTGAGCCGTCAGCCTTCAGCAATCAGCAGGAACACGACAATGTGGTAACTGAAGGCTGATAGCTGACGGTTTCTTCTTTCCGCCACGAATAACTGAACAAATCTGCCGCACACAGTAAGCTATAATGATAACGGAAGTGCATGCGGGCTGGTGTCCGTCCGGGACTTCAAATCCTGCGGGTCTGCCTATGGTGGACCGGTCGGTTCGATTCCGACACACTTCCGCCAGTCTAATCGCCGAAGGTTAGGATAAGCTAGCGGGTGGTTCTGGATGAGTCCACGAAAGCAGAAGCCTTTCCGAGCCGCAAAGGAAGTCAAGCGGCGAGCGCGCAGAGAGATCGGGTCGCCTCCGCCGACCCAGCGCCATGAAAGCCGCAAGCACAAGCCCCCCAAGCACAAGAAACAAGAATTGCCGACAGCCGAAGAGGGTACGTAATGGCCCTGTCCATGATGGACCCTACAATTGGGACAATCAGGAGGTGACCTTGGTCAACACCACCTCCTACCCCCTCCTCAACTGAGGAGGGGAGTCCGAATTCCCCTTCTTGGTTAAGAAGTGGGCCAAGGGCTGGTTGGGTGCCGCCCACTGTTCGGGAGGGTGGGCATATCACCCACCTCTTGACCAAACGAATTAGGAACAGCAGCACTGGCAGCAGCCCCAGTGAAGCATCAAGCGATTTGTGCGCCGGGTCTAAGGCCGCGGGCCGAGTTGCCAATGGTTCTTGACTTGCAATCCGCTTGGCTGATCATGTGGCAGGGCGGGATCACACCTCGGATCCAGGATGGATAGCAAAGGCTCGAGTGATTTGGGGGTTACTGCATTGCCGGAGGGCAATTGTTCGTCGAGTGAAGCGCGGATCTGCAGCCACACTCCCTGCGGCGTTTTGAGGAACAGGTCTGCGATCTGCGGATCGAATTGCATGCCTCGCCCGCGGGAGACCTCCGCATAAACCTCTAGCAACCCCCTTGCTTTCCTGTAGGCCCGGTCGGAGGTCACGGCATCCAGCGTATCAGCCAGCGAGAATAAGCGCGCTCCGAGCGGAATTTGCTCCCCGGCCACCCCATTGGGGTATCCCTTTCCATCGTATCGTTCGTGATGATGCCGGACGACAGGTGCGGAGGGTCTGAGGAAGGGAATTCGGTTTAATATTTCCTCTCCCGCCGAAACATGCCGGCGCATTTGGACCCATTCCTCTTCAGTGAGCTTTCCTGGTTTAAGCAGGATGGAGTCCGCCACCGCAATTTTGCCAATATCGTGCAAAAGTGCAGCATGAGCGAGCGGAGGCATGAGTGCCGGCGGGTAACTGACCAGGCGGGCCAGATAGAGCGTGTAGGCACGTACACGCAGAGAATGTGCGTAGGTTTCGTGCTCGCGCGCGTCCAGGGCATGGACGAGAGCTTCCAGTGTGGTTTGGTAGTTTTCCTCCAATTCACGCAAGGCCTGCATCAAACTCCGCGTGCGTCGCCCAATGCTGGCTTCCAGCGAGGTGCGATAAGCGCGTGATTCGCGCTCCATTTGGAGCAGGCGGAAGGTTCGTGCAACAGACTGCTCCAAGGTCCCAATGGTAAAGGGCTTTAAGAGGAAATCTGACACCCCTAGGTGTAGGGCCTCGATGATTTGCTGGATGTGGACTTGGCCGGTGGCCAGAATGAATCCCACATCCCATTTCGACTGCCGCGCCAGGGACAAGAGCTCCATGCCGGAACATCCAGGCATCCAGATGTCGCACAAAATGATGTCGAAATTCCCTCTTTCAATGGCTTCCAGCGCGGTCGCGGCGTTTTCGGCAACACTCACTCCCGAAGCCATCGGCGCGATGGCTAGCTTTAAGAACTCGCAAACAGAGGGGTCATCGTCAACCACTAAGACTTTTGGTAGGAAAGGTTCAAGCATGGGCTGGTTCCATGAGAGTGCCCCCATAAGGGCAAGCAGCCGCGCTCTCCAAGTAGGTGCCGACGAACTGCATTAAGTTCCCTCATAGTGAGAATCGGATTTCCCTCCACCGACTTTAGCATGTCGCTGAAGCAGCCGCTTCCGGTGTGATTCTGAGTGCAGCCAAGAATCCCGGCAATTTGGGCGGTTGACAGTTAACAGTTCACAGCCAACAGTGAGGGCCGACCAAACTCCCTTAGCCCGGATTTCCCACCACGGGTCTGGAAGGGCGGGGCTTCAGCCCCGCCGCTACAAGCCTTTCATGATTATTCCCATGTCCCGCGCCCCGCGGTCGCCACGGCTGAAAGTCCGCCGATCTTAAGGGCGGGCGACCGCGGGGCGCGGGACGAACAGAGGGTGGGAGCCGCGATTTCGGCGGGTCCCGCCCTGCGGGACCCGCCCTTTCGGCAGGCTAAGAGCGTCCGAGGATAGTGAGTAATGCGGGTTCGTGGTCTTTGCAAGCATGTCATACCGAGCGGAGCGAAGAATCTGGCCATTTAAGTGCCGCCATGTGCCGCGGAGGGAGGATTTCTTAGAATGACATGGGCCGTTGCGGCGGGCAGGTCCTCGCCAGGAAACAAAAGTCCAGTTCATTTTGCTAATCTCCCCCGCCCTTTCCGCCGATGTGAGAGATGGCTAATGAGAACGGGCAGTGGAGAGGAGTGATGAGTTGTGGAAGAGCGATCAGTCCCGAGGGGAGAAACCATGCGCATTCTGGTGGTAGAGGATGACAAACCCGTCGCCAGCTTTGTAAAGAAAGGTCTGGAATCGCAACAGTATGCGGTGGATTTGGCGTGGGATGGGGAGGATGCTCAGTCGTTAGTTGGTGAGGCCAACTTTGACTTAGTCATCCTGGATTTAGTACTTCCCAAGATTGATGGGCTGGAAGTGCTGAAACATATACGTAGCCGAAAGCCCTCCCCTCCGGTGCTAATTCTTTCCGGTCGCGCAGGGGTGGAGGATCGGGTGAAAGGGCTGGACCTCGGGGCGGACGATTACCTGACGAAGCCGTTCTCGTTTAGCGAGCTGTCAGCTCGAGTGCGAGCCTTACTGAGGCGACCTCCTAATCCGCTTGGTGTGGTGCTGCGAGTGGAGGAGTTAGAACTGGATCGGGCCGAGAGGGTGGTCAGGCGGGCGGGCCGCCGTATCGACCTAACGCCACGCGAATTTGCCTTGCTCGAATATCTCATGCGTAATGCGGGACGGTGTGTGACGCGCGCCATGATTATCGAGCATGTCTGGAATTTTTCCTTCGACACCATGACGAATGTGGTGGATGTTTACATCAACTACTTGCGGAAGAAAATCGATCAGGATTTTGAAAGCAAACTCATTCACACGGTTCGGAACGTTGGCTATGAGTTGGGGAAAGAGGGATAACGGGATGAAAAGCAGCGAACCACCCACGGAACCTCCCGAGGGGAAACGGAGGCCTTCCCAAGTCGTGGATGCATTTCCTGTCTCATCCGCCCGCGGACCGATCCCTCGGCAAAGCGGCGGGAGTGATTCCCTGGGCAACTCGCTGCCGTTCAAGGATCTGACGCGCGTCTTTCTCCATCAATTAAGCCAGACCTTGACGTCTTTGCGCGGAACCCTTGAATTGGCTCTGCTTGTTGACTCCGACGCGCAAGATTACCGGAGGGCCATCCAGCAGTCACTTGCACAGGCGGAGGGCTTAGTCCAATTGTTTAAGTCGTACCGGGCATTGACCGAGGGGGGGACAAGCGATCTTGTGAATGACGAGGCTGGGTTCGGCGAGCTGGTCCGGGTGGCGCTGGAACAATTGCGTCCACTCTCGGATTCTCGTCGGCTCGCTGTCCATGTGGAGTTTGGGGACAACTGCCTCGTTCAAACCGATCCGGCGCAGTTACTCGTGGCTCTGCGTCTGGGATTGCTCCACGCTATCCAGCAGAGCCCATCAGGAGGGAAGTTGGAAGTGAGCCTATCAACCAAGGAGGGCAGCGCTTGTCTCACCATCTCGGCGAGTGCGCAACGGGCCGAGGTGTACTCCCCGCCGGAGTGCGCCGAAATCCCTGAACGTGAATCCCAGAGGGCATTAGCCCCGGACAGTGAAGAGGGGGATTGGGCCCCGGTGCGCAGAGCGGTCGAGGCGCTGGGAGGCAGCGTCCTGATTATATCTGCTGAGACTCCCCCCCTCATCTGCAAGATTTGCCTCCCCCTTTCACCGCACGAAGGGCAATGAACGGGCTTCTCAGCAGGCTATGGCTATGGTGAAGCAGGGCAAAGTTAGTTCTTTTGCCTGAAGGATCCCACATCTTACTCGCCCTTTAATCTTAGAGAATTCTAATACAAGGTTTATTAGTCTCTAATGATGCTATCTCTATAATAAGTATCATTGGAATGTAAGATGAGCTCATCGGATTTAAAACCGGCGTGCGAGGCTCGCAGCGCCGCTGTTGTTGCGAGCGCAAACAAAGAGTTTCGGGAGCGCATTCTCAAACGGTTGGGGTCTCGCAGTTGGACCGTGGAAGAGGCGCTGGGCGGAGCCGAGGCGTTATCACTGGTGGAGGAAGGAGCGTTCAAAGCACTCCTTCTTGATCGTTGGTTGCCAGACCTTGATGTGTCGGAGTTGGTTGACATTATCAAGGCCCGCCATCCTCAGGTGCAGGTCCTGGTCGTTGGCTCCGAAGTTGAGGAACGCCGCCTGGTTGAGAGGCTTTCCCCACAAAAGGACCTGCCACTGGATTTTCCCGATGCGCAGGAGTCGAGGGAGTGCGAAACAGGAGCGGAAGGGTTGAGGGAGCGCCCGGGCGGCACGGCTGGGATCGTGACGGAGGTGAAGGGGGAAGAGCCATTGCCCGGGATGATGGGATCGAGCCGGGCGATGCAACGGGCCTATCGTCTGGCGAGACTGGTGATCCCGCGTGATACGACGGTTCTCATCATGGGGGAGACGGGGACTGGGAAAGAACTGATGGCGCGAGCCATCCACAATCTCGGCTCGCGGGCCCGGCAGCCTTTTGTCATTGTGAACTCTGCCGCGATTCCTGAGACTCTCCTGGAGTCTGAGTTGTTCGGCTATAGTCGGGGGGCTTTCACGGGAGCATTCCAGTCGCGGTTGGGAAGGATCCATTCTGCGCATGGTGGCACGCTTTTCCTGGACGAAGTGGGAGGACTGCCTCTGGGCATGCAGGGCAAGTTACTGCGCTTCCTGCAAGAGGGGGAAGTCCAACGGTTGGGAAGCCCGGACGTATTCCGGGTGGATGTGCGGGTGATCGCAGCCACGAACGTCGATCTGGCGCGTGCCATGGCCGAAGGGCGCTTCAACGACGCGCTCTACTATCGGCTATGCGTTTTTCCGATCGAACTTGCGCCGCTCCGAGAGAGGAGAGAAGACATACTCCCCTTGGCAGCTCACTTTCTGGACTCGTTCTGTCGCGAGGCTGCGGTTCCGTGCAAGTCAATAGCCTTCGAGGTGGCCAGGACTTTGGAGGCCTACTCGTGGCCTGGGAACGTTCGTGAGCTGCAACACATCATCGAGCGGGCATTCATCCTGTCCGAAGACATGCCAGTGCTTCGCTCTGAATACCTGAGCCTGCCAATTTGAAGTGGTCGGGTGAGAAGAAACTTAGATTGGGGGCTGGAAAATGGCATGTTTCCTGCTGTTACCCATCGAGCCATGCAGATTTTTCCTGGGAGGCAGCCAAGAAGGACCGCGCCTACCCTCACATGTCAGTTGCGCCAACGCTCTGCGAAGCAATCTCGCTTGAAGGCGTTCCGCTCGTTTGCGCACGCGGCATTATCGCTTGAGAACTCTTATTCTCAGCATCGGGCAGAAGTCAGGCGGCTGCGTCGCGAGCTTGAGAAAGCAAATCAAGATCTGACTCAGAGTCTTGAAGACTACAAGAGAATGCGGGCCCACCTGTTCGATTGGGGTTGGAGCTCTTGCCGCATTCCGTGGGGGTAGTGCGATGAGCACCTTTGTAACAACCCAACCCCAGAGAGACCATAGCGTCCAGGCGTTGCGGGAGGTGAAACCTGCTTATGCCTCCTTTGGCAATCTGAACCAAGCCGAGCGTGAGCGTCTGTTAGTTGATCAGCTTCCTCAGGTCAAATACATCGCAAAGCGAATTCATGATCGGCTTCCACCGCATGTTCTGCTTGAAGACCTGATCCATGCGGGCATTCTTGGACTGATCGAGGCCATTCAGAGGTTTGACCCCGAGCGCCATGTTGACCTCAAGGCGTACGCCAAATACCGCATACACGGGGCGATATTGGATAGCTTGCGTGATCTTGACTGGAGCCCCCGCCCGCTGCGCAGGAAGGCCCGCCAAATCGCGGAGGCCCATCAGAAATTAAGCGCGCGCTTGGGATACTCCCCGTCGGAGTCTCAACTGGCTGAAGAGCTGGGCATGAGTCTCGACAAATTCCAGCACTTACTGGGAGAACTACGGGGGCTCGACTTGAGAAGCTTGCAGGCAGAAACAATGGAAGAGGGGTCTGATCGCGCGGTCAGTTCCCTCGGCTCATCCACGCCTGCCGAAGATCCGTTTTTCCTTTGTTTGCGCTCCGAAATGACGGGATTTCTAGCAGAGGCCATTGGCGAACTCCCTGAGCGGGAGTGCCAACTGCTGGCGCTTTACTATCACGAGGAACTCACGATGAGGGAAGTGGGGGCGGTTCTGGGTATCGGGGAGGCTCGAGTCTCACAGTTGCACTCCGCAGTGGTTATCCGCCTGCGAGCGCGAATGGAGGAACTGCTCAATGCGCGGGGGACTGCGCGAGCGCCCTTGGAAAGGACGAGTGAGCTGGCGGGCGGGAAATATTTGACAAGATCTTTAACCACGACGAAATCGACGCGCTCTTCCACGCAGCGCGAGACCGGGTTCGCGATTTCGGACAGCCGGGGGGCAGGAACGAGAACGTGACCGCCTGCAACTTCCGCCGCGCCGCCGATGACCCAGCACGCACTCTGGAGGACTCAAAGATCCTCCGCGCGTAACCTCTCGTGTCTTCCTTTGGGCGTTGGGAAGAACAGTTGGCAGTAAGCAGTAGACAGTGAGTAATTCACAATTCAGAATTCATAATTTATAAAACCCCCGCCCCTAGCTCCTGCCACTTGCTACCTGTCGCCTGTCGTTCTCCCCCCCCGCCTACCACCTACCTTTTTGTCATCACCTAAAGACCTGCTCTCGCGTGCCGATGGAGCTTTGGGAGAGAGACAAGGCATGCCATCACAACTCAACCGACCGGGTGGAGCGGGTGGGGAGAGCGCAAGTTCGGATGAATCAGACCGTTTGGAAAAGGAACAGAGCCAAGAAGCCAAGATCAGGGCTCTGCTCGTAGACGGCATCCCCACACTCCCAGCTTATGTTTTTGAGCTTAGCGCCTTGTTAAACACCATACCAGTGGACTTGAGGCGCGTCTGCGGGGTAATTCGAACTGACCCCAGCCTTGCCGCACAGGTCCTTCGCTTGTGCAACTCGCCTTTGTTGGGTTTGCGGGAAAGAGTTTCCAACATCGAACACGCGGTGATCCTCTTGGGGACGGAACGGCTGAGGACATTGGTACTGAACTGTTCGCTAGTGGAGTGCGTCGGAAGCCGTTTTTCTCCCACCGAATTGCAGTCCTTCTGGCAGCACAGCCTGTTAACCGCGACTTTGAGTGCGCGCAGCGCCCTCTGTCTCCGCTACCCGGAGGTGGAGCAGGCATATTTGGCAGGACTCCTGCACGATGTAGGAGTTCTTCCTCTTCTCATTCTTGCCCTGCGGTCAACGGAACCCAATGTTACGCCCGGCGCCATCCTTTGGGGAGAGTCACTTGAATCGGAGCAGAAACAATTTGGAGTTGACCACTGTTCGGTCGGCAAATGCATTGGCCTCAGTTGGAACTTTTCCGCCGAGCTCATTGAGGTGCTCGAACACCACCACCGACCTCAGGAAGCGCGGCAAAACGTAGTTTTGGTGGAGATCGTCCGGGCAGCGGATCTTGTTTGCTTGATGCACGGGGTGAGAGTTGGAGGAGAGCCTCCCCGCATCACGCTGGGTGATCAGAACAAGTACAAGGAGCTGCTCGATAGCTGCGCTCTCAGTCAGAGCGATGAGGAGAGAACCAAGTGGGCGAAGACTCTAGAAGTCGAAATGCCAAACATTATCCAGTTGCTTGAAATGCGAGTCTCTGCCGGACAAGGGAGCGCGGTCCTTCACTGGCCGGGCATATGGGGCTAAGACAGGAAAGTAGTTCAGAATTCAACATCGGCATCATGCCTGGCGCCTGCACTACGGAGATCCTTCGTCTGCTAAAACACACGGCCGGCTCAGGATGACAGCGCCGGTCGCGCGATTCGTCACTGTCTTTCCAGCTCCCGGTCCTTGGCCCCGCTTTTTGAACCAACCGCTGACAGCCTCCCTCGCACGCTCCCTCCTCACCCCCGCGTTCTGCCCGCGCCTTCTGCTAACTGCCCACTTCAAGACAGTGCGCCTCAGGTCGAGGGTGAGTTCAGGGGACACATCGGAAGTGGACTTCATGTCTCTTGACATGCCGCAGCGATAGGCTAGGATTGTAAGTGGGGTTGGGGAAGAAACAGGATTCAGGATTCAGGTGTCAGGTGGCAGGCGCTCGGGCTGGGGCAATGCTGAACTGTGAATTATGGATTGTGAGTTGCCTTCTCACTTCTCGCCACCGCCTACTGCCTACTGCATTCGAGGAGTTGGCGGCACGCTTCGGCCGTTCCGCACCCCAGGACAAGATGTCACACCATGCGTGGAGAAAAAATCGTAGTAAGTTTAAAAAGTGAACGAACGAATCGGGAATGTTATTGAAAACAAAGGACCGCTGTGGAAAACTTGGCGGTGAAGCGGGAATGTCTATGAAAAGAAAGATAGTTAGCTGTTTAAAGCGGGAATGTTGTTGAAAGGAAAGGACGTAGGTCGTAGGCCGTTTGTGGTAGGTGGGGAAAGAACAGGGTTCGGGAACCACGATCGGAAGACGGTAGGTGGGCAGTAAGGGGTATGCAGATGGCAGTAGGTAGAGGGCAATTCAGTTCATAATTCCGAATCAGACTTCAGACTTCCGTAGCCCCTTCTTATCAGCTTTGCCTACCTACCCCGGCCTTATCGCGTTCCGAGAAAGCGCCTGGAATTTGCAGTAATTGACGAAAGCCTAAAGGTTCTGGCCATGGTGCCGATAGATTGCACATAGATGAGACAGCGGATAAAGGTTGATGTTTCCTTGGCCTTTCCGGAAATCGTTGGGCCACAAAGGGTTGGGGCGTTGTAGTCCTCCCCAACCCAAAATCAAGGGAGAGAAGGTGGGCCTTTTTCCAGATGAGGTCCAGTTTTCGGTTGACCGTGAGAAGGTTCAACAATTGAAGGCGGACCTCGACGGTTTGCCGGACCTGCGCCAGGAACGTGTTGCCGTCCTCAGACAAGCGATCGAGGCGGGTAGCTACGAGGTGCCCATCCACCAGATTGCGCAGGCGATGTCTTCTGATCTGCTGGGGCAAGGAGTAACGGGGACGATGAAAGCTAGGAGGCCGCGCCCATGGATGAGTTCTCAACCCCTTCCATTCCTGAGCCCATTCGCGCCGCAGACTCGCGAGAACAGCGGGCACATGCGGCCTCGTACCACGTGGAGAAAAGGCTCCGAACCCAGAACCGTGAAATAGAAATGAATGAAGGGGAGGAGCCGATTGACGACAACGAGCAAGAGCATCACGTTGACATTTCGGTCTGAGCCATGAAGAGGTCACAAACTGGGCAGTACATTGGGCTTCTTAAGAGGCGAGTGGCAAGTCTGCGGCTGACGGCCAGGGAACTTCGCGAATGCCGAAAGTCCTTCACCGGCATGGACTTGGAAGCGATTCGTGAGCATATCTCGTATCAAAAAAGCCTCTGTTCCGGAATCAGCGCCCTGGACGACGAGTTGAGGGTTCTGCGGGGCCAAATGGCTGTGGCATCCGGCCTGCAACCTGAGGGGATGAGTCCGGCCGCGTTCCAAGGGCTGTGTGATGCTGGCTCCTCATTGCAGTTGCGACAAGTCATGGACGATCTCGAAGTGGTCCAGAAGCGCGTGCGGCGGCTGAACCGAGTCTACGCCGGGCAGTTGAGGCGCTCGCGCCGCTCGATCAATGTTCTGATCAACGTGATGGCCAACTACATTGGAACTTACAGTCCATCGCCGGGCGGGAGCGCGCGGTCATTTCCATCGTAGGTAGGGGTCTGAGCTGTGTCGAATCTATTCGGAAGTCTTTCGCTTGCGGTGCGGTCTCTTCTTGCGCAGCAAGGCGCGCTTGACACTACTGCGAATAACCTCTCCAACGTCAACACGCCCGGTTACTCCCGGCAGCTTCCCATTCTGACTGAGGCCCCCCCTCTGGACACAGGGCAGATTTCGATTGGCAATGGGGTGAATTTCGAGGGAGTCCAAAGTGTCCGCGACCATATCCTGGAACTTCTGATCGACGAAGAAATCCAGCAGCAGAACCGTCTCAAATTTTTTGTGAGCTCCATGAATCCGGTGCTGTCGCTTTTCCATGAAACGGAGGGCACCGGGCTCGACGACGCCATCAACCGGTTGTTCAACAGCTTCCAGGAGCTTTCTGCAAATCCCACCCATGTCCCCGCGCGTCAAGTCGTAATCTCGGCAGGACAAAACGTGGCTTCGGCCTTCCGCGAGACCGGGCAGCAACTGCGTACCATTCAGGAGAGGGTTGACCAGGAGGTGAGGCAGACGGTCGAAGAGATCGACTCGCACACGGCACAGTTGGCCAGCCTGAATCAACCCGTCGCAAGTCTACAGGGCGACAGCGAGCAGGCCGGGAGGCTCGATCATCAGCGGCACTCGGTGCTTGACCGTCTTTCGAAACTTGTGGACGTGGTGGTGACGGACTCGGGCGACGGAAGCCTCACAGTCACGACGAGCAACGGAGTGCCGCTGGTCGCTGCCGCCCAAAGTTTTTCCCTAAGCACGGCGGCGGACCCAGACACCGGATTCCTGCACATCTTCTCTCCAGGCACCGATGTGACTTTGAAGTTTACCGGTGGCCAACTGGCAGGACTGCTGGAAGCGCGGGACCAGGCGATTCCGTCCGTACTTTCCAATACAGATAACCTCGCATCGGGTATCATCACATCTATTAACAGCCAGAACCAGAAAGGGTACGATTTGAACGGCGACCCTGGGGGCAACTTCTTCCAACCGGTTGTCCAGCCTTTGCCGGGATCGAAGGGCGGCGCGGCTGACAACATGGCCACGGCCATCACCGACCCCTCCAGGATCGCCGCCAGCGCCGACGGCACACAAGGGGACAACGCTAATGCTCTGGCCATGGCGAACATTCGGAAGCAGGCGGTTGTAAAGGGTGAGACAGCAACGCACTTTTACTCGAACCTTGTTTGCAGGGTCGGCAATAAGGTATCAAGCGCCACGGACGAGCAAGAAGCCGTGGGCCTGGTTCTCATGCAACTGCAAAAGCAACGCGCGGATATCGCGCGTGTGTCTTGGGATGAGGAGGCTGCGAACCTGATCCGCTATCAGCGCGCTTACGAAGCCGCAACGAAAGTTGTGGCCGCTATTAATGAAATAACAAGCGAGGTAATCCCGACCTTGTAGAGGAAACGGCGCGGGCATCGGGATCAATCCTGACCTGATTAGCTCCATGCGGGTACCCTGGAGTATCCTCAGCGCCAAATCAGCCAAGCGAGCCCGACTCGGTCCAGCGCCCCGGGTCGGTGAGCTGAGGGCTCAACTGAGGCAAGCGCGAGGACACGTCCAACAATCTTCGAGGGTTAATCAGGCAATCTTCTTTCCAGCCGCATCTTCTACACGCTTCGTGGTCCCAACCTGGGGGAGTTGGCTGGCCGTGGCACGTTCCCACCTTCCCGCCTATTTAAGATTGTGTTCGTTTCTGCCGAAAGACAGGTTGAGGGCCCGAATGTCGGAGCGAACCGCCAGAGTGTCGCGTGAGGAGTCTTGTGTTGAGATTTCCTCTTCCACGGTTCCAACTGGCGCTGAGGTTTGCCCGGCCAACGAATCAGTTGAGGCTTTGAAAGGGCCACAACAGGCGTGTCCTCAGCTCGCAATTGACCTCAGTTTATCGAAGGGAGGGCTATTACCAAAAGGTGATGTTCTTCGCTCCCTTTTTGCCTGTGAAACCATCGGCGCCGCGCTGTGTACTGCCGAAGGGAAACTTGTCGCCATAAGTCCCGCCTTCGCACGGATGCTGAATTACCAGGCTGGGGAGCTTCTGGGCACCGGGTACGCGAACTTGACCCACCTCCAAAATCGTGCCGACGTTGGTCAGGTGGTTGGAGAAATTCAGAGCGGGGCGTTGCTGGTTCACAGCACGGAAAGACTCTATGTGCAAAAGTCCGGTGCGCCCAAATGGTGCTTGGAGAATTTCTCTCTTATCCAAGACACTCCGGGCCTACCCGTCCAGGTGTTAGCCCTCATTCAGGACATTCAGCCGCACAAGGACACGGAGGAAGAGCGTGGCAGGCTACAAGAAAGACTCTTCCAGGCACAGAAGATGGAAGCTCTTGGGACCTTGGCGGGAGGCATCGCGCATGATTTCAATAACCTGCTGGGCGTCATCCTGGGGTTTGCCTCCATCGTGCGGCTGCGCTTAGCCCATTCCGACCCACTTCTTGAGTTTGTGAAGATGATTGAGCAGTCTGCCGAGCGTGGCGCAGACCTCGCTCGGCAATTACTTGGCCTTGGCCGGCAAGGAAAGCGTGAATCAGTACCCAATCGAGTCGGCGATGTCCTCGGTCGCGTGGTAAGGATCATCACCAGCACATTCGACCGGCGCATCCAAGTACAAACTCACACCGAGTCCGCACCGTTATGGGTGGACGCGAACCCGGGCCAGCTCGAACAGGCAATTCTTAACCTGTGCATTAACGCGCGAGATGCCATGCCCGAGGGGGGAGTTCTGGCGCTTGAAAGTTCACGGGTCACACTCGGTGAAGGCGATTCGACTCGGCCCAGCCATTGTCTCCCCGGCAATTATGCGCGCATAACAGTTCGGGATACGGGTGTGGGTATTGCCCCGCATGTGTTGGGCAGGCTCTTCGATCCATTCTTCACCACCAAGGAACCAGGGAAGGGCTCAGGGCTTGGGCTCTCCATGGTTTATGGAATGGCGAACGGGGCCGGCGGGTTTGTGCAGGTGGAAAGTGAAGTCGGGCTTGGGTCTGCCTTTTCAATCCATTTGCCGCTGAAGGGCCCGGCCGTGGAGCGGGGGGTTGCAGCTAGAAGCTCCGTGCTCGAAGCCGGGACCGGGACAGTTCTTGTGGTGGACGACGAGCCCATGGTTCTAGCCTTTATTGAGGAGGCGTTGAAGAAGCTCGGCTATAAGGTGCTTACGGTTGTGGATGGCCAGCAGGCCTGCGAGGTTTATTCCTCCCACGCCGACCAGATCGACATGGTGTTGCTCGATATGGTGATGCCGGGCAGTACAGGTCTGGAGGTTTGCCGCCGGCTGCGGGGGATCAATCCCAAGGTGAAGGTGATTCTTTCCTCAGGCTACAGCTCAGGTGATGTTGCACGTGAAGCGCGGTTGGCAGGCGCTCTGGGCTTCATCGGCAAGCCGTACTCGCTCGAGGAACTCTCCAGTGCGTTGCATCGGCCTGAATCGTTAAGCGCGAGGTCAAGTACTGAAGATCCAGATTCTGGGCCGTCCAGACCCCAAGCCTGGGGTTGAAAGGCTGGTGGGGGAGGAGCGACATGCGAGTTCTGATTGCCGATGATGAGGCTACGTCGCGACACCTGATCCAGGCAACCCTCGGAGGTTGGGGATTTGAGGTTCTGGTCGCTGTGGATGGGTGGGAGGCCTTGCGTGTCTTGCAAGGGTCGAAGGGGCCCGAGATCGCCATGCTGGATTGGATGATGCCGGGGATCGACGGCTTGGACGTCTGCCGTCGGATGCGCGCCACGATGCCGAATGCGGCGACCTATATCATCCTTGTTACGGCTCGCGGGGGACTCGAAAACGTTGTCCGGGGGCTCGAGGCCGGGGCTGACGACTACATTACCAAACCGTTTGATCCCCGTGAACTGCGCGCGCGTTTGCATGTGGGCGTGCGCATCGTCCAGTTACAGAAAGCCCTCATGGAACGCTTTCAAGAGCTTGAAGACGCTTTGAAGCGCGTGAAGCAACTTCAAGGACTCCTCCCCATCTGCTCCTACTGCAAGAAGATTCGTAACGACCGGAACTACTGGGAACAGGTTGACGCCTACATTACCAGCCACTCGGAAGCCCAATTCAGCCATGGAGTTTGTCCTGACTGCTACGAGATACATCTAAAGCCCCAGTTGGCGAGGCTGCCTAATTGCGAGGAAGAGGAATGATGAAGCCCACGGGGTCACTCATGGTGCTGGCAGGGGCGCTCCATGCTGGCCGGACTCTCCGGGTACAGGCCCTGTGTTTGGCTCCCCTCAGCGGTTTGTGGACGCTTTGCACACACGGGCGTCTCCGGCATGAAAGCGCGTTGGTCGTATGGTCCCTGAACCAAGATCTCTGGGTGATGGTCGTCATGGGTGCGATTCTGCTGGGGGGAATCGTATGGGTGGCGATTCTCAGGAACCGGCTGCGACTTCATACAGGAACCATGCGCGAATTCCTACGCCGTGAAGCCGCGCTGAGGAGACAGTTCTTCGATCTCTTTGAGAATTCCACCGACGCCATTTTTACGCTCGACCTGGACGCCAGATTTGCCTCGTGCAACCGGGCGACCGAACTCCTCACCGGCTACACACGCGAGGAAATCTTGACGAAAAATGTCTCAGACCTGCTTGCTCCCGGGTCAGTTGAGCGGGCGACTGAAATGTTGAACCTGAAACTTCAGAGCCGTGCGAGTACCACTTACGAAATAGAATTCGTCGCCGAGGATGGTCGCCGGATTCCTGTCGAAGTCAGCACCCGCTTGATCGAGAAAGAGGGCAAGGTTGTGGGAATACAAGGAGCGGCCCGCGACATGAGCGAGCGCAAGCGAGCGCAAGAGGCGCTCCGGCGGCGTGACGCCATTCTGGAGGCGGTTAGTTTCGCCGCCCAGCGGCTGTTGCTGGCGCCGGACTGGAAGGAGGCCATCGAAAGCGTGCTAGCCAGGTTGGGGCAGGCAACGGGGGTTAGCCGAGTGCATATCTTCGAGAATCATCGCGGCCGGAACGGGGAGTTGTTGGCAAGCCAACGATTTGAATGGGTGGCGCCGGGAATCGCCTCTGATATCAACAACCCAAAACTCCAAGGATTTCCCTGGGAAGACGGTGGCTTAGGGAGCTGGGCGACGGCTTTTCGCCAGGGGGAGGTAATTCAGTTCCGCGTCTCGGATCTGCCTCAACAACAACGTGCGCTGCTCCCGCAGGGCATACGCTCTTTAATCGAGGTCCCTCTCTTTGCAGGAAGCCAGTGGTGGGGAAGCATCGGATTCCACGATTGTATAGACGAACGCCAATGGTCTTCACCCGAGATGGAAGCGCTGCGCGCGGCGGGGGGAACTCTAGGCGCCGCCATCCACCGGCAACTCTCACAGGAAGCTCTGCGACTTGATGAGGCAAGTCTCGAGGCTCTCCTGAAGCTCAGCCACATGTCAGAATTTTCTCCCCAGCAAATCGCCGACTTTGCGCTCGAGCAGGGAATCTTGCTCACCAAAAGCAAGCACGGCTTGCTGACTCTCATCAACGAAGATGGATCGCTGCTGACCGTGCGCTCCTGCTCCAGAGGGGCCATGGAGGAGTGCGCCCTGGACGAGAAGCAGAGACCGCACTCCCCGCCCAGTGTCGGGTTGTGGGGAGAGGCGGTACAGCAGCGCAGGCCGATCATTGTCAATGACTACTCGGCAGCAAACTCTCTCAAGCAAGGGTATCCGGAAGGTAACATCGACATCCTCCGCTTTATGAGCATCCCGGTGCTTGACCATGAGAACGTTGTGGCCATTGCGGGTGTCGCCAACAAGGACGATGGGTACGACGAGTCGGACATACGGCAGTTGACATTGCTGATGGATGGGGTGTGGAAACTGATCCGGCAGAAGCGGGCCGAGGAAGCTGTCCGCGCGAGTGAGCAACGCTACCGCTTGTTGTTTGAGCGGAACATGGCGGGAGTTTTCCGCTCCACGCTGGACGGCCGGTTCATCGACTGCAACGAATCATTTGCGCAGATTCTTGGCTATTCCTCCCCGGCGGAAGTGCTCTGCCTTCGAGTGCAGGACTGTTATGCGGACGATGGAATGCGCGAAATGCTCCTTTCACGGCTGAAGGAGCACAAGGCCGTCGCTTCCTATGAGCTTTGCTTGCGTCGCAAAGACGGTAGCCGCGCCTGGCTATTGCAGAACTCCAGCCTGGTAGAGAATGGCAACGGTGCGAGTCCTGAGATCGATGGCACCGTGATCGACATAACGGAAAGGAAACGCGCAGAAGAAGAATGGCGGCAGGCCAAAGAGGCCGCAGAAGCAGCCAGTCGCGCCAAAAGCGAGTTCGTGGCCAATATGAGCCACGAAATCCGCACCCCCTTGAATGGCGTGATGGGCATGACCGAACTCGCCCTCGATACTCCTCTGAGCCCTGAACAACGTGAATACTTGGAAGCCATCAAGTCGTCCGGCGGTTCTTTGCTCAACGTAATCGATGACATCCTCGACTTCTCCAAGATCGAGGCCCGAAAGCTTGATTTGGATTCCGTCGAGTTTCGCTTGCTCGACACGCTGGGAGAGGCCTTCGAGCCGCTGGCGCTTCCTGCCCAGCAGAAGGGACTGGAGCTCTGTCTGGAGGTCTCTCCCGCCGTTCCGGGCATACTCCAAGGTGATCCCGGGCGATTGCGACAGGTCATCGTCAACCTTCTGGGTAATGCCACCAAGTTTACGGAACAGGGGGAGGTTGTATTAACAGTCGAAAGGGAAACCGAGGAGCTGGGAAATCTGTGTTTGCATTTCTCCGTCCGAGACACTGGCATTGGGATTCCCCCTGGGAAGCACCAGGTGATATTTGAGGCCTTTGCCCAAGCCGATGGCTCGACAAGGCGGCGATTCGGCGGGACGGGGTTAGGGTTGACCATCTGCTCGAGACTGGTCGAGATGATGGGCGGGAAGATCTGGCTGGAGAGCGAAGTAGGCAAGGGAAGCACGTTTCACTTTACCGCCTGCTTTCGCTCTGCCGTGCCCCGCCTGGAAGAAGCGCCGGCACCCAACCTTCGTGGCCTGCAAGTACTTGCCGTGGACGACAACCCCACCTGCCTTCGAATCCTGGGAAGTCTGCTCCGGCAATGGAACGCCCAGCCGGCTCTATGCGGAAGCGGCCGGGAGGCGCTCATCAAACTCGACCAGGCAAAACACCAGGAGAGACCTTTCGGCGTAGTCCTGCTGGATGCGCGCCTGCCCGACCCGGATGGCTTTACCGTTGCCGAACGAATAAAGAACGACCCGGAGTTGGCTAAGGCTTCAGTGTTGCTGTTGAGCGGCTCCACCCAGGGTGGAGCCGCCGTGCTGTGCCAAGAATCGGGGATTGCGGCCTGTCTGACAAAACCGGTATTTGCGCAGGACCTTCTGAAGGCAATCCTGCGTGCCTCCGGCACGGTACAGGGGCAGCCAGCGGAGGCGACAGGACCTATGGGACCTCCGCAGCCGAAAGCAACCCGCAAGTTGCGGATACTCCTGGTGGAGGATAACCAGGTGAACCGCAATCTTGTGACCCGCTTGCTCGGCAAGCAGGAACACAAAGTGGTGGTGGCACGCAACGGCCGGGAAGCAGTGGCGGCGGTGCAGCAAGGCCCTGGGGGTGTATTTGACCTGATCCTAATGGATGTGCAGATGCCGGACATGGACGGTTTCGAGACCACGGCGGCCATCCGAGCGCACGAATTGTTGACGGGCGGACGTGTGCCGATCATTGCGTTCACCGCCTATGCGATGAAGGGCGACCGGGAACGCTGCCTTGCGGCCGGGATGGATGGGTACCTGTCGAAACCCATACGGGTGAAGGAACTGCTCGATCTCTTGCGCGAATATGAGGCGCTACCCGCCCAGACCTCAGAGGTCTCTCATCCACCTGAGCAAGAGGAATGTCGGTGTGTGGGCGACGATGGTGAACATGTGGATAGGCGCGCCCTTTTGGATCGCCTCGGTGGCGACTCGCAGCTTTTGAGCGAACTCATCGAAATCTACTTGAGCGAGAGCCCTTCCTTGCTGGCGGCGGCCCAACGAGCCCTTCAAGAGAAGAATGGGCAAGATCTGGCGCGGGCGGCTCACACCATTAAGGGCTCAGCCGGGAATTTCATTGCGCGAGCCACCCTCGAGACGGCGGAGCAGTTGGAGGCATTTGCCGAGCAGGAAGATTTCTCGCGCGCCCAGGAAGCGATGAGTGGGTTGGAGCGGGAAATGGAGCGTCTTGGCCGTGCCCTCAATGCGTTACGTTGAGTAACTGTACCATGAGAATACTGGGCGATGCGGAAAGGAGATAAGACGACGAGAATACTTGTTGCTGAAGATGACCCTGTTAATCTCCGCCTCCTCCGGGCTTGCCTGGTCGAGTGGGGGTACAAAGTGACGAGTGTAACGGATGGTCAAAAGGCCTTGGAAATCCTTCAAGGCCGTGAAGCGCCACGGCTCGCCATCCTTGAGTGGATAATGCCGGGCATGAACGGCATCGACATTTGCCGCGAGATTAGGAAGCAGACTAGAAAGCCCTACACCTACATCTCGATGTCAACTGCGAAGGTAAAGAAGCAAGACATGGTTGAGGGTTTGCAATCCGGCGCGGACGACTACCTGATCAGGCCCTACAAGCCTCAGGAACTGCGCGCGCGCTTGCGCGCGGGAAGGCGAATCCTGGACCTGCGGGAGCAGCTTCTCTCGGCCTATCGTCTGATCGAAGCTCAAAGGACCGTCGATCCGCTGACCGGCGTCTGGAGCCGCAATGTGATTCTGGATATCCTGAAGCGCCAGCTCACCCTTTCATCTCGAAGCCATTCCCCTATGAGTCTGGTGATCGCGCATATTGACCACTTCCGGGACATCAATGCCAGCTTCGGCCCATTCGCCGGGGATACGGTCTTGCGGGAGGTTGGGAGAAGGTTTCGCGCCGCTCTGCGCCCGCCGGATTCGATCGGCCGATCTGAAGCGGATGAGTTTGTGATAGTCCTGCCGGGATGCGACGCGCCCACGGCTGCAAGCTTGGCGGAAAAGTTCCGGGCCCGAGTTGACCGGCGTGCTGTGGACACCTCCGAGGGCGTGGTCGCGGTGACGATAAGCCTTGGTGTTATGGTGACTCCGTCGGAGAAGGCGCTGAGTTTGGATGCGGCCTGGCGCTTGGCCACTGAGGCCCTCTCGCGCGCCAAAGCAAAGGGGCGTAATCGCGTGGAGTTCGCGACGCTCTGAAGTCAGGAGGCTGCCGGCTTGGGGAGCTCCAGTGTTATCTGCTGCCTTATTTCACTCGACCGGCGTCAGAAGCTTCTTTGCGGAACACGGGCCTGCACGATGATGAAAGGCGCCAGCACGCTATGGCGCCCCGTGCTCCGAGGGGTGCGGCTGCTCCTCTGGCTTGGGGCGACCCTCAATTGAGTCCATCTGAAAGGTCCACGTTTTCTAAGGGCCATAGTCTGCCTGCTGGGGGTGCACGGCAGGCTCAGGCATCGCTATCTGCTGTTGAAGCAGCCTCGTCGTTATGGAATTCCAACTGCCGTCACAGGAACGAATCGTGACGGGAAGCGGATGCCCACCGTTCAGATCGGCACGGAGGCATCGGCTGCCGTGAGGAATCTGGGGTGAAAACTCGACGAGGCGCAGTTCCGAATCACGGTTCCCAGGCAGCAGATGACTGGGTTTCTCACGCCAAAGGTCGCATTCCAGCCTGGACTCGCTTCGAAGCTTGGTAGTAGAATTGCCCCCGTTGTCCTGGCCTCAGAGTTTTCATTCGGTTCTGGATGAGGCATTTTGTTAGGAGGAGGGCAAATCATGATGGGCAGATTTGTTTCAATTATGGTTCGAGGATGCATTGTTCTGGCCGGGCTTGGTTTGCTTGGCGCGCCTGTATTTGCCCAGGGAAATGGGCTGGCTCGGACGCCGCCCATGGGATGGAATAGCTGGAACCATTTTGCCTGCAAGGTGACGGAGGCTGACGTGCGGTCGGCGGCGGACGCGATAGTCTCGACCGGGATGAAGAGCGCCGGCTACATTTACGTGAATATTGATGACTGCTGGCAAGGCGCGCGCGACGAGAAGGGCGTCCTTCATCCTAACGAGAAGTTCCCGGACATGAAGGGGCTGTCCGATTATGTTCACGCTAAGGGCTTGAAGCTGGGAATCTACTCGTCGCCCGGTCCGAAAACCTGCGCGGACCACGAAGGCAGTCTTGGGCACGAAGAATTGGATGCGCAGGCTTACGCCCGTTGGGGTATCGATTATTTGAAATACGACTATTGCAGTTTCCAGGGCGACTTTGCTGCGCAGATGGCGGCCTACAAGAAGATGCACGAGGCGCTGGAAAAGACCGGCCGAGCCATTGTTTTCAGTCTCTGCCAATACGGCATGGACAGGGTGTGGCGTTGGGGACCTTCGGTGGGAGGCAACCTGTGGCGGACCACCGACGATATTTCCGATGACTACGGCAGCATGGCGTACATTGGCTTCGGCCAGAACGGGCTGGAGCGCTTTGCCGCACCCGGGCACTGGAACGATCCCGACATGCTGGAAGTCGGAAACGGCAAAATGAACAAGGATGAGTATCACACCCATATGAGCCTCTGGTGCCTCCTCGCGGCGCCGTTGCTGGCGGGCAACGACCTTTCCAAGATGACGCCCGACACTCTGGCCATCTTGACGAACCCGGAAGTGATCGCTGTGGACCAGGATGCTCTCGGCATGCAGGGCCATCGCGTGGCACAGGAAGGCCAACTCGAGGTTTGGGTAAAGCTACTGGCCGACGGCTCGAGGGCGGTGGGCCTTTTTAACCGCGGCGAATCCGTGATGCCGGTGACGGCACATTTCCGGGATGTCGGTGCAGGGGACACGGCTTCGGTCCGCGACCTCTGGGAGAAAAGAGACCTAGGCGTGTTCAATTCGAGCTTCACAGCCCAGGTGCCGAAGCACGGTGTAGTGCTGCTTAAAGTCAAGTGATGGATGCCGCTGGAACAGCCCGCATCCACGACTCTTGTGTTGGAAGGGCGGCCGTACTACCCTATTAGGCTATGAGCAAGGCTGTGGACACACCTGCGGTGAAACCGCTGGCTGGATCCTGCCAGCACAAATGGCAAAACCAGGAAAGTCCCTTCATCCTGGCGCAGGTCTGCGCCCTTTGTAGATTGTTCCGGTACAAGGCAGGCTTGACGGCAGATTGGGAATATAGGGCTCCCATTCCCATCGGGGAGCTTCCCCCCGAAGAGCAAACGCAAGTCTGAAGCTCGTTTTGCTGGACACTACACTAGTCTAGTAACCACGCTTCTTATCCACCACGTTGAGCAGCGGCAGACCGCTCACATAACGGCGAACATTCTCACAGAGCAGATCGTAGGCACGCTGCGTCGAGCCCTCCGAGACCGCGGAAGAATGCGAGGTGATGATCAGGTTGCCCGCCGTCCACAAGGGATCATGGGGCGGGAGCGGTTCTTGGTAGGCCACATCGAGGCCGGCCCCGGCGATCCATCCTTCCTCCAGCGCGCGAATGAGCGCGGGCGTGTCCACCAGCTTGCCGCGCGAGACGTTGATGAAATAGGCGGTCGGCTTCATGGCGCGGAAAATGGCCTCGTTAAACATGCCTTCGGACACCGGTGTGTGCGGCGCTGCACTCATCAGCACATCCACCTGAGGCACCATCTTCGGAAGCCACTCGAGGGAATGCAGTTCGGCAACGAAGGATGGCTTGGGCAAGGGCTTGGGGTCTACGGCCAGGATCCTCATGTTGAAACCATAGTGCGCGCGGTAGGCGGTGTCCGTGCCGATGCCGCCCAATCCTACGATGCCCATTGTGAGTCCACTGACTTCTGTGAGCCCATCCAAGGGCTTCCAAACGTGCTCGCGAGTCTGTAGCGCGAAGTGATTCAGCTTTCGCGTGAGAGTCAGGAGCAGCCCGATGGCCGTCTCTGAAATGGTAGGCGAAAACATGCGCTGCATGTTGGTGAGCACAATGGGACTGTCCACCAATTCCGGGTAAAGGATGTGTTCAACGCCCGCGGCGGTGTATTGAATCCAGCGCAGATGCCGCGCGGCCTGAAGATCTTCACGGGAGAAACCGCCGAGAATCACGTGCGCGTCAGCAACCTCACTTCGGAACTGCTCCTGGTTTCGACACAGCGTTAGATCGAGGTTGGGAGCATAGGCGCGCAGTTTCTCTTGATAGGACGCCGGAATCCCATCCTTCGTCGCTAGCTTGACGCGCGCCAGACTGGCGGCTTTACCGGGTTCGAGCAGTGGATAGGATTCAACGGTCACCGGCCACGGTGGCTCGGGGGCCGCTTCGCCCGTCACGGCGTGGGCCAGCGCCGGCAGGGAAACCAGAGCTGCTCCTGTGGAGCCTGCGGCGACGTTGCGAAGAAAGCTCCGTCGCGAAAAACCATTTTCATGCATGGGAAACCTCCTGGGTGCGATACCACTTACTATACCATCGGCAGAGCCTTTCCGCGCCTGTTCGCCGGATGTACTTGTGTGCGGAGCCTCGCTGCTCACCCGCGACGCCCACGCTGCGTTGGAGCAAGCAGAGCGACGCCGCGGCCTTCGGCAACTAGCTATCATGCCCGCGCTTAAGACCGTGAATCCCTGGGGTCGCTGTGATATACTGTAAGCAAACGTAATTGAAGGGTGCTAAATGAAAACCTGCCCCACATGCCAGGGAAGCTACCCCAACGACTACGCACTGTGCCCGCAGGATGGCTCGGCGCTTGAGGATGTGGGTATCTGGACCGAAGGGAGCGTAATCCGCGGGAAGTATCGCATTCTGAGCAAAGTGGGCCAGGGAGGAATGGGAGCGGTTTATAAGGCCTTGCACCTGGCATTCGACGAATTGCGCGCCCTCAAAGTGATCGCTCCGGGGATCCTGCACGACCAACTTTTCGTGAGGCGGTTTAGACAGGAGGCCGTAATCACTCGCAAGCTCCAGCATCCCAATGCCGTGCGGGTGGACGATATTGACGAAGCCGAGGACGGCCGGCCTTTCATCGTCATGGAGTTCATCCAGGGCAAGAGCCTGAAGAAACTCATTGAGGAAGAGGGACCACTGCGCGTACCCCGCGTTTGCTCGATTATCAAGCAGGTTGCCTCGGCCCTGGACGCTGCCCACCGCCTTGGGATGGTGCATCGGGATATCAAGCCGGATAACATCGCGCTGATTGAAAGGCCGGAAGGTGAGCTAGTGAAGGTGCTTGATTTCGGTATTGCCAAGATGAAGGAGGCAAGCCTTGGCGAGGCGTCAGGCATGACGCTAACAGGGACGGGAATGGTGATCGGCACGCCGCAATATATTTCCCCCGAGCAGGCGATGGGGAAGCGCGGAGACGAGCTCGATGGGCGCTCGGACCTTTATTCGCTCGGTGTGGTCATGTATGAGATGCTGACAGCCGATCTTCCCTTTAAAGTCGAAACTACCATGGGAATGCTGCTGGCCCACCTGCAGCAGCCGCCGAGGCCTATCCCCACACTCCGCCCGGAGCTGCAAATACCCGAGCCAATTGTCCGCTTGGCAATGCGCCTGCTCGAAAAGGACCCTGCCCAGCGCCCCCCGAGTGCCAAGGCTCTGATCGAAGAGGTCGAAGCAGCGGAGAAGGGAAATGCTCCTTCGGGCGCGATGTGGGCCCTGCAACCGAGCGAAGTCATATCGCGGGAGGAAATTCGAGCCGCGCCCGAGGCGGTCCCTCCAGTCCCCGCTCAAGGCGAGGCCGCTGCTAGCAGTCTTGTTCCGGCCCCGCCTCCTCTTGTTCAACCTCAGGTTGTTACCCCTGGCACACCGGTGCCGGTCGTATTACCGGCGCCGCAGCCAGAGAAACAATCCCGCTGGGGAATCTGGGTTGGGATTGCAATCCTGCTAGTAGGCCTGGGCGGAGGGGGCTGGTATATCCTGTCTCGGCATTCATCCTCAATTAGCACAACTCCTGTTTCCACAACATCCGGCCAAGGAGGGGGGACATCGCAACAGGCCTCGAGTCAGCCGCCCGCCATTGAGCAAAATCCGCCCGTTCCTGAGTCCCCAGAGGGGAAAACTCCCGGTGGCCAGGGGATTCAATCCGAAGCGGCGCGCACGGCTTCTGAAACTCCAGCGAGTAATGTCAATATAGCCCCTACGGGGACAGCCGCTACGGCAGTGGCGAAGCCCCCTGCGCCGCCGAAGTCTTCAGGCCCGCCCATTCTACTGATTGAGGCCACTCCGGGCGACGCGCGCGTCTATATCGATGATGAGACGGTGGGGACCACAAGCCCCGAGGGACGACTGAAAATCACCACCCTCTCGCCCGGCGCGCATCGCGTCCGGCTTGCGCACAGGAGCTTCCAGGATCATGAAGAAACGGTGCGATTGACTTCGGGAGAAACTACACGAGTTGCCTGGAATCTACAAGCACCGGCCGCAACAGTTACTAATCCAACGGCCACTGTCTCGGTTGCCCTGGGTTATTTGGGCGTTCGTCCCGTCGAACATCAGCCAGCCGGGAGCAGGGGGGTTGTAATCTTAGATATCGCACCTGGGGGACCTGCCGACAGGGCCGGGCTGAAGCCTAGCGATACAATTCTCAGCATGGGCGGCCGGAGAATAAGGACGCCGCAAGACCTTCAGGCCGCTATGGCTAGCCACAAGGCAGGAGAGACGGTAGAGGTCATCTGGTCCAGCGGCAACAGCGTGGTGACGAAGTCCATCCGGTTATCCGCCCGCGTAGCCGGCCCTCCTAGGTAGGAGAATGTCAGCCGCCAGCCTGTGCCGCCCGCAGAGACATCCGGTCGTATGACCTTGGAGCGGCAAACGCGTCATTATTCCGCAATCTTTGGGAACAAACGCACAGGGGAAAGATGCTTGAACTCGATTCCGATCGCGCACTGCTGGTGGACCTCTACGAACTGACCATGGCGGCAGCGTACTTCGAGCAACATGTGGACTGCCGCGCAACTTTTGAACTCTTCGTCCGCCAGTTGCCCCCCGAGCGCGCTTACCTCGTGGCCGGCGGCATCGAAGACGCCGTGGATTACCTCGCGGCCTTGCGATTCACTCGAGAGCATGTGAACTTCGTTCGCAGTCTGCCTGTGTTTCGCAATGTTTCTTCCGAATTCTTCGAGTATCTTAGTGAGTTCCGCTTTGCCGGCGACGTTGAGGCGGTGGAAGAAGGCACACTCATCTTTGCGGAAGAGCCGCTCCTTCAGGTGACCGCGCCGATTCTGGAAGCACAAATTGTTGAGACCTACCTGCTCTCAATCACCAATTTTGAGACGCTGGTTGCCTCCAAGGCGGCTCGCGTAGTGCGGGCGGCGCGTGGCCGGGGCGTGCTCGAGTTCGGCACGCGGCGGGCGCAGGGGCCTGAAGCCGGCGTTCGCGCCGCGCGCGCCGCGTACCTCGGCGGGTGTGTTGCGACCTCGAATGTTCTGGCGGGCTTTCGATACGGCATCCCGCTTGCAGGCACGGCAGCCCATTCTTGGACCCAGGCTTTCCCAACCGAACGCCAAAGCTTCGAGGCGCTCCTGGACACGTTCCCGGAGGATGCCATCCTGTTGGTTGACACCTATGACCCCATTGCAGGAGCGGAGACCGCGGCCACCCTCGGGCGGAAGATTGCCGGCGTACGCATCGATAGTGGTGACCTCCTCGCAACGAGTCGCCGGGTTCGGGAAATCCTGGACCGTCACGGCCTGCGTGAGGCGAAGATCGTGGCCAGCGGGGATTTGAACGAGTACAAGGTGGAAGCTTTGCTTTCCCAAGGAGCGCCCATCGACCTCTTCGGCGTGGGGACCGATCTCGCCACCTCGCGCGACGTGCCTGCGCTCAGCGTGGTGTACAAGCTGGTTGAGATCGAACACAACGGGCAGGTGGATTACAAAAGCAAATTCAGCGAAGAGAAAGTCTATTCGCCGGGTCGGAAGCAGGTCTTCCGGTTCTCGGCTGGCGCTCATTATCATCACGATCTGATCACACGCTCCCGCGAAGAACCTTCGGAAGGCACACCGCTGCTCCACCCTGTGATGCGCCATGGCAGGAGGCTCAGGTCCCGGCCATGCCTCCAAGACGCGAGGACTAATGTCCTTGCGAATCTTGACCGCTTGCCGGAACCTTACCACGCTCTGCGGAACGCGCCTGGTTATCCCGTAGCCAAGAGCGAGGCGCTCCAGCGCCTCCTGGAGGAGGTTCGCGAGTAGACCTTCGGGGCGAGCAGTAGGCAGTGAGCAGAAGGCAGAAGGCAAAAGGCAAAAGTCAAAAGGGAAAGGGAAAGAGTCAAAAGGCACAAAGGCAAAAGTCAAAAGGCGAGCGGGAGGTGTTGTGTTTGAGGTTCCAGTTTCAAATTTCCAGTTTCTAGTTTCTGGTTTGGTTTTTTGCTCGTCCCGCCACGGCGGGTCACTCGTCGCTGCTCAAGGGGTGAGAGAATGAGTGAACCGACCAAGTCTGGCCGCTTGGTATTCCTTGATGTCGATACGCAGGTGGACTTCATGTCTCCGAGGGGAAGGCTTTATGTGCCCCATGCGGAGGAGATCATCCCTAACCTGGCGAAATTGATGTTGTGGGCGCGCGACCACAGAATCCCCATCATTTCCTCGGCCGACACGCACGCGCCGGATGACCCGGAGTTCGCCCAATGGCCTCCTCACTGCGTGGTGGGGACACCCGGCCAACGCCGCATTGCTGAGACGTTCTTCCCTGACGCCGTGGTGGTGGAAGACCGTCCGGGCGCCTTTCAGGCCTCCCAAGAATGGGTCGGACAGCTCATCGTGGAGAAGCCCGTGTACGACGTCTCCACGAACGTCAATTTCGATGCCATCTTGGCTTCCCTTGGCCAGCCGCACTTCGTCGTGTTTGGCGTGGCCACCGAATACTGTGTGCTGTCGGATGTCCTGGCACTGCGCAAGCGCAACCTGCCCGTGGCTCTCGTTCGGGACGCCATCAAACCCATCACCGAAGAGGGGGGGCGGAAGGCCATTGAGAAGATGGTCGCTGAAGGGGTCCAGTTAGTCACGACCGCGGCCGTTTGTAGTCCAGGGTTTCAAGGTTTCTGCTTGCAGTAAGGCAGCATGAGCGCCGCTTTCGACATGTCATTAAATAAACTGGAGGCAAATGTGGTCAAAGCAAAACTGATGGTGGCTCTGCGAGACCCGGAGTCGGTCGAGAGTCTCATGACGCTGGCGGTCCATCTAGCGCACGGCATGGATGCCGAACTTGTTGTTCTGCACGTGGTTGAAGTGCCGCCAGCAACGCCCCTCGAGGCAGAGGATGAGGTCTTGGACCACGAGGGAAAAGAGATCCTAGCGGCTGCAAGACGGGTTGCGGAGAGATCTTCCAAGGAGATATCCACTGAACTGCTGCGGGCACGTGAGGCGGGAGAAGCCATAGCGGGCGAGGCCAAGGACCGGGGCACGGAATTGCTCATCATGGGATATCACCGACCCCATCCACATGCCTTGGGCGAACTTCTGCTGGGGAGCACCGTGCAATATGTTGCCCATCACGCACCGTGCCGAGTGCTCATTCAGATTCCACCACCCAAGCCGCGCTAGGTGAATCTCAACTCAGATGAGCAATGGTATGTCGCCATCGACGATACAAGCTTCGGTTTCCAGTGGTGGCTCGGCGATGGTCTGTTGGTTCACGTCCTGTTTGCACGCCAGCATCGTCCCCACGGCGAGGGAACTGAGTAACAAGACTCCCGGTTGGCACATTGCCCACTGCAGCACTTGCTGCGGGCTAAGGGGCTCATCCTGAATCTTCGATGGCTCCGGTTGGTCATTCGACATAGCACACCACCTTCTCGATTCCTTTATCGGCAGATCCCGCCCAAGCTTGAGCGCTGAATCGCCTGAAATCGACAGGGCTGGACCGTCGGTTTGTGGCTTGACTCTACGAGCCGGAGATGGCGTAGAATAGCTGACGGTTCTTAGTGTTAACGGACTCTTGTGGTGGCTCTTTGCCATCGCTGCGCCGCGCCCGAGCGGCCCGTAACTGCCCGCCTTCGAGGTTCCTATGGTGATCGCATCCCAGCTCCGTCCAGGAACGGTTCTAAAGATCAATGATGACCTCTTCAAGGTGATCGACTCGCAGTATCACATCGGACAAGGCAAGATGCCCGGCAGCGTCCATACGAAACTGCGCCATGTTCTAAAGGGCACGTTCAAAGAGTTGCGCTTCCGGCCGGAGGAGCGGCTGGAGGAAACCCAACTTGAGAAGCACGAGATGGAATTCCTTTATAGCGACACTGATTCGGCGACCTTCATGAACCCAAGAACTTATGACCAGGTTTCCATCCCGCTCGAGGCCATCGGCGCGGCGGCGGCATTTCTCCAGCCCGAGGTGAGAGTGCCGGTGGAGTTCTACGAAGGGCAGCCGGTCAGCATCGTCTTCCCGGAGATCGTCGAGGTGAAGATCCAGACGACCGCGCAGCCAGTCCACCAGCAACAGGACAACACCTACAAATCCGCTACCCTGGAAAATGGCATGGAACTGATGGTTCCACACTTCATCAAACCTGGGGAGACGATACGCGTCGAAGTGGCTACGGGCAAGTACGTGGACCGCGTGCGAGCCGATACGAAGAGGTTCTAATAAAATCATGGATACGCCAGCCCTGAACGTCTCCGCCAGACCGCACTTCCAGCTCAAAGTGCGTCCGGCCGAATTGCGGGACGCATCCGACATTGCCCGCATCTATCTACAGGCGACGCAAGACAACCTTGCTACCTTTGAGAACTTTCTCGCTACGCCCGAGGAGCGAACGCGCTGGGTGAATGAACATGGGGGGAAGTATCCTCTCCTGGTGGCGGAGTTGAATGATTGGATTCTCGGCTGGGCAGCGCTCAGTCCATACCTCGTCCGTCCCCGCATGGACGGAATCGCTGAACTCCTGATCTACATTGACCGCGACTACCGGCGGCATGGCGTGGGGCGGGAAATAATGCGCGCGGTCCTGGCACTCGCCGAGGCCGTCGGCCACTTCAAGCTGGTGGGCCGATTCCTGGCGCACAATGATGCCGGGCGGACGCTCTGCCGCATGACGGGCTGGCGCGAGGTGGGAGTGCACTTGAAACACACCAAGCTGGAGGGGCGCTGGCACGACGTGGTGGTGGTTGAGTATCTAATCCCCGCGAACCTGAAGTGACGGCAGTAGGTGGTAGGCCGTATTTCGTAGGTCGTAGGGCGTACGTGGTAGGTGAGGAAAAACTAAGATACCAGTCTCTATTTTCCAGTTTCTGCCTTCTTGCTTGTCCTCGAAAAGATGGCAGGCGTGGAGGGACTCGAACCCTGCGGATTCCGGGGCAAGGTGGGCACGATTCCGAAATCATCCCGGGCAGCATTCCGAAATGAACTCGGGCACGATTCCGGGATGAAGCCGGGCGCGGATTCCGATTTCAAGCCGGTCACTTTTT
>JBEKIZ010000043.1:0-43839 GCA_050011515.1 Terriglobia bacterium | reverse complement strand
GGAGTTTGGTTGGGAGCCTCGGGGCGAAAGTCAGGACCCGCTTGACGACTCCGAAAATACTCGTCACTATAGGAATGCGTTTCCATGTGGGCCTGTAGCTCAGTTGGGAGAGCACATGGTTTGCAACCATGGGGTCGGGAGTTCGAACCTCCCCAGGTCCACCAAATCTCCTTGTGGTCTGACGGATTCTGAGGTAAGATTTTCTTACCATGGAATTGAAACTTTCCACAAAGGGCCAGATCGTACTTGCGGGCGCAATTCGCCGCAGACTGGGTCTCCAGCCCGGCGATTCGCTCGACGCGAAGGTGCAGGCTGGGCGGGTAGTGTTAACTCCGCGGAAAACGCGCTTCTCAAAGGTGACCCTCCTCGTTGACCGAATTACAGGTCTTCCGGTTCTGAGCGCCGGAGTGGGGGCTCCGCATTTGAGCAGCAGGCAGGTCCGCGAGATTTTGGCTGAGTTTCCATGAAGTACCTGCTTGACGTGAATGCCCTGGTCGCGCTTGGCTTCCTTGAACACGAATTCCACGAGCGCGTTGCCCGATGGGTGCGGAGGCTGGCCGCAAAGGGAACCCCCGAACTGGCAACCTGCTCGATTACCGAGCTGGGTTTCGTCCGAGTCCTCGCGCAAGCGCCACAGTACGGATTTACCGTTGGGCAAGCTTGCAACCTGTTGCAGCGGCTTAAGGCAGCACGAACGGTGACCTTTACGTTTATTCCTGACGGCCAAGACATCTCCCATCTTCCCAGTTGGGTCAAGACCGCAAGACAAACAACGGACGGCCATCTGGCGCAACTCGCCGGAGCGAACAGCGCAGTTCTTGCGACGCTGGACAGGCGGATCCCCCAAGCATTCCTGATTCCCGTGGAAAGATGATATGCCTAATCCTCTCGCTCGGGCGAAGTACAATGCCTCGATCAATCCCCAGTTCAACCCTTCGATCAATCCCAAGGTCAGCGCCTCGATTAATCCGAAGTTCAATCCCTGGATCAACCCGGAGCGAAACAGCCGCATAAGTCCCAAATTCAATCAATCCTTGAACCCCC
Organism: Terriglobia bacterium; assembly: GCA_050011515.1. Classification (GTDB taxonomy): domain Bacteria; phylum Acidobacteriota; class Terriglobia; order UBA7540; family UBA7540; genus CAVROP01. The sequence goes on along the minus strand of JBEKIZ010000043.1, from coordinate 42,795 downwards.
TCCTTACCGCTTCCCTTGATCCCACTTGCAACCCTTTGCTCGACCCTAAACAGACTCTGAAATTCTCGGGCCTTTGGCGACTGACCCCTGATTCTGAGTTGATGGGATACATCGTGCGGACCAGCAACAACGCTGTTCTGCTCCTCTTCGACACGGACCTCAATTGGACAGCCTACGCGGTTGACAACAGCCGGGAAGGCTACAACGTCTTTGATTTGGAAGGAAACTGGAAGGGGTACGCGCTTAAGAACCAAGCCGGCGGCTGGAACGAGTTCGACCTCGAAGGCGACTGGACAGGATTCATTTTTGCACAGACAGGTTGACATCACCCTACACCGCGCCGCCGTTGTCGGTCTTCCTTTCTGGGGATATAATCTGCATTGGCATTGTGTTTGCACGTCGGCCTTCTCGCTGTCCTTCCCGATGATGTATCTGATTTACAGCTTCTTGGTAACGCTGGGTGTGCTCCTGACGGCCCCTTACTACGTCTGGAAACGGCGTGACGAACTGGCCGGAAGGCGATGGCGGGAACGATTCGGACTGTTGCCGGAATCATTTCAGCAGGCGGAGCGCGGCGCTATTTGGATTCACGCCGTATCAGTTGGCGAAACGCTGGCCGTGGTGAGGCTGGCGCGCGAGTTGCAACAGGTATTCTCTGACAGGAAGATCTTTCTGAGTAGTGTCACGCCTGCAGGCCGCTCGGCTGGAGAAAGCCGCCTCCCCTCCGTGGCCGGCCGGTTCTACCTGCCCATGGATTGGCGCGGGGCGGTTGGGGCCGCGTTGAAACGAATTCAGCCGTCTTTACTGGTGATCGTGGAGACCGAGTTATGGCCCAACCTTTTGCGCGCCTCGCACGAGTTTGGAGCACGGATTATTCTTGTTAACGCGCGGCTTTCGACGCGCTCCTTTCGACGTTACCGCCTGGTCCGGCCTCTCATGCGCCGGGTGCTCGAACATGTCGATGTGATCTGCGTTCAGACGGAAGCGGATGCCGAGCGGTTCCGGCATTTGGGGGCTGCGCCGGAGCGCCTTGTTCTGTCTGGAAACTTGAAGTTCGAGGCGGAGCCGCCTCGGGTCGGCGCCTTCCCTCGCCTCCTGGAGAAAGCTGCGACTAGTACGGGGCGTGGCCCTATCATGATTGCGGCGAGCACGATGCCGGGTGAAGAGCCCATGGTCCTCGAGGCCTGGAGTAAAGTCCGGGCTCAATATCCCAAGGCCTTGTTGATTCTCGCCCCGCGGCATCCCGCGCGCTTCGACGAGGTTGCTCAGATTCTGACCAACTCCGGTTGCAGCTACACTCGCCGTACGCATCTGGCATCCCAAGAAGCGGAGGTTTCGAGCCGGGTGGCCGCGCCCGAAGTCCTCTTACTCGACAGCATCGGAGAATTGGCAGGAATCCTTGAATTGGCAGATGTGGTTTTTATGGGGGGGAGCTTGGTCCCCACAGGGGGTCACAATATTCTTGAAGCCGCGTACTGGGCGAAGCCCGTGGTTTTTGGCCCGCACATGGAGAACTTCCAGGACATTGCCCGCCTCTTCCTGGAGGCAGATGCATGTGTCCAGGTTCAGGACGCGGAAGAATTGGCCGAATCCGTGCTGAAGTTGTTTGGAGACCGCGCGGCGGGTCACCAATTGGGCAAGCGCGGCAAGCAGGTCTTGGAAAGGCAAACGGGGGCAACGGCTGGAGTGCTGGAACAGATCCAGCGATTGCTGAATGCGCGCGTCCCCCCGAAACCGGACTGAGCATGTTCCACATTTTCTGCTGAACGCTGGGACGTATAGATCTTCTGAGAATCCCCGAAGGGGATTGATAAAGTAGCCGGGGGCAACGCCCCCGGAAAAAGGCGACCTCGTCATGACCGACCCTGAAGGGGTCGAATAAAAATGATATTGCGACCAGACATAGGGCCTTTACCCGCGCCTCTGCGACCCCTTCAGGGTCGGTCGGCTTCCGGGCCAGTTTTCCGGGGGCGTTGCCCCCGGCTACTATATGGTGCCCTTGCAGGGCACGACGGCGGGTTTTGACGTTGGCCTCAACGGGACGGCTGAGCGCAAAGCCCTCGTTCATTCGGCTCAGCCGCCTCTGTGCCCAGTCAAAGATATGAGCAAGGCTCAGCAAATCGCAAGGAGTGAAGCGCGGCGAAGAGTGAACCTGTTACTTCAATCCTTATCGGCGGTCTTCCAAGCCGGAGTGGCGCTGCGCCACGTCGCCTATCGTCGCGGGTGGCTCAAAGTCCGCCGTTTGAACCGCCCGGTCGTAAGTGTGGGCAACCTGAGCGTGGGCGGAACCGGCAAGACTCCGCTGGTGATCTTGATGGCTGAGACTCTGCTTGCAGGCGGGCATCGTCCTTGCATCCTCACGCGCGGTTATGGACGGCGTGGAGGAAAAGGGCTCATCGTTCTTGAACCCGGCCCGGATCGTGTCGCCGATCCCAGGGAGGTCGGCGACGAACCTGCCGCGCTCGGCAGAGCACTGCCCAATGTACCCATCATTGTTTCTCCACACCGGCTCCGCGGGGGGATCATCGGCGAACAACGATTTCAGGCCACCGTGCACCTGCTGGACGACGGATTTCAACACCTCGCCCTTTATCGCGATCTTGATGTTGTTTTGCTCGACATCACGCGCCCGTTGTCCGACCTCGCCCTGCTTCCCGCCGGCCGCTGGCGGGAGCCGTTTTCAGCACTGCGGCGGGCTCACTGGGTAATACTCACCCGAACTGAACTGGGGGACGCGGGTGGGTGGCAGGGACGAGTTCAAGCGCTGAATCCACGGGCCCGAATCTTTCGCTGCTCCACGAAGTTTGCCGGCTTGGTGGATGCTCGGAACGGTTTGTCAGAACCCCATGCGAACCTGCTCCGCAAGAAAGTCGCTGCTTTCTGTGGAATTGGAAACCCGGCAGCGTTCTTCGCTGACTTGCGGGGTTGGGGGTTTTGGGTGGTTAAAGAGAGTATTTTTCCTGACCACCATGTGTACAGGCACCATGAGCTGGACAATATTTTCGCGCTTTCGCGGAGTGCGGGGGCGGAGGCCATTCTGACCACCCAGAAGGACGTCATGAACCTGCCGCGGGATTGGAATGCCCCGTGGCCGTTGTTTGCTTGTTGCACTCACCCTGAAATCGAGGAGAAGATGGAATTCGAGCAAGCGTTGCTGGCCGAGGTGGAAGCAGCGCGGAGGGCGATTTGACGAAAGACGAAATTCGCTCGTGCAATCCGAAAAAGATCATGGTGCGGGCCACGAACTGGATTGGCGACGCCGTGATGTCCCTCCCGGCGATTGAGGCGCTGCACGCGCGCTTCCCCAATTCCGAAATCGTTCTCGTTTCGAAACCCTGGGTCAGCGAAATCTACTTGAACCATCCCGCTGTCAGCCGGCAAATCGTTTACGACGCGGAGGGCGAGCATCGTGGGGCTCGAGGGTTCTGGAAATTAGTCTGGAAACTCCGCTCGGAGCGCTTCGACGCTGCCATTCTTCTTCAGAATGCCTTACAGGCTGCCTGGATGGCTTGGTGCGCGCGCATTCCCCTCCGTATCGGCTACGCGCGGGACGGGCGGAGTTCACTGCTGAGCGAGGCTGTCGAGGTTCCGCCACCGGCAGCTTATGGGCACCAAGCTTACTACTACCTGCAATTACTGTTTCGTTCTGGGATAATTGAAAGGCCCAAAACGCTCCAAGAGGTTCGCCTCCACCTTGCGGAATCCGAACAAAGGTGGGCCGTGAAGCAGCTTCAAAACGTGGGCCTGGGCGGTCGGCGGTTCTTGGCAGGGGTCTGTCCGGGCGCATCTTTTGGAGGGGCAAAGCGTTGGTTGCCGGACCGTTACGCCAACCTGGCCGACCGCCTAATTGATGCCTTGGGTGCGGATGTGCTAATCTTCGGCTCCCCTGCCGAGAGGCCCTTGGCTGAGGCCGTGGCGCGGGCAATGGCCCATACACCCGTCATTGTAGCGGGGGAGACCACCTTGCGAGAGTTCATGGCGTTGCTGGCGAAGTGCCGCCTGGTCATTACGAACGACTCCGGCCCGATGCATCTGGCAGCAGCGCTGGGGTTGCCGCTTGTGGCCGTCTTCGGTTCCACAGACGAGCGTGCCACTGGGCCGGTGGCTCTTCGGGCGCGCATCATTAAGCATCCCGTGGAATGCAGCCCCTGCGGCCTCCGTGAATGCCCGATTGATTTCCGATGTATGAACGGTATTTCCGTGGATGACGTTTACATGGCAGCTCTGGAGTCGGTAAAAAAATGGGGAATCACCCCCTAACAGGATGCTGAAAGACCCGTCCAGCCTGTCATTCCGAGGAGTCCCGCCTTGCGGGACGACGAGGAATCTCGCCCCGATCAGATCGGGGTTTCCAGAGCGAGATTCCTCGCTTCGCTCGGAATGACAGTGTTCAGAAGGGTTTTTCAGCATCCTGTTAAGTCACAATTATGAAGATCACCGCTCAAGATCGCGCAACTCTGCTGTCGATCATGGAAAGATTTCCTCGCCAGCGTGTCCTCCTGCTGGGCGACTTGGTGGCAGACGAATACGTTTATGGGGAAATCGCTCGGGTCTCCCGTGAGGCCCCAGTCCTGATTTTGAAACAGCGCGAGAAGCACGTAGCGCCTGGCGGCGGAGCTAACGCCGCCAATAACTTGGCCGACCTTGGCGCCCAGGTTATTCCGGTGGGCGTAGTGGGTGAGGACGAGACGGGCGAGGCGCTGCTCCGTTATTTCCAAGAGAAGAGTGTTTCCACGCGATACGTGGTGCGGCTGGGCGGTTACCTGACCCCAACGAAATCGCGCATCCTGGGAGGGCTTAGCCACTGGCAACGGCAGCAGATCGTTCGCATCGATCGTGAACCTGCTCAATTATTGGCCAGGGAAGTTCGAAGACGGTTATCCCGCAGTGTTGTTCCTCTGCTACGCACCTCTTCTGCCCTTCTGGTGTCCGACTATGGCTACGGCTCGACGGACGCGCGCGAGGTGGAATTTATCAGCGACCGAAGAGGAAGTGCTCTACTGCCGATTACGGTTGACTCCCGCTATGACCTGCTGACGTATAAGAACATCACCACGGCAACACCCAATGAGCCGGAAATCGAGGCGGCTTTCGGGGAGACGATCGGCAACGACCTTGCACGGCTTCATTCCCTGGGGAGAAAACTGATGCGCCGCCAAGGTCTTCAGGCGCTCCTGATCACCAGAGGGCGCGACGGCATGGTGCTTTTTGAGCCGCGCCGGGAACCCCGTCATTTACCCATCTTTGGTTCTGACCAGGCGGTGGATGTGACCGGGGCGGGAGACACCGTAATTGCCGCCTACACGCTGGCGTTAGGGGCGGGCGCAAGCTTCCTGCATGCGGCCATGATCGCGAACTGCGCCGGCGGTCTGGTGGTTATGAAACGAGGTACGGCTTCCGTCACGGGCAGCGAGATAATGGAAGCCGTCCGAAACGCATGAGCGCCCAAATCGTAGCGCGAGAAAGAACCGCTGAACTCGGTGTTCAGTTGCGCCGAGCGGGTCGTCGTGTCTCTTTCGCCAACGGGTGTTTTGATCTTTTGCACGCCGGGCATGTGCGCTATCTTCAGGCTGCCAAGCAACAAGGGGACGTGCTCGTGGTGGGGATTAACAGCGACCGCTCGGTCTCGGCTCTCAAGGGCCCCGGGAGGCCGCTGCTCCCCGCTGAAGCGCGGGCAGAACTGGTCGCCGCGCTCGAGCCGGTCGATTACGTTATCATCTTCGAGGAACTCACTGCGGAGGCCATGCTGAGCGAGCTTCGCCCGGATGTGCATTGCAAGGGTCCCGACTACACCACTGAGTCGGTTCCCGAGAGGGCCCTGGCGGAAAGCCTGGGGATTGCCGTGGCGATCGTCGGCGACCCCAAAGACCACTCGACCCGTAACTTGCTGGCGGAGATCGCCCGGCGGTATCGAAAAGACTAACTTCCGCTCATTCGTTTGGGGGATTCTGATTTGTTGGAACCCGTTGGGGAGCAATCCGGTTCTCCACTCCGTTTTCTGGTGATTCGCCTGAGTTCCATCGGCGATATCGTGCATGCCCTTCCCGCGGTGGCGGCGCTGGGGCAATCTTTTCCGAAAGCTGAAATCCATTGGCTCATCGAAAATCGCTATGCTTCCCTTTTGGCGGGAAACCCTTACGTGCACCGCATAATTCCGCTCGATACGCTCAGTTGGCGTGGAAGTCTTCCTCCGGCTTCCATTGTGGAGGAAATAGTGAGAACGTTGATGGGACTGCGGGGGGGCGCCTACGCGGCCGCGGTGGATTTTCAAGGCCTCTGGAAGTCGGCCATGATCGCGCTTTTGAGTGGCGCGAAGGAGAGAGTGGGCTTGGCTGAGCACTGGCTGCGCGAACCGAGCGCGGCCGTTCTCTACACAGAACGGGTTTCAGCGGCGGGACGGCAACACGTCGTCGAAGAGAGCCTCGCCCTGGTCGAATATCTGGGGGCGCGCGTCGGCCTCTGGCAGTTCCCCTTGCCGCACACTCCCGAGGCCGACCAGTATGTCGACGGCCAACTTGCTCGCCTTGAGGCGCGGGACTTCATGCTCATTAATCCTGGAGGGGGCTGGAAGGCTAAGCGCTGGGCGCCCGAGAACTACGCATTGCTTCTCCGCCATCTCGAGTCGCGGTTTGCCGGCAAGATTCTGCTCACCGGGTCGCCAGAAGAAAAAGAACTGATTTCAGGAATTCTGGACAGCGCGGGAACAAAGCGAGCCGTTTACTTTCCATGCAGCGTCGTGCAATTCATTGCGCTAGCGCGGCGAGCGAAATTGTTCCTGGGAGGTGACACGGGACCATTGCATCTGGCGGCCGCAGTGGGAACACCGCTGGTGGCCATTCACGGACCCACTGACCCGGCGCGCAATGGGCCTTTCAATAAGGCAGACATCGCCCTTTACAATCAGGCTCCTGTTAATCACACACGCCGGGATTCGAACGCCACTTACATCGAGGGTATTTCGGTCGAGTCCGTGCAAGCGGCCATCGAGGCACGCCTCGCGAGGGTCAATGCCTAAGGACTATGCCACTTGGGCCTCCCGATGGCGGGTACGGTTGGGGTTTGCCCTTGCCGCTGCCTACCTGATCCTTGCGCAGCCATCCGTGGTACTGCTGCTTTCCGGCGCGGCAATCATGCTAGCCGGTCTCCTGCTGCGGGCGTGGTCGGCAGGTTACCTTGCCAAGAACCAGCGGCTCGCCACAGGCGGCCCGTATTCCTACACACGCAATCCCCTTTACCTTGGAAGTGCGGTGATGGGGCTGGGGGGCGCGGTGGCCGGCCGCTCGTGGATCATGGGTGTAGCTTTCGCAGCCTTCTTCGTCTTGGTGTACTGGCCGGTGATGAAGCGTGAAGCGCAATTCCTGCGACGGGAGTTCCCGGAGGCTTTTGAGCCGTACGCGAAGCAAGTCCCGCTGTTCTTCCCCAAGTTGCCCCGGATTCCCGCTGGCCGCGAGAAGTTTCAGTGGCCGCTTTACCTCAAGAACCGTGAGTACGAGGCGGCGACGGGATATGTGTCGGCCATGCTTTTTCTGGCATTAAAGATGTGGTTGCGATAAATTTGAGCGGGTTACCTTTGCCCGGTCATGAGCGTCCAAGTTAAAAACGTGCGCTATTCTCTACTCAAAGTCGGAGGGTTGACGCTTGCCGTTTTGGCGCTGGCGAATCCCCTCCTTCCGGCTGCACCAGAAAAATCCTTGCCTTTCGAGCCGGGAGAGCGCTTGAACTATGACGTTACCTGGTCTATCTTCCCTGCCGGGACGGTCTCCGCAACTTTGGGGAGTGAAGGTCAAGAATCAAAGGACAATTACACTGTCACCACCACCGCTCAGTCTCAAGGTTTTGTCTCCCTCCTCTTTAACGTCCAGAACGAATTCCGCTCTTTCTTTAATCCCCGGACCTTGTGCTCCGAACGGATTTCAAAAAAAATCAACGAAGGGCGGCGGCATAAGGAAACTGAGATCGTCTTTGATTCCGAGCGAAAGCGGGCGATTCTTGAGGAACGCGACTTGACCAAACCCAACGAACCTCTCAAGCACGCGGAGAACGAGATTCCAAACTGTGTCGAAGATGTGGTAACAGCCTTCTATTATCTGCGTAGGCAGGATTTCCAAATCGGCAAGCCCCTTCACCTGCCGGTTAACGACGGCTCGAAGACCTACGATGTGACTCTTGATGTTCAGGCGCGTGAAGGGATTCAAACCCCCCTTGGGAACCGCTCTGCCATCCGCGTGGAGCCCAAAGTCTTCAGCGGCTTGTTCAAAAGGAAAGGACGGATGCTGGTCTGGTTCAGCGACGACGATCAACATCTGCCTTTGCGCATTAAATTCATGATTGCCGTCGGGAATATTACCGCCACTCTGAAGTCCGTTACCCGCGTCGCAGAAAAGTCTTCCCCAGAAAAGCAGTCAGGCGTCGTCACAAAATAACCATTGCATTGGTCTCTGAACAACCCCCTCACCCCGGCCCCCCCGAAGGAGCGGGGGTTCCATCCGTCCCGTGCATCTCATTTTTCTTGAGGTGTCGTGCCTCCGCGGCGGCTTATCCAAATGTTTTCAATGGATTAGAATAATCTCAGGCCATTCGGTGCAGATGCATGAGTGTGGCATTTTGCCACACTCGGGGCCTCGTGCGCTTCCAGATAGGCCACAACAGTAGCCTATAAGCCGCGCCACTGGCGCCTTCACCCGCCGGAGGGGGCCGCGGGTTCCGACTCGAGAATGGAACGGTTATTACGTGGGGACACCTAAGGCGGTCGAGGAAATTTCGCCGCTCAGACCATTCGGTATTTTTCAGCCAGTAAGCGCTTGAACTTGGGCTGGTAGATGATGTCGTAGACCTGCGCTTTGTCCGGGAAAAGGTTGAGGGCGAAGCGGCGGGTTTGGGCAACGAGTTCCGAGGCCTCCTCCACGGGAATGTCGGATTGAGCAACCAGGTTCAGGACCAGGTCCACGGCGATTTGCAGGCGCCTTACCTTTCGGTTTTCCTCGAGGATTTCCTCTTTGCTGGCCAAGGCGGTGGCCTCCTCTCTCCCGCGAGTTGAACACAACTCGCCCTGCTTGAGACAATTCTAGTATAAGCTAATAGAGGCTGGCGGGTGCGGATTGCGTAGGCCGCAGGTGAATGCAGGACTGCAAGCGGAGACCATGGCGACTGAGATTACGGCGGAAAGAAAGACCCTGCTCCCCGGGCGCTGGGGGCGAGTGCGTGAGGTGCTCCGCGACTCGCTGGTGAACTTCTTGCGCGAGAATTCCCTAATGGTCTCAGCCTCGATCGCCTACTACAGTCTGCTCGCCCTCTTCCCCTTGCTGCTCCTTCTTCTGGCTGTGAGCGGATTGTTTATCCGCCGCTATGAGCTCTACGGCCGGCTGGCCCTGGTGGTGGGACACTACCTGCCCGTCAAGGCGGATTTCATCATGAGGGAATTGGTCGGCATTTCGCGAGCTTATGGGAGGGTCAGCATCCTGTCAATCCTGCTCCTGTTATGGAGCTCTTCGGGCGTCTTTCTTCCCATCGAGCGGGCCCTGAACCGGGCGTGGGAGGTGGAGAAGCAGCGAAGTTGGTGGCGACGGCGGCTTCTCGCCCTGGAGATGGCGGGGATTTTCGGCTTCCTCGCCCTGTTCTCGACGCTCCTCGTGGGAACGCGCAGGTACACCCACGCCTGGCTCAGGGCCTGGGTTGCAAGCTCTGTGCTCCCCCTCGTGGAATTCTCCTATCGCGCCCTCTTCGTGGCCGCCACTTTCGGCATTACGCTCTGCTTGTTCTTGGTCCTGTTTGAGCGGCTGCCCAACCGCCCTATGGCTTTTCGCCAGGCTTTTCCCGGGGCGTTACTGACCGCTCTTTTGTGGGAAGCGACGCGCGCGCTGTTTACTCATCTCCTTCCTTTTCTCAATTACCGCCAGGTTTATGGCTCGATCGGGGTGGTGGTGGCCCTGATGACCTGGGTCTACATTTCCTCGGCCATCATGCTTTTTGGCGCCCAGGTGTCCCGCTCGCTCTATCGCACATGGAAAGTCAAGGCGCCCGCCGCAGAGGCTCCGGCTGAGGGCGTGGTTGAATCTGCGGGCAAGGCGCCATAGCCGGAGTTTCTCGCTACGATTCGGGAAGGGCGGGGTTTTAACCCCGCCGTTACCGGTGCTTCTGATTTTTCCCACGTCTCGCGCCCCGCGCAGTCCCGCAGGCGCGGGACTGCGCGGGGCGCGAAAGGAACAGAAGGTTGAGAGCCGTTTTACGGCGGGGTTAAAACCCCGCCCTTCCGGTCGCCCGACTCAAAACGGCAGAGGGTGGTGAGAAATCCGGGATAGCAGCGGACCGCCAAAGAACTGTCCCTCATCTGCACCGTCGTCGCTCCATCAATGTCTGAACGGAAAACCCGAATCCCCCGCCCGCGCAAGCGCTCCAGAGTTTCCGGGCTGGGCAGGTTTCCAAAGCCGCCTGCGCCTCCCGTGACGATGGCCAGGCGAGGGTTAACCCGGGCGAGGAATTCCGGACTGGTGGATGAATTCGAACCGTGTCGGGCCACTTTCAGAACTTGACTCTCCAAGGGTTCTCCAGAAGCCAGCAGTGCTTGCTCGACTTCGGTGCTGACGTCGCCCGGCAGAAGCACGCTCGCTCCATGGTAGCTGAGGCGGAGAACCAGCGAGTCATCATGGGAAGGAAGACCGGACGGGCGCCACGACCGCGCGGGCCACAACGCTCGAACGATGGCGCCACCACGCTCCAGCTCGTCTCCCGCCGCCAACGTCCGCTCAGCAACACCCTTTTGCCGCACCCTCTCCAGCAAACCCGAGTAGGCGGGGGTAGCAGAATTTGCTGCGTGCCAGAACTCGCCGATCGGGAAGTTTCGGACGACCGCAAAAAGGCCTCCGAGATGTTCCTCGTGGGGATGAGAAAGCACGACGACATCAATCCTCTTGACCCCCCGCGACCACAAGTAAGGCGACACGATATCTTCTCCTGGGTCCCAAAGCCGGCCTTGGAACGCGCCTTCGCTCGTGCTGCGGTTGCGGGTTCCTGACGCATCAACCAGCATCGTGGTTTTGTCAGGAAGCACCAGAAAGAGTGAATCACCCTGGCCGCAATCAAGCGCTGTGATCTCCAAGATTCCGGACGGAAGTCGCGGGGAGAAAGGGTGGATGGCGACCAGCGCCGTCATCAGTCCAAGAGCCGCCATGGAAAGCCCGAGGGCCATTGCGCTTGCAACGCACCATGTGCCCGGACTAGGTGGGTTCGAATCCGACCCTCTCCGGCAAACTATCGCCTTTGAGAGTCAGCTAGTTAGGGGCCTTCAATTTTTCGTGTACGCATGGCGTCCCCATCGCATCACTTGATGGTGTCCAATTTGGCTTTTGCCTTCACGATCAGGTCTCGCAAGCCGTCTAACTTGGATAGCGGGAAGTACGTACTCACCTCGCCGTAGGCTCCGCTCGACACCGCCGCCATGATCGCTCCTTTGCGCGCGCTAAACGTGGAGATCTGAAAGTCGCCCTTCGTGCGGTAGTCAGCCTGAAAGTCTTCGAGGTTGGTGACCGAGCTCTTCACCTTGGAGATGTAATCGATGCCCTTAAGGAGCGATTCAATCTCATCATAGTCGATGTAGGAGGTATTTTCTCTCTCTATCTCGCCTCCCTTCGCTACATGGATGGTTATTCCATACTCTCTCTTGCCGGTGCTTGCATCCAAGAACTCCCTACTCTCAACGGAGACGCTGCCACTGTATTGCCCGGAAACCGAACCGATCACTGAAAAGCCCCTGATGATGACGACCCCTGTCTTAGCTTGAAACGCTTCGAGCTTTGTCTTAGCCTCGTGGGAGGGCTCCGGCTTGGTTTGTGGGCTTGTTCGGCCGCACGCAACGATGCCAATGGATAACATGCACAACACAATCCGCTGAACGTACTTCATTCAATGGCCTCCTTCTTGGTCAGCGATGCTCACTGCTGAGCCCACGGGACGGCAAGGGGAAACACGCCATCCCCACGTACGTCGTGGGCGCTTTCGGTTAATTGCATGCTCCACGTTCCCTTTTCTCTTTGGCCTTGGCCCCTCTGGCCGCCCTGCCGGCCCATGTTTGAACGGCCGCCTGCCCTGCGGAGGCAAGCGGCACGATGTGGTCAACGACGTGGCCGGATTTGCGTCCAAGCAGCGAACCAATCACGGGCTATGGCTTTCTGAGCGTCTTGAATGGACACCATGCCGCTGCACACCTGCCCATGGAGCCAGTCCTCCAATTCGTCCTTCTCGCGGGCTTCCGCGAGTGGTTGCGGCCACAAGTTCTTGATGTCGTTTGACCCTCCAAGTTCTAGCGGGATTAAATGGTCGATCTCGAAGTTTCTCCCATTGCACCTTGACACAGGAATAGCATATTCGGCGCAAACCAGCCTCTTTACGGACAGCGGAACCCTGCGGACTCGCCTCGCGTAGTCCGGGGCGCAGATCACCGCTGTGGTAGCGGTCATGGCAACGCCCGGCGTGGCGTTCAAGTCGTTCAGGTAGACCTTGCCGTGTCTGCGGTATTGGGCGGCGTCGGCGGCGAGCGCGAACACCTGGGCAGCCAAGATCAGGGGGACGCCTGCCCTTTTACTGTTTCTTCTGTTGGTCTTCTGCCGGTTGGCCTGCAAGCCAAGCATCGACCCCACGGTGATGACTGCAGGCTCCTCTGCCGCTGGCCGAGCTGTAAGTTCCATCGCCGCACCTTGCCTTTGCCCCCTTCGGAGCGCTGCTGTCGGTGCTCAGAACATGACCTTTCTTGCTGGGATGGCTTGACTTCTTGGTGCCCGTGGTTGCGGTGGATTTCTTGCTGTGCCCCGTGCTCGACGAGCTTTTTGTGGAAAGTCCCGGGCCTGGGGACATCAGTACTAGCGCAAGCAGAATAGCCGTGAGTGACTTTCTCATAGCCTTAGTCTCCTTTCGGCGCTTTTTGAAGGACCGGCCCTGCGCGGCTGCTCGATCGGACGCGGGGCACACGGGGTAGGGCGAAGGCGGGGTATGCCATAATCGTCAGAGACAGCACAACGGCGGACACAGGATTGAAGCCGAGCACGAACAGTAGCCGCATGGCCTTCCCCCGACCGCAAACGCATCCGGAGCCAGCGCACGGGTGGCATTGATAGCAGTCAGCCTACCACCGAAGCAGCCCAGACGCAAGGCCGCGTGAAATTTGCCGCGAGGGATTCGCGCGGTTGGTGTGCCCGGAACCAACCAGAAATATTCCCAGCCCAAAACTGGCCGCCATTAGGAGCAGGGGGCTTCTCATGGATAGTGGCTGAAATTGTGTTGCTTCGGTGCAATCCAAGAAAGGCAGGTTTCCGGGCACGTCAATCGATGTTCTTCCGTCTAACTCGCAATCACAGTCGACAGAATCGCAGGTAGTGGGCCCGTTTGAAAATCAGGGCTTCGTTCCGATATTAACATGTCGAGCGCCCCAATCTCACGCTCCGAATGCACCTTCGTCGATTCACCCGCTTGGTGAATGCCTTGGGCAAGAGCCTTGACCATCTAAAAGCCGCTGTTGCTCTTTACATGGCGTGGTACAATTTGTGTCGCGTGCATCAGACTGTGCCCGTCACTCCAGCTACGGAAGCGGGAATGACAGATCATATCTGGCCGATTGGGGAGCTTTTAGGATGGCATCGTTGACTCGATGGGCTTGTCAAGTCCCTTGTTGCTATTTAAGATAAGCGTTATCAATAACTTATGTTGATCCTTGGGCTCACAAGGTTGCAAGCAGCTTATAATCGTAGCAGCGCTGGGCAATGGAGCTTCGGCCTTATTGTCTTGCGCTGCCCACGGCCTACCCACTTGAGGTAGGCCGTAGTCGTTTAATACCTTTTGCGCTGAAATCCAAACTGTACCCACCGATCCACTGGAAAAACCATCCTGATTGCTCAGCAACACAATTTCAGCCGGTATCTTCTCATGCGCGCTGTTGCCTTTGTTATGGCCTGGTGGTAGCCTAACTGACAATAACATAGTCAGATCGTCACGGCGCTAAGAGATTACGGGAGAAGCGCCAGCGCTGACAAGAGATGTGCCCCATGCCGCCCCAAACGGTCGGCCACTACACGATCGAGCATGAACTCGGCCACGGGCAAAGCGGCACCGTGTACCTCGCTCGAGATATGCGGCTGGATCGCCGAGTAGCCATCAAGGTGTTGAACAGGGCCGACAAGGACGCCTGGGCAGAGATGCTTCAGGAAGCGCGGCTGGCGAGCTGCCTCGACCACCGCTATATCTGCACCATCTATGATGTCGGCGAGGTTGAGGCGGAGGGGGGCAATCTCCCCTACATTGCGATGGAGTATGTTGACGGTCCATCGCTCGTCGAGAAGTTAGAGGATGGCCCGCTTGAGCCCACCCTGCTCCTGCGATTCGCCGTTCAGCTCTGCGAAGCTTTAGCCTATGCGCATGAACACGGGGTAAACCACCGGGACGTCAAAGCCTCCAACGTTCTTATCAGCCCGGACGCCGAGGCCAAGTTCGTCGATTTTGGCTCAGCCGCGCGATCTCCGCGCGGTCAACTTGTCTCCGCGCAGGGTGACCTGTGGGCATTTGGAACCCTTCTCTACCAAATGGCAACGGGGGAAGACCCACCCTCTCGAACTGTAGCGGGTTCGCGGGGGAAGCTGAAGCTGCCTCGCTCAGTCCCGAGCGGCCTCGCCGCCATTATTGAACGATGCATGGATACTGACCTTGCCCGGGGCTACCACAGCGCAAGCGAGGTCTTGCGCGACCTGCAGATCGAATCCGACCACCCGGACTCACCCCCTGCCAAGAGCAAGTACTCTCCCAAGCCTCAGCACCTTCTCTTTCTGGCTCTCGTGCTGGTAGTTACGGCCGCATTTTTTATCTTTGGCGTAGGAATTGCGCGGCACTTGCGGCCCTCAGAAGCTCCATCGTCACCCAACGCGCAGCCATACTCGCCACCCAGGGCTGCGACGCCCGGCGCTAAAACCCAGATGCGGGAGGGAGGCAGGCCCGATGTTAAGGTTTGGGTTAACAGTCGCACGATGAAATACCATTGCCCTGATTCACCTTGGTATGGTCGCACCTTAACGGGACAATACTTGACGCAGAAAGAGGCGCAGAAAGCGGGGTATGCGCCAGCCTACGGTGCGGTGTGTCAGTGAACCCGGCGGGTGTCAGTCGCCTTTCATGTTCCGGTCCGCGCGCGGGCGGCGAGCTTCAAATGCCCTTTGAGGAGATCGAGATCAGAACTCGTTTTTCTCTTTCTCTTTTTGGTCTCGCGCGAAGATAGGACCAAGGAGTTTACTGGTGTACTCCGCGAAGAGATGTATTTCGTAGTTGTCGCCAAACAGTTGGAGCTCGATGTCGGTAGTTTTGGTTTCCCATGCGGCGTCATAGACGAGGTGGCCAAGTGAAACCGCAAACCCATGTTGGGCTTCATCGTCTTTGTAAAGATCATTCTTCCAAACAACAGTGTCCGATTTAGGATCGCCGTACTTGTCAACCAAGTTTCCTTTCATACTCATATAGTCTTCGATGAAGTCATTCTTGTTTGTGTGCTCTTCGAGCACAGCATAGCGGGCCTTGGCGAGTCGCCCAGAAGCGGTGAAGTAGTATGCGATCAACATTTTCCTTTGCGCGACGGTGGTCGTATAGGCGACCAGCGAAGCATCCTCTTTAATTGGCTTTTGGTCCTCTGTTTTTTTCACTTCATCTTTGAGCATTCCCCAGTAGGTTTTTCGAAAATGGAACGGCGTCGGCGTGGACGTCTGGGCTACGAAGGATGGGCACACAAGGCAGCCGAACAGAGGAAGAAGTAGAAACAGGGATCGTCTCATGGGTTTACCTCACTTTTCGGATTTTGATTGCGTATAGACTGCTGCGCAGCGATGGATTTGGCGCACTAAGTGAGCCACGATCTCATCGGGCGCGCGAGTGCAGCTTCATCTGCCCCGGCCTGCGGGCACGTCTGCCCGCGCAAAGACGGACAGCCGGCGGAGCATGTGTCCAGTCTACCTTCCTCAGTACCCGCTACTGCATATATTCCGACTTGACGTAATCCTTGTCCTTCCACGGTTTGTGGCAGTCAAAACATGGCTTCATATCCTTCAAAGTGGGTGTTTGGTCGTTGGCCTTGAAAACCTCAAACCCCCAGCCACCGGTGTCCGGATAAAGCTTGGCATTCTTCTTCATCACATAGAGGGCCTTCAGTCCCCGAGGCTCGATCGCTCCCCCGTGGCTGCTGATGTCATAGAGTTCGAGGGCGAGCATGGAACCGTCCGGGTAGAGTTTGCCGTTCCTTAACGCGGGCCAGCCGATGTCATTCACGTAAACGTTGTGGAGGCCTCCAAACCTGTCAAATAATTTGTTCTCTGAGCTGAAAATCACCATGGTCTTGACGTGCCTCCAATGACGGGGATCGTTGGGAAAAGCGGGATAAGCAATGGCGGGTTTCTTCTGAGCCTGAGCAACTAAAGCCCCCAGGCTCGCCACCACCGCCACGAAAACTAGCGACAGAATCCTGGTACGGGTTGTCATGGAGAGATACCTCCTGATGCTAAGCTCGCATGAATTGTCGACTACTGCACAATTCAAACCGTTCCTGGTCCCACATTCTAGCGCAACTACTCTCCACCTCCAAGCGCTCCACAAACTAAATTCTCATCCCGCCGGAAGCTCCGGACTGGAAGCAAGATGCTGCCAACCGTGAATCCAGCTTTTTCAGCCGCCTGTCAACCCGGATTTCGCACCACGTTTGGACGCTTTTAGGGGGCTGCCGGAAGGGCGGCTCCCGCCCTCTGTTGGTCCCGCGCCCCGCGCAGCTTGCGGCCGGTCGCCGCGGCGACCGCGGGGCGCGGGACACAGGAATAATCAGGAAGGCCTTGTAACGGCGGGGCTGAAGCCCCGCCCTTCCAGGCCCGTGGTGAGAAATGCGCGTTAAGGCCGGGCGTGGTGGTTGCGAGTGAGCTTGGCGAGGGACTCAATGTGGTAAGTCTGCGGGAAGGAGTCAAACATTTCGATGGAGTCCAATTGATAGGCGTGGCCCACAAGAAAGTTGAGGTCGCGGGCCAGGGTGGGCGGGCTGCAGGAGAGGTAATGAATCTTGCGCGGCCTCAGAGCGGCCAGGAGCTTTAACGAGCCGGCGTCGACGCCGCCGCGCGGCGGGTCCATCACTACCAGGTCCGGCTCTGCCTGCGCAAAGCGGCGCAAAAAATCGTAGGTTGTTTCGCCAGCCGCGCGGAGGTTCGCAAGTCCGTTCGCTTCCGCATTGGCCTTCAAGTCCGAGGCGGAGGTGAGGTTCGCTTCCGCTGCCACAACCCGATTGAAGCGCCGGGCCAACGGCAATGAGAACAACCCGACTCCCGCGAAGAGGTCCAGGGCAAGTTCACCCCGCTCCTCGCCTGTTACCGAAGTCACGAGTTCGAGCCTAAGAAAGCGCGAGGCCTGAAAGAAGGAGCCTGGGCTGACTCGATAGTTGAATCCACCCACGGAATAATTCAGCGCCGGCTTGCCGAGTACGAGGAATCTGTTGCTGAATGCAAGGGCAACACACACCGCACCCGGAATTCTCTCCAGCAGGCCACGGCCCGTTTGTTCGCCTTCAACGCTCGCGGCTTCGCCCCGCAGGGTGAGCATGACTTCCTCATCGCGCTGGTCAGCGAACAGCTCGATTTCCAGGAAATCCGCGAGCCCTTGCGCCCACTCCGGCCGCCGCAATTCAGCCAGGACGGAATTGAGGCAGGGCGAAAGAATGAGGCAGCACTCGATGGGAAGGACTCGGTGCGACTGGGGCTCGAAAAAGCCCAGCGCGACTCCACCGTCGGTTTGCCGGCCGATCTTGAATTGGGCCTGGTTCCGGTAGTTCCACGCAGGGCCGGCGTGCAACGGGATTTCTCCCTTCCAGTCGATTCTCCCTAGCCTGCGCAGCGTCTCGAGCAGAATTTCCCGCTTGGTTGTGGACTGTGATTCCGGGCTGAGGTGCTGGTAGTGACAGCCTCCGCAGCGGCCGAAATAAGGGCAAGGTGGGTCTATGCGCTCCGGGGCAGCTTGCAGAATCCGCAGAGGTCGAGCATGGACCACTCCTTTGGCGGTACGAACTTCCTCCACCTCCGCCCGCTCCCCAGGCAGGACACGAGGAACCAAAACGGTGCGGCCCGCATGGTGGCCCAGAGCCTCGCCGCCGTAAATCAGCTTGGTAGGAGTAAGTTCAAAGGGCATCGGGGAGCACCATCGGGAGATCTGGAGATCGGGAGATCGGGTGAACTGTCGAAAACCCAAAATCGAAGACCGAAAATCGAGACTCGCGGCGATTTTCGAATTTCGAGTTTCCTGCTCACCCGATCACCCGATCTCCCGATCACCCGATCTTTAGACGGGGCAAACGGCTCTTGCGCCTCACATGTAAAACAAACTCAAGCGCGGAAGCTGGTAATGCTCCAGCAAGCGCCTCTTCAGGAACTGCCGCTGCAACGATTCGATCTGCGGTCCGGACATTTTCCGGCGGTAAGGCCCCAGCCCGCGTTCCACTTGTCCCTGGATCTCGGCCAGGAGTTCGACGGAAGAGGCGCGAGTGAGTGAAGCAGTCAGCTTTTCTTCCAAAGCAGTCAGGCGTATCTCCAATTCTTCCAGGTTGGCGAGAAGTTTGGCGGGCTCCTGCGAGGCGGTTTCGCGGAGTGATGCCGCCGCTGAGACCAGGTCGTCCGCCAGAACTTGCCGGCCTTGCTCCCTTGCTTTGCGGGAGGCGATTTCCACAGTCTCCGCGTTGCGATTCAGAAAGCGCAGGATTTCCTCCAAGGTAAAAGGAGGAGGCGAATCCTTCCGCGTGCCACCCTGAGCTTCACCGCCGCGCGCCTCCTCGGCGGCACGCAGGACCTCTTGCGTGCAATACGCCAGAGCGTTGACCATCTTGTATTTTCGCTGGCGTGCCTTGAACTTCTCGAAAGCGCGCACGATACCCGCCAGAACCGCTTCGAGCGGAATGCCGGAGTCCTTCCAGGATTCGATGAGAGCCCAATCAAGAGGTGAGAGGAGCGTCTTCGTCCCACGGCATTGCTGGTAGCGTTCTTCGATTTCGGTGAAGTAATTGAAATAGTTTTCCACCGCCGCCAACTTATCAGTTATCAGTTTTCAGTTACCAGTATTCAGTTACCAGTGTGATGCTGTCATTCTGAGCCCCGACTTGTCGGGGCGAACCCGCCGCGGCGGGTCTGCAGTTGTTCTTTCAGCCCCCGGCCACTTACAAGCCGCCGAGATTCCTCGTCCGCCGCGGCGGACTCGGAATGACAGAAGTCTTTAACTGACGACTGACAACTGATAACTGATTACTTCTTACGATTGCGTTCGTAGATTATCCGCAAGCCTTCGAGGGTGAGCGACGACTCGACGGGGGGCTTATATTTTGAGGCGCCGGCCACCAGCGACGCCTGCCCGCCGGTGGCAATCACCTTGGTCTTCTTGCCCAGCACATGGCAGAGGCGGTCCAGGATGCCATCCACCAGACCCACGGCTCCGTAGAAGAGTCCGGATTGCATGCTGGCCACCGTATTGGTGCCGATCACGCGCTGCGGCTCGCGTATCTCGACGCGCGGCAATTTCGCCGCGTGCTCGAAGAGCGCTTCTGCGGATATACCCAGACCCGGCGCGATGGCCCCACCCAAATACTCGCCTTTCTCGGAGACCACGTCGAAAGTTATCGCCGTGCCGAAGTCCACAATGATGCAGGGGCCGCCGTACTTCTCAAAGGCGGCCACGCTGTCGGCGATGCGGTCTGCGCCCACTTCTTGCGGGTTATCGTAATGGATGGCCATTCCCGTGCGCGTGCCCGGGGTCAGGTAGAGCGGCTTCAGGTGAAAATATTTCCAGGCCATTTCCTCCAGAACCGGGTTGAGCGTCGGCACCACGCTGGCCACCATGATGCCATTGATCTGGTTCGCCTGGACACTGTCCAGCGTGAAGAGGTTACGGGTCAGGATGCCATATTCATCGGCGGTCTGCGACTTGTCAGTTTTCAGCCGCCATTGGGCGCGCAGCTCCTTGCCCTCGAAAACTCCCAGAACCGTGTTGCTGTTTCCTACGTCGATGACGAGTAGCATGATTTGCCGTCAGTTGTCCGTGGTCCGTGGTCCGTTGCAGGTTATCAGTTTGTGGCAACCTCGCGTATGGTTGACCCTGAGCGACTGACCACGGACAACGAACAACGGACAATCCACTCTTTCACTTCACCTCCCCAACCTCTCCGGCCACCAAGGTCTCTTCGTGCCCGTCGTCATACCGCACCCGGAGCGCGCCGCTCGGATCGACGCCGGCCGTGGTGGCAATTGATTCAGCCTCAGCGGTCATGATGCGGATGCGCTTGCCATTGGCATAAGTGGATGCGGCCGCCCAGTGCTCGGCGATGGCGGCACTACCCTTTTCCAAGAGCAGGTGGTAGAACCTTTCCAGTTCTTTCAGCAAGGCAATGAAAATCTGCACGCGCGACCAGGTCCTTTGGCTCTCGATTCGTAAGGAAGTGGCAAAGGGCTTCAGCTCGGCGGGCATCTCGCTATGATTGACGTTGATGCCGATCCCCAGCACGACGGCATGCAGCCGGCCCAGCTCCGCATTCATTTCCGTGAGGATGCCGCAGACTTTCTTCCCATTCACCAGCAAGTCGTTGGGCCAGCGAATATCCACGCCAAGTCCCGTGACCGAACTCAGGGCGTGTTGGGTGGCCACGCCGGCCATGAGGGTGAGAATCGGGGCCGCGGTCGGAGAGAATGGTGGACGAAGTATGACCGACCCATAGATCCCGCTGGATTTTTCCGAGTACCAGGTACGGCCCAAACGCCCGCGGCCAGCCGTTTGTTCCTCGGCCACCACTACCGTCCCGTGCTCCGCCCCCTGTTGGGCAAGATTCAAGGCGGCCGTATTCGTCGAGACTGCCCGGAAGTGGTGGATGATGCTGTGTCCAATCTCATTTTCACCCAATTCCGCCTGGATCAAGCTGGGTACGAGGACGTCCGGCATCTTCAAGAGTTGATAGCCGGTGGCGTGATGGCCCTTGATCTCCACGCCCACTTCCCGCAACTCCCTGACCCAGCTCCACACCGCAGAACGCGTTACCCCGATTTCGGAGGCAATCTTCGGCCCCGGAACGACTACCATGGCGTTCTTCACCAATAGGTGGATCATCTTATCGATCTTGCGTCCGGTGCTTCCGGCAGCCATGAGTCCCAGCTCTCTCCCTGCGCTCTGGAGTGCGGCAGCTTGCTGCCGCTTTCGCCCAGGCCAGCTTGCTGGCCGTGTGCTTAGGCGCCGTACCTGGTCCAGCCAGGCGCGAGCAAGCTCGCCGGATGAAAGCGGCAGCCCGCCGCGGCGGACCGCACTCCAAATCGCTCCGTCCTACACGGGTTCGATACGAAAGTTGATGTCCACGGCGGGAGCCGAATGCGTCAGTGCTCCCACGGAAATATAATCCACACCCGTCTCGGCATAAGCGCGGATGTTCGTGGCGTCGATTCCACCTGAGACTTCCAACCGTATGTGTCCCGCTGCGCGCACCACGCACTGCCGGACCTCCAGGGGAGTCATGTTATCCAGCAGCACGCCGTCGGCGCCGCATTCGAGCGCTTCTTCCAATTCGGCGAGGCTGGTCACTTCCACCTCGATGTGATATCCAGCGGGGCGATGGCGCTTGGCATTTTCCACTGTGGCACGAATTCCGCCCACCAGTTGCAGGTGATTATTCTTGATCAAGATTCCATCGTCCAGCCGCAAACGGTGGTTCTGGCCACCCCCCAGTCGGACGGCGTATTTCTGAAGGTTGCGAAGTCCCGGGGTGGTCTTCCGCGTGTCAAGGAATTCCGCTCGAGTTCCCGCCAGCTCTTCTTTGAGGCGCCGCGCATAGGTTGCAATCCCGCTTAAATGTTGGAGGAAGTTCAACGCCACACGTTCGCCGGCGAGCAAAGCGGCGGCGGGGCCGCAGGCATTCGCCAGTACGGTTCCCGCCACAACATCCGTGCCGTCTTCGAGGGCGGGATTCCACTTGACGGAAGGATCGAGGACTTGAAACACCATAGCCGCCACGGGGAGCCCGGCAACCACCAGGTTCTGCTTGCTGCGGAAGGTCCCGCGAGCTTTCATTCCCGCCGGCACGGTAACCGAGGTCGTCAGGTCGCCTTGGCCGAGGTCTTCTGCCAGCGCCATTTCGACAAGAGCACGCAGCTCTCCTGAAGAGAGGTCCGGTGGTCCAGAGAGATCGCCAATGGTCAAAGGACTGAGGTATCCCACGGTTCAGCCAAGCCTTTCCAAAGATTCGACCACTTTCTTGTAGCGGTCGTTCATCTCGGAGTGACGGTGTTCCACCCCCCGCACGACCTCCCGCGGCGCCCGCTCCGCAAACTCCTGATTCTCAAGTTGCGCCTTCGCTTGCGCAAGCGCCCGCTCCAGCTTCTCTTTCTCTTTTCTTAGACGCGACCGTTCCGCTTCGTGGTCCGCTGGCTCTTCATGGAAAATGCGTAGATCGAATACCGGGCCGCCGCGCACACCTTGAGCCGTCGCTTCCAACCGCTCGCGCGTGAAGCTCAGAGCCTGGAAGGCCGAAAGGCGCAGGATGGTCTCCAGGTGCGAGCGGAACAGTTCCAGCCAGCGCAAGTCTTCGCACCCCACCTGCGCGCTGGGCTTCACCTTTTGCAGGCCCATTTCCGCCTTGGCGTTGCGCAGAGAAACAATCAAATCCTGGATCAACTCGAATTGCCTTTCCGAGATCGGGTCCGCGGCACGCTCGCTGACCAGGTTGAAACCCGTCGAGGATATGGAACTCTCGCGCCCGGCGCGCGGAAGCCGGCGCCAAAGTTCTTCCGTAATGAACGGCATGAAGGGATGGAGCAAGTGGAGCGCGGATTCAAACACTCGCGCCAGGTTGATCCAGGCCGGCGAAACTTTGGCACCATCGTCACGGCGCGTGATTTCCGGCTTGACCCATTCCAGGTACCAGTCGCAAATGTCGTGCCAGAAAAAGTGATAGACCTCGTAAGCCGCCTCGTGGAAGCGGTAATCGGCCAGGGCTTCGTCCACTTTCCGGGTGACAGCCTGCAAACGCGAGAAGACCCAGCAGTCTGCCAGCGCCAAAGATTCAATTGAAGTGACTGCACTGAAACCCAGTTCCGGAACCGGCCGCAATGCCTCGGCAAGCTGGTCGTGCCAAGCTTCCGGCAGCTTTTGCAGGTTCATAAGGATGAAGCGCCCGGCATTCCAAATCTTGTTGGCAAAACGCCGGTAAGACTCAATCTTTTCTTCGCTGAAAGCAATGTCGGTACCAGGAGCGGCGCTAATGGCCAAGGCAAAGCGCACCGCGTCCGTGCCGTATTTTTCAGTTACCTCGAGGGGGTCAATCACGTTGCCCTTGGTTTTGGACATCTTCTGCTTTTCCGCGTCGCGCACCAAGGCATGAATGTAAAGCTCGCGGAAGGGTACGTCGTTCATGAACTTCATGCCCATCATGATCATGCGCGCGCCCCAGAAAAACAGGATGTCGAAACCCATGATCATGAGGTCGTTGGCGTAGAAGCGGCGCAGGTCCGAAGTGTCGTCCGGCCAGCCGAGGGTGACGAAAGGCCAGAGCGCGGAGCTGAACCAGGTGTCCAGCACATCCATTTCGGGCCGCAGGCTCGCGGCCTCGCAATTGGGGCATGCCAGTGGCGCAACGTGCCCCGCGATCACTTCGCCGCAAGCGTCACAGTACCAGACCGGTATGCGATGGCCCCACCAGAGCTGCCGCGAAATGCACCAATCGTGGATATTGCGCATCCAGTCGAGGTAGATCTTCCGGTAGTTTTCCGGGGTGATGCGGATGCGCCCTTCTTCCACCACCCGGATGGCAGGCTCGGCCAATTCCTTCATCTTCATGAACCACTGCGCGGAGAGCAGAGGCTCGAGCACCGTCTTGCACCGCTGGCAGGTCCCGACGCTCAGGGGATAATCCTCGATCTTTTCAAGCAGGCCCTGCTGGCGAAGATCCTGGACAACCTTCTCCCGCGCCTCGTAACGGTCCAAACCCAGGTAAGGGCCGGCGTCTTCCGTCATGGTTGCGGACGTATTGATCACCTCGACGCGCTGCAAGTTGTGGCGCAGCGACATGTCATAGTCGTTGGGGTCATGAGCCGGCGTCACCTTTACCGCACCGGTACCGAACCGTGGGTCCACGAAATCATCCGCAATGACGGGGATCACGCGCTTGAGAAGCGGCAAGATTAATTTGCGGCCCACGGCGGAGCGGTATCGCTCGTCGGCGGGGTTTACCGCTACGGCGGTATCGCCCAGCATGGTCTCGGGCCGAGTGGTAGCCACCGTGATAGAACCGGAACCATCTTCAAAGGGATACCGGATGTACCACAAGTGCCCCGGGCGCTCTTCGTGAACTACTTCCAGGTCGGAGACGGCGGTGCCGCAGCGGGGACACCAATTCACAATGTACTTGCCGCGATAGATCAACCCTTCGTTGTAAAGCCGGACGAAGACTTCCTGGACGGCACGCGAATAAGCCGGGTCCAGGGTGAAGCGGTCGCGCGTCCAGTCACAGGAGGCGCCGAGGCGCTCCATCTGGCGGCGGATGGTCCCACCGTTCTGCTCCTTCCACTTCCAACAGAGTTCCAGGAACTTCTCGCGGCCCATCTCGACGCGCCGTCGCTGGCCTTCGCGGCGCCAGGCCGCGCGGGCTGAGGAACCGGGCTCGAGATCGGGCAATGCCTGCCGGCCGAGTTCCTGCTCGACGATCAGTTGGGTGGCGATGGAGGCGTGATCGGTGCCCGGCAACCAGAGGACGTCCTGGCCGCTCATGCGATGCCAGCGCATCAGGATGTCAATCTCCGTATGCTCCAGCATGTGGCCCATATGGAGCATGCCGGTGATGTTGGGCGGAGGGATCACCAAGCAGAAACGCGGGCGAGCAGGGTCGTCAGAGGGGCGGTAGAGCTTCTGCGCCACCCAGGATCGCGCCCAGTGAGGCTCAATAGTTTCGGGGGAATAAACCTTGGGAATCTCTTTGTCCAACTCCGCCCTCTCCTAACCAGGCCCGCAAAAGTTTCGAGGTCGAATTACTATAACGGCTCGGCGGGAGTGAGTCAAACTTTCCGGCCCGGCCGGGTGCGCGACAAACGAGAGAAACCAGAAAGTAGAAACTGGAAACTAGAAACTGGAAGCTGGCAGCCCTAATTTCCAATTCCCATTTTCCAGTTTCTATTTTCCAATTTCCATTTTCTCGTTCCACTCAATGCCCCACAACTCGCGGATTCCTGGCCCCATTCTTCGGTTTGATTGGCGTTTATTGCACTCAGGAAACAGTTCGTTTTTGGGCTCTGAAAACGCTAACCCCTGCGTTTTCAGCAGATCCTTAGGTTCGTTCCCTCTATTTAGTATCTTTTTTGCATTTTTGCCGACTTTCTCCCTCCGCCGGGCCGATTCTGAACCTCCTTCCCCGCCTCGCTTGCAAGCTTGCTCATGCGACAACTCGCATAGGCTACCTCCACTCGAGCCTCTTGTCAAGAGCAAAATGAAAGACAGGATTCAGGTTTCAGGATTCGGGATTCAACAAAACAGAGGGTGGGCGCTCAGCAGGACATCGATGCACTGCTTTGGCACGCTGTCATTCTGGTCCCGCCTTGCGGGAGAAGAATCTCGCACTGCACTTTTCCGCGGAGAAACAGCAGAGCGAGATGCTTCGCTGCGCTCAGCATGACAGTGAGGGGGCGATCTCCCGGTCGTTCCGCTGCAGGCGAA
Source organism: Terriglobia bacterium (assembly GCA_050011515.1). GTDB lineage: Bacteria > Acidobacteriota > Terriglobia > UBA7540 > UBA7540 > CAVROP01. The sequence goes on along the minus strand of JBEKIZ010000043.1, from coordinate 17,082 downwards.
TAGCGCGGATGCGCTGGGCCATAGGATCTGATCAGGTCAAGAAAACATCAGTTGTGTGGCCACGCCTGGTAAAGTGCAAACACTGCGCCCTGAGGGTCTGCCAGGATTGCCATGCGGCCAACTTTCTCCATGGTCATGGGAGCCAAATGGGTCTTGGCGCCCAGTTCCTGGGCCTTGGCAGCCGTCTCATCGCAATTCGAGACCAGAAAATACAACAGCCAGTGAGGGGGAACATTCGGACCCAGAAAATTCGCAGGCGGAATTCCGCCGATGAATTTTTCCCCGTTGGCGATGTGCAGGTAGCCGGAGGGATCATTTTCGCCCTTGACAATCCTCCAACCGAACAGGCCTGTGTAAAACTCCTTGGTGCGCGCGGGGTCCGTCGTCACTAGATCCGCCCAGCAGAGGGTGCCAGGCACGCCGGCGATTCCCGTCCCGGTGTGGCTTTTGGGTTGCCAGAGGGCGAAAACAGCTCCCGTCGGGTCTTGCACGACGGCCATCCGTCCCACGTCGTAAACGTCGCACGGCGGCGCAAGCAACTTCCCTCCAAGCTGCGCAACGCGGCCTGCGGCGTCGTCTGCGCCTTCGACCGCAATGTAAATCATCCAGTGCGGCGGCACGCCCTGGGACCGCTGCTCAGGACGCATGGTGTACGCAGCGCCGGTGTCCCTCCCCTCGAGTTGAAACATGGTGTAGAAGTCGTTTGGACCCATGGGAAAATCCTGGCTGGCCCAACCAAACAACGAACTGTAAAAGCTCTTGGCGGCATTCTGATCGGTGGTCGAAAGTTCAATCCAGCAAAAAGCCCCGGATGGATGCTTGTCAATATGCGGCATGGCGCTCGATTACCTCCCTTTGTTGTGTGGATCACTGAAAGCCCGTCATTATTCTAACGCATTTTCCCAATTTCTTCCTGGCAGAACGGCTGGGGACCCAGTGAAGTTCTTGCAAGGCTCGCAAGAGCAGGTAGTGCAGGACCCGCTTTTCGGTCCTGCGGCTTTTCGACGGCCTTTGAAAGCGCACCATGAAGAACCGCAGGTCCGGAGAACGGGACCTGCGCTACATCCTGGCGTAAATGTTCAAGAAAGTCAGCGTGAGCGCCCACGCCTGCCTGGCGGCGGAGGGGTTATAGCTCGACCGCGCGTCGCAGAAGAATCCGTGGTCGGCGTCCGAGAACTCGACATTCACGAAAGGTTTACCCGCCGCACGAAGAGATTCGGTCACCGCATGGGTCTGTTCCGGGCCGATGTGCTTATCCAAGCCACCCCAAAAGAACATCTGCGGAGCGTGCAAATCGCCCGCGCGGCTGAGCAGGCCAGGGCCGAAGGGGTTTGGGGCGATTCCACCCCCATAAAACGAAATGGCTGCCTTCACGGGAAGCACGGCATTGGTAAGAAACGTCACGCGCCCACCCATACAAAAGCCAATGCACGCGATCGGCTGCCCTTGGGTCCCAGTGTCAGCGCGCAGCCATTCATAGGCGGAGCCGACGTCGGCTTCAAGGTTTCGATCGGTCAAAGCCCTTATGTGGGGCATGACCGCCTCGAAATTGGTGTACGCGCCCTCGAAGCCCGGCGCGGTGCGGTGAAATAATTCGGGGGCAACCGCAACGCAGCCCTCGCGCGCAAAACGCTCGGTCACGTCCCGGATGTGCCCATTGACGCCGAAGGCTTCCTGAAAGACCAGCAGGCCCGTGTGCCGGGCGCTGTCTTGGGGGCGGGCCACATAACCGCGCAAGGTGGTTCCGTCCGCCACATTCAAGGTGATCCACTCAGTCTTGATTTCTGCCATTGAATTCTCCTCCCTCCTGCGAGGCTGTAAGGAAGTCAGTTGTCCCGGCGCGGCGGGTCAGTCGTCAGTCGTCAGTAGATGTACCTGCTGACTCGTCGCGCTCGAGAGAAATCGCCTGCCCGGTCATTTCCTCGGCCGGCTCACCTCCTGCCATCGACTGTGCCAGGATGAGCTGGCGCGCTTCGCCACGCAGGGCCGGCCATGTCAGTGCGAAAACCGCGCCTCCAGCCAAGCAGATGATCCCCCCCAGCCTGACGGTAAGCGGCGCTCCCACATGCTGCGCAATCGCTCCTGAAAGCAACGCCCCAATTGGCGCCATGCCCATAAACATCATGGAGTAGACCGCCATGACGCGGCCGCGCAATTCGTCGGGGACCATGGTTTGGATGAGAGTGTTGGAGGAAGCCATTTGCAGAATCATCGCGAATCCGGCCGGCATAACCAGGAGTATGGAGAGCCAGAACCAATGCGACATCGAAAAAAGGACCAGGGAGGTCCCGAACCCCATGGCGGCGAACATCACCCATCTTCCCAGTCCACGCACGCCTTGGCGCGCCGCCAACGCCAGCGTCCCTATAATCGCCCCCACTCCCGCAGCGCCCATCAGCAGACCAAGACCCCGCGCTCCGCTATGCAAAACCCTGTCAGCAAAAATCGGCATCAGCACCATGTAAGGCATCCCCGTCAGGCTGACAAGACCCAGCAGGAGCAGCAGGGCGCGGATCGGCCCCGTGCGCGCGACCCAGTGAAAGCCTTCCACAAGGCTCTCGAATCCGGAACGGCCGCTGCCTCGCGCGCGTGGCGTCACGGTCATCAGCAAGAGCCCGACAAGCACCGCAATGTAGCTCACCCCGTTGGCAAAGAAGCACCAGCCTTCGCCGATCGCGGCCACCGTCACGCCGGCCACGGCAGGCCCCAGGATGCGCGCGCCGTTCACCATGGCGGAGTTGAGAGCAATGGCGTTAATCAAGTCCTGCTGGCCCACCATCTCGACCACAAAGGACTGCCGCGCGGGAATGTCGAAGGCGTTCACCAAGCCCAGTGACGAGGCCACCACCATGATTTCCCACACCTTGATGTGGCCCAGCAGAGTCAGCGCCGACAGGACAAACGCCAACAACATTGCAGAGGTCTGGGTGGCGATGATAATGCGATAGCGGCTCGTTCGGTCCGCCACCATGCCGCCAATCGACGCCAGGAGGAAAACCGGGATTTGCCCGGCAAAGCCCACCAAGCCGAGGAGCAGCGACGAGCCCGTAAGCCGGTAAACCAGCCAAGCCTGCGCCACGGATTGCATCCAGGTGCCGACCAGGGAAATCATCTGGCCGCTGAAAAACAGGCGATAATTCCGGGACCGGAGGGCCCGGAACATCGCCGGGACGCGGCTCTTTGTCTCCCCCGGCGCTCTTTCATTTTTTTGCGGCAGGGAGATCGCAGACCGTCCCCGGCCCGATTCAGTTGCCATGGTCATTGTACCGGGCAGCCCTGAGTGAGCAAGAATGCCCTCGTCACCACCCCATGAAAAAAGTCGGCACAGGCAGCCACTTCATCATGATACTGGAGCCTGCGGAAATTCACCAAAATTAGTTCGCTTGCAGGAAGAGTATGACATAGAATCTTGTGCTCTATTCTTGAGCGGGTGGCAAGAGACATGCCGCAGGAATCACCGCAATTCAATCGGAGGAATACTATGCGCCCGAGGACCGACCCCGCTCTCCGACAGGTGTGCGGGGGAGCGGAAGCGGAAACTGGACAATCGAAAAGCTTGGATCTCGACAGGAGAGACAAAGCCCAGGAGGAATATCCATGCTGAAAGAGTTCAAAGAATTTGCAATGCGTGGGAATGTGGTCGATATGGCGGTTGGCATCGTGGTGGGCGCGGCCTTTGGCGGGATAGTGACCTCGCTGGTCAACGACGTCCTGATGCCACCCATCGGATTGCTGCTGGGAAAAGTGGATTTCTCGAACCTCTTCATCACCCTTACGGGTCGGCACTTCGATAGCGTGGCGCAGGCCAAGGCCGCGGGAGCGGCGACGCTCAACTACGGCCTGTTCATGAACACGGTGATCAACTTTGTGATCGTGGCGTTTGCGATTTTCCTGCTTGTGCATCAAGTCAGCAAACTGAGACCTAAGCCCGCCCCGGCACCCGCCGGGCCTGCCTTGAAGGAATGCAAGTTCTGCTGTTCGTCGATTCCTCTTCAGGCGACGCGCTGCCCGCATTGCACTTCGGAGCTGAAGATCGCGTAGCGGCGAGTTTATCTCGCCAAATGGCGGCGTAAAGCCGCCTCTACTTTAGAGCTGTAGCGGCCAGTTTACCTCGCCAAATGGCGGCGTAAAGCCGCCTCTACATCAAACTGACAGGTGAATCCGCGAAGGCGGCGCAAGCTTCATGCTATAATTCCAGCAACTGCGCCATTAAAGCAGTGAAACATAACCGCGCAGGATCCGGCAGTTCGCGCGCTTACGAATACGGGCTAGGGAGGAAGGCATGGCGGTAAGGAATTTCCAAAAAGTGTGGCACAACGGGGAATTCATCCCCTGGAACGAAGCCACGATACACGTGGCGTCGCATGTGGTCAGTTATGCTTCGTGCCTTTTTGAAGGCATTCGCTGCTATGATACCCCGCAGGGGCCCGGCATCTTCCGCCTTAAAGAGCATACCGACCGATTGGTGAACTCCTGCAAGATTTATCGCATGGAACTGAAGTTCAGCCGCGATCAACTGGCCCAGGCGATGGTGGAACTGGTGCGGGTGAATAACGTCAAGCACTGTTACCTGCGCCCGGTGATTTTCCGGGGCTTCGGTGAGGCCGGGGTGAACCCGCTCAATAACCCGATTGAAATTTACTTGCTGGCCTGGGAGTGGGGGAAATACCTCGGCGAGGAAGCTCTGCGGCAGGGCGTGGACGTGTGCGTTTCCTCCTGGCAGCGCATTGCACCCAACACCCTGCCGGCGATTGCCAAGTCGGCCGCGAATTATATGAACTCCCAACTGGTGAAGATGGAGGCGCTGACCAACGGTTATGTGGAAGGCATATCGCTCGACGCCTCCGGCCACGTCAGCGAAGGGAGCGGTGAGAACCTCTTTATTGTGCACGACGGCAAGATCATCACACCGCCGCTCTCCTCGTCCATCCTTCCCGGCATCACGCGCGATTCCGTCATCACGCTCGCCCAAGAGCTTGGTTACACGGTCATCGAGCAGGCCATCTCTCGCGAGATGCTTTATATCGCCGACGAAGTCTTTTTCACCGGCACGGCTGCGGAGATCACCCCCATCCGCTCCGTGGACCGCATTGTGGTAGGCAAGGGCCAGCCGGGTCCGATTACCCTGAGCTTGCAGGAACGCTTCCTTTCCATCGTGCAGGGGCAGTCGGAGGACAAGTATGGCTGGCTTACCCTCTGCAGCCAGCCCGTCGCCGTGGCGCGGTAAGAGTCTTTGGTCCAGAGGTTCAGGGAGGGAATTGGATCTTCGCCCTCTCCCGAGAGGAGAGGGCTACAGTTCCGAATCAGGAATGCTTGGCAGCGAGGATCAGCCATGAGCAGCCAAAGCGTGACCATCGATACCTTGCTTCGGACCGCCTGCGAGAATAAGGCTTCCGACCTGCACCTGAAGGTGGGGAATTGTCCTTACATCCGGGTGGATGGCGAGCTCCAGGCGCTCACCCAATATCCCCGCATTTCCCCCGAACAGATGCTGGATTTTGCTTTCAGCATTATGACCAACCGGCAGAAGCAGAAGTTTAAGGAAAACACCGAGCTGGATATGCCCTATGGCGTCCCCGGGCTGGCCCGCTTCCGCGTCAACGTCTTCCAGCAGCGCGGAAACGTCGGCATGGTCATCCGCGTGATTCCGAGCAAGATCCAGACATTCGAGGAGCTTTCCCTTCCCAGGGTGATGGAGAAGATTTGCGAGGAAAAGCGCGGGTTGGTGCTGGTGGCTGGTACCACCAGTTGCGGCAAGTCCACAACCCTGGCGGCTATGGTGGACCGCATCAACTCCACTCGCACCGACCACATCATCACCATCGAAGACCCCATCGAATTCTTGCACCGCGATAAGAAGGGATTTGTAAACCAGCGGGAAGTGGACGTGGATACACCCACCTTCGCCTCCGCCTTGCGCGCCGCCCTTCGCCAGGACCCCGACGTCATTCTGGTGGGCGAAATGCGCGACCTGGAAACCATCCAGATTGCCCTGCTGGCCGCCGAAACCGGCCACCTGGTTCTTTCCACCTTGCACACCACGGACGCCACCGAGACTGTGCAGCGCATCATCGCCGTGTTCCAGCCATCTGAGCAAAAGCAGGTCCGCCTGCAACTGGCGAGCACGCTGAAGGCCGTTGTTTGCCAACGTCTGGTCAGGAAATCCGACGGCATCGGGCGAGTGCCGGCGGTGGAAGTCCTGCTCACCACCGAGTACATCCGGGATTGCATCGTCAATCCCGAAAAAACCCGGCTGGTCACGGAGGCCCTGGCTTCGGGCGTTTCCCAGTACGGCATGCAAACCTTCGACCAGTCACTCTACGACCTCCACTCGCAGGGCCTGATCACGCTCGAAGAAGCTCTGACCAACTCCTCCAACCCCGACGAGTTCAAGCTGCGTATTGCCGGCATCCGAACTGAGACGGACGCCACTCGCGACGAGATGGAAAGGGCCAGCGAGGTGGAAAGGTTTGCAAAGAGATAAAGAAGCGCCACCAGACCCGCTCACCGCAGCCCTGCGGATGCTCGCTCGCCGCCCCTATTCCGTGGCCGAAATGCGCCGGGCGCTGGCGAAGAAATATCCGGACTCAAGCCAGGTCCCCAAGGCGATTGCCCGTCTCCGCGAACTCCACTACCTGGACGATAAGAAGTTTGCCGAGCACTATGCTTCCTCGCTGGTCCGCAATCGCGCTTACGGCCGCCACCGCATCCGCCGCGAGCTGAAAGCCAAACTCGTTGATTACCGCCAGATTGAACCTGCCCTGCAACAAGTCTACGGGGAGACCAGCGAGTGGGAATTGCTGGAGCAGACCCTCGAAAAGAAAGTCCGCACCTTGCGGCTGCCCTTGACCCACGCCAAGCTGGCCTCGCTTTGCCAGAGCTTGCTGCGCCGCGGATTCCGCAGCGATGATATTATCAAAGCGGTGCGCGCCAAGCCTGAACTCCGGCCCGTCGCGGAGGCAGTGGAGGCCGCAGACCTTGAAAGCGGGGAGAGGGGAAGTTCTGAATAGTGAATTGTGAATTGTGAATCGAACATGAAATCCAGCGAAATCAGAACCCGGTTCTTGAAGTTTTTCGAAGGACGCGGCCACCGCGTGCTGCCCTCGTCGTCGCTCGTCCCGGCCCATGACCCCACGTTGCTCTTCTCGAACGCGGGCATGAACCAGTTCAAGGATGTTTTCCTGGGCCGTGAAAAGCGCGACTATTCGCGCGCCGCGACTTCCCAAAAATGTGTCCGCGCGGGCGGCAAGCACAATGATCTCGAGCAGGTCGGCCGCACCACGCGCCATAACACCTTTTTCGAAATGCTGGGGAATTTTTCCTTCGGCGATTACTTCAAAAAGGAAGCCATCCCCTGGGCTTGGGAGTTGGTCACCAAGGACTACGCCATTCCGGCGGAAAAGCTTTACGTCACGGTTTTTCGCGAGGACGACGAAGCGGAGGAAATCTGGGCGAAGGACGTTGGCGTGCCGCGTGACCGCATCTTTCGCCTGGATGAGAAGGATAACTTTTGGGCCATGGGCGATACCGGCCCCTGCGGGCCGTGCTCCGAGATTTACTATGATTTTGGTCCCGCTGCCAGCACGCTCGGACACCCCGATTGTCCCTTTCCTTGTCCCCAGGACTGCGGGCGCTACGTCGAGATCTGGAACCTCGTCTTCATGCAGTTCAATCGCGACGAGCAGGGCAACATGATTCCCCTGCCCCGTCCTAGCATTGATACCGGCGCCGGCCTCGAACGGCTGGCGGCGGTTTTGCAGGGCAAAATTTCGAACTATGATACCGACCTTTTCCGACCGGTGATCGACGAAGCCGCCAGCCTGGCAAACGTCGAGTATGACTCGAACCATGACACAGATGTGTCTTTGCGCATCATCGCCGACCACGCCCGCGCGGCGACGTTTTTGATTTCTGACGGCGTCCTGCCCTCAAACGAAGGCCGCGGTTACGTCCTGCGCCTCATCATGCGCCGCGCCCTCTATCACGGCCAGCGGATCAGTGTTACCGAGCCGTTCTTGCATAAACTGTCCGCCCATGTGGTGTTGATGATGAAGAGCGCCTACCCAGAGCTCCTCGGCATGGCTCACCACGTCATTAAGGCGATCAAGAAAGAAGAGGAAAGCTACGCGCGTTCGACCCGTGTCGGCCTTCAGCGCCTTGACGACACCTATGTGACCCTCAAGACTGGAAAAGAGGTGAAGTTTGGGGACTGGAAATCCCAATTTTCCATCAGCAAAGGTAGTCTTTCAGATCTTATTGGGGCTGTTTCTGCATCGGCTTCCATAAATCGCGCAGGAGTGGTCGTCCCAGAGGGCTATGCGGGATGCATTGACGGGGGTAGGGTATTTGAGCTGCACGACACTTTTGGCCTTCGCCCCGACTTCATCGAAGACATCGCCAGGAACTTCGCCGTCACGATCAATCGGTCGGAGTATGAACACGCCATGAGTCACCAGCGAGAGCGCGCTCGGGCCAGTTGGAAAGCCACAGAAAAGAAGGCTGCCCCCGCAGTTTATCAAGAACTCGGCGAAGGGCAAGAGACCGCTTTTGATGGATACACGCAAACCATCTCTCCCAATTGCAGGATTGTCGCGATAGTGAAGGATGGGCAGCCGCTGACTCAAGCAAACCTTGACGACCGTGTCGAAATCGTCCTGGACCACACTCCGTTCTATGCCGAGGCTGGAGGTCAGGTCGGTGATACCGGTTGGCTGCTGGAACGCGGCACAGATAACCATCGGCTTGCTCACGTTGCAGATACCTATTGCGCGGTTTCAGGGCTGACCGTGCACCGGACCTGGATCAGGGAAACCTTGCGCGTGGGTGACGTAGTAACCGCAGTAGTCGACGCTGAACGCCGTGATGCCATCCGCCGCAACCACACGGCAACACACTTGCTGCACGCGGCGCTGCGGAAAACGCTCGGCACGCACGTGAAGCAGGCCGGGTCGCTCGTCGCGCCCGATCGGCTGCGGTTTGACTTCACGCATTACGCCGCGCTCGATGAGCAGGATTTGCTCGACATCGAGGATCTGGTGAACGAGTACATCCTGAAGAACGAAGTTGTTGCGACGGAAGAGAAAGACCTGGACTCAGCCGTCGCTGGCGGCGCGATGGCGCTTTTCGGCGAGAAATACGCGGATAAGGTGCGCGTGCTCTCGATTGACGACTTCTCAAAAGAACTCTGCGGCGGCACGCACATGCGACGCACGGGCGACATCGGCCTTTTCAAGATTGTCTCCGAATCGAGCGTGGCGGCGGGAACGCGGCGAATCGAAGCGGTGACCGGTGAAGGCGTACTGAAATACCTGCGGCAAGCCAGCGAGACGCTGGCGCTACTCGCCGACTCATTGCACGCCAAGCCCGAGGAGTTGCTCCAGGCAGTCGAGAAGCTAAGTGATTCCGAGAAAAAGCTCCGCAAAGAACTCGAAGCACAGCAGATGAAGCGCGCCACCTCCCAGGCCAGTGACCTTGTGAAAGAAGCGCGCGAAGTGAAAGGGGTGCGCGTGGTGGCAGCGCGCGTGGAAGTCACGGACCGCTCTGCCATGCGGCAGATGGTTGACGATCTGAGAGCAAAGCTCCAATCCGGCGTGATCGTGCTGGGCAGTGTTTCAGACGGCAAGGTCAGCCTTGTCGCAGCGGTCACCAAGGACCTTACCCACAAGCTCGACGCTGGAAAAATCGTGAAGCAGGCTGCCGCGATTGTTGAGGGCAGCGGCGGCGGCCGCAAAGACTTGGCAGAAGCCGGCGGCAAGAACCCCGCGAAACTCGATGAATCCCTCCAAGCCGTCCCCGCGATCATCGAAGCAATGCTTTAGGGGCGAAAGAACTGGCGTAGTTATGGCACGCCAACCCAAAAATGCGTGTGAGCAAAGATACTGTCTACATCCTTGGCTTCATCCACGGCGCGCGTGACCTCAGAGCCTTGTGGCAGCGCCAAGGACGACCGAGCGCATAAGTCTCTGGCGACCTCGTCCAATCCCGTTATAATGGGAAGTTCGATTAGGCGTGGCCAAGATCTCTGATGATGGAGGAGACGCATTCATGTACAAGCTGGTCTTATTGAGGCACGGAGAGAGTACCTGGAACAAAGAGAACCTGTTTACGGGTTGGACGGACGTTGGGCTGAGTGAGAAGGGCATGCAGGAGGCGATTGACGGGGGCCGCGAAATGAACAAAGAAGGCTACGTCTTCGACGTCGCTTTCACCTCGGTTTTGAAGCGCGCCATCAAGACGCTCTGGTTGGCGCTCGAGGAGATGGACCAGATGTGGATTCCGGTGCACAATTCCTGGCGGCTCAATGAGCGCCATTACGGCGCGCTGCAGGGTTTGAACAAGGCCCAGACCGCAGAAAAGTATGGCGAGCAACAAGTCAAAATCTGGCGGCGTAGCTACGATATCCGGCCGCCCGCGCTGACGCCGGACGATGACCGCTATCCTGGCAAAGACCCGCGGTACGCGAGCCTGAAGCCCGAAGAACTCCCCCTGACCGAGTGCCTCAAGGATACTGTAGCACGCACCCTCCCTTACTGGCACGAGACCATCGGCCCTACAGTGCGGTCCGGCAAGCGAGTGATTGTCGCCGCGCACGGCAACAGCCTGCGAGGGCTCGTGAAGTACCTCGACAACGTTTCGGACCAGGACATCGTGGGCCTGAACATCCCGACCGGGATTCCGCTGGTTTATGAGCTTGATGACCAGCTCAAGCCGCTCCAGCATTACTACCTCGGCGATCCCGAAGCCGTGGCCAAGGCCGCCCGGGCGGTGGCCGACCAAGCGAAACGGAAAGCCTAAGAAGGATTCAGCATTCAGGATTCGGGATTCAGGACAGAAATGCAAGATTCGCGACCCAGTCGCGCACACCGGGAAGGAGTCAGAGAAAAACCACGAGCAAACTTTCCTGCTGGGTAATGAGTCTAGTACGTTGGTAGTATACGGGATGTAGGGCTGGGGCTGGCCCCGGCCAAGCCGGGCCGAGGGGCGGCCCTACAGTCGAATTGGGACACAGTACTTTCGTTCAATTGGCTTTTGCACGCTTTGGCGGGAATGTTATAATCATAAGAACGCTCGGCGCTCGGAGTGCGCCGAGGTGCTGGGGGACGCGGAAGCCAGCGATCCCTTGGACAGGGTAAGGAGCGTGGGTCGCCAAATTCGGTTACGGACCCGCGAGTAAGTTGGAAGGGATGAATTCTAAAGAGCCGCAGGAGCGGCTTCGGAGCCGGATGCATAATCGGACCCAGTGCTGCCTGATGGTCTTCGCTTGCTTGGTGGTGTGGGGTTTGTCGCTTTCTCGGCCGGCGCGCGCTGGCGAGATTGTCAGTATCACAGACGAGCAAGGGCGCAAGGTCTTTATCAACACGAGTGATGCTCGCGCCAAAGGCGAGATGGCCACGCGCGCCATCCAGCCGGTTAAGGCCGACAACGCCCCCCTTCCGCCGCCAGAGATCAACGACCTGGTCGAGCAGACTGCCAGCCGCCACCAAATTGACCCACAACTTGTACACGCCATTATCAAAGTCGAATCGGAATACGATCCGAAGGCCGTCTCGCGCAAAGGCGCGATGGGGCTGATGCAACTCATTCCGGAGACCGCTCAGCGATTCGGGGTCGCAAACCCCTTCAATCCCAAAGAGAACATCGAAGGCGGGGTCAGCTATTTGAAGCACCTTTTGAACCTTTTTGGAGGCGACCTTTCTCTATCCCTGGCGGCCTATAACGCCGGAGAAGGTGCCGTGCAGCGATTCGGCGGAATCCCTTCCTTTGCCGAAACGCGGGACTACGTGCGGAAGGTGACCGACATTTACCAATCGGTATCACCGCAGTCTGGCACGAATGCTGCCGGGAACAAACCGCAGGCTTCGGCCATTGTCCGCTATGTGGACGAACGAGGCGGGGTGCACTATTCCAATGTGGAATGATTCGGGTTAATGCAACATGGCCATCCACCTTTCGGTGAACAGAGTTTTGCTGGGGGGTGGTCGGTGATTTGAATGCCACGGAACGGTCTACATTGATCGAACTGCACAAACGAATCTGCTTCGCATTTCTTTTAGCCGGGTTTCTGGCCTTCCCCAAAGTTTCTTTCCCAGCCCTCCCTGCCTCCCGCCAGGCAAAAGCCGTGACGACATTCGAGCGTGCGGTCCGCATGAGGACGACGCTTGAGTCTCTGCCCGAGAACGAGCGCACCAAGGCGGATTATCAGAAGGTCATCGAGACTTTCCAGGAAGTCGCGCGGCTCGACCCGGCGTATGCCAAGACTCCCACGGCGCTCGCTTTTGTGGCGGAACTTTACGAAGAGATGGGGCGCGCTTTTTCTGCCGACCGCTATTACCTTAAGTCCGTCAAAACCTACCAGTTCCTCGTCTCCGAGTACCCTCACAGCCAAATCGCCCGGGATGCTTTGTTTACGCTCGGGGAGATATACAGCACCGACCTTGAGAACCCCGAAGAAGCTCGCAAGACCTTCCAGAATTTCCTCGACAAATATCCCAAGTCCTCCAGAGCGGAGGAAGCGCAGGCAAAGATCGAAGCGATCGATGAGTTGCACGCCGAGCGCCCCGCCACGCAGTCAGCTCCCCACCGCGAAACCGCCGAAAGCCACCGCGGCAGCGGGCTGCCGGAGGTGACAGAAGTACGCCGCTGGGTGGGCCCGAACTACTCCCGCATCGTCATTGGAGTGGACGAGGAAGTGAAATTTGAGACCAGCCGGCTCTCCAAACCAGATCGCATCGTGCTGGACATTGAAAACGCCCGCCTAAGCCCGGCCCTGGTCGGAAAGACTTTTCCTGTAGAAGACGGCTTTCTGCGCCAGATCCGCGTGGGACAGTTCACCTCAACCGTTACGCGGGTTGTGCTGGATGTAGAAAAGATCGAAGATTATTCAGTATTACCCCTGCCTAATCCCTTCCGCTTGGTGGTTGACATCCACGGTGGCAGCACGCTCATCCGGGAGACCGAACGGGCTGCGAAAGAGTCCACCGCTCGCGCGCCCACGGCGCGCCCGCAGCGGCTGGAGGAAAGCTCGACCGCAACCGAGCAGCCCGCCAGCAGCAGCGAGTCGGCCCAGAAACCCGAAGTCGCCACGCGCAGCACCAAGCCCAAGCCTGAGCGCGAGACAACTGGAAAGGCAAGAGCGTCGGAGGAGACACAGGAGGTCGAGACGGCCTCCCTCAAACCCCCCAAAACACCGCCAGCGTCCGGCGAGACGGGGACGCCATCGCCTGAACCCTCGCCGGCGAAGGGAGCGCCTGTTCTGCCGAAAGCCGCTGCGCCCACTGAATCCGGCTCCCGGACCCTGACGAGGGTGCTGGGACTCAAGATCGGCCGCATCGTGATCGACCCGGGACACGGCGGCCACGACACAGGCACAATCGGACCAACGGGGCTGCGGGAAAAGGACGTCGTACTGGACGTGGGGTTGCGGCTGAAAAAGCTGCTCGAGCACCAGGTTGGCTGCGAAGTTGTCATGACCCGCAGCAACGACACTTTCATCCCACTTGAGGAAAGGACCGCAATTGCCAACGAGAAGGCTGCCGACTTATTCATCTCCATCCATGCCAACGCCAGCCGCGACCGCAGCGCGCGGGGAATCGAGACCTACTATTTGAATTTCACCTCTAGTCCCGAAGCTCTGGAGGCGGCGGCAAGAGAAAACGCGACGTCCCAGGAGTCGGTGCACGAACTCCAGGACCTCATAAAGAAGATCGCGATGACGGAAAAAATCGAAGAGTCCGAGGAGTTTGCCCGGCAGTTGCAAAAGGAATTCTACCGGCGCACTTCTCAATTGAGCGGCAACCAACGCGACCGGGGTGTGAAGAAGGCGCCGTTCGTGGTGTTGATCGGCGCCAACATGCCCTCCGTCCTGGCAGAAATCTCCTTCCTCACAAACCCCCGCGATGAAAAGTCGCTGCGACGCCCTGACTACCGGCAGAAGATCGCGGAAGCGCTCTACGAGGGAATCCTGGATTATGTGAACAATCTTGGCGGGGTCAAGGTCGTCCAGCGTGCAGCCTCCGACAGATCTGCATCGAAGACCGGGGCGGAATTCTGATATCCTTGAGGATGATGAAGCGTGTTGTCTCAGCCTTCGCGCTCTTGCTGCTAACCCTCAGTGCAGCCCGTCCGCTGTCTTGTGCCCAGGATGTTTCCGTCATCCCTCTTGTCCCTGCGGCCAATTGGCGGTTCGCAGCCAGTCAAGGCCTGGGGGTTGATGAAATCCAAAAATACGGCGGAGACCCGACGGTCGAACGCGAGTACGGAGTAAAATCGTTCGAGCTGCGCACGTACCAGCTTGATAGGGTGCGTGTGGAAGTCATCCTGGAACCCGCTGCCGATGCAAGCGCCGCCTACGGCCTGCTCACCTACTATCAGAACGAGTCCATGCATCCGGAAAAAGCCATCCAGCTTGCCATGACGGGCCCGGAGGTCAGCTTAATGGCGCGCGGACGTAGCTTCATCCGTTTCCTTCGCCCCAAAGACTCACAGCTTTCCGCGAACGAATTCCGCGCTTTGCTGATTTTTGTGGGGGGAACTCGGCCGGCGGGCGATTCCGTGGCCAACTTGCCTTCGCCTCTCCCTTTCTCGGGTCTGATTCCTGGCAGTGAGAAATACATCATCGGCCCCGAAGTAGCCCGGCGCGTTCTGCCCAATTTCCGCACCGACCTGTTAGGATTCGACCAGGGCGCAGAGATTCAGGTCGGTGAATACCTTGTCGGCAGTTCCCGATCTACCATGATGGAGGTGAGCTACCCCACTCCGCAGATCGCCCGCCTCCGCTTCGGGGCGATGAGTGATCTGCTCGGCTTAAATCAGGATCGTGGAGCGAATACTCTATATGCACGAAGAGAAGGGTCGTTTATTTTTTTGGCTCTTAAGGCTAACAACAAAGCCGCCGCGATGAAGTTGTTGGACCAATTCAAAGTGACGCAGCAGTTGAGCTGGGACGAGAAATACCCTGGGGACAAAACGATAGGCATGCAGTTGTTCGAACTCATTATGGGAAACGTCTTCCTGACCTTGCTTCTTGCCGGAGGAGGGATCGCTGGTGGTGTGTTAATCGTTGTTTCCCAACGAATTACAGCCAGATACCTCCCCGCTTGGGAGTGGGGGCACCCGGAAGCGGACCGGCTGATTCGGTTAAACCTTCAGTAGAGCTAACATCAATAGTTTCAGCAGCATAAAGCAAAAAAACAGGGATAAATTCCTTAATTCGGGTTTTTCTTCGAATTCTCTCTTTTGTCCGCGAATTGCACGTGTAAGTTACTTAGAATTAAAGACTTATATCACAAAAAAATTCCTGAAATTTATCTTGACATCGCTTGGAAGTTTTTCTTAGACTCGTTCCGAGTTTAGATGGCGGGGCGCGTCCGCCATTCTATTCTCCTCCGAAAATGCTCACCCGCAGGTCCGGCGGGAATTTCCGCTGACGCGGGTGAGCATTTTTCTATCTGTCGTGCCGGCGTAGCTCAGTCGGTAGAGCATCGGTTTCGTAAACCGAGGGTCACCAGTTCAAGTCTGGTCGCCGGCTCCAGTCCCTCAATGACTTACCGGAGCAGGTAATTCTTGAGTCACAGTTTGGGTCACAGATAAGGGCGGAGGCACGGGCTGAAACACCGCCTTCCGCTTCTCTTCCAGTTCCTTCCGAGCAGCTTCCAACCTCAGCCAGATGACCTCTGAAGCTGCTAGCTGAGTCTCATCTCCGACGTGGGAGTAAATCATGTTCGTGTTCTCAGAGACGTGACCCAACCGATCCATGCGAGTCTTGACATCAACTCCTTCGTTGAGCATTACGGAATTGTTGAGGTGGCGAAGGGCATGCCAGTGAATTCTTTCAATTCCAAGCGACTTGGCGACAGGTTTGATGTGCTTGCTCATGAGGAGTCCCAAGTCGAGTGGGCGGTTGCGCGTGCCAGGGAATATCCAATCCTCCGGCCCGGCATCGGGGAAGCAACTATCCTTGTATTTCTTTAACTCGGCCATTTGGTTTGATGTGAGCACGAGCTTGCGATTACCCTTTTTGGTCTTCGGCGGAGTTGAGTTCCCTTCCCACACTGACTCCGTTACAATGATGGTGTTGTGCTCCCACACCACACTCTGCCATCGCAGCCCGCGAACCTCGCCACATCTGTTGCCCGCCCAGAGGAAGAGTTTCCAGGCCATGCGGTGACGAGGATCAGTGAGCTTCTCCTCAATAGTGACGGCCTCTTCCGGGGTCAGGTGCGTGCGCGCTCTCTCCGGTCCCTGCGAGGGTAGTTTCACCGCGCGAACAGGATTGTAACTAACACCATACTCCAGTCGCATTGCGGCAGTGTAGACGCTGGACAGGTAGGTCTTATACTTTAGCGCCGTCTGTCTACTGATCTTCCCATCCAGTGTGGCCCCGATTGTACTTACCAGGAACTGCTGGATCTCCCCTGTCTTGATCGAGTCCATCTGGCGAGGGCCGAATCGGGGCAACATGATCTGCATCATTACCGACTTCATATCCCGTCTCGTGCTGGGACGTTTGCACTGCAATTCGTCCCCGTACAGATGTTGTTCTTGGTCCCAGTAGTGCAGATTCCAGAAGCCTTCAAGCGTAACCGAACTACCGGCGATATCGCGTTGCCGGTTGACCTTCTCCATCCACTGGCGCCTCGCTCGCTCGGCCTGCGATACGGTCATCTCATCGCGCCAACCAAGCTTGTGCGAGGGCCTCCTGTCACCCTCCGGCCATTGGACCAGCCAGAACTTGCGGCTGCGTCCACGTACCAGGAGGGAACCTTTCCTGTCTCGGTTCCGGGTCATTTCAATGCCTCCCCGGACCGACGAGCCCGACATAGGAACCCTAACCTGTTTGTCAGGCGATTTCAAGTATCCAACAAGCTCCTCCTGTTCAAATCGTGCGTCTCCGGAGGGCAGGCGCTTATGTGGGATAAATTGCCGGTGACTAGGGTTCAGACGACGATAGACATAGTCCCTGCGGATTCCGGGGCAAGGTGGGCACGATTCCGAAATCATCCCGGGCAGCATTCCGAAATGAACTCGGGCACGATTCCGGGATGAAGCCGGGCGCGGATTCCGATTTCAAGCCGGTCACTTTTT